>MVQD01000001.1 GCA_002067095.1 Methanoregulaceae archaeon PtaB.Bin056
ATAACCTATTAGTTCGATGAATATGCTTCACAGCGATGAATATTCATCGTTGCGATTAACATGATTGATCATGTAGTTTTTAATAGTATAATTGAATAAACAGAGACTTCAACCAGGACCTTCCCGATTGTCACCTCCTCACCTCCAGAAAAGAACCGGACGAGTCGGCCCCAGCTCTTAAGTATCACGTCGAGCACGGTATTGCCTCCCGGATGAGCAAGGTCTGTCCTGGCCGGACCGTTTTGGATTGCTTCCTGTTCCGGTAGTAGTGCCGGTTGTATTTTTGTATGTCGTCCGGGTGGGCTGCCCGGTATGCTTTCTGCCGGGCAATCTCCTTCTCACGATGAGCGAGGTAATACCGCTTCCACTTCGGCAAGGCCTTGCGCTTCTCCTCGCCGATTATCGTAATCAGCCTGGCGATAGTGACGGTCCGGCGTTCCCGGCTGCCGGCATCCGCAGGTGGATGAAAGAGAATCTGCATAGCCCGCAGGTCGTAGACGAGCATCATGGCCTGCCCTCCGTGAGAGCCGAGATCTCCGATTCGACCAGGTAGAGCTGATCGGAGAGTTGCGTCATCCACTCCTGGATGATGCCCCGCCGCTTCTCCAACTTCTCTAACCTGGTCGCCGGGTCGGATATGCAGAGCAGGCACCGCGAGGGGGTCATCCGCTCACCTCCCCGTGTCCCTGGGCCTGCACAGCCCGCTGATAACAATACTCGCAGAGCTTGGTATCGGTCCCGCGGTCGATATACGCTGCCTTGTCCAGCTCGCAGACGGTGCAGCGGCCCACGGTCGCCTTCAGGCGTTCCATCCGGGTAACATCGAATGTGCCCGGGAGGATGGTCGCGTGCTGCTGGGCCCGCTTCTTTGCGCCCTGGTAACAGGTCTTGCAGATCCGGCGGGCGGTTTTATCCTCCCGTCCCCGGCGCTCATCGGTCAGCTTCTCAACATACTGCGACCAGGTGCCCCCGCACACGTAGCAGGGGGTCTTCTCCGGGATGTCGAGCGGCTTATAGTCCCGGGCGTTGATCTTCGGCCGTAAACCGGATGACTTTGCAACACTTCCAGGAATTTCCGGTGTTGAAGCATTCTGTTGAAGTGGAAACGGACCACTTTCTGGGACGTTTTCCTTAATTGAGGGAGAATTATTGGGATCTGGCGATAGCACTTCAATAATTCCAGGATCACAGTCACATGTAGATGCACATGCACCCCCCTCTTTTGGTTGCTGTGTTTCTGGAGATTTGTTGAAGTGATCATGAGTACATAAACAATTATTATTATTAATAGGGTTATTTTGAGAATCAGGCCCGTTTAAATCATTTCCAAATACTTCAACATTTGATGCGTCTCGATGGAAATCATCGGGATTTTTTGAAGTCTTTGAAGTGTCATCACCATCATTGTCCAGCCAGACTGCCCCGCCCGCACACCACGATGCAAAGATCTCGCGGTCGAAGGTATAGGCGTTGGTCCTCCTCCGCATCGAGACGCCGCAGGCCTCGTCGTCGGTCACGACCGTCCGGTCACAGTAGGAGATTGCGGGGCACTTCTCCAGGAGACCGGAGTAGACCTTGCCGTGAGTGACATGCCCGTGGATGCACTTGTGGATGTTCCCGCTGGTAAGGCCGGAGGCCTTCTGGAGCATCGGGACTGTGAACTCGGGCCACTGGTGATGCTGGATGACCGCAAGCAGGTCGGCCTCCCGCTTGGTCAGCTTGGTCTCCTGCCCCCCGGCGGTCCCGTTCAGCAGGCCATAGAGCCGGGTCGCTTCCTGGAAGTCCTCGAGCGTTGCAGTCAGGCAGACCACCGACCCGGCACGCTGCTGCTCCCGCTGCATGAACCGGAGCACCGTGTTCGACTTGATCAGGTCCAGCAGCATCTCCGGGTTTCGCCGGTTCGCGGCAGCCTGGAACCTGATTCGGGCGGAGAACGGGATCACCACATGAAACCTCTGTTGCCCGATAATCTCCCACATCGCCCGGCAGACCTGCGTCTCTGGCCGGTCCTCGTCAATGCAGACAGGGAGAGCCTGGTCCCTGACCAGGATGCGGGCCAGCACCCGGGCGTCCTGCTCTTCGGTGTCGTCGATCCAGCAGGTCAGCATCCTGTTGAAGACCTGATCATCGCCGGCGCCTTCGACCTTCGCCACCCACCAGATGCACCGCTCCGGGATGGTGCAGAACTGCGGCCTGCGGTCCTTGCTGACGGTCCGGTAAATGAACGGCTTGCGGAAGGAGGTGGTGACCCCCTTCAGGATCTCGGCCATGTCCTCGGAGAGGGCACGGTCGTCGAGCACAATCACGCTGCCCGGCTGCAGGTCTTCCAGGTAGAAGAGGGCCTTGTTGCTCATCGCCCCCTCAAGCCGCAGCCGCTCCGGGACCTGCCGGAGCATGGTCGCAAAGGTGTGGCTCTTGCCCTTCCCGCTCTCGCCGGTCACGGAGACGTGGAGACCGTTGGTGTTCAGGACAGACCGGGAGGCGAGCGACATGATCATGCACTCGGCGACCACCTCGTCACCTTCGTGGTCGAGGGCGAAGGTCCGGAGCATCGACTGCTTCGGGTTGCCGTGATGGAGGACCGTAAGGGCTTCCTCGCGTCCTGGAAGCTCGCCCAAGTTGATAGGTGGAGAGGCCCCGGTCCGGGATCCGGAAGGCGGGCGTGCCGGAGGCCTCCTGCTCTTCTCCTTTTGAGGCTCGAACCTCTCGCGAAGTTCCTTCCATCGCTGCTCACCGCCACCACAGGAAGCGTGGTGGCACCCTGCATAGATAGCGCCGCTCGGAAACTGGATTGCGAACGCCCCGTCCCGATGGGCTCCGGAGAACGGGCATTCGTCCAGGATGTACAGCGTTCCGCCCTGGTAGGGCTTCTCGTGGGCGATACCGAGGCCATGTTGAATGAGCCATTCCCGGAGATCGAGAATGTTTTTATACCCCTTTGTTTCCGGTGGAGCGCGCGGCAATGCTTCGGCCAATTGGCGCAATGACTCTTTTTCAACGACATCCACCTGATCAGCATCTGATAGGACCAGCGATTTTCGGTACGGGCGGTCCTCAGTATGATCACCTTTTCGCGAGACGGTTCCGTACATCTTCCAGATACGGGCCGCGTTGAAGTTCGCAGTGTCCACAGTGACCGCGCTGTTCGAAAACATGGTATCCAGCACCTCCAGGCACCGCTTCACCAGGTCGCGGCTCTCCTCGTCATTCGGAAGATCGATCCGATAGAGCAAGTGTGCCCCGTTCCCCGAGTCGGCCATAACAGGGTCCGGCCACCCCCGTTCCCTCCCAAGATACGCGGCGATCTCGGCGGCCCGGACGAGCGCTGCCTGGTGCTCCTCATCAGTAGAGGACACACCGGATGGTCGCGCCGGGTCAATGTCGATGGGGAACCAGCGCCGGTGGATAATATCAGCGTCAGCGGTCGTTGCGTCCTTCTTCGAGAGCCGCATCTTGATACGGTTCGCCCGCCGCGAGAGAAGGGCCGGGTTCACCTCGTTCAGGGTGACGTAGATGCCGGCGGTCCCTGCAGCGTCCAGCGGAGCTACCGCTTTGGCCAGGGCCTCGGGGTCATCGAAGTACCCCGATGCCATCCCCTCCTCAGTAATCGCACGGACCTCAATCACCTGTCCGGGTTCGAAGAGGAGGGAGAATGTCCGGTCTATCTCCCCGGCCGCCATGTGGCATCACCAGGGGAGATCATGCAGCAGGTCGCGGTGTCTTCATTAAAATGGCGCTCGACGGCCCCGCTGTCGTGCAGGCAGTTGAGGCGCACCGATGAGGCGATCATAGTTCGACCTCGGTGATACCGCCGGCAAGCACCTGATAGCGGTGCCAACCCTTCCGGTCGGTGTAGACCCACAAGTGGACCTCGCAGTT
>MVQD01000002.1 GCA_002067095.1 Methanoregulaceae archaeon PtaB.Bin056
CCCATCTATTTGCATGGGAAAAATGTCCAATTTCCTGGCTCTTTATCCGAACGAAAACACCTTCAGAAACTACCGCGCTGGCCTGATGGCGTTCGTCGACTGGAAATATGGACCCCAACGAGAAGGCAAAGAAGTAACGAGAGAAGAGCTGGTTAAATACGAGCGATTGATCGACGAATACCTCGCATCGGATCCGGAATACCTCCAGGACTTCATCCGTTACGCTGCCGCGGCCGCCTCTGCCAACACCGCGCCACATACCGCAAGGAACCGCTTTGTCATATGGAAAGAGTTCCTTGCCGAGCAAGGTATCGAGATCAAGACAAGGGACCTGAAAAGAATCCGCACCAAGTTACCGAAAGGGACCACCAGGACCGTGGAACGTGACTTGGACCATGATACCCTGCGGATGCTGGTCCAGCACATGGACATCAAGGGCAAGGCCCTTTTCCTCACCCTGGCGTCTTCGGGCATGCGAATCGGGGAAGCCCTGGCGCTCACCTTCGATGACATCGACCTGGAACACGAACCTGTCTTCATCCAGATCAGGGGAGAGAACACCAAGACCGGGGAACAGCGATATACCTTCATCAGCAGCGAAGCGAAAGAAGCGCTTGTTGAATGGCTGAAGGTCCGGGAAGCCTACATGATCCAGGCCAAAAACAAGAATGCGGGGTTCATCAATCACGGATTTTCAGGTCCCCGCCCTGAGATTTCCTGTGATGCGAGGATCTTTCCCTTTGCGATGAAAACCGCGCAGGACTCATGGACGACCGCCATAAAGAACGCGGGGGCCAAAGAGCGCGACCGATCAACGGGAAGATACAGCCTCCATATCCACCAGCTCAGGAAGTTCTTCCGGTCGCAGCTTGCGCTTGCAATCCCCGTGGACATTGTGGAATACCTGATGGGCCATTCTGGGTATCTGACTGACGCATACAGGCGGTTCACGAAGAAAGAGGTGGCAGAATACTACCTGAAAGGTGAATACCGTCTTTCTGTCCACGCAGTCAAAGAGATCAACCGGATGGAAGGTGAGCTCAAACATGAACTCCAGGAGCAGCAGAAGACCATCGTGCACCTGGTCGCCCAGGTCGAGCGCTACGAGCGGGAACTGGAGTCTCTGCGGGGATTCATGGATGCCGTCGCCCGCAACCCCGACGTGATTGAACGGGCGAGAAACCCGGAAGGGCCGTTGAACACGGTCCGCAACGCGGCTCCCCGTGCAGGCAGGAAAATTCAATTACAGCCCACCCCTCACCCCATTATTCATCCACAATAATACCTCTTTTCTCCAATGTCAGCGATGAGATTTCATGACGGAGCCATGCCCCGCGCTCAACCGGATGTTCCCGTCCTCTCGCAATCAATCGTGCTGCAAATGCCTCCTCTTTTCCGGGACATGGCATACCTTCTGGAGCAGGATGGCGAGATCCTGATCGAGTGAATGCCGAAGCGATACAGGGGGATTCCTCTCGCCCCTGCAACCGACCCCTACCCCCGACAAAGGGGGCGGGGCCTCCCCTCATGCTTCACCATTCAAAACCCCACCCCCCCCTCATCCACGCCGGAAGATACTTATCCTTAAGACTTTACAATTACAACAATTAATTGCATTTTGTAAAGTGGTGAGGTGGATGCACATCGGGGAAAGGATCCGGTACGGCCGGATAAAAGCAGGGCTCAGCCTGAGAGAGCTCGGCGAGAAACTCGGAATTACCCAGACTGCCTTGAACAATTACGAGAAGGGGATTACCACTCCGGACTCCCCGCGCCTGATACAGCTGGCAAAAGCCCTGGACCTGCCTATCGAATATTTCTTCCGCCAGGAGCCGATCACTACGCTCCGGCCATCGGCATTCAGGAAAAAGGTCAACCTGAAGCAGAAGGAACTCCACAAGATCATCGAGGACACCCGGGACTGGCTGGAGCGGTTCGTCACGATCGAGACTATCCTTGAAGAACGACGCGAGGTGGACCTTCCTGCTCCGATCCGTATCACCGAACCCAGGGAGATCGAAGACGCCGCAGTCCAGTTGCGCGCCTACTGGAACCTCGGCCTCGACCCAATCGAGAACCTGATGGATATCCTGGAGGACCACGGGATCAAGATCGGCCTCGTCGATGCCTCTGACGCGTTTGTCGGCATGACCATCCGGGTCAACGACGAATACCCCGTCATTGTCGTGAACAGAAATGTCAGCGGCGACCGCCAGCGGCTCACCATCGCCCACGAGATCGGCCACCTTGTCCTGGACGTCGACCCGGCTATCGATGAGGACAAGCTGTATCACCGCTTTGCGGGAGCCTTCCTCTTCCCGAAGGAGCAGGTAAGAAAAGAGCTGGGCGAGGAACGAAAGAGGATCGGGCTCGAGGAGTTGTGCATCCTCAAGCACCGGTATGGCCTCTCGATGATGGCGATCCTTTACCGGGCGTTCGAGAACGGGTATATCAGCCCTGTGTCGTTCAAGAAGATCCACATCACCTTCAGGAAGAACAAGTGGCACCAGAAAGAGCCCATGAGACCATACCTGCCCGAAGAGCCGAGCTCGATGAACCTCATGATCATGCGGGCATACGCAGAGGGCGTCATCTCCAGGGGGCGGGCAAACGAGATCTTTGGCGGGGACATCGCCACTGTCTGCGGGTGTGTAGACTGTGCATGAAGGTCCCGCCCGATACCTCCTCGATTCCAGCGTCCTCTTCTCTCTCCACGATGGACACCTGCTAAGTGTGCTGTGGGACCTTCACTGCTCCTGGTGCACGACTGACTTGATCCTGGCCGAATGGAAGACGGTTGATACCGACGCACTTGTCAGGTCCGGTCTTTTCGTGGTATCTCTTTCTGATGCGGAGGTCCTAGAGTTGTTCCGTATCAGCACTGGGCACAAGAGAATCAAGCCCGTGGACCTGTCGCTATTCATCCATGCAACTACCCGCAAGGACTGTATCGTGCTCACGGGCGACAGGCGGCTCCGGGCACTCTGCGAAGGCGCGGGGATTCCTGTCCATGGTGTCCTGTGGATCCTGGACCTCATCCATGACCGTCGTCTCCTCTCGCGCCAGGAGCTGGTGAAAGCACTCCAGGCCATGATAGCGCGTGGGAACTATCTCCCTGACCCTGATTGCCGGGAACGGGTATCGCAGTGGGAGTTGGAGGAGTGATGCGTCTCAACCCGGTGAGACTTGCGCTCTGTTGATAGGTGGAGGTATCACGAATATTCTCGCCCCTGCGACCGACCCCTACCCCCGACCCCGCCCCTCCCACACCGAAGGGGCGGGGCCTCCACCCCGGCGCCCCTCCTCCTGCGGCACGGGTCCCCTGCCCCGTGCGGTTCCTCCCTCTGGTCAGAACCTTATCGCAGGAGGGATGGGACCACAGGGGCGAGCCGGAAATTTTTTCTTAATCCAGGAGCAGGAGAGATCATGTTGCGGCTTGCGATTGCAGTGATCGTTGCAGGATCCTTAATTACCCTCTTTCTGCAGGCAATGCTCAATAGTATTTACGAATCGGGAATAACTCCCGTATCCGTAGTCCTTGGTCTCTTCGCGGTCGGCGTCCTGCAAATGGCGACCATCTGGTTCTGGAACGATACCAAGCGGTTGTTTCCACCGGCATGACGGGACACCATGCTCCTTCCACTCCGTCTCCGTCCGCTCCTCCCTTTGGTCCGGTGCTCCTCCACTCCGCTGCAACTCGCATCGTGCCCCTGGCTTCTCTTCCTTGTCCTGGTCCTCTGACGCCCCCGGCTTCGTCGTGAACTCCTCGCCGGAGGCTGCACTCTTCCCACTCCTCGCACCGTGCTCCCCGCACCGTGCTCGTCGCTGTTTAACAGACAATGATGACGCTCGGTGACTCGCTCCCTCCCGGTCGCTCGGGCCGCTGCGGCCCCGGTCGGCTCCGCTGATGCGTCGCCGGGTCATGTGATGGACTCCCCTCCGGTCGGGAGGCGCCGGTGCTCGTCCCTCCGCTCGTCGCCAGAGCAGGCGGTTTGTAGGGGGCTGGTCCTGATCCAGGCCGGCCGGTTGACCTTCCGGACGGAGGAAGCGAAGCAAGAGCGGAGCGACCGGCCGGGAGAGTCAAGCCTGCCGGCCGTCGATGGCTCCCGACCCGGTCCCACCAGCGAAGCGGAGGCCGCCACCGAGGCCGAGAGGCCGAGGGCGTCGCCGGAGCGAAGCGGCAGAGGACAACGATCAACTCACCCGGAGGGCGACCCCTCGCAGCGAGCAACAGCGAGCAGTGGGGGAGCCCGAAGGGCCGCCCGGAGCCTTCAGGTGCAGCCGCAGGAAAAAGGGTATTGCCCCCCGCGACCCATGACTATTCGACCGGGCCGGCCGGCACTTTCTCTATCTGTCGCATGGTGGATTGGTGCCGGGATCCCCGGTCACGTTGTCCTGTTCTCTTCGATGTATTGCCGGATCTGCTCGTCGGTGATCCGGTATTCCTGGCCGACCTTGACCGCCGCGAGGCGCTTGGACTTGATCATCTCGCGGATCGTCTTTACGTGCACCTTGAGCAGATCGGCAACCTCTTCGGTGGTGTAAAAAGTGGGTGAGGGAATGGCTGGTCCTCCTGGCATGGCAATGTCTATCGTGATCAGTCCTCCCCAGGGAGCATAATAGTGATCACTGGCTCTCCGTCATCACCCGGCCCGCAGGCTGCCCGGAGGGTTTCGGTCCTGGTCTCGGTGAGGACTACCCCGCCGGGAGCAGCCCGGGAGACGATGAAGGCACACTTGAAATGAATAGTCGAGCGGCGCATCCCTTTGGACGCCCTCGCGGTGCAGGTGAACATCCAGAGGAGATCCCACATCCGGCCCTCAACGCTCTGGCATGGCATCTCGTCGATATTACCCGGTGCGACCAGGGACCAGACTCCGGAGGTCACGGCGACCGGTACCACGATCCCGGCCTCCTGGCAGATCTTCGCCGGCAGTTCGACAAGGACCCCGTCGCGGACCGCATCGGCCCGTGTGTAAGAGTGGATCACATCGCCGAAAAAGTCGGTGAGGGTGTCGCCGCTCATCGGTCTCCCCCCAGCAGACGGGTGAGCTCGTCGAAGAGTGCTTCCCCGTCGTGCTCCTGGTCGTCGAGGGTGTACGCAATCCCGATCACCTCGCCGGCCTCATCAGTGAGGACCTCGCGCTTCATGCCCGTACCCCCTCGGCCGGCAGGGTCCCGGTCCTGGTCCTGAAATCCCGATCTCGAGGTACGCCGAGCTTCCAGATCGCCATCTCGTAGCCGCAGCCGGGGCAGTGAATGAAAAGCCACATCCGGCCGGTGTCGGTCTCCCAGCCGGCATCATGCGGGTAACCGTGCACCTGGTCCCCCCGCAGGTCGCGCCCGCAGAGGCACCGGGACTGGGCCGGGTCGCAGTGGTCCCGGACCCATTCGGCGACATCGGGAAAAGGGAGGTCGTGAGGGGACATTATACCCCTCCCATCATGTCGCTCGCCATCTTCCGCAGCCGGACCGCCTCGCGGATCCTGGCCTCGAAGCCGGCCGGATCGGCGAAGTCGCCGTATATCTTGATCGCGCCGCCCTTTCCCGGCGTCCCGATCTCTATGCTGTCCTGAAAGGGGGAGCCCTCCAGGATCTTTTTCACGGTGATACGTTGATCTTCCGGCATGGTTCACACCTCCACCCGGTCGATAACGCCGACATGCTCGCGCGTGCAGCCGGCGGAACCGGTGACCTTCCAGAGCCTCCCGCCCCTGATCAGGTGGGTAAGCTCACAGCTGGGACCGATTACTCCGAGCTGAGTACCAAAGCGGACCAGACACCCGGGAAGGGTGAGGGTTTCCCCGCCCTGCAGGGTAATCCTCATGCCTGCACCCTCTGGCCTGGGAGCGGGTCGCAGTACCATGACCGCATATTCTCGGCCTCGGCCTCGGCCCGACATGCACCCCAGCCGCGCTTTTCCATCCGGATGCGGTAGGCGGTTACGATGTCCTCGGCCTTGGTCCTGATCTCCTGTGCCCTTGCCTGGAGAATGAACGCCTGATTCTCCAGCTCAACTGCCTCCTCCTGAAGCCGGCACATCTTGTCAAGGTCGCGGGTGGGGATCACGTCGTACACACTGCGTTTCCCTGTCATGCCGCCACCTCTGCCGGAGAGGAGGAGGAGAGGACCGGGCCGGCCCCGGCAACATCTCGCAGGATCGAGACATTTGCATACTTCCGCTCCCCGGTGATAGCACCCCGCACCTGGGCGAGAGGAGAGATGTACTTCATGCCGCTGATGGTGTACATCACGGCCCTCCCCGAGCGGGTGATCCACGCACGGCCGACCGGCGAGGGGCTGCCAGCGGTCTTCATCACATCGCTGATGTCGAACACGTCGACGGGCCAGCGGTCGAGAAGGCGGGCCACATCGGACCGGGAGATCACGGCCTGCATGGTCTTGATGTCGATACGCAGGGTGCCCTCGTACTGGCGGGCTGCCCCGATGTGCTCGAATATGGTTTCTGTCTGTCGCATGGTGTGTTTCACCAATATATGTTGGGACTCATTGGGTTATATAGTGCTGCCGCGCGGCGTGAAAGTGAATGCGGATGGTGCGTCGGCCCTTCGGGCTCCCCCACTGCTCGCGTTCGCTCGCTGCGAGGGGTCGCCCTCCGGGAGTTGTCGCTGGGTTCCTCTGCCGCTTCGCTCCGGCGACGCCCTCGCTCCCGCTCGGTGGCGGCCTCCGCTCCGCTGGTCCAGGTTCTCCTCATTCCATCAACGGCCGGCAGGCTTGACTCTCCCGGCCGGCGTGCTCCGCTATCGCTTCGCTTCCTCCATCCGGCAGGTCAACCGGCCGACCTGGACCATCAATGATAACCTCGGGTCTTTCCAAAAAAAATGAACAATTGCCCGTTTTCCTGCCTTCTGCCACCCGGATATTATATATAAGTTCTGCAAAATAACCCATGAAGAAGGTATGAAGAGAAACAAGCAGGTCAATGCTATTCTTTACGCCATTGAAGAGTATCCGGAAATAGGCCGGACGAAGCTGATGAAGTTTGTCTTTTTCGTTGATCTCATCATCTTCAATCGTCGGGGAAAAACCCTTCTCGAGGATGAATACATCCGCATGCCGTTCGGCCCCGTCCCCCCTGTCGCATTTGCCCTCACTTCCTGTTCGAATGAGTTCATCAAGGTCATCAGGATCCATCCATCACACAATGTCGTACACTACCGGTTCGAACCATTAAAGCACGCCGACCGGAATTTGTTTACCGTGGAGGAGAAAGGAATCTTCCATGAGGTTCTCGAAGTCCTGCGGAAAAACTCTGCGACTGCAATAAGTGCGCTCTCACACCAGTTCCGA
>MVQD01000003.1 GCA_002067095.1 Methanoregulaceae archaeon PtaB.Bin056
GTCCTCTCCCACCGCACACCTTCACCCCGCGGATGGCATCACCGCTATATAGCTGCACTTGCCGAGTACCTGCTATGGCTGGAGAGCCTCGGAGAGAAGGAGCGGCTGGCCGCCATTGCCGGCCTGGAGGGGGTGGGAAAGACGACCGCTGAGGAGTTCTCCGGGCGACTCCGGGAAGTCATCTCCCTCGTCACGTCTGACCCCTCGTCCCTCAACCTGAAAGATGCGGTCCTTGCCAGGGTGATCCGCGGCCTCTCCGCCCAGAAGGAGGGGGAGTTTGCCGCCATGCTCAGGAGCAGGGCCGCGCTCGCGGACGAACCCGTGACGACCGACACTAAGCGCCTGATCCGCCTGCCGTCCTCGCTCCACGGGGGGAGCGGGTTCCGGGTCACCCCGCTCGCACCGGCCGATCTCGACGACTTCGACCCCCTGGTGGACGCCGTCGTCTTCGGCGAGCGCGACGTGAAGGTGGACCTCGCATTTCCTCTCTCGATGCCGCTCCTGGGCACGACCTTCCGGCTGCAGAAAGGGGTCTTTGCAGTCCCCGAGGCGCTCGCAGTCTTCCTCTGCTGCAGGGGCGCGGCTGAGATCGCAGGGGGTGGCTCGCGTGCACCTGGATGAACTTCGGATCCTCCTCCTCTCCGAGCGCGAGTCGGGGCGGCTCGTGCAAATCCAGAGAGACCTCTTTGCCTCGGTCGGAAGGAACCTTGAGACGCAGTATGCCTGCCTGTATGCCTGCGAGGACCCTTTTTCCGATGAAGCGCGGGTCCTCATCGAGCGCATCGCCGCGATTCGGGAGACGATGCTTGACCTGTACCGCATCCGGGCCGAGAAGATACTCTCCCTCGCACGGTCCCAGGAGGACGGGCAGTATATCGACCGCGAAGAGCTGAAGAAGCTCCTCCCCGAGGAGAAGGATATGTTTGACCAGGTGGTCATGGCGCTCGCGCAGGCCCGCTGCCGGCTTGTCGAGGGTTCGATCCCACGGGCCCCCGCACACCCCGGCGGAGATCGCGGGACCGATCGCTGCGCAGCGGTGCTGGCCGAAGTTGCCGCAGAACAGCCGGCTTTCGTGGTCTCCCGCGTCCTCCAGGACATGGAGCCGTTCATGGGAGTTGACGGCCGCATCTACCACCTCCGGCGCGAAGACGTGGTGTCCCTCCCCGAGAGGAACGCTGCGGTCCTCTGTGAGCGCAACATAGTCTTAAATATCAATCCTGGCAAATAATACTGATATTCGATATCCTGAATACGAGGCCATATCTATGAAAATGCCAGTCAAATTCAAGACATACTGCCCGTTCTGCCGCACCCACCAGGTCCACGAGGTGGAGAAGGTCAAGAAGAGCAGGACCTCCGGACTGCACTGGATCGACAGGCAGAAGGCGAGGAGGAGCACGGTGGGCAGCATGGGGAAGTTCTCCAAGGTGCCCGGGGGGGACAAGCCCACCAAGAAGATCAACGTCCGCTACCGGTGCAGCATCTGCAAGAAGGCCCACCTCCGCTGCGGGTTCCGTGCGGGCAAGTTCGAGCTGACGGAGTGAGAAAGATGGTCAGACAACTCCGGGAAAACCGCAGCAGGTTCTTCAGGGTCAAGTGCCCGGACTGCGAGAACGAGCAGGTGGTCTTTGAGAAGGCCAGCACGACAGTCGAGTGCGTGGTCTGCGGCAAAGTCCTTGCCGAGCCTTCCGGCGGAAAGGCACAGTTGCGGGCAGAAGTCCTGGCAACGCTCGAGTGATTGGTCCGATGAGCGAGAGAGAGTGGCCCGAACAGGCGGAACTGGTGGTCTGCACGGTCAAGGACGTGAAAGACTTCGCCGCGTTCGTCAGCCTGGACGAGTATCCCGGGAGGGTGGGCCTGATCCCCATCTCTGAAGTGGCGACAGGGTGGATCAAGTACATCCGCGACCACATCCGCGAAGGGCAGAAGGTGGTCTGCAAGGTCCTCCACGTCGATACCCAGAGGGGCCACATCGATCTCTCGTTAAAGGACGTGAACGAGCACCAGCGCAGGGAGAAGATCCGGGAATGGAAGAACGAGTCCAAGGCCCGGAAGTGGATCGGGTTCGCCGCGCAGGCCTCGGGGGATAACCCGGAGGAGATCGAGGCGGCGATCTACTCCCACTACGGCGACCTCTACTCGGTATTCGAGGATATCGTCAGCGGCGACCACTCCCTCGGTTCGCTCGGCATTTCGCCCGCAGCAGTCTCTGCCCTCCAGCAGGTGGCGCGGGAGAACGTGAAGATGCCGCGGGTCACCGTGGGCGGCAATATCATCCTCACCTCCACGAAGCCCGATGGCGTGAACATCATCAGGCGGGCGCTGCGAAGCGCCGAGCCGAAGATCCCCGACGCGGAGATCGAGATCTCATACCTCGGGGCCCCCGCCTACCGCATCAAGGTTACCGCCCGCGACTACAAGACCGCAGAGAAGGCGATCGAGAAGGCCGCCGCTGCGGCGATCGGCGTCGTTGAGCGGGCCGGGGGAGAGGGAAAATTCATCAAGAAGCCCAAGTCAGGGAAGACGGCATGAGCGGCCGGCTGAAGCGGTGCCCCCGTGACAGGACTTACACGCTGCAGGACACGTGCCCCGCATGCGGAGAGGCGACGGTCTCCGCCCACCCGGCACGGTTCTCTCCCGATGACCGCTATGGCAAGTACCGGAGGGAGATGAAGGGATGGACGAGATAACCGTCCGCTACATCAATACAGAGCCGGGGGAGGTCTCTGCCCCCGTCCTCAT
>MVQD01000004.1 GCA_002067095.1 Methanoregulaceae archaeon PtaB.Bin056
CAACGCGCTGATCAAAGTCGCCTTCGCCGACCCCTCGCTCAAGTTCGACTTCGCCGAGCCCAGGCGCGAGTTCGCAAAGGGTGCAATCCGCGAGTTCATGCCCGCCGGAGAGCGCTCGCTGATCATACCCGCGCGGTAAGGTCAGAAACCCCCCTTTTCTTTTTTATAACCGGTTCATGATTTGGACGCGGCAGACCTTCCATCCTGCCAGGTTCATCAGGTTTATATAGATTTTTACTCATATGAGTAATTATTACACGCGCGGTCCCGTGCGTGGAGGAGACGTGTGTATGCCTGGATTTGATGGAAGCGGGCCCCGTGGAAGGGGTCCGGGTACTGGCCGGGGGTTCGGACGCTGTGGCGCAGTGCCCTCTCCCGTAGCCAACGAAGAGCACGCGGAAATGGGTATTTCCGGCCGGGAGACCGGAGGGCAGGTCCCTGCGGATTCTGCCGTGTATGGTCTGGGAAAAGGCGGCGTTGCCCGTGGATGCGGCAGAGGCAATGGACGCGGCAGGTTCATGAGCGCCTTCAACAGGCAGGAACAACAGAGGTGAAAGGGTGAAGATCGCGATTGCAAGCGAAGGGTCGAGGGTATCCGAGCACTTCGGCCACTGCAGCACGTATTCCCTCTATTCTGTCGAGAACGGCGTGATATTCCACCGGGAGGTGCTGGAGAGCCCCGGCCACCAGCCCGGCATACTCCCGCCGTTCCTTGCCTCCCACAACGTGACCCACGTGATCGCAGGCGGCATGGGGCCAAGGGCGGTGGAACTCTTCCAGCAGCACGGAATCCAGGTGATCCTCGGGATTGCCGGCCCCGTCGACCTCGTCGCCCAGGAGTTCATCGCGGGCCGGATCGTCCCCGGAGTCTCGAGCTGCCATCACACCGAAGGCCACTCCTGCGACCACGAGTGATTGATCCCGGCAACGGGAGACGGACCTCTTTTTTCATCCATGTGTCCAGGGCACCCATGCTCATCCATGGCCCTTCACGAGTTCCCGGTCCGTGCCGTTCCGAAAGGCTCTTTGGCAGGGTCTTTTTGAGGATGGAAAAATCACCATAATTTATTTCCATTTCCGGCGAAGTGACTGTATGTACCTTTCCGGAGGGAGACTTCATTGAAGGTCAGGATACTCTCCCCCGATCTGTATACCTACGGTGCAATGCTGATTGGGGGGATACTGCAGGATGAAGGGGTGGAGGTGACACTGGCAAGGTCGTTTGAGCCGTGTCCCGAGAAAGTCCTGCTCCTCTCACTCTACTCCACCCAGCACCTCCTGGACACCCGGATCAGGGACTTCGTCGCGCAGCACCGGGAGGACGGGGGACTCTGCTACGCGGGCGGGCCTGTCTCCTCGGCACCTGACATGGTGCTCGGCGAGCTTGGGGTCGATGCCGTCGTAGTGGGTGAGGGGGAGAATGCAGTCGTCCCACTCGTCAGGCAAGGCGTCTCACCTGAAATCCCTGGGATCGCGTATCGTGGCGGGGACCGCATCGTGGTCCAGGCACCGGTCCCCCCCGCGAACCTTGACAGGCCTCTCCCCCTCATTCCCGACGACATCGGGAACCAGAGCATCAGGGGGGCGAACGCGTATATTGAGAGCCACCGGGGATGCCTGGGAGGGTGCACCTTCTGCCAGGTCCCGCGGTTCTTCGGCCGCGAGATCCGTTCCCGCGGGATCAGCGAGGTTTTAAGAGAGGTCAGGGCATTCAGGGAGAAAGGCGCAAGGCGCATCTCTATCTCGGGGGGGACCGGGTCCCTCTACTGTTCCCGCGACGGGAAACTCAATCCGGGTGCATTCATCGACCTCCTCTCGGGCATGGCTGAGATCATGGGGAGGGCCAACGTCTCCGCGCCAGACATACGGGTGGACTGCATCACGGACGAGATACTGGACGCCATCAGGAAGTACACCATCGGGTGGGTCTTCTTCGGCATCGAATCAGGGAGCGACCGCATCCTCTCCCAGATGGCAAAGGGCGTCAGCGTATCCCAGGCGAAAGATGCGATCGAGGCATGCAGGAGCCATGGCCTGAAGGTTGCGGGAAGTTTCATCGTGGGGTATCCCACCGAGACTGATGAAGACTATGCCGCAAGCAGGGAGTTCATCGCAGAGCAGTGCCTGGACGACGTCTTCGTCAGCATTGCCGAGCCCATCCCCGGCACTCCCCTCGCCCGGCTTGTCCTCCGCACGCCGAGAGACGAGAACCCGCTCTTCCGGCCGGATAATGGAGAATACCGTTCATTTGGCCTCTCGATCGCCGAAGCCCGCTGCTTTGAGCTGATGATGGATGCGGACATCTACAAGCCGCGCCTCCATGTCGTCACAGACCAGGTCTTTGACCTCTACCTGAAGGAGGCAAGAAAACAGGGAGCCGAGATCCGTGCAGTTACCGACCTGCTCTCCAGGTATTCCGAATCCAATCTACAGCCAGATTGCGAATAACACAACTTTATTTTATTTAACTAAAATCCAGATGTTAAAAAATCCCGAAAACCCGTTTTTTTGGCGATTCCGGCACATTAACCGCGTATATAAGCAAAAATTTCGAAACCTTTAACTCTTCCATCATCGACTGTTAGATGAACCACAAAGGGTTTGTACTCGATGTGAGTGGCAATGTGTATCGAACACTCTCGTGCACTCTTCTACGCACGCAGGGAGGAGGCTAAATGGAAAGTATTGCGTTTGGCATTGGAATAACTGCATTGGCAGGAGCTCTTGCCACAGTGGCCGGTGCTGCGGAGAACACTGAATCTGATATCGG
>MVQD01000005.1 GCA_002067095.1 Methanoregulaceae archaeon PtaB.Bin056
TATATTTAACAATATGTTAAACTAAATGGGCATATGCACATGATAACAGGTGAATACTAATGAGGAGGAATATCCCAAGGATCTCATCCCTGGCACTTGTCCTTGCGATATGCACATTCTGCTACTGCATGATTGCAGTTGCGGGCGCCACGAATGGTGAGGGAACAGAGCATTCTCTCGGAATAGACATGTCTGATGCAGCCCATAGCAGCAAGGCAGAACCCAATTACGAAGTGGTCTTTCCCGACGACCGGGTCAACGTCATGACAATCACCATCACTCCGGAAAACTGGCGGAAGATGCGTGAGAACATGACTGAACTGTACGGAGAGTTCGGTGAAGGAATATCAGGGGGAGGTCCCGGCCAGGCTGGTGAGCCGGGCGCCAATCCGGGAGAAGGACAGGAAATCAGAGGAATGTTCAGCGAGACTGACCCGGTCTACGTTCCTGCTGATATATCATTTGAGGGAGTCGGCTGGCAGAATGTCGGGATCAGATTCAAAGGGTTCAATTCGCTCCAGGGCGCATGGAGGGAAGGTTCCTACAAGATCTCCCTGAAGCTCAATTTCGACAAGTTCGAGGATGAATTCCCCGAGATCAAGAACCAGCGTTTTTACGGCTTCGATGAACTCAACCTTCAGGGAAATTACAATGACGACTCTCTGATGAGAGAGATGATTGTCCCTGCGATATTCAGGGAGTCCGGTGTTCCCGCACCGTATACTGCATTTTATCGCCTTTATGTGGACTATGGGGATGGCCCGAAGTATTTTGGCTTATACACGATGGTCGAGGCAGTTGAGGATACATTGATAGAAACGCAGTTTACGGACGACTCCGGGAACCTGTACAAACCTGAAGGAAACGGGGCCACCTTTGCGGCCGGGACATTCGATCGGAACAGTTTTGAGAAGAAGACCAACGAGGACGACGGTGACTGGAGCGACGTGGAGATGCTGTATGCGGTCCTTCATTCGGATACGCGGCTTTCAAATCCGGTACAATGGAGGGCCGAGCTCGAAGAGATCTTCGATGTGGACGTCTTTCTTAGGTGGCTTGCGACCAATACCGTGATCCAGAACTGGGATACCTACGGGGGCAACTGCAGGAACTTTTACCTCTACACCGACCCCGCCGATGGGAAAATTACCTGGATCCCATGGGACAACAACTATGCCCTCGATAATGGGATGCGCGGAGGAGGCCATATTCCAGGAGGTATGAACCCGGGAGATCCGGGAGGGAGGAACTGGACACCGGGGGGAATGAATCCGGGAGAGATGGGAGATAGTAACTGGACTCCTGGGAATATGAATGAGAGACCCGCTGGTGGCATGGGCAGTACACTCTCTCTTGGTCTTGACGAAGTGAGTGAAAACTGGCCGCTGATCCGGTATATTGCGGATGACCCGGTTTATTATGCCCGGTACGAGGAGTACCTCGGGATGGTTGTGACCACGTCATTCGAACCGTCGAAGATGGAAGAGACATACCGGTATTACCATGCCCTCATCGAACCGTATGTGACGGGGCAGTATGGCGAACAGCCAGGGTACACACACCTGAACAATCCCCAGGATTTCGACACCGCGCTCAACGAACTGATCGAACATGCAAAGAGCCGCTATGACGCGGTGATGGAGTTCCTCTCCCTTGCACCGGTCGCGACTCCCACCCCCACACCTGCTGTGGCGGGTTTGAAGGATCTCAAGACTCCCGCCGTACGCATTACCGCACCCGCACTGTCCGCTCAAACGGCGCCCGGGGACATGCTCCGGATTGCGTGGTCCGCAACCGATAACATCGGGGTAACACGCGTTTTCATCTCCACTTCACTGGATAGAGGCAGGACATGGACCGAGGTTGCGGACGACCTCCCGGAGGAAGGATTCATCACGTGGACGGTTCCAAAGGACGCAGGCCCGACACTGATCCTGAAGGTGAGCGCGGCCGATGCCGCAGGCAACGTGGGATTCGCAAGCAGGGTCTGCACCTGCACGTCAGCCACCCCAACAGCAGTCTTAAAAAACGGGAACTTCGTTCCTTCACCCACAAAACCCGTTTCCAGCCTTTCTGGTGCCTGGACCATTAATTCTCTTCAGAACGGGAATGTGAATTCGGAATTCATCGCCTCAAGCCCGGAATCGGCCAGGTTTGTCAGTCCGGTCACAAAGCCTTTCACACAATCGTTGCAAAAGGCGGCCGCGATCTCATCCCCATCAGGAAGGGGCAGTCTTTCAAGTGGAGGAGGATGAATGTGATCGGGATGAACGAAGGAACCCCTGGTATGCAGTATGGACCAGCTCATTGCGCTGGCCCCGGAAGCAGGATGCTGTCTGCGACGCGGGATTTCGGGAGTATATCCCTTAAAGGTCTGGAAGAGGCAAAGGCCGGGCTGCTCAGCAGGGTGGAGAGCAAGCACCTGATGACGTTCGAGCAGTGCCTGGGCCTCCTTGGAGAACTTACGAACTCCTATCTGGTGCTTGAAGTGAATAATTCGAGAATCACACGGTATAAGACCCTGTATTACGATACCCCCTCTTTCCTGACCTTCCTCCAGCACCACAACGGGAAAGGCAACCGCTACAAGCTGCGCATCCGGCGGTATGACTCGTCCAAAGAGACGTATCTCGAAGTAAAGAAGAAGACCAGCAAGGGAACGACGGAGAAGAGCCGCATCAGGACCTTGTGGACGAAGACCGGCTTTTCGCCCGAACAGGAGGAGTTCCTGGAGTCAGCGTTTCCCTACGATTACCGCGAGTTCTTTCCTGTGGTAAAAACAGTATATGACCGGCTGACACTTGTCTCTACGGAATCCCCCGAGCGAATTACGCTCGATTCGAACATATC
>MVQD01000006.1 GCA_002067095.1 Methanoregulaceae archaeon PtaB.Bin056
GATGGCAACCAGGGACTATGGTCCGGTCTACTGGACCTGGAAGGACCCACTCGTCCAGGAACGACCGATCACCATCACCCTCGAGGTGCTTGACACGGTGGGGGTGCATGTGGTGGCGACGGCCCGGCGGACCATCTCGTGGGAGGGGGACTGGGCGGTCGCGGATTTCGGTGCGGGCAACGGCGAGGGAGGCTGACCCGGCCCGTTGCAAGGGGCACATGGGGATGGAGGGACTCTTACCCCTTCGCAGACTCGAGCCTCTCCATGATATTGTCGAAATCCCCATCCCTTGCATCCACTTCTACAAGTATCGGGCCATAGCAGGGCTTGACAAACGGGACCAGGATCTTCTTCTTCTTTCTCTTGAACCCCATCGCCATCGGAGAAGGGAGGAGGAGGTCTACACCCCGGAACTCAAAGCCCGGCGGGACATCGTACCACTCGCTGCAGGTGTCCCTGACGTACGCGTTCACCTTCTCAACCGTCGTATCCTTGAGGATGATCCCTGACATCAGCCGGTTGATGCACCGGGCGGGGACTGCCATGGGGAAGCATGAGAGTGAGAAGCTGATAAAGGCAGTGAAACGGGAAGCGGCCGCTTCCTGGGCCGCATCAGTGGCCGGGTACCGGGAGGAGGAAGATGACGATCTCGAATGCGATCAGGAGGATGATGATCCACTCGAGGAAATGGGCATGCTGGATGTTGACCTCGTCAGAGAGCATCCGGTAGGTCTCCCGGATGGTGGCGAGTTTCCGGTTCACGCTGTCTGTCCACTGGCCTGACCTGAGCACCTGGAGGGCGGCGGCATACACCCTTGCGTAGTAGACGTCCTCTGTCACCTTGATCAGGTTGTTGACGTCCTCGACGACCTCCGAGACCTCGGCCTGCTCGCTCATGAGGCCCTTCATAAGGGCCCGGTAATGGAACGACCTCGTGATCCACCACTGCCGTCCGGCGTTCTCGATATCATCGTACATCCTCTCCATCTGGCGGGAGAGTTCGCGTTCGTAGAACCGCAGCTCGAGCACCTGGACTGCGGCATACTCGATCAGCTCGATGAGGTCGAGGGGAGGGTCAGGAGAAAAGAGGAGGGACGCCCCCCAGGAGAGGACGGCCTTCTCGTCCGGGTAGTAGCTGAAGGTGTACCGGAGGGAGTCCTCCCGGACCCCCTGCGAGAACCCTGCCTTCTCCCCGAGGAGGACTGCCACCTGGTCGATCGCCGGGTCTTCCCGGTCGGCATGGAATATGGTGTACTCGTCGTAGAAATCGGCGTCGATGGGCCGCTCGCCGAGGCTTGGACGGAGGACGTCGCGAAGATCGGAGAGTGCCCGCTCGAAGTGAGGGGAGAGCCCTTCGTGGGCGGCGAACGCGAGCGCCACTTCTTCGAGGGCTGCGGCGGGAGCCTCCTGGTCCTCGAGGCAGAGGCAGATGCTGATGGCCCCGAAGTCAAAGACCTTTGCCATCGCGGTGAGAGGGAGTTCTCGTGCCGGGGTGCGGATCGCTCCCCCCTGGAGCCTGACAAGGATCGGCGGGTCGTCGATCGTGATGGAGGCAGGACTGACGCGGTGGAACCTTGAGCGGGAGGTGGGCGTGCTGGCCGCAAGGTCACGTTCCAGGGACCCCAGGTCCACCTCCTCACCGATGTCGTAGATCCGGAAGAACCGTATGGCGTACATTGAGAGTGCCCCCCACCAGTTACAGGATCGTGGAGTGTGGAAGGCGATAAGGGTTTGTTGCGCGTCGGGATGTCGGAAAATAAGGCCGGACGCGGGCCATGCACCGGCCCGGGGCGGCACGAACCGGCGGCCCATGCACGGGAGGTGATGTGAATACGAGCAGGGGTGCACGACCGCACTGCATCTTTCCGGGTCAGGGACTCTGGCCCCGGAGCGGGCAGGCAGCGCCGCCGCCCGATTGCGGCTGTCACCGGGGTGCAGGATCCCTTCGGGGTGTACGGGGGAGGAGATGCCCCACGCAGGGGGGCCGGGTGAGGCATATCAATACACGACTCTTCGATCTCCCCCGCGTATGTGACTTGCATATATTTGAGATCGCAAAGCACACGATTCTCCAATGGCAGATGTATGCGTGCTGGCCGCTCCCCGCTCGTGGGCGTATCTCTTTGCGGTGGGGATCTGTGCGATTCTCATCGGGGCGTTCCTCTTCCTCGAGCCTGCACTCACGATCAGGCTCCTCCTCTACTCGCTTGGGATCATTGCGGTGGTGGTGGCGGTGCTCTTTCTTGCAGGGGCCGCGTTCTTCTCGCGGGGCGGGGGCCCTGCATTCCCCGTGCTGCTCGTGATTGGGATCCTGGTCCTCGCGCTCGGGATACTCGCATTTCTCAAGCCTGACCTGGTCGGCGGTTTCCTTGCCGTGATCGCCGCCGCCCTCCTGATCGTCGGTGGCCTTGGGATGGCCGTGACCGGGTTATTCCAGGGGACCGCCTCCGCCGGGCGGGTGCTCTCCGTTGTAGGCGGCTCACTCCTTGCAATCCTTGGGTTCCTCTTCCTCTTCCACGCCACCTTCACCGCGTCATTCGTCGTCCGCCTGGTAGGAGTCTTTCTCATGGGATCTGGCGTGGTCTCTCTTGCCGGCTCACTGATCAGGTGGTGGAGGCAGAGGAGTGATGGGCCCGGATGGATCGATGCAGAACTGGTGGAGCACTGACTGGCAGGGGTGCTGTGGACGCCCCAGTCAGAGCGGGCAGACCCTGATGCACATTCCGCACCGGAGTCCCCCGAGTTCCCGGAACATGTAATCGGCGCACCGCTCGCGGTCGATTGAGCCGTCCCAGGAGATGGCCCCTGCCGGGCAGACCTCCGCGCATTTCCCGCACCCCTCGCACATCGGGTGAAGGAACGGGGCTGCCCCGGGAGATCCTGCGTCGAGCGGCGCATCGGTGAGGATTCCGGTCATCCGGACCCGGGCGCCGAAGTCAGGGTTGATAAGGAGGTGGTTTCTCCCAAACGAGCCAAGCCCTGCGTGGTACGCGGCGTACTTGAGCGAGAGGTCGGCCTTCAGGGTGGCCCGGTCCGCGTACCAGTACCCAAACTCGCTCCCCTCGGTGGGGACGATGGTCGCAAGGAAACCCTCCCGTTCGATCTGCCGTGCGAGGAAGAAGGCGATCACCCGGAGCGTCGCAGTTCCGGCCATCAGGGTGTTCGTGTACTCCCCCCTCCCCTTCGGGAGCGTCGAGAAGGCGCCGCGGGGGACCGAGACGCCGAGCACGACGACTGAGGCGACGCCCGGCATGATCTCCTGCGGGCGGTTCCCC
>MVQD01000007.1 GCA_002067095.1 Methanoregulaceae archaeon PtaB.Bin056
ACCCCCTCCGGGCATTGGT
Source organism: Methanoregulaceae archaeon PtaB.Bin056 (assembly GCA_002067095.1). Classification (GTDB taxonomy): domain Archaea; phylum Halobacteriota; class Methanomicrobia; order Methanomicrobiales; family Methanospirillaceae; genus Methanolinea_A. The sequence continues at coordinate 20 of MVQD01000007.1, forward strand.
CCCGGTATTCCCTCGTCATGATGTGAACACAATATCACTCCCCCCATGATGACGCCAGGGGGGGCTCGCTCCTCCGCTCCACTAGCACCCCATAACCCATTATGAGCAGTTGGGGCCAATGCCCCAACTGCCGGGAGTGTGCGGGGGAGGCTCCGGAGGGGGATACCCCCTCCGGGCATTGGTCCCGGTATTCCCTCATCACGATGTGAACACAATATCACTCCCCCCCCATGATGACGCCAGGGGGGGCTCGCTCCTCCGCTCCACTGGCGTCCCCTAACCCATTATGAACAGTTGGGGCCAATGCCCCAACTGCGGGGGGTGCGCGGGGGAGGCTCCGGTGGGGGATACCACCTCCGGGCATTGGTCCCGGTATTCCCGTATCACATATGACCCACGGGTTGAACTGCCCCTACCTCTTCACACAACAGCCCCGTACACTCCCGACCCCACGAACCATTCGTCGTCCACCGGCACCACGTAACAGAGCTTGAGGGCCTCTGACCCGGTGTCAGGGTTGAGGTACACGACGTAGACAAAACCCCCGCCACCGCGTGCCACCTCGATCTCCCAGTCGATGATCGCAACCCCGTAATGGTCCAGAAGGCCTAGGCGGCTGGTCCCGATCAGCCCGGGCTGGTGCGGGAGGGCGAGGGTCGTCCCGTTCATCGAGTATGCAAAGATGTAGTTACCTCCAGGCGCCCACTGCCCTGAAAGGTCGTTGAACGCTGCGAGGGCCGCATCCCTCCCCTCCTTCCGGGCAAAGTCACGGGCCGCATGCACCCGCTGCATCAGGGCGTCCCTCTCCTGCCGGCTGAAGGTGGCGTTCACGTGGGAGAGGTAGATACCGGACCCAATGAACCACTCATCGTCCATCGGCACCACCGATGAGACCTTCAGTTCCTCGGCGAACCCTGCCGCGGGGTTGGGGTACACGTAGTACACGCGCCCGCCCCCCCGGGAGGCTGCCCATGCGAGGGCCCGGATTAAGGCAACGCCGTGTACGTCAAGGACATCAAGGCGGTTCTGCCCGATGAGGCCCTGCTGGAACGGCAGCGCACGCACCGTCCCATTCATCTCGTAGGCAAAGATATACAGGTCCCCGTCCACGAACCGGCCGGTGGGGTTGTTGAACTCCCGGAGTGCAGCCTCTTTTCCCTCATTTGCGGCAAAAGCGGCAGCAGACTGCACGTACGCGTCAAGTTCGGTAAGATCTGCCGGGGAGGCATTCCTCACGGAGGAAGTCTCCGGAGTGCCGGGCGGGGTCTTTTGTTCCGTCAGCACCACCCGCCACGCCGCCCCGTCAATTCCGGCGGTCTCCCAGGCGGCCTCTTTTTCGATCTCCCTGTCCCACTCACGGTCCCAGAACCGGTAGGAGCCGGCTCCCGCGGGTTCGGTTACCACCCTCCGGAAGAACTCCTGGAGTCCCGGCTCCTGGTAGACGTAGTCAGAAAAGAGGTTCTTCCCTATCTCCTCCTGCGTCGTGTCGTAGATGACCGTCCCGTCGGTCTGTGTCACCCAGATGTCATAGGCCGTCCCCTCCAACACAGGCGCAATCGCCCTCCCGATGAGAGTCTCGGGGCGATACGTGACATCCGTATAGCCAAGGTACTTGTTGTCCAGAGACAAGACCGGGACACTCTGCGAGATCCCGGCAAACCCTTCCTCCATCATGAAGACCTCGCTTACCCGGGGCACCTTCATGGCAAGGGCTTCCCTGACCGGTCCCTGGTAATTGACGTCCCTCCCGACAATGCCGCGGTAATGCTCCGGGACCGCGGCGGCGATGATCCCATCAGGCGAGATGGTCACAGAAGAGAGTGCCCACGGAAGGGCGTCGAGCTTCTGGAGGAGAGCCGCCTCTGCCTCCGGGCCTGCGAGCCCAGTCCGGGACAGCCGGCCGGCACTCGCGAGGTTGAGAGACCGCACATTGGCAAGCTCCGCATCGATCGCCTTTACGGCCCCTGTGAGCGTCGCACTGGCCGCGGAAGACTCCCT
>MVQD01000008.1 GCA_002067095.1 Methanoregulaceae archaeon PtaB.Bin056
GCGGAGACGAACATTCCGGGCTGCCCACCTCCTTGGAGCACCTGTTCTCCCCTACGCAAGAGAAATTTTATGGTATCCGGTAGAGACATAACAATGCTATCTTGGTGATGGAGTTCACCATTCAACCGCAGGTCCTGCTGATAACTCCTACCCATGACGGTCAAACGACCGTTATTCCCTGACATGACAGGAGGAGTATCATGCCCGACCCGATACCAAATCCCCGCACCACTTCTTCCCCTACTCAAGGATTGTTCGGCCAATCTTCCCCCACATCTCCGGATTCAGTGCTTCGGGATCTCCCTGCCCTCATGAACAAGGGGATCACCATCCTTCGGGACCTTGGCCCGGCCATGGAACAGAAGGAAAAGACCCTGACCGGTCTCCGGGACCGGCTTGCCGAGGGCCGGTTCCAACTGGCGGTACTTGGGCAGTTCAAACGCGGAAAGAGCACCCTCTTGAACGCATTGCTCGGCGAAGACATCCTCCCGAGCTCAGTCATTCCGCTCACCGCAATCCCAACCTTCATCAGGTATGGAGAGGGGCGCTCCATCCACGTCCACTTCCAGGACCAGCGAAAGGAAGAGATCTACCCCTCGGACAACGCCAACTGGATGAGCAAGACCCTGCTCGGGTATGTGTCAGAAGATGTCAACCCGAAAAACGAGAAGGGTGTCTCTTACGTTGAGATTACCCATCCATCTCCCATTCTCAGGGAGGTCGTCCTGATCGACACTCCCGGGATCGGGTCGACTCACCGGCACAATACCGAGATGACCCTCAACTTCCTCCCGCAGTGTGACGCGGCCCTCTTCCTGGTCTCGGCCGACCCGCCCATCACGGAAGTAGAGGTGGACTTCCTCAGGCAGGTGCGGGAGAAGGTCGCCCGGGTCTTCTTCGTGCTGAACAAGATCGACTATCTCTCCGACAGCGAGCGCGAGACTGCAATCGCGTTCCTTCGCAAGGTACTTGAAGAGAGCGTGGGCATCGCGCCCGACGGCCAGGTCTTCGCAGTTTCTGCAAAACAGGCGCTTATGGCAAAACAGACCGGGGATCAGGGTCTGCTCAATGCAAGCGGCCTCGCCCGGATCACCGGCTACCTCATCGATTTCCTGGCACGGGAAAAGACCCGGGTCCTCCGGGAAGCGGTCGGCGGGAAGGCGCTCGATGTGCTCTCTGATACCCTGCTCCAGGTCAACCTGGAGATGCGGTCCCTCCAGATGCCCATCACTGATCTCGAACAGCGCCTTGCGCTCTTCCAGGAGAAGATCGACGAAGCGAAGCGGGAGCGCCAGCGCACCCAGGACATCCTGAACGGGGATCACCGGAGAGTCGTCGAGCTCCTTGAAGAGGGGTGTGCAGCGTTGCGGGAGAGTTCGCAACACCACCTGGAAAGCGTCGCAGCAGCGGCAATCTCATCGACAAAGGAGCTTGATGCGCAGGTCGCGGAGGACGCAATCGCCCAGGAGATCCCGGTCTACTTCGAGCATACTCTCGGCGAAGTCACCAGTAAGTTCGACAAGGAACTGATCGCAATCCTGTCCGGCCACCAGCAGCGGGCTGCTGCACTTGTCGAATCGATACGGATCGCCGCGTCAACCATCTTCGAGATCCCGCACCATGCCCCTTCCGCAGCAAGCCCGCTTGTGCTGGCCCGGGAACCATACTGGGTATCGAGAAAGTCCTGGTCTGGCGTGCTTGGCACCATCTCCCCGGACCTTGTAGACAAGGCACTCCCACGATCAATCCGGGAGAGACGGATAAGGGCACGGATCGGGAAGGAGATCCAGACCCTCCTTGTCCATAACGTAGAGAACCTGCGGTGGGCAACCCTGCAGAACATCGATGCCGCGTTGAGGGTATTCTCCCGCGAGCTCGATGAGGATCTTGCCCACACCATTGAAGCCACGTACGGGGCCATCGAGGCAGCGTATACCAGACGGAAAGAGCATGCGGATGAAATCTCAGACCGGACCCGGAAACTCCAGAAGGCATCCGGTGACCTGCAGGCAATCATCGATGCACTCACGCCGGCAAGGTCTTCGAAGGTATGAACCAGGACACCTCCTGCCGGATCTCCCCGCTTGCCACCCCCTTCAACCGCAAAATCGTGCAGTATGTGCGGGAACGCCGGTGCCCTTCTGGAGGATATTGCTTCTACCGGCTGGATGAACCGAACGCCGGTGACACCTTCCACGCGCTGCAGGTCCTCTCCCTGCTGGGAAAAAAAGTCCGCGACGAAGAGACTGTGAGATTCCTGCAGGATCTCCAGCAACCGGACGGTACGTATTCGTCCCATGCAGCGGCGCTTTTTGCCGGACGAGGGTTGCAGCTCCTGAGTGCAGTACCGCGCCACGATGTAACTCTCTTTGCCTCTCGCAGCACTCCCTGCATCTCCCCGGAGACCCGGGTAATCGAGAGCTTCTCGCTCTTTGACCCACTCTATACGTTGACATCCCTCTTTGTGCTCTACCGTATCCCCTTCCCGGAAGAATGGAATGCACAGATCACCAGTACCATTCTCCGGTTCCAGGGAGAGACAGGGGGTTTTGGGTCCCCTGTCCCGACGCTTCAGGACACCTGGCAGGCAGCAGAGACCCTTGTCATGCTCGGCTATCCACGGGAGAACCTGGGCATCAACCGGTTCGTCCGGTCCTGCGAGGACCCGGAGTTTGGATACCTTGGAAGGCCAGGCAGCCGACCCCCGTATCTCGAGCACCTGTATGCAGGGTTGCGCCTCTCGGCGCTCCTCGGGACCGCTCCCCGGTATGCAGGGGCATGCATGGCATTCATTGGCCAGTGTGCCCATCACTCGGGTGGGTTTGTCCGTTCCGTGTTCGGTGGCTCCCCCACGCTAGAATTCACTGCCAGGGCGGTGGAGTCACTTGCGATCCTGGAGGGAAGACCTCATCGGCTGAGAACATCATGTGGATAAATCTAATGAAGAACAATCAGAACGTGTGAGGAAGAGATTGGCCATGTCAACAACCACAATCACCCGGATAAAAGCCCGTGAGATTATCGACTCCCGGGGGAACCCGACTGTCGAGGTGGATGTACTCCTCTCCTGCGGAGTGATGGGGAGAGCAGCCTGTCCATCCGGGGCATCGACGGGAACCCACGAAGCAGTCGAGCTCCGCGATGGTATAAAAAGCCGGTATCGCGGGAAGGGAGTATTGAATGCCGTCGATCATGTGAACAACGAGATTGCGAAGGCCCTGATTGGGATCGATGCTGCCGACCAAGAAGCAGTCGATAATTTGATGGTCCGACTCGATGGCACCCCCAACAAGGCCACCTTCGGCGCAAACGCGATCCTCGCGGTCTCGATGGCAGTAGCCCGTGCAGCCGCAGCGGCAAAAGGGA
>MVQD01000009.1 GCA_002067095.1 Methanoregulaceae archaeon PtaB.Bin056
CTCGGGCAGGTCAGGAACTCCTGCATCCGGTACTGCAACGCCTTCGAAGAGCTCGCGCCGACCTGCCCGCCGCCAAGGCCGCGGCTCAGGCTTGACCCCGGCTCGTCGTCGCGGTGGAGCCGGAGGGCCCACGAGATCCCTGCCGGTCCGTGGCTCCCGGAGGCGCCGGAGCCGGAGCCAGCAATGGAGGACCTCTGATGAGCCTGATCGACCAGTGCAACGAGATCCCGCGGGAAGAGACCAGGCGGGAGGCAGTCTGGCTCGTCTCCCGGATGATGCGCTACCGGGTGGACATCATGTCGGGCCTCGAGGATGAGGTCCACGGGCTGATGGAGGAGATGCGGAGCCGCGGCAGCCGGAGGAGAGTCAGGCGCATTGCCCGGAGGATTGCGCTGCTCACCGCCCGGATCGACCAGCTTGCGCAGGACAGCAGGTACGATGCCATCCACCTCCGTGGGATCCTGAATGCCGGGTTCGCCGGCCTGCATGAGGGAAGGGAAAGCCCGCAGGACGACGCGGTGCGATACATCACCTGAGTGGCCTGGAGGGCTGGGGACCCTCCCGAGGCCCCGGAGCGGGCAAAAACCCCGTCGCATGAGAGTGCCGGCGGCAGGCAGGGGGGCCGCGTTCGCCGGAGATCTGAAAAGAAACAAGGTGGAACTACATGGACACACATATTGCAACATGTCTTGACTTGATACAAATCCAGAACAGCTTTCGCTATGGGAGGATGGAGGTCATCCCGCTCTTCTCTTCCCAGGATGCGGGCCCCGAGTACCTCACGCTCGGCCATGCCCTGGCCCAGAACCGCATCCTCATCACCGAAGTGAGCACACAGGGGGCGGTCCCGCAGCTCAAGGTGGTGAACAAGGGCAAGACCCCCATCCTGCTGATTGACGGCGAGGAGATCGCCGGGGCCAAGCAGAACCGGGTGCTGAATACGAGCATCATCGTCCCCGGCGAGTCGGAGATCGAGATCCCGGTCAGCTGCACCGAGCACGGGCGGTGGGCCTACTCGAGCCCCGCCTTCCACGACTCCCGGGTGATGATGGACTACAAGATCCGGGCGAGGAAGATGGCCTCGGTCAGCATGTCCATGAAGCACCGGGAGAGCCGGGCTTCGGACCAGATGGAGATCTGGGACGAGATCTCGGAGATGTCGAAGAAGGCGAAGGTCTCGTCACCGACCGGCGCCATGAAGGACGTCTTCGAGTCAAAGGTCGACGAGATGCACCGGTACCTCGAAGCGTTCCTCCTCCAGCCCGGCCAGCAGGGCGTGATCGTCTACCTGGACGGCCGCCCGGCAGGGATCGAGTTCCTCTCCCGCCCCGAGGCCTATGCCCGCGTCCACGACAAGATCATCCGGAGTTACGTGATGGAGGCGCTGATCGAGGAGGAATCTCCTGCTGCCCCGCCAAAGAAGCCGGAGCATGCGCAGGAGTTCCTGAAACGGGTTGCGGCGTGTACCGCAGAATCCTACCCGGCAGTGGGGCTCGGCACCGAGTTCCGCCTGGAGGGAAAGGACATCATCGGCTCCGCACTTGTCTACGAGGGGGTCGTCATCCACATGGCCTGCTTCACCGGGCACGGCTGGGGCTCCACGCACGAGGATGGGCGGATGGCAGGATACCGGACCCGGCGCAGTTCCCAGGCCTGGCGGGGAGAGGAGATGCGCCGCGGCGGGCGCGGTCCGAGCCGCCCGGGGGACACGTATGTATACTGAGGCGAAGCGCCCGGGCAGGCTGTTCGGGGGTGTGCGGGGCAGGGTGCCCCGTTCGCCTTTTTCTGCCAGGGACCGTGTCCTCATCGTCGAGGAGATCGGGAAGATGGACGACATCCCGTTCGGTGCGGCAGTGGAACTGCTCGACCAGCTCTTTTCCGGCATTATCTTCTCTGCCGAACGTGAACCGAACGGAAATCTCCCGCCGAGGGAGCCTCCCTATCCTGAGTACCTGGGGAGGCTGATCTACCAGGTCGCAGCCCGGCAGGACCTTCCGCAGGAGGAACGCCGGCTGCTCATGTACAGAATCGCGTGCGTCGGGTCTGAGGCAGACCGGGCAAGAGGAGCCGGGAGGCTGGAGCGGGGCCTGCTCGCCAGGTTCAGGGCTCCTGCCCGCGGACGAAATACCGGGACCGGCGAAGAGGCCGAGCTTCCGCTCCCGCTCGAAGACCTCATGGTCACGTTCCGCACCGGGAGCCTCGAGCCGTTCCGTGAACTGCTTGGCGATGACATGTACAGGAACCTCGCGGATGACGAACCTGGCCACCGCACCAATGACCCGCCGGGCGAGGGAATGAAAAGCGATATCGCAAGGGGGGATGAGTATGATGCAGGGAAACAGATGCGCGGGGAGCTGACATTCGAGCAGTGGGAGTGGGACGGCACCGAGGTGCAGGTCACGCCCCTCAACCAGAACAGGGAGAAGGATCCATGACCTCGATCACGGTGTACGACGGGGCGCAGGGGATCGGGGGGAACAAGATCCTAATCGAGGGGGAGAAGGGAAATCTCTTCCTCGACTTCGGGAAGAACTTCGGGAAGTACGGCGTGTACTACGAGGAGTTCCTGAAGAACCGGGACTCGCGGGGAATCCACGACCTGGTCCACCTGGACCTCATCCCGAAACTGAACATCTACAGGAACGACCTCATCCCCTCCGATTTGAGGATGGACGCCTATCCCGCCCCGGAGATCGCCGCAGTCCTGGTCAGCCACGCCCACATCGATCACTCGGGCAACATCGGGCTCCTCGACCTCGGCATCCCTGTCGTCGCCTCCCCCCTCACCCTCGCGCTGATGAAGGGGATGCAGGACTCGGGCGTCTCATCTGCCGAGACCGACGCCTACTACGCCTCGCCGAAGATGCCTGCCGACGAGTCGGGGCTCATGCTTGCGTCCGATGCGAAGATCCCGCACACCTGCCGGAACAGCATCTGCACCACCTGCCCGAC
>MVQD01000010.1 GCA_002067095.1 Methanoregulaceae archaeon PtaB.Bin056
AAGTTCGTCGGCCCCCTGCCCGGTCAGCACACGATCGTACCCGCGATCCCGTGCAGCACGGGCGATGAAGAACTGGGTGGTCGCGATTGCCGCATCGACCGGGGACTTTCTTGGGATGACCCTCAGCACTGACTTGAAGGCCTCCTCCACCTCCTCACGGTGAATCACCACCCGTGAACATTCGAGCCCGAGGAGACCGGCCGCAGAGGCCGCCCTCTCCAGGTCATGCGAGCCATTGACACCCACCGCGAGGCACGGCAGCCTTGCCAGGGCCGCCACAAGGGTGGAGTCGACACCGCCGGAGAGTGCCACCACGCCCTGACCGCCCCTGAGCCGGACCGCCTCGCGGATGGCAGGCTCCAGGTCCATCCGGGGATACTGAGGATAGACCTCTCCGATTGGGGACCCTGCGCAAATGATCTTCCCCGCAGACCCGGGGCCAGGGGCGATCCCGAGCCGGTCCCGGGCAGTGCAGTTGTTCCACTCGAGAGAGAACTCACCTCCGAATGCGGTTGCTGCACGCGGGTTGCAGCGGACGAGGCGGAGTGCCTCTTCCGGGGGGAGTATCTCTCCCGCGACCTCAACCCAACCCTCGAATATCTCCTTTCGGGGTGACGAGCCGCGGTCAATACTCATAGCTCCGGGGCTCCGGTAGGCCATTCAAATCAGCCAGAAACACAATCGAACAATCCCTTGGGATTCCTTCTGGCCTGGGACCGTTTGTTTCATCGACAGGGGGGGTTGTATCGCAGGTGAAGGCGGCAAAACTCGATGCAGGGGCCTTTATCTCCCTTATTGAAATCCGTTGAAAATCCACTTCTTCTGGCGTTTTTCGCCGGGTGGGGACTCTCGTGCGCACAGGCATTCTATCCATGATAACAAAAAATTGATTCTGTGTTCATTTCCTGAGTCGTTCAGCCCTTGGCTCATATGCTTTAGGGCGCCTCAGAACCAGAAATCCTGTTATTGCCGCAGCAATGAGCGCGATCCCGAGGAGAGTCCACAGAGAGAAATGAGGGGAGAGTGTTTCTTGATTGGAGAAGGTCTCTCCCACAGCCATAGTGGAGGGGGCCGTATTTCCGGACGGATCCGGGATGACGAGCGGGGGAGCATCAGCAGGGGCAACTGCGGATATGACTGGCACAAACATGAAAAATACAACCACAACGACACTGAAAAGGAACGCTGATCTGCACATCCTATAAAAAGTCCACCTCCAAGGACTTTAGCCTATTCTTCCTCCTCATCAACTTTTCAGAACGTTTTATACCTTCATCAAGGCAATTGTTCAGGAAGGTGTATAGTTGAAAAAGAAGGAGCTGGCGGGTGAAACGGGAATCAGTGCCACAGTCAGCACGATCCTCATGGTGATTCTTGTCATCGGAATTGCCATGGTGATATGGTCAGTCTGGATGGGATGGCCCTCAATCCTGCATGACAAGGTGTATATTGCAGGAGAGGCAAAGGCAGTGGAGGTCATCCAGCCCGGTGGCATACCGATGCAGGTTGTCGGGTATACCATCAGGGAGGCGGAACCGTTCCACTTTGTCGGCCAGGCTCCTCCTATCGCAGGAAAAGAGGTGCTGCTCAAGGTGATCAGCCCAGATGGCCGTACGCTCTATCCCACCCCGTTCATCACCGGGGGAGCCCTTGAGGGGCGGACCCTCTATATCTACCCAAATTCCACGGGATATTCAGGACACTGCGATTATATCATCTCTGATACCCTGCCGGAGGGAAAACTCAAACCCTTCACTCTCGGGACCTGGATTGTGCAGTTGATTGACACCGAGGCACAGCTCCTCATTTCGAGCGATGACAGGGCAAGGATCACATCGGGAACGACCTCCTACGCCCTTGCAGGAGGAACTCCTGGGGGGGATGTCTGGCGGACGGACTGCACACCACTTGGCTACTCTGTCAATGGAAACCCGGTTACGAAGAATACCGGGGCCCCGATGAACATGAGCTACCTCTCATTCGATGGGAATGACTGGCTCGAATACCAGGATGATCCCACTCTCAAATACACCGGGGATCTCACCATCTCGCTCTGGCTACAGCCCCTGAATGTAAATACGTGGAAACAGGTGATTGGAAAGGGACTCCAGACGCCGTCCGGCGGCGGCGTCATCGAGGACAAGAACTATGATCTCTATCTCATCAACAAGAAAGTCTACTTTGAATGGGACGATCGCATCACCAACATCCACTATCATGTGATGACTGACAACGACGTCGTGACTGCCGGCAACTGGCAGTACGTGGATCTGGTGGTGGAGGGAGGTGATCCGAAGATTTACGTAAACGGCGTATCGCAGCAATTCTCGTATTACCAGTCCAATGTTCCCGGTACCAACAAGATCACCAATCCTGCCCAGATCCCGGACATAAATCTGAAGGACAACCAGCATCCTCTGACGATGGGAAAGCAGGCATCCCTGCAGTATCCCTTCCCCTATTCGGGCGATATCGGGTCATTCGCCCTCTATAACAGAGGACTCACGGAGGATGAGATTTCCGAGAATCTCCAGACATATTCTGCATGATGGCTTTATGTCTTGGGAAATGAATGCCATCTCACCTCTATTTTTTATTGAGTGGAATACATGGGTATGTTAGGTCAGGGAATGAGCACGGGGTTTGAGTTTCGACTGCCTTAAGCCCATTCGCGGCAGACGTTCATAGAAATAGATCCATGTCGCGGTACTTCAGGGGTGACGTGATACTGACAGCGGTCCGGGTGGGGCCTTACGATGAAGGGAAGGTCCGGCCTGCCGTCGTGGTCCATGCAGATGAGAAAGGATGTCTCATGGTATGCCCCATTTCATGCAGTCCGTCATGGGACCAGCCTTCTGTTCCGATCGATCTTGAGGATTTCCAGGATGGGGGACTGGATATCATCAATGAGAGTTACGTTCTCGCCGGCACCGTGGTCCGGGTCCATGCCTGGACCGTGGCTGGAAAGAAGGGGCGGCTCACCAGGGAGACGATGGAGACGATACTGCAGCAATCGGGAATGGAGCTGCGGTGAAGGTGTTCCACGGTCTACACCTTATGTCGGTTATCTCTATATGCGGCGTGGAAGGCCTCATCCATGTCAACCGGCCACCATGGTATTCACACGGGGGGCAATGGTCTCGACAGCACATGTCATCCCTTAAACCATGGGATCCATCCTATTGATCGTCCCGACTGCCGCATTCCTGGCACCGCCCCATACTGCTATTGTCACCTCCCCGTCTCTGCTGCATTGTCCGGGCTGCACCATTTCCTGGATGGGAAGGGCTTGGACCTCTCGATGTTGACCGGTTTCATGCTGGCATCCGGGAAACCTCAACGTGCTGTTCCCCTCTGCAGGATGGATGACAGGAAAAGGCCCCGTGTTGACTCGCTATCCCCCCCACCCCCTTGCGGGATATCTTCCATGGGAATGGAAACAGGCATGTTGATACCCTGTTCAGGGCAATCTATTCGTATATGCGGACCAACCGGCACCAGTACTTCCTTGACCTCGCCCTCCGGTGCGCACACCAGGGGACGTGCCTCCGGCGAAATTTCGGAGCCATCATCGTCGACGAGTTCCAGACCATCGTCTCCACCGGGTACACGGGGGCGCCCCGGAAGCAGATG
>MVQD01000011.1 GCA_002067095.1 Methanoregulaceae archaeon PtaB.Bin056
GCCCTGAATGACGGAAGTGCACACAGGTTATTCATTCTCGCTATAGATATTCCTGATCAAAGATCCCCCATGTGGCGCAGGGTCGCAGGACAGCCTGCCGGATTCCACCACCCCCAGGTCATGGCCGGAAGACCCAGGAATTACCGTTTCTTTCACCCGAGCGGAGTCCGGCCGGATTGGATGCCATGGGAGATGGGATGTTTTATTACATATCCCCTCTATACATAATATAGCCCAAAATACACAATATTTGGGTTCAGAAATGCAAAATAACAGTCTTATGGCTGTAAAATTTGCAAGGACAATTTCCCGCCCGGGGCCATAGGGTAGCCTGGCCATCCTAGGAGACTGGGGGTCTTCTGACCTGCGTTCAAATCGCAGTGGCCCCATTCATCATCATTCTCTTTGGAATACCCATGAAATTAGATGACCGCTGTTTTGACTGCCTTCTCTCCCGCGTATCCCTGGAGTGCAGCCTCTGCGGCGCGGGGGCGGAACTCTCCGCAGAGATCAAAAAAGAGTGCGCCCGGCTCCTTCTTGAACTGCGCACGAAACCGCTTTCGCACCCCCAGATTGCAAGTGCGATTCACCGCCTCGCATATTCCCGGCTCGGGACAGACGACCCGTTCAGGAGACTCAAGGAGGAGAGCACCACCCAGGCCCTCGCGGTGTGCAGGAAGGTCCGGCCACGTCTCTTCAGTTTCCGCGACCATGTCCTCGCGAGCGTGATCGGAAACACGTTCGACTATGGCGTCAAGTCCCACACCGTACAAGACGATTTTTCGCAGTATTTCGAGACGGAGTTTCAGGCAGGCCTCGCAATCGACGACTGCGACCGGATCCTTCCCCTGGGGTCAGAAATTGTGTATTTCACCGACAACTGCGGCGAGATCGTCTTTGACCGGCTCCTGCTCGAGTTCCTCCATAAGAATGGGGCAAAGGTCACGCTGGCAGTCCGCGAGGAGCCCATCCTGAATGACGCCACGCTCAGGGAAGCCCTCGCCCTGCACATGGACCGTTTTGCCGATGTGCTCACCCATACCGGCTGCGGCTGCGAGCTTGGCGTGCGCCTGGACTGCATGCCGGAACCGCTCAGGCGGGCGATGGAGACCTGCACGCTTGTCATCTCCAAGGGGATGGCCAACTACGAGTCGCTCTCGGAGTACCATGACCTCCCGCCCATCGCCTACCTCATGGCCGTCAAGTGCGAGCCTATCGCAGACGAGGTGGGAGTCCCCCGGGGAAGCAAGGTCGCAATGCTGCGGTTCCAGTAATCGGCAATTCCTGCGCCCCCGCACTGGCACTGTCGCGTCATGGGGATGCGTATGCATGCGGCGCGGAGTCCAAGGAGTGTCATCGTGTGTGGGTGCGGTCTTATTCGAAAAGAAAATAGACCACGCCGGCGCCGTATTCTGTCAAATGCGATGGTGTCCCTTCATTGCCCCCCCGTTCCCGCGGCAATCGCTTTTGTCCTTCGCAACGCCTCCAGCGCGTCCTCCCGCTTCTGGTCGACCGCGTGGTGTCGGGTATACTCGAGGAACGACCGCAGGGTTGCAGGGGGAACCGAGCCCTCCGCCTGCTCGCAGATGTGGGTATAGGTCCGGTCCGGGAAATAGACCGAGCGGGCGGCGGAGAGGAGCGCTGCAGCGTCGTCTGCCGCGAGGATGCCCTCTTCCCTGGCTTTCCTGAGAGTGCAGCGGATGTTGACGAGAGGCTCGGAGAGGGGGGTATAGTCATCGGGATCGTATACGAGCGCAACCTCGTCGTCTGAGACGAGGACCCCGTCCCGGTAGAGGCGGTAGATGAGTCCCACACCCTCCATGCCGAGGGTGTCGAGTTCCGCGGCGCGGAGCGCCCCCATGCTGGAGGCGCCGATCACGCGGATGCCGGATTTGAGCGCCGCCAGGATCTCGCGGTGGCCGACGGCACTCTCCTGGAAGAAGACCCCGTCAATCAGGGTGATGATGCGCGCGCCGTCTTCCGCGGCAGCGGTCAGGTCACCCCGTGCCGCGGGGGGGAGGAGGAACTTCGACGGGATGATCGTCCCGGCGACCTCCCGCTCACAGCTTGGGCCCAGGAATACTGCGACTGCGCGCGGCATGGCACCGTGCCCCCATGCGTTCGGGGTCCATGGCATAGACTTCAAGGCCCGGGACGATCACCCTGACCACCGGGACGTTGATCTCGGGGCGGGTGAGGTCTGTCACGATCACCCGGTCCATCCCGGCGGCATCCAGGCGGGCAAGGGTCATCCTGATATCGGTCAGGAAGTCGTCGCTGTCAAAGGAGGGGACGTCTGCAAACGGCTCCTCGCCGGGCGAGTCGAACCAGTAACGGTTCATCCTTCTCGCCCGCTCGTACCCCATGACTTTCCGCATGTCCGCGGTAGGGGTATCCTCCCGGGCGCCGTGGATCTGGGTCAGCCGGCTCTGGGCCACCTCCGTCAGTGCACGGAGGAGTGCGATGCCGGCGCTCGTGTGGGTCCCCATCCCGATGGTGAGAAGCGTCGGGTCCCGGAGCCGCAGGTCGTCAGATACCGCGGCGAAAGTGGGGATGCGCAGGTCGCTCGTGATGTCCTTTATCCGCACCTCCACTTCAGCCGACTCGAACCGGGAGAGGAGTTCACCGGGAAGGGCCCCGTCTATGTCCGTCACCCGGGGACCGGTCCTCCTGCTGGCCTCTGCAAGCGACCACGCGTCCCGCTCGATCACTTCCATCAGCGCGTGGAAGACAGCCTCTTCCAGCGTATTTCCTGAGGCAAGGCCGTTCGTGGAGGTCCGGAAGAGCTGGGGATACTGCGGCGGGAGGGGGTGGAAGACGGCGCTCGCAGGGACCATGATCTCTTCCTCGTGCACGAGGTCGTACCCCACTGTCCAGGGGAACGGCATCCCGGGATCGGCGTTGCGGGGGAGGATGAGGAGCGACGGGTCCAGCGCAGGTCTTTCTCTCCTCATCACTTCGTAGCGGTCGACCCGGAGCTCGGCACCTTCAGGGACCTCCGCAGAATACCGCTCGATCCCTTCCATGATCGCGGAGACTTTCGCCTCGGTGGGGGTTGCGCCTTTCCCGTTGTAGACGGAGATCGCCCCCCTCCCCGCAGTCGGCCGGATGCTGGAGAAGACGGGGATCCCGATCCGGTCGAGGCTCGTGATGTCCGCGACCCGCGTGATCCCTGCTGCCGGGAGCGCCTTCTCCACCCGGGCGAGGGTCTCTTCGGGCGAGGTGGTGCGCTGGGTCTCGTTCCTGTAGGCCTTCTTGCATGGCGAGAGGATCATGGCACGCGTCCTTTTGCAGGTTCTAGGTTTGGGAGAACCTCACATATAGGTTCCTTGGAGCAGTGCCCCGCGTGGGCCCGGGGTCAGCCGTGGAGGAAGTAGGGGAGGAAGATGATGGAGATGAGCATAACCAGCATGAGGGAGGAGATGAAGGATACTACCGGCAGCGCGTATTTCGAGAGCCCCTTCCGCTCAAAGAGCCTCTCCACTCCCTCTTTCAGGATGTAGCCGCCGTCGAGGGGGACCATTGGGATGGCATTGAAGATGCCGACATTGATGTTGATCCATGCGCACCAGAAGAGGAGGTGCACTGCTTCCCAGAACCCCGGGAACGGCTCCTGGTAGAACCGCGTTTCGGGAGTCTCGAAAGCCAGTATGCGGAGGGCCTGGCCGCCC
>MVQD01000012.1 GCA_002067095.1 Methanoregulaceae archaeon PtaB.Bin056
GTTCGCTTCGGTCTTTATCCGGGCAATGGTCCGGCGCAGTTCCCTGATCCGGCCCGGGTTCTCGGTGGAACCCCCTGCGCTGACCTTTCCCCTGTGCTGGATGAGCTCCATGTTGAGCTTCTCCATCTGCTCCTGCAGCTCCACGTCGGAGAGCTGACGCACTTCCTGGGCACGGAATATCGCCATCTACTTCCTCCCCAGCAGCTTCTCCTCGTCGAAATCATCGGGCCCTTCCGGGATCTCGTCGATGATCTCCTCGCCCACTGCGGTGACGGCGATCTCCTCGGTGACCCGGGCCTTCTCCCGCTTTGCAGTCACCTCGAAATGGTCGGGTATCTTTGCGCCGGCGGGAATGATCTTGACCTGCACCCCGATTACGCCCAGTTTCTTGACCGCAACCGCGTATCCTTTCTCGACGATGGTGTTCGAGGGCTCTCCGCAGTGCTTGATGTAGCCGTCCGAGAACTTCTGGACCCGTGCCCGTGCACCGGTCAGCTTCCCGGCAATGACCACCTCGCAGCCGAGCGCGCCGGCCTCCATCACCCTGCGGATGATGCTCTGTCCGGCTTTCCTGAAGTACCAGCCGCGTTCCAGCGCGTTTGCCAGCCTCTCTGCCATGATCTGGGCATTGAAACTGGGATTTTGAACCTGCTGAACCTCGATCTGGGGGGACTCGACCGCGAAATCGGTTGCCAGGTCCTGGGTGAGCTGGCGGACCACTTTTCCTCCCTTTCCGATCACGATACCGGGCTTCTCCGCGAATATGGTGACCTGGGTCCCGAGTGGCGTGCGCTGCAGGTCCATGCCTCCGTACCCGGCCCTCTTCAGCTCCTTCTTCAAGTGCTTCTCCACGCGGGCCTTGCGTACGCCTTCAGCCACAAATTTTCTCTCTACTGCCATTACTGCACTTCCCTGACCACTATCTCGATGTTCACGGTCTCCCTTCGCTTGGGAGTCGCCCTGCCCATTGCCCGGGGGAACATCCCCCGAAAGCCGCGGCCGCGGTTGGCCGAGACGTGCACGATCTCCAGGTTCTCTGTATCGAGACCGATGTACTCGGCGTTCTTAACGACTGACTGCAGGAGCCGGACATAGGCGTGGGACGCTTTCCGGGGATATCGCCCCGCGTCCCAGCCGGGAAGGCCGCGCTTGTGGGCCACCTTCCGGTTGAACCTCCGGAAGGGGATGGCCTTCTTCTGGTCGATGACCTGCTCGAGGTAGGAGATGGCCTCTCCCGTGCGCTTGAACTTGATGAAACTGGCAATCTCCATGGCATGCTTCGGGGAGATGGGAATCTCGTTCGCCTTCCCCCGTGCCACGTTGTCGCCTCCGATATCCTGGGAATAGTGTGTTCTTGCCATTGTTCAATCACTTCAGCGGCACGTACTTGCTCGACCGGGTTGCACCAATACCGGCGCTCCCGTGGCTCACCTTCTTCCTTGTGATGGCGAACTCGCCCAGGTAATGGAAGAGGGATTCGGGTTGCAGTTCCACCTTCATGAACTCCTTGCCGTTGTGGATCTCCACCGCCCTTCCCACCATCTCGGGCATGATGATCATGTCGCGCAGGTGGGTCCGTATGGCCCCGTCGCCTTTCCGGAACTGGGTGAGGAGGTGCTCCTCGCCACGGGTCAGGCCGCGTTTCACCTTGCGGCGGGCGCGGGAGGGCATCAGCGGGATCATCTCGGACATTCCCATTGCGCGGAGGTCATCCAGCCGGAATCCCCTGTAGGTGAACTCCTCGCGCCGCCTTGGAAGTCTCTTCTGTGTCTTCTTTGCCATGGTATTCCCCTCACTTCTTCGAAAGCCCTGTTCTCCTTGCAGCCATGTGCCCTACCGCCCGTCCGGGCGAGGTGCCCCTGGCGATCGTCTTCGGCCGCCCGGGGTGCTGGTGTCCTCCGCCGCCGAAGGGGTGGTCGATCACGTTCATGGCAACACCCCTGACGCGGGGCCAGTTGGAGGCGGTGTTCCGCATCTTGTGGTACTTCTTTCCGGCCTTGATGAAGGGCTTCTCTCCCTTCCCCCCGCCGGCGACGATCCCCACCGTTGCCCGGCAGCGATCGTTGAACCACTTGGTCTTGCCGCTCGGCATGGTCACACCCACGCGGCCCTCGCTCTTGTCCACGACGACTGCCTGGACGCCGCCCGAGCGGACGAACTTACCGCCGTCGTTTGGCTGGGCCTCGATGTTGCAGACGAAGGTGCCGGTGGGGATCTCACCGAGCGGGAGGGTGTTCCCGTTCCTTACCTCGGCCTCCGGTCCCCATGCAATACTGTCACCGACTCCCATTCCCTCGGTGATCAGCATGTAGACCTTGCTCCCGTTCTCGAGCCTCACCAGGGCTATCGGGGCGTGCCTGGCCGGGTCATGCTCGATGTCCTCGACCCGGCCGCGCACCGTGCTCTCGCCGCTGCTCACGTGCCGCAGTGCGGCCTTGTACCGGTGGGAGGGAGCCCGGTAGGTCGGACCTCCTTTCCCCCGGCTCTGTGTGGTAATGCGATGTCCCATCTTCCCCACCTACATGATGCCAAGCCGGCTGAGGATCTCCTCGGCCGCTTTCTCGTTGGCGAAACTGATTACCGCCTTCTTCCTGCCATCCATGGCCATCATGGTGGACACATGGGTGACTTCCTGTTCGAACGCCCGCTCGATCTCCCGCTTGATCTGGTTCTTTGTGGCGTTGCTGTCCACCACGAACTGCAGCTTGTTGTGGTTCTCGAGCATCATCATGGCCTTCTCTGTGACGAACGGGTAACGGAGCACCATCTCACTGCCCTCCCAGCTTCTTGAGCGCACTCTCTGTCCACAGGGTGAGCCGGCCGGCCTGTGTCCCCGGTGCAAGGAGCTCGCAGTTCAGCTGGTCCACCGTCGCGATGTCCACGCCGGCCAGGTTCCCTGCTGCCCGGAGCGGCGTGTCCGCGGTCACGATCAGGAGACTCTTCCTCTGCTTGTAGCGGCGGCCCCTCATCTTTCCGCGTCCCGGACGGACCTTCTTGCTTGCTTTTGCCCGCTCCACGTCCTGGAGGACGCCCACGGCGGCCAGGGCAGAGATGATCTCGCTCGTCTTGCCGAGCTCGCCGAAACGGTCCTCCATCACCAGGGGTACCGGGCATGAGAACGCGTGTCCGCGGGACCTGACCAGGTCTTCGCGCACCGTTGCGGCAAGAGCCGAGCGGAATGCCTTCTGTTTCTCTTTCTTGTTGATCTGGCGGACCAGCACCTTCTGGACCACCGGGGGATGCGCCTCGCGGCCACCCCTGGCCTGCGGGATCTTCGCGGCCCGGGAGCCTCCCTTGATCCTCGGGAGTTGCGCGACGCCACGCCCTGATCCCCAGCTCTCCGCAGAGGAGAGTATGCCGGCATACGGGTATGTCCCGTGGGGCTGGCGCCGGGTGCTCTGCAGGGCAATGACCGCCTTTTTGATCAGGTCGGGCCGGAATTCTTCAGTGAATACCGGCGGGAGTTCGACCTCCCCTGCGACGGATCCGTCGAGTGAAAATACCTGTGCTTTCATCGATCTCTCACCCCTGCTTGCTTTCCACGCTCACGAACTCGATGGACGGCTGCCTGACCACGTGCTCCCCCTGCCGCATGGCGGGGCGGATGCGCACAAGGCGCTTGACCGGGCCGGGAATCGACCCCTTGATCAGGACGTAGGGGTTCTTCAGCACACCGTAGTGCATGAATCCGCCTGCAGGGCTGATCTCGGCTCCGTTCTCCCCTATCTTGAGGATGCGCTTGTTGAACTCGGTCCTCTGCTGGTACCCCATCTGTCCCATCTGGGGGACCTGCCAGCGCACGTGGTGAGGGTTCCATGGCCCCAGGTTGCCGACGTGGCGCTTCTTTCCGCCACGGGAGTGCTTGCGCTTCCTGAGCTTGATCCCCCAGCGCTTCACCGGCCCCTGGGTCCCCTTCCCGGTGGTGATGGCCGTGATGTCGGCGTATGCACCGGGCTGTATCACGCTTTTTAAGTCGACTTCTTTCCCAAGAAGACCCTCGAGGAACGCGAACTGCTGCTCGGCGGTACCCCCGGCAACCCTGACTTCCATGATCTCGGGTACTTTCTTTGGCACCCCGGAGACCTCGTGGGGGAGGGTGTGCATCACTGCAAATATCTCTGCGACGATTCCCCTCGCAATTGCGTCCTTTATCGCCGCTTTTGCGGTTTCTCCGTCATACTGCTTCGGTGGCGTGATCCGTTTCTCCAGGGCGCGGTCAAGGTCCCCTGCCCACACCTCGGTAATGGGGTGCTTGCCGTAGGAGTCCCTGCCGTACGCCCTGATCGCGGCGACCTTCATCGCCGGGATCTCCACGACCGTGACCGGGACCATGATGTCCTTGCCCTCGGTCGGGCTGTTTTTGTGATCATCGACCATGATCACGTGGGTCATGCCTACCTTGTAGCCGGCAAAGCCCTGCAGTATCGGGTTCCCCTGGTAAGAAGGCCAGGACTGGTACTTCGGTACCGGGCTCTTGGCCCTCTTGCGGGGGCTGAAGGCAAGGGATCCTTTTCTTGGCTGGTTTATCTTTGGCATGGTTCAATCAATCCTGCACTAATGACTGGAACGTTGGCCATTTTTTTGGCCTGAACCGAAACTAATCGGTTGAACTCGCCTAATATCGGCCGATTGTTACACCGGATATGAGTGATGTTTCCGGGCCGCTGGCACGCATATGCCTGCAGGACGCCCGGACTCTAGCCAGGCGCCCGGCGCATCGCCGCAGCGGTGCGAAGAGGGAGATCCCCCCTTCTGGTGCAGTACCCCGGAAAGGCGGCCTTTCCTCTGGCTCCTGGCCGTCTCCCCTGTGACCTGTCTCGCGAAAGAGATCCTGAAACGGGCGTGTTCCTGCCACCTGCTGGCTGGTACCGGGCTCATATCCCAGAAGATACGTCCGCCCTTCTCGCCGCTTTCAGATCCACCGTGTCGTCCGGTGGTGATTGCTCACCACATACTCATACAAAGGCACGGGCCATCCGGGACCCGTGCCCCCGACCTTTGATGAGTCGCCATACCCCGGCACCTGGTGCCAGGGGAGATATGGGTCTTCATATAGGCTTCCATAATTATACGAGAGAAATGAATATAAACCTTGTTCCATTCCGGGGGGGCCGGTCAGCCGAAGTACAGTTCCCCGTCTTTGTTGATGTACACGTCGATATTTTCCTTGACGAAACGGGCTTTGAAGCGTTCCGGTGCAGAGTCCCGCATCTTGTTGATCAGCGAGATGGTATCGTATTTCACCTTGATCCCCATCTTCTCCGCTTCCTCGTAGATCGTGGTGGCGACATCAAGAAGGTCAGTCCCGGTGGGGATAGTACAGAGATGGGTGGCATCCAGCGTATAAAGAAATTCCAGGGTCTCCTTTGCCCTCTTGATGTTTTCTACTGCTGATTTCTCGATAGTGCAGACATTGGCCTTTGAAGTCTGGATAATATCTGCGATCTGCTGCTGGGTAAGCCCCTGCTTCCTGTATCGCAGGACTTCCTTCTGCCGATCCGTCAGCAGCCCGTCTTTCATGATACTGGATACGATCATTAGACTTAAACACTTTTCGTTAACTTTCTCCTGTCCCACTCCGCGAGGAGAAACCCCGGACATTGCAGGGTATCTCCTCTCATGAATTCATCTTTAAACGAAGAATCAGCCATGATTCGCAAAAAAAAAGATTTCAAAACGTTTATATTCGCACCGGCAAATAGTAACCTGTTATCACCAAAATTGAGGTGTATTACATGGTTGTGAAAGTAGGAGTCGCAAAACTGGGCAATATCGCCAGCGGTGTTATGGCCGAGCTTCTTCTTGACGAGAGAGCCGACCGAGAGGACATGCAGACATTCATGGCCACGAGCGGGACCAAGCTCCAGCCCGAGGACATTGACCGCGTCGTGAACAACATGGTCGCCTGGAAACCCGACTTTGCCATCGTAGTCTCCCCCAACGGCGTGCTTCCCGGCCCCACCGGTGCCCGCGAGAGGCTCCTGGCCGCCGGGATCCCAACCGTCTTCATCACCGACGACGTGACCACCAAGAAGGAGTGGGCAGAGATCAAGGACGGCAAGTTCGGGTACATCATCATGAAGGGCGA
>MVQD01000013.1 GCA_002067095.1 Methanoregulaceae archaeon PtaB.Bin056
AGATGAAGGGATGGACGAGATAACCGTCCGCTACATCAATACAGAGCCGGGGGAGGTCTCTGCCCCCGTCCTCATTGAGGGGCTTCCCGGCATCGGTCACGTCGGGAAACTCGTGGCCGAGCACATGATCCACGAGCTTGGTGCAAGGAAGATCGCAGAGATCGAGTCGATCTTCTTCCCGCCCCAGGTGATCATCGGGGAGAACGGCGTGGTCAGGCTCGCGAACAACGAGATCTATTTCTACGAAGGAGCTGACCAGAGGATCCTCTTTTTAGTCGGCGACTTCCAGAGCACGTCTGCAGAGGGCCACTACCTCCTCGCCGACACGTTCCTCTCCCTTGCAGAGGATTTCGGGGTCTCCCGCATCTACACGCTCGGCGGATACGGTGTCGGGCACCTTGTGGACGTCCCGCGGGTGCTCGGGGCCGTCAACGACGAGGCCTTGAGGGAGGAGATCGAGGCGGCCGGCGCAGTCATCAGCCCCGATGAACCGGGCGGCGGGATCATCGGGGCCGCGGGGCTGCTGCTCGGCCTCGGCCGGGCGAGGGGGATCGAGGGGATATGCCTGATGGGCGAGACGTCGGGGTACCTGGTTGACCCGAAAAGCGCCTCCCGGGTCCTCGACGTGCTCTCCAACCTCCTCGACCTTCGCGTCGACGCCACGACCCTCCAGGAGCGTGGGATGGAGATGGAGCACATGATCCAGAAGCTCGTGGACACCGAGCGCGCCACCGAGAGCGATGAGCTCAGGTACATTGTCTGACCGCAGGCACGTATCCTGCGATCTCCACCTCCATTCCCGTTTCTCCATCGCATCCTCTCCCCGCATGGTCCCGCCTGCCATGGTCGAGGCCGCGGAAAGAAAGGGCCTTCTGGTGATCGGGACCGGGGATGCACTCCACCCCCAATGGCGCCGGGAGTGGGAGGGGTTCTTATCCGGCGGTGGCCCGGGGCGGGTCATCGTCGTTCCCTCCGCAGAGGTCGAGGACCGTGACCGCGTGCACCACCTCATCCTGATGGACGGTCTATTCGGGTTCTCTGCACTGCAAAAGACGTTCTCGCTCGCGGGAAACGAGGTCGCCGCGACCGGCCGGCCGCGCCTCCGCCTCTCAGGCGAACAGATCGCCCGTGCCGTCCACGACGCCGGCGGCCTCGTCGGCCCCGCCCACGCGTTCACCCCCTGGACGTCCATGTATGCAAGCCATGATCATGTAGCGGAGTGCTACGGGGGCGAGCCGATCGACTTCCTCGAGCTCGGGCTCTCGGCTGACAGTTCCTACGGCGCAGCCATTCCAGACCTGTACGGGGTCCCCTTTATCTCCAGTTCCGATGCCCACGGCCCGGACCCCTGGAGGATGGGGCGGGAGTGCGTGGTGCTTGAGGTGAGGGAGGCGACTCCTGCAGGGGTACTCGAGGCAGTCTCCGGCGGGCGTATCGTCCAGAACATCGGCCTCTTTCCAGAGGAGGGGAAGTACAACCGCACCGCCTGCTCGCGCTGCTTCAGGCAGTTCTCTTCCGACGAGGCGGCTGCGCATGCCTGGAGGTGTCCGGCAGACGGGGGGCGGATCAAGAAAGGAGTCTTCGACCGGGCGAGAGAGCTCTCCTCAGGCGAGCCGCGTCCCCGTCCTCCCTACCTGCACATGATCCCGCTTCCTGAGATCCTGCAGCGTGTCCTTGGCTGCTCATCGCCTCAGGCACGGCGCGTCGAACGCCTCTACAATTTGTTCGTCGAACGGTTCGGAGAGGAGATCCGGGTGCTGACCGAAGTCCCCGTGCAGGACCTCGCCACGGTGCACGAGGGCGCCGCTTTTGCCATCGACGCGCTCCGGTGCGGGAAAATCAGGCTCTCCCCCGGCGGCGGCGGTCGGTACGGCACCTTCTCCTTCCTCTGAAAATCCTCCCGGTTTTCCAGAATCCGGGGATTCTCCAGGGGCATGAGCAAAAGTTTTAGGGTGCTGTGCGCCGATTGTACCCGGATGTTGCAGGTTCACCGTGAGATATGCGGGTACTGCGGGTGTTGCGTCTCGGTCTGTCCCGAGGGTGCGCTCGAGCTGATCGACGCCTACCTCGAGGTAGGGGAGTCCTGCACCGGTTGCGGTATCTGTGCAAAGGTCTGTCCCCTGGGTGCACTGGAGGTGACCGATGAAGTCCAGGTATGACGTGATTGTCGTGGGCGGCGGTCCGGGGGGGGCAATCGCCGCCCGCACCGCGGCGGAAAAGGGGCTCTCCGTATTCCTCGCCGAAAAGCGCCCTGCCATCGGGGCACCTGTCCGGTGCGCAGAGGGGATTGGAAAGGAGGCGCTGGCCGAATTCATCGATCCCGACCCGAGATGGATCTCCGCGGAGCTCAAAGGGGCCGAGATCGTCGCCCCTGACGGTACCTCGATGAGGCTCGCTTCGGAGCAGGCGGGGAGCAAGGTCGGGTACATCCTGGACCGTAAGTTCTTCGACCGGGAGCTCGTTTGGCGGGCCGCAGAGGCCGGCGCCGACGTCGCGGTAAAGACGAGAGCGGTCGCACCGGTCCTCGACGGAGGTGCGGTGAAGGGTGCGGTCTTTGAGTATTGCGGAGAACGGCGGAGGGTCGCCGCAGACGTCGTGATCGCCGCTGACGGGGTGGAGTCCAAGTTCTCGCGGTGGTGCGGTATCGACACGACGGTTCCCGTCAGGGAGATCATGACCTCGGCCCAGTACCTGATGACCGACATCGACATCGACCCCTACACTACGGTATTCCTTCTCGGAAACGAGGTGGCGCCTGAAGGGTACCTCTGGATATTCCCAAAGGGCGAGCGCACCGCGAACGTCGGGATCGGCATCAGCGGGAAGAAGAGCGGTGCCGGGCACCGGGCACGGGACTACCTTGACAAGTTCGTATCCTCCCGGTTCCCGGGCGGAAAGACCATCGAGCACATCGTCGGCGGGGTCTCGGTCTGCAGGCCGCTTTCCTGCACGGTGGCAGACGGGCTGATGATTATCGGGGACGCCGCACGGGTGGTGGACCCCCTCACCGGAGGTGGGATCTATAACGCCATGTTCACCGGGAGACTTGCGGCCGCGACCGCAGTGGCAGCCATATCAAAGGGTGACTGCTCGAAGGCCGCACTCATGCCCTACGATACCGCGTGGCGAAAATCCCCGATGGGAGAGACGATCGCCCGGAACTGGCAGATCAAGGAGTACCTGATCAAGCTCCCGGACGAGAAACTGAACGCAATCATCCAGTCGGCCGCATCGCTCAACTTGAAGGAGTTCAGCACCCTGAGTCTCATCAGGGAGCTGATGAAACGCAACCCCAAGCTCGTGGTGGAACTGGCCGCGCTCAAGGCGTCACTCGGGTGAGCGGCGCAGCTGCCGGTTGAGGATGGCGAGGCAGTCGTCCTCTGCCTCTTTTTTGGTGAAGACCGTGATCGTGTCTCCGGGCCGGATCTTCACCGTTCCGCTCGGAATGATCAGCTCTCCACCCGCCCGCCGGATGGCGATGAAGACAAAGTCCTTCACCTTCAGCTCCCGTATCTCGTGGTCGACGATGGGCGCTCCCTTCTCCGCGACGACTTCGAAGATCGTGCCGCCCGGGATCGAGGCGAGCTGTTGCATCTGGGGGTTCTCGGCCCAGTAGTAGAGCCGCTGTGCCACCAGCTCGTCGGGGTTCTCGGAGATCTTCACCCCCACCTCTGCGAAGAGGTCCGAGTGCTCTTTCTGGTTGACGATGGAGACGACGTTTGGGACCTTGAAACGCTTGGCGAGCCAGCAGGTCATCAGGTTGACCGAGTCGTCGCTCGTCGTGGCCACGAGCGCGTCCGCCCGGTCTATCCCGGCGTCCTCGAGGATGGACTTGTCGGTTGCGTTCCCGGTGATCGCAAGCACATCGTGGTGCTCAAGTATCTCGCTGCAGCGCTGCTCGTCTCGGTCGATGATCACCACGTTGTTGCCATGCTCCACCGCCAGCTGGGTGAGGTTTCTCCCTATCCCGCCGAGCCCCACGATGATGATGTACATTGGTTAAGGGTTCAATCATCGCCCTTCAAATATTTTGCGGGCTGCAATTGTACCGATGATCCTCTGCGGGGTGGACGAGGCGGGGAAGGGAGCGGTGCTCGGCCCCCTCGTGGTGGCCGCGGTCGCCTGCGAGAGGCAGCAGGACCTCGCGGAACTCGGCGTGAAAGACTCCAAAGCCCTGGCACCGGCCCGCCGGGAAGCCCTCTCTGCAGAGATACGGGCATCCTTCCCGGTGGAGGTCCTGGTGATCTCGCCCGGAGAGATCGATTCCCGCGGCATGACGATGAACGCCCTTATGGCCAGGTCGCATGCACGGGTCATTGCGGCACTCCACCCCGCTCTCGCGGTGGTGGACGCATGCGACGTGGTGGCTGCCCGCTACGGCGCCATGGTCTCCTCGCACCTTGACATCCCCTGCAGGGTGATCTCCCGCCACCATGCCGACCGGCACCACCCCGCCGTCTCGGCGGCAAGCATCGTCGCCAAGGTGGAGCGGGACCGTGCAATCGAGGCTCTCAGGGAGGAATACGGGGAGATCGGCAGCGGCTACCCCTCGGATTCCTGCACGGTACGGTTCCTCGAAGAGTATGTCAGCATGCACCATGGGCCCCCGCCGATTGCACGGAGGAGCTGGGAGACGGTCAGGGCGCTCGTTGCACGGCACGAACAGGCGAGTCTTCTCGAATTTCCGGGCGGAGACCCAAAATAAACGCGTGATTCCTGTCATTTCGCACAGGTTTATGTAGATTTCCCGCAAAATATACAGGAATGCACTGGCTCTTTTACGTGCTCCTGGCGGTAGCGGCATATGCCCTCGTAGCCGGCTATATTTATACCAGGAAGGCTACCTGGGAGCGCGAGAGAGCCGACCGGATCGCGTTTCCGGAATCGGCGGAGGGCAGGCCCGAGCAGTCCTTCTGGGACGCGATCGTCTTCTACGGCCCGATCCTTGCGATAAAGACCGAGCGTGTGGGGTTCTTCGACAGGTTCACCCGGTTCTCGACGCTGCTCCGGCTCTACGCCTCGTTCGGGGTGGTCATGGTGGTGATCATCTCGGCCGGGATCGCACTCATCCTCTTTGTCTCGGTCCAGTTCACTCTTCTCCTCCGGCCCGAACCGACGGGGATCTACGCCCCGCAGAACATCCTCCTGATACCCGGGATCAACGAGTACGTCCCCTCCACCCTGGCAGTCTGGTTCGCCTTTGTCCTGACCATCGCGATCCACGAGTTCGGTCACGGGATCCTCTGCAGGGTGGAGAAGATAGGGGTAAGGAGCATGGGCGCACTCATCGCGGTGATCCCGATCGGGTTCTTTGTCGAGCCCGACGAGCAGGAGCTCGAGAAGAGCCGGGGGCTGCCGAAAGTCCGGATGTTCGGCGCAGGGATCACGAACAACATCGTGGTCGGCGCCATCTGTTTTGTGGCGCTCTTCTTCCTCGCCGGTATGGCGGTCCCCCCCGCGGGCCCGGTGCTTGCGGGAGTCTACCAGAACTACTCCGCCTGGGATGCCGGCGTCCCCAC
>MVQD01000014.1 GCA_002067095.1 Methanoregulaceae archaeon PtaB.Bin056
GAGTCGTTCCCAGGGGGTCGCGGGACCGGGTTCCTTTCCGTGATTTCCATTACACATAAATAGTCCAAGGGTTTTTTACACTCTTCATGGACAGGGAGGAATGGCGCTCCCGTCCCCCGGCCATCTCCCCCTGGTGCAATGGAGGGGATGAGGGCCCCCCGCTCCTGGCAGCCTCGATCACCGGTACCCGGCTCTTTTGGCCGGAACAGCCCGAATGCGACGGCGCCATTGGCATATTACAAGGTGGAACCACATGACAGAAAGACCCAATACTCCGTGGCTGGTGGCGGCAATCGTCATTGCAGCCGTTTTTTTCCTGGTCCCCCCGGCGATGGCGGCAAATGCTGCCGTCCTCTCCCTTTCCGCGTCACCGGCAACCGTGACCCCGGGAGGGGAGGTGGTCCTCTCAGGGAACCTCTCTGATGCCTCGACAGGTGCCCTGCTACCCATGCAGAAGGTCACGCTCCAGTCCTCGCCCGACGGCGTGTCATGGACAAATGTCCTCTCCACCATCAGCAGGACAGGGCAGTTCCAGATCACCCGCCGGATGAGAGAACCCGGGACCTACTATTTCCGGGTGGCATTTTCCGGCAGCAGGACGTATACCGCCGCGACGAGTCCCCCGGTCAAGGTGACGGTCGTTTCGCCCTCCGGCCCCCAGGGCTCGACCCTCTCGATCTTTGCCGCCCCCCAGATCCTGTCCCAGGGGGGAACCCTGACGATCTCAGGGACACTCGTCGCATCCCCGGGCGGGAGAGTGCTCCCTGATCGGTCGGTCGTGGTGTTCTCCTCCCCTGACGGGACCAATTTCTCCCCAGTTGGTGTTGCCGTGACCTCGCAGAACGGGATGTATTCCACGACAACCGTGATGAATACCCCCGGACGCTTCTTCTTCAGGGCCGCCTACAACGGGGACAGCACCTACACAGGTTCAGTGAGCCCCACGGTGACAGTCGACGTCACCGCACTCCAGCAGAAGGCCACCAACCTCACTCTCGGGGCGTCCAATTCCACGATCGCACTCGGCCAGGCCCTGGACCTCGCAGGTACCCTCAGGGAGACCTATGGGGGAACGCGTATCGCCGGTGCACCGGTCACCCTCCAGTTCTCCCTTGACGGCGGGGCCTGGAGCCTGCTCGACCAGAGGATCACCGACGGAAACGGCGAGTTCCTGGTGGTGCATACCCCCACGAAGGCAGGGAAGTACCAGTTCCGGGCAGCCTATGCCGGAAACGTCACCTACGCGGCGGCAGGAAGCCCCACGGTGACCGTGAACGTGACCTCCCCCATGGGGCCCCAGGCCTCGAACCTCTCGATCCAGGCATCCCCAAGATCCCTGTCCCAGGGGGGGACCGTGACGATCTCGGGGAACCTTTCTTCTGCGGTGGGAAAAACAGCCATCCCGGGGAGGTCGATCGTCCTGTTCTCATCCTCAGATAACGTCACGTTCTCCCCGTTTGGGGTCGCGACCACCGCGCCCGACGGGACGTACTCGGGCAGCACCACGCTCAACACCCCGGGAAGGTTCTTCTTCAAGGCGGTCTTCAACGGGGACAGCACCTACACCGGGAGAGAGAGCGCCGTGGTGGCCGTGGATGTCTATTCCTCGCAGCAGAAGTTCACTTCCCTCTCCATCCGGGCCTCCTCCTCCTCGCTTGTCCTCGGCCAGCCCGTTGACCTTTCGGGGGTACTGTCCGAATCAGGGACGGGCACCCGCATCTCAGGTGCAGCAGTCGCGGTCCAGTGGTCCCTTGACGGGGGCGCATGGAACCCGCTTGGACTGGTGACCACGGGTGGGACCGGGGAATACGCGGCCGTGCATACCCCCGCAAAGGCCGGAACCTACCAGTACCGTGCCACTTACTCGGGCAATGCGACGTACGCGGCCTCCAGCAGTGCCTACGTGAGCGTGAATGTCAGGTCCCCCGCAGGACCTCAGGACACTCTCCTTGCGTTCAACGCGACCCCCCGCGACCTGTCACCGGGAGGCACCGTGACACTCTTTGGGAACCTCACCTCGTTCCAGGAGAAAAAGGGCATCTTCGGGAGGTCGGTCCTCCTCTTCTCGTCCTCCGACAACGTCACGTTCTCTCCCCTCGGAGTCGTCACCACCGCGATTGACGGCACGTACTCGACCAGCACCGTGCTGAATACCCCCGGACGCTTCTTCTTCAAGGCTGCGTTCAAAGGAGACCTCTCCTACTCGGGCTCGGAGAGCGCCGTGGTCGCAGTGAATGTCACTGCGCCTCAGCAGAAAGCAACCACTCTCTCTCTCTGGGCAGCTCCCGCATCCATTGTCCTGGGCCAGTCCGTGAATGTGACGGGGGTATTGAAGGAGACCCAGGGTGGCTCGCGGGTCCCCAATGCACCGGTCACTGTCCAGTTCTCAGTCGACAGGGGAGCCTGGAGCACGCTCGGGCAGAGGACAACGGACGGGAACGGCGAGTATGCCATCGCCCATACCCCGCCCAAAGCCGGGACTTACCAGTACCGTGCGAACTATGCCGGAAGTGCCACGCATGGCCCGTCGGGCAGTGCGACGGTGACCGTGACGGTGGCCTCGATGCCCCCCTCCCGCCCAACCACGCTCACCATCCAGTCGACGCCTGCATCTCCCGCTCGCGGAGAGACCTATTCCATCACCGGGCTTCTCCGGGACTCTTCGACCGGGGCGGGCATCACGGGGAAGGTGGTGAGAGTCGAGCATTCGGACGACGGGACCACCTGGTCCCTGGTCAGTCTGGTCACCACCAGGACTGGCGGAACCTATGCGGTCTCTGATGTACAGCAGGCGGGTGGCAGGTTCTATTACCGGGCAGCATTCAGCGGAGACCGGTTTTATTACGGCTCCAACAGCCCGGTCATCCAGGTAATGATCAAGAGGGTCTCTGACGTGAGCCTCTCCGCGTTCCCGGTGGTGATCCCGCCGGGCGGTACCGTGAACTGCACCGGGACCCTGGTCGATGCGCAGAGCGGGGCGCCGCTTCCTGGAGAGGCCGTCAAGGTCATGATCTCTGAGGAGAACACCGCGTGGACGACCTTTGGCTCGACGGTCACCGGGAATTCCGGGGCGTGGAACCTCTCGGGGACTCTTCCGAAGGCAGGCTCCTATTTCCTTGCCGCGAGGTTCGAGGGGTCCGCCTCACACGAGGGCGACTGGAGCAACTCGGTTGGGATCAGGGTCAAATAACCTCCCCGGTCCATTTTTTCCCCCGCCCATCGGGGCGGGAAGGCGATACCCCCGACCAGATTCGAACTGGTGTCGCCGGATCCAAAGTCCTGCATGATTGACCGCTACACTACGGGGGTGCGGGCGCTTTTGACCGCTACACCATCCCAAGAGATGAGTAGCCGGAACAGATCGTCCCAATACGAATGGGAGCAGAGAATTATTAATTCATCTTGGGAAAGGGTCCGCCACCACCCCGGTATTGCGGCCGCCGCCCGGGTTCACCCATCGCCGAGCACTTGTGCGGGCCATTCTCAAAGGAAGAGAGGGTGCGGAATTTCCGCATATTCGATGGAGATCGGCTGTACGAGAAAGGAAGGGGCCCTTTTTGCTGCTCTCACCCTGCCGAAACCTGCCGCCCCTCCCTCACGTCCTCCTCGGTAACTTCGTATGAAAGGGACGTGCCGGCGATCCGGTAGGGCCCTTCCGACCTGACGGGGTAGGGGTTCTGGACCGTGGAATAGGGGACAACGAACACCCCGTCCCGGCTCTCCTGGCGGTAGGTGAACGTCCTCCCCTGGTTGGTGACGAGCATGAGCTCGATTGTCCCCTCTCCCCTGATCTGTGCGCCCCTGACCCGCTCGAATATCTTCACATCGGAGAGATTGTCGACCTCGTCCCTGTGGGGCGATTCATAGACAAGGCGGTAGTGCAGGAGCGCAGGGACCTTCGAGAGCGGGGCGGTAAGAGAGCTGCTGAGCACTGCGGCATGCGTCCCTTCGCCTGCCGATCCCGAGAACTGAGCCTCTTTCTCCCGGGCGGTCTCATAGGGGATGTGCTCGACCCTGGTGACCACCGGGGCCGACCCCGGCTGCTCCCGGTACTCGAGGTAAAACGCCTTGTCAGGAACAACGAGGGACCCATCGAGGGCATGGAGCCGTGCGATCATGGTATGGTAATACGGGTCGGCGAGGAGGGTGAGCGGCGAGTTCTGGCCCCCCTTCTCCCGGGGCACGAGGAAGTCACGGGTATAATACCCGGTCTTCCTTGAACTGTTGTACAGGCCCGCGGTACTCACGAACTTCGTATTCGCCATCCTGTTCTCGGTGATGATATAGCGCGACCCAAGGCGCGTGGCAATCTTCTCGGCCCCCTCCTCGGTCGGCGCCATGAGGAACGCGGTGGTGCTGTACCTTCCCAGGGCGTGGTCCTGGAAGGGGTTTGAGTTCGGGATCCGCCTGCCAAGGACCGTGATCAGGTGCCCGTAGTCCCAGAGCGAGAGGACCCCGTATGCTGTGGAGGGGTAAGTCCAGTTCTCCCTCGGGTACACGCCGAGGTACTCGACACCGGGATCGGGACTCGCGCCTGACAGCCATTCGAGGGATCCCGCCCAGTCATCGGGGACGAGAAGGGCCTTGTAACGCTCCGGGCTGGTTACGTCCTGGTACAGGGACACCGCCCCAAAGAGGACGAGGGCAAGGAAGACAAGAGACATGGCGTTTGATTCCGGAGACGCGGTCCTTTCGCGTCTCTTCCCTTTCTTCCCGCTCGCCTGGGATTTTTTCTCTGCCGGTCCTCCCTTTCTCCTCTCGAGAAATTCAGGCAGGGCTGAAACGGTGGCCCCTGCCGCCAGCGCGACGATGACCGCGAGGTAGTATTCGTACCTGACGTGGGCTGCTGTCGCAACGAGGACCACCGCCGCCCACGCAAGGACAAATAGGAGATGCGGCTGCCTTCCCCTGTACCAGCCGAGTCCGATCAGCACGATGCCTGCGGCAAGGAGGAAGATGCCCACATTGAAACTTGACCATGCGTCGAGGAGGCCCATCGGCTCCATCTCCTGGATGGGAAACGCGATCCCCGGTGCCCCGAAGAAGACCCGGAGGGATATAAAAAAGCTATCCGCAAGAGACGGCAGGAGAAGGATGAGCGCACCCACGGCAACCACGGCACCTGTGATTCCGAGGGCGAATTTCCGGCGATCGGTTCCGAACAGGTGAGAGAGCAGAAAGAGGAGGAGGGTGCCGATGACAAGGAGGAGGCAGACGTAACTCTGGCCTACAGTGTAGGTCGCAAGCGAGAACCCCTCGCGCTGGATCATGAAGAGTGAATACCCCGCGAGGACGATCGCGAACGCGATGGTGTTCACGAACGCAAGTGCCCTGCATGACGTTCTGTCCGAAGGGGCGGTGACGTACTGGAGGAAGGTAAAGATGGCGACAATCATGGCGAACAGGATCATCGTGGGCATGACGAGCAGCCCGAGGAGGAATGCAATTCCCGCTCCGGCTGCAACCACTCCCGTGTAAAGAAATTCCCCTGCAGCGCTGAGGCGGAACTCTCTTTCCGTTGCAAACCTGAGCGCCATGATGTACAGGAGACAGAAGAGCGTGCTGAAGAGCACCTCTGCGCCGTGGTGGTCGAGGAACCCAAAACTCGTCCGGAGGAAATAGCCGCCCGGGATGATCGCAATCACCGCCGCGGCGACAATCCCTGCCTTCCAGTCGTAGAGGGTTCTTCCCAGCAGGTACATGAGAGGGACCGTAAGTGCCGCGAGGATTGGGGGGACAAACGCGGCGGCAAAGAGGATCTCCTCCCTGGCTAATGCGCCGGTGAGCATCGCGGCGCTTGCGCCGAGGAAGGGAAAGAGCGGGCCCCAGTCGATCATCTTCCCGGTGGGAAACGCCGTCATGGGGTCAAACCAGGCATACCCTGGGTAGTGCGCGACCATCAGTTCGATCTGCCTGGCGGCGTACCAGGGATCGGCACCCAGTACCGGGGGAACCGAGTGCCCGACGATGTGCGGAACAAGGAGCAGGCGCAGGACTATTGAGACGACCATCAGCAGAACGATGCATGCCAAAACGGCAACTCTCTGGTTTTTTGCGACCCATTCGGCAGGTTGATCCATATATTCCCCTTTATTTCACAGATCTGTAATAGCGACCATATTGCATGTGAACGTTTCTATCTGTCCCGGAAGGACCCACTTTTTTTCCATGTCCCCGAAAAGGCGCTCATCCTTTCATTCGTGTCCCTCCCGGCCACGACCGCTCGCATTCTGTCAGGTATTTATACCAATGGTTGCAATGCCACTGTACAGCATACACGGGACGATTCACATGCATCCTGTTACGTACAGAGGAATGATCCTTGCCCTCCTCCTGGTCTCCTGCGCGCTGGTCTTCTCTGCCGCCGCAGAGGACGGGATGATCGGGGGCGGTACCGGCTACTTCGAGATCAGCTCAACGCCCTCGGGGGCAAGCGTCTACTTCGACGGATCCTACCGGGGCACCTCGCCGGTCACCGTCGCGGTCTCAAGCACGGGGAGTCCGTATCATACGATACGGGTGACAAAGAGCGGGTACGAGGACTACGAGCAGAGCTACGACGGCAACCCCTTCGAGGGGGAGACCGTTCACATCTACGCGACCCTTACGCCCCTGATCGGAGGGGGGAAAGGATATTACTCGATCACGTCGTCCCCTTCGGGTGCATCCGTCTACTTTGACGACAGTTACAAGGGCACCACTCCCGTGACCGTCGAGGTCTCGACCACGGGGACCCCTGGTCACTCCGTCCGCCTGACTCTCTCAGGTTACCAGGAATGGACCAACTATTACGCAGGCAACCCCGCCGAGGGCCAGACGGTGTACGTCTCTGCATCCCTGACGCCCGTCCAGAGCTACGGGAGCATCACGGTCACCTCTTCTCCGTCCGGCGCGACGGCGGTCCTCGACGGGGCGAGTTCCCAGCTCACGCCATGCACCTTCAACAACGTGGTGCCGGGCTCGCACACCATCCAGGTGACCAGGTCGGGGTACGCACCCTGGAGCACCACGACGAGCGTGAGTGCGGGAAGGAATACGCAGGTGTATGCGTCGCTCTCACCCGTGCAGCCTGCGACCGGGTCGATCTATGTGACCTCGGTCCCCTCGGGAGCGAGCGTGTACGTGGACGGGACATACTATGGTCCTTCCCCGCAGCTCGCCTCGGGCCTCTCCCCCGGGTACCACCAGGTGCGGATCTCGCTCTCGGGGTTCCAGGACTGGACGGGCTCCGTGAACGTGCAGTCGGACGTGACCACTCGGATCAGCCAGACCCTCTCGGTCGGCCCGACCCCGACTCCCCTGCCGGGGACCGGCTCCATCGCGGTCCATTCGACTCCGGCAGGTGCAGAGGTCTACCTTGACAACGCCTATGTCGGGATATCCCCGCTCACGGTCCCCTCTGTATCGCCCGGGTCCCACGTGGTCCTCCTGACGATGCCGGGTTACGCAAACTGGCAGGCCACGGTCCAGGTGCAGCGCGACGTGATCGCGTCGGTCGATGCAACCCTCTCGCCGGCACCCACCCCGGCCCCTACAAAGACCGGGCTCCCGGCCGCACTCGCGGTTCTCGGCATCGGCATCCTCGCAGTGGCATATTTGGCGAGGAGACGCTGAAAGGATCCTTTCACTTTTTTTTGGCACCGAATAGATACGCTTTCGTCTTCGTGCGTCCTACCTGCCTCTTATGTCACTTGACAGCCAGCAGAGAGACGAGGTCTGCAGCATGATGGACCGCTACAGCGGGATGTACAGCAGGAAGAACATGGAGGGGCTCCTCTCGCTCTTCTCCCCGGGCATCTGCGGGTACGGCAGCGGCCCCGACGAGGTGGTACGGGACTTTGCCGGGATGAAGGCCCAGGTGAGGCGGGACCTCTCGCAGGCCGACTCGGTCCGCATCCGGTTCGAGAACGTGCACGTCGCCGGGGAGATGCCGGTCGCGTGGGTGATGGCGGACTGCGATTTCGAGGTGGTGGTGAAGGGAAGTCGCCTTTCGATGACGGGTCGCTTCACTGCAGTACTGAAAAATACCGGCTCGCGCTGGCTCTTTGAGATGGTGCACTTCTCGGTCCCTGCCATAGGGCAGGCGCCCGGCGAGTCCTACCCGGGA
>MVQD01000015.1 GCA_002067095.1 Methanoregulaceae archaeon PtaB.Bin056
TGATCAAGGCACATACCCTGCTGCGGTACCGGCAGCGCGAACAGGAGGTGATCGAAGGCGTCTCCTGCCTCTCTGCAACCCGCGAAGACTTCCTCGAAGCGACCCGGGTCTACGGGCTCCTGCACGGGACCACCGGCGGGCAGACCACCAAGCTGACCAAGCGGGAGTCGGACCTGCTGGGGGTCATCGCGCACGGGGAATGGCAGGAGTTCACCATCCCCATGCTCCAGAAGGCGACCGGGTGGAGCAATGGCAACATCCACAAGATCATCCACGGGTACCTGAGCAGGGGGACGGCCTATTCCGGCCTGCTCGAGAAATGCCCGTCCATTTCGTTCACTGACCGGACGGTCGTCTCCGAGGAGGACGCGGGGGTCTCGATGCGCCGGCGGACAAACGCCTACACCTTTGACCCGGACCTCCACCGGCAGTGGGTTGCGGGCGGCGGCGTGTGGCTCGATGGAGATGAGGATGGCGATTCTTCCACTCCTTCCACGGACTTCCCTTCTTCTTCCGCAACCCGGGAAGAAGCGGGAGATACAGATCCGGACGTGGATTGCAAAAATCCCTCCTCAGAAAAAAGTACGTGTGTGAATGAGAGGAGATCCTTCCACACACCCGAAGGGACATACCACCCGGAGAGTGGCGGTCCCGCTGCCTGCCAGCCCGTGTGTGACCATGCGGGTTCGGAAGGCAGCAGGGAGATCATCGTTGAAAAACCTGGAAATTTCAAACCGGGAGCGCATGCCGGGGATTCCGGGCCACCACACGGATCGAAGTGCGTGGAAGGGGGAAGAGATGTCGCCTCGGTCTCAGCTCACGAGTACAAGCCCCTCATCCTCCCGGAACGGACACCATGCTACGTGTGCGGGAGGAGAGATTCACGATATGTGGAAAAAATGACGCCGGAACGAAAGAAGAGGCCCCCGGAGCAGCAGGACGCCCGGCGGATCTGCCTCCGTTGCTACCGCGAAGCGGTGGAGAGGGCACGGGCATCTGCTCCGCCGCTGCCTGGGGTGATTGACTACTCCCGGATGGAGCCGGTGACAAGTTCGATCGGGAGATGTTCGGTGTGCGGGTTGGAGAAGGCGGAGTGGGTGGACCGGGGGAGTGGAGTGAGGTTGTGCGGGGGGTGTTACAGGAGTGGAGAAGAATGATCCCTTCCCTCCTCACAGCGTGCCTGGCTTTGGAGGAATAATTTTTCCGCGAAATCTTCAATCAACTCGCGGAATGCAAGCACGGAACGCCACGTTTCCGGGATCGCATCTTTCCCGTAGAACGCCCCGGCCAGCTGGCCATAAATTGCCCCCGTCGTATCCCCCATCTTCCCCGAGATTCACGGCAAGGAGGCATCCTTCTTCAAACGATCTCCCCTTATGAAACGCCCAGAGCGCGGCCTCCATCGATGCTACCACATATCCCCGTCCCCGAATTTCTGGAGGTTCTTTCTCCTTGAATGACCCGCCGGCGACGTGTGTGACCTCGTCATGGAGTGGGAGGGCATCCCAGTACCCGGGGATTGGACAGAAATAGGGGGAGAGGAGGTGCTCTTTTGATCGCCCCGCGAGTGCGCCAACGATAAGTGCGCCGTAATACCGGCATGCATCAATCACCACCGGCAGGGCATGGGTAGTTCTCGAGCTCTCTCCTGCCATGGCAATTGCCTTTTCGGGAGTTGCTGAATAATACATTGGGACGGGGGCAAGTCTCATCAGGGACCCGTTCCCCGCCGAATACATGTCGTTCTGCCCATGAAACGGCTCAGGGCCCCGTAAAAATTGAGAGAGGGCTGCTCTTGTCGTGATTCCAATATCAAAGCAGGTTCCTGTACTGCTCAGATATCCCTCTTTCCACCACCGGCAGAATCGTCCGAGCTGATCTACCGGGTCAAATCCCCGCCTTTCTCTCAGGCTTTCTGCAAGGCAGAGCGCAAGAGAGGTGTCGTCTGTCCACTGTCCGGGTTCCAGGTCGAACGGGCCGCCGCCTGTCATCGTCGTGATGGGAGCAAAACTCCCTGGAGATTTGAACTCAAGGGTGGTCCCCAGTGCATCTCCCGCCGCCAGTCCCAGCAGACACCCCGTCGTAACGCTCCAGTGTATTCATCGGTCTCCCATCCTCTCAAAAACATTCTCGATTGAAGGATTTATCCTGTCCTATCCATCTACTTCATTTTGTTCTGCATACGCAACAGGACAATCGGGATCAAATGCAATAACAATTAAGTGTATGAAGACGCTCTCACTCTCTCCATGAATACAGACCATCTCGTCGCCATTCGTATCGTTTCATCAGAGGCGGCACGGGCCCATGCCGGCTCCTTCAGGAAGGACGGCGTCACCCCCTACATCGTCCACCCTGCACGGGTTGCCTCTCTCGCCGCCTATTTTGGCGGGGACCACCTCGCAGTCCTCTCCGCATGGCTCCATGACGTATTCGAAGACTGCGGGGATGGGGCCTGCCTTCGTGCCCGGACTGCCATCGATACCCTCCCTCTCCCTCAGGACGACATCCGGAAGATCCATGCCATTACCGCAGCACTGACCAAGAACCCGGACCTTCCAAAAGAGGCACGGATTCCCGACTCACTGGAGAGAATCCTCAGGGCACCTCCTGAAGCGGTCCTGGTGAAGGTCTGCGACCGGATTGACAACCTGATCGACGCTGATTTCCATGACAAGGAGTTCCGGAGTTTCTAT
The DNA here is from genome assembly GCA_002067095.1 of Methanoregulaceae archaeon PtaB.Bin056. Taxonomy (GTDB): domain Archaea; phylum Halobacteriota; class Methanomicrobia; order Methanomicrobiales; family Methanospirillaceae; genus Methanolinea_A. Next base: position 2,697 of record MVQD01000015.1, read on the forward strand.
TACCAGAAGTCGGACCTGGTCGCCGTTACCCTCCGGGCCGCTGCGCGAACAGCGGGGTATCGTCAGGCAATCGAGACCCTGGACCGCATCCTCGGCAGAATGCCAGAATAAGGGTGGTTTTTCGTATTCACGGGAGAGAACAGGGTCCCTGGATGGACCTGGCTGAAAAAATCAGTGAGGCCCTTTTATGGAGAGCGAGATCAATTTCACATCCTCTGGTTTCTCATAGCGGGCATTCCCGTGGAGTGCTGCCTTCACCTTCTCCACGGGCTCACCGCGATGAATCCGCCCGGACATGTCCCTGTATTCCGAGGACAGAGACGAAAGGAGCATATATGTCATGCCTCCCACGGGGGGCATCTCGTCCCTGCACTGGATGGCCTCCTCGTACCGGCCCAGTGCAGTCAGCAGGTTGATGAATGAGACCCGGAGTGGCAGTTCCCTTGGATTTTTCTTCAGTGCGTCCCGGATGAAGGGGACTGCGGTCTCGAACTCGTTCTTCCTGATCAGGATGATCCCCCTGTTCGTCAGTGCCAAAGCGTCGTCAGGGAGAAGTTTCAGCACGCGGTCGTAGCACGCGATGGCATCGTCGTATCTCCCGAGGTACGCATAGCCCACGCCAAGGTTATGCCAGGCATCTGCAAAGGACGGGTCGGCTTCAACGACCTGCTGCAGGATCTCAACGGCACCCCGGTAATTGCGGTCCCTCAAACGGGAACTCCCCTGGTTGTACATCGACGTGGTGTCGACTCCGTGGGCAGGCGTGGAGCCATCGTGCGCAGGTGCCCGTGCACGCATGGCATCCCAGATCCTGTCGATCTCTCTCATGAGCACCTGCGCTTTTTCCTCGCTGACCTCGTCGTACCAGTCTGCGTTGCTTGCCATCCCGCTCCAGGTACCAAACCCTCCCGGGTCAGGGACCCACCTGCCGTACCCGTGGTAGACCTCGTATGTCATTGTCCCCTCTTCATGGCGGAGGAGGACATCGCCATGCTGGTGTGCCATGTACCTCATGCGATCCACTCTCTCTTTTAAAGAGGGGAGTATTAGGACTTTCGCCGCCGGTGCACGCGACCGGGACACCAGGCGGAGCGCGAAGCACAAATGGCGCCGTATGTGAGAGGGAGGTCTCAGGAAGAGAGGATCAGGTCGCAATTTTTTGCGTGGAAAAAATGTGAGGAGGGTGTGCATCCCTCACCCCCCGCACTCCTCCGCCACCTTCTCTGCATCATACCGGAGGGAGATCTCCCGCGTCCGGCCTCCCATCCGGCGGGAATAGAGGTTGATCAGCCGCAGCTGTTCAAACTTCCGGAGCCGCTCGTAGAAGACGGTGTACCCCATCGGGACCTCCTCGCGGACCGCATTGAAGACGGCCCCCGAGGTCATCATCCGCTCCTCGTCGCGCGAATAGCTGGCAATCTGCCCGAGGAGTTTCTTCTCGTCGCGGCTGAGGGCCCGAACCGACGACTCCAGGTGGATATAGCGGGAGATCTCGTATGCGGCATCGACGTCGCCAGGAACCACCGACTGCCGTGCGTGTTTCTCGGCATTCAGCACTGATCGCCTGATGAGGTCGATTCCCACCCGGAGATCTCCGGAGATCATGGTCTTCTCGACAATGAGGTCGAACATCTCGCTGCTGATGACGCCGGGATACACCGCCCGCCTGACCCGCTCCTGCAGAATGCCCCGGACCTCCTCCTCGTTGTAGGGCGGGAAATAGATCTCCGTGGGCTGCAGGACCGACATGACGCTCGGGTCAAGGACCTTCTTGAGGTCGGTGTCGATATTGCTGACGGTGAGGAACACCCCGCTCCTGACGCCAGGGAATCCCTCGTACAGCCTGAGGATGGGGTAGAGCACGTGGTTGAGGACCCCTTCGGCCTGGATGAAGTGTGCGTCGTCCAGGCAGACCAGGAGCACCTGCTGCCGGGTGACGAGGGCGTTTCCGATCTCGTTCATCAGCCTCCGGATGGAGAGCCCGGTGGTGGGGGGCGTGTGCCCGAAGACTCCGTGGAATATCCGTGCAAAGATCATGAACTGCGTATGGTCGAACTGGCAGTTGACGTGGACCGGGACCACTCTCCGCGTGGTGTAGGAGAGCTCGTCAAAGATCCGCTCCACGCTCGAGGTCTTCCCGGTCCCCGGGATCCCCTTAAGGAGGAGGTTGATGGGCCGGGCCCCGTGCAGGGCAGGTCCGACGGCAAAGGCCATCTCGTTCAGTTGCGCTTCCCGGTAGTTGAACACGTCCGGGATGTGGCTGAGTTCGCAGACGTCCCGGTCACGAAAGAGCGTCTGGTCCGACATGAGCAATCTGTCTCTCATGCTCAGTGCTGTGGAGAGGACGGTATATAGGAAAGGACTGTGGCGGGTGAAAGTGTGGGGAACATATGTCCCCCCCTACAGGCCTCGTCTCCTGGCCGGCTCTGTTCACACAGATCTGGCAGGAGTTTTTGTTCGCTCCTGAAGAAGGTACTTACACCCCTAATCCAGATTAGTACTAATCATGATTAGGAAGTTTGTGGACCGGGAGAGGAACACGCAATAATTCCATTTCTTGGCTGCACCCGCACTCCACGGGGTTTCCTGATACAGTCACGCCTATATAAAGGGCCCTCTTTATATACTGGATGTCTACCCGAAATCCCGGGAGATCAGTAGACAATGGAGTATCAGCAACATGGCAGACTTTGTCCAGAAGACCATCACCAAGACCGCCGTGCGGAACCTGACGACCCCGATTGCGAATGCGACCGCATTTGCCGCAATCCCGGCCTCCGTCATCAGCACGAACCCCTTCGGGTGCACCTCCTACGAAGTGGGCGGCGTCACGTTCGACCCGGTCACCAAGACCAGGGAGAGCTACGGGACCCGCATCCTCTACCAGGATGACGACGGGAAGACCACCGGTACCCTCAGCGTGCGTGCCCCGTCCACTGCGGCCTTTGCCACCATGAAGAGCGAGATCCTCGGAGATGCCGAGATGACCGCGGCCATGGGCGGCGACCCTGTGAACGATGCGGAGCGGGAGACCTACTCCCTGACCCTGAAGTGCCACGACCCCAGCGGTGAGACCTACTTCGTGACCTTCACGAGGGACCTGGTCCGCGTCAGCTCCTACGAGGACGACAGCATCCTCGCGCTCGTCGAGGCCTGGGCCGACACCGTCCCCGCACTGGCCTGAAGACCAACGGACCACATTCCCGAATCCGGGAGGGAGGGACCATGGATGAAGGATTCATGTTCCTCCTCGGCGTGTGCCTCGGCGGCCTGATGATGCTCTTTGCCATCCTCAGGACCATCACCGGGATGCACGACCAGATGGAGCAGAACCTGGGGAAGCGGTGAATTCTCCCGCTCCCCCTTTCCCGCCCGGGTCGCCTCCCCCTGGAGGTGAATTCCATGGAGAACGAATTCGTCCAGATTTTTGAGATGCTTGTGGCGTTAGTGGCGGCCATCGCCGCCTACTGGCAGCACCGGCAGAAGAGCCAGGCGGTCGAGGCCAGGGAGGAAGCCGTCGTTGAGAAGGAAGTTGCCGAGGCCCTGCAGTGGGCGGCGGAGTCTGATAAGAACGACGTAGTGTCCTACTTCGATCCTGCAGACGACACAGTGACCAAACCCCCTGAGTCAGTCCCGGCCAGGTCCTGGAAGATGAGCGATGAGACCAGGCGGTGGGTGACCGCCGGCCATACCCCCGATGAGCAGGCATCTCTCCTGAAGCAGATTGCAGAAGCGGAAGAGCAGAAGAAGATGCGATACTTCATCTCGGTGCCTGGGTGTTTCTACGAGGTGGAGTACGGGTTGTTGAAGGGAGGTGGGAGGGGGTGAAGATACCTCTCACTCTTTTGTCAATACAAGTCACAACATCCCACGATTGCATTACCAGCAACCATTGTTTTATGGGAGGGTGTCTTGGTTAGAGTTTGGTCGTGATGAGTGACCAGTTATCTTTGTACTCTTCCAAATCTGATTGATAAAGTGCACAATGCATGGAATCAAATTTTTTTGGTCTTACTCCCCCACATGATTCCAGCCAGCGGGCGTGGTTTGCGACTAAAATATCCTGTACCTTCGCCCATTCAAGTATGAAGAAGGTATCATCGCCGTATTTTTCACTGGCAACAACAAAAACACAAACAAGATGTGGGATATGGAGTGGCTTTTTGTTGCCGATTATTTGCTTCTGTCCTTCAAAATGAATCTCTACGAATTTATCGATTGAAAACTGCCACGTCCCATTTTTACTAGTCTTGACCTGGATAGGGCATGAAGAGCCCTTGAAGTCTGTAACGATAAGATCAAAATCAGGGACATTTCCGGAGAAAGTAGTAGCGATAAGCCCTCTTCGCGCAAGTTCACAGGCAACGAGATATTCCCCAATCTGTTTGGTCAACTGATTACTTCGTCCCGTGGCCATACATCACATCCAATTTTTAAGGTGATTATTCAGTATAAGCCACGCGACTATATCCAACTAATACTTGGACAAGATCATCAAAAAGATCTCGGTCACGATGGTTATACCGGAACTCCAATTCTTTGAGATAGAGTGGGAATTTCTCTGCATCGACTCCATGATATTTCAACAAGCGTTCCTTCGCGAAAGACCAGAATCCCTCAATTCCGTTGATGTATACTTTCCCATTCGCGAATCTCTTTCCATGGTCGATTCTCCGATGTTTGAACCCATAGGAGACAAGGCCATTATAACTACCGAATTTATCAGTGTAGATGAGACTTCCTCTTTTCACCTTCTTAATGGCCATTTCCAGGAGAGTTTCGCCCTGGACATCGGTCACGACCTCCACCGTTACCTTCCCCCCTCGTTCCAGAATGCCAAATACAGGGACCTTTCCTGCCGCCCCACGCCCGCGTTTTCCTTTTCTTCTCCCTCCAAAGTACGATTCATCCATTTCAATCTCACCGGAGAATGAGGATGCATTCACATCAGTCGTGAGTATTGCCTTCCTGATGAGAGAATGGATATTGTAGACCGTGTTATAGGCCAATCCCAGTTGCTTTGCGGCTTCTCTTACTGACGTATCGAGCTCGAAGAGTTTTATCGCCATGAGGAATTTGGTGAAGGGTATTCTCAATCCTTCGAGGATACTCCCGCGTCTTACTCCCAATTCGCGATTACAAGAGTAACATTTGTATTTGAATCTCCTGACTCTGTTGATCCTCTTACTTCCACAATATGGGCATTCCTCGTATGTTTTAAGAATCCCCTGCTCCCTGAGATATCCCTCTGCGCTCTCCTCGTCATTCGTGTATCGTGTAAGTTCTACCAGGTTCATTCATCTGGCCACCATTGGTTAGTTACAGTTGTGGCCCATATTAAGCAATCACCTTTTTTAATATTTATCAGGATATCTTGAAATTATATTTCACTCTGTTTGTCATATCAAGATGTATCAGAAATCTCCAAATTTATCGCGTTATTTGTATACTCCCGGTGATAATCCCATTAATTCTCTCTTTATCATTCACTGCCGATATTTGTTTATTAAATAATTCACAGCTCCGACGCACACTGTAGTATCCCGAAATAACTTTACAACCAGCACAGACGAATATGTGCAGAAATTAACAAATCGGGATATTGAGCGAATTGTCAAACAGTGGGAGAGAAAGAAGCCAATACCTGAAATAGCGAACTATTTTGGAGTAAGCCGGCAGTGGATATACCATATCATCAATCGCTATAAACAATCAGGAACGATTCCTGTTCTTCATCGACCCGGTCGAAAATCGAAAGATATCCCCGAAGAAACCCAGTTTCTTATCTTGGAAAGCTTTCACGATTACAGGATTGGACCTGGGCATCTGGAGAAGAAAATAGAAGAGGTCCATGGGATACATATCCCACATAATACCATTGAGCCCCCTCCCGGGATCACCACTCGGAAAGCCGTTGTAATCCAATCTTTTCACCAAATCCCAGAGAAACAACGAGTCCGAGTAAAAGTACATTCAAACAGACCGTTTTTTTCACAGATTTCGTTGTATATTTGTGCATTCTCACAAA
>MVQD01000016.1 GCA_002067095.1 Methanoregulaceae archaeon PtaB.Bin056
AGAATGATGAAGCAGTATCACCCGGTAAGACCGTGTCAACAGAGGACGCTGTATCACCGGTCATAGGTGTGATCCTGATGGTCGCAATCACCGTCATCCTGGCGGCAGTCATTGCGGCGTTCGTGTTCGGGCTTGCGGGATCAACTGGGACTGCAAAGAATGTGGGTTTGACACTGGGCATAAATAACTCTGATTATGCACAGATCACCGTTCAGGGAGGTACAGACCTGCCAGGGCTCAACAACATCACTTACACCCTGAATGGAACAACTGATGTTAAATTGTTCGAAACCGCAACCGGTGCAGATTTAGCATATCCACTCACGGTTGGGCAGGTTATCTATTCTGATGGTAAGGTCAAAGGTAGCAAGGTCACCGTCATTGGCAGATTCACTGATGGCTCGACCCAAGTCCTTCTGGACAAGCAGTTCTAACCCCTCATTTTTTTTCACGTCCATTATCTGCTTCTCTCCCATTCCTCATCGATATTAACCCCTAATCCGTATCTATTCTCAAGTCACAATCTTAAGGAAAAAATAATATCTTTCAATTTGAAGGATTCCTTCATGGCTGACAAAGAAACTAATTATTTAGCCCTCTTATTGCTGTTCCTCACAATTACCCTCGTTCTTTATGGGGCATATCCTCTTGTTAAAGAGGGGGCATATGCATGGGTAGCGGGCTCAATTCTTTGTGCATTAGTCATAACGTTGGGGGTCATGTATAAAACAAAAAATATTGGATATTGAACTCCTCTCACAACGACGAAATGTGTATCCTCGAATACACAACCCCTCATAATCTCACCACATTCAGCACCCTCAGCAAAGACTTAAAACCACCACTGCCTCATCATTTTTTGTATGCGATCGGTCGAGAAATTCTTCCCTTTTCGCCGATTGGTCGCATAGAGGTGAAAACACGTTATTCAAAGAATTCAATTCAGGACGCCACGTTTTTGATACACCGGGGCGTCGCACCGGCCACCACGACCCTGGCCGGCCCTGTGCAGTACTGAGCGCGATCACCATCGCCAACGAGGAAGCACTATGTGCAGAATAGCGGGCTCCCCCGGTATGTCCAAACCTTGCAGAGCTGAGACACAGAGGGAGCTTAGTCTATCCTTCCCGGCAGGGGCAAAAAAAGTTCCGTCCAAGGCAGCGGGGTGAGCGGGATGTGTGACCGAAATCTGATTTTCCACGCTCACCGCGAGGTCTTCGCTGACAAACGCGGCAGCCAGGGGGTGCAGTGATGGCAAAAAAGCGGAAGTGCCCGCACTACACCGCACAAAAGGAAGGGAAGTGGACCACGATGGCCTGCACCCTTCCGGCCGGCACGTCTTGCCCGGACCCGCGTTGCCAGGCGAACCCCGACTACCAGGAGCCGGACCGGGATGATGATGAGTGAGGCGGCAGCAGACCGCCGGCCAGACCGCGCCAGGGCAAAGGGCGCCGAGTATGAAGCACTCGGCTACCTGCTGAACCGTGGCTACCTGGCGATCCGGGCGGGGGTCTCCTCCCCGCTGGTCCACCTGGTCGCCCTGAAGCCGGCGAGAGGCGCACTCCTCATCCGGGTTGTTGCAGCCCGCCGGGCAATCTATGGAGCCTCGCACGTCGCAGCGCTCTGGCGGGACGACATCGGCCGGTTGCGGTCCCTGCCGGTCCCGGCTGACTGCGAAGTGCACCTGTGGGTCTCGACCGACCGGAAGGGCTGGCACCGCTACCAGGTGCTCCCCGGCGGCATCGTGGAGGCCGAGGTATGAACACTCCCGGTGATGCCACATGGCGGCCGGGGAGATAGGCCGGGCACTCTCCCTCCTCTTTGAGCCCGGACAGGTGATCGAGGTCCGTGCAATTACCGAGGAGGGGATGGCATCGGGGTACTTCGATGACCCCAAGGCCCTGGCCGCAGCGGTCGCTCCGCTGGACGCGGCCGGGACCGCCGGGATCTACGTCACCTTAAACGAGGTGAACCCGGCGCTCCTGTCCCGGAGAGCCAACCGGGTCAAGATGCGGCTCTCGAAGAAGGACGCGACCACCGCCGACACCGACATCACCCGCCGGCGCTGGTTCCCGGTCGACATCGACCCGGTCCGGCCTTCGGGCGTATCCTCGACCGACGGGGAGCACCAGGCTGCAATAGTCCGGGCGGCCGAGATCGCTGCGTATCTTGGGGGGGAGCGGGGGTGGCCGGCGCCGGTCCTGGCCGACTCCGGGAACGGGGCGCACCTGCTCTACCGGATCGACCTCCCGAACGACGAGGAGAGCCGCGACCTGGTGAAGCGGGCGCTGGAGGCCCTGGACGTGATCTTTTCGGACCGCATCTGTTCGGTCGACACGGCCAATTTCAACGCGGCCCGGATCTGGAAGATGTACGGAACTACCTCGCGGAAGGGCGACCACACCGGGGACCGTCCGCACCGGAAGGGAACGCTCCTGGACGTGCCGGCCGAGGTTGCCCTGGTCGGCCGCGAGCTCCTGGAAGACCTGGCCGCCTCGCTCCCGGTCCCGCCAGCCGCAAAATCTGAAAAAAATTCCTCCGGGCGCGGAAAGGCAATCGACCTGCGAGAGTGGCTTATCGAGCACAGAATTGGCATCGCGGTGGAGAAACCCTACCAGGATGGGACGCTGTTCGTCCTGGACGAGTGCCCCTTCTCCGGCGCACACCGGGACGGCGCCTTTGCGATTCAGTTCGGCAGCGGGGCGATCCATGCCGGGTGCCATCATAATTCCTGCGGGGGCGGCAGTCAGAGATGGCCTGAGCTCCGCGAGAGATACGAACCAAGGGAGAAGCGGGGAGGTCCCGCGAGGACTACCCCAGGGCAGACAAGGACAGACCGGAGAGACCCGGCCCCAGGACCCCGGACGGGGGCCTCTCCACCGATCACCCTCGGCGAGCTCCCAGGACGCGAGGAAGCCCTCGCAGTCCTGCGCCACGGCGACCCGAAACAGGCGATGCTCCGCACCTTTGCGCTCGACCACGAAGGCGACGAGGTGGTGGCCGAGTGCATGGGCATGTCGCTTGCTTCCCGGTCGGTCCTGAACACGAATGGCCTGCATGTCTCTGTCACCGGCGAGAGCGGGAAGGGCAAGAGCCATGCCTTTGCGACCATGCTCCGGCAGGTCCCGGCCCGGTTCCGGCTGGAAGGCGCGATGAGCAACAAGGCGCTCTTCTACCTGGACGACCTGCAGCCCGGCAGCGTGATCGTCCTTGACGACCGGGCGCTCTCCGAGGACATGGCCGAGATCCTGAAAGGAGTCACCACCTCCTTCCGCAGGCCGTTTGTGTACCGGACGGTGAGCAAGGACCGCCGGTCCCAACTCTGCACTATCCCCGAGCGGTGCATCTGGTGGGTGGCGAAAGTCGAAGGCGCGGGCGACGACCAGGTCTTCAACCGGATGCTTACCTGCTGGATCGACGACACCCCGGACCAGGACGCCCGGGTGCTGGCCCGCATCCTCGCCCGCGACCAGGAGGTCCCGGACCAGGGCGAGGAGGAGCGGCCCGAAGTCCTGGCCTGCCGGGCGATGTGGGAGATCATCGGGCAGCAGCGGTTTCATGTGGTGATCCCGTTCGCCACCCGGATCCGGTTCCAGGCGGCGGCGAACCGCCGCAATCCTGAGATGCTGCTGGACCTGATCAAGGCGAACACGGTGCTCCGGTTCATGCAGCGGGACCAGGAGCGGGCCGGGTCCGTGACCAGTCTCACCGCGACACTCGAGGATTTCAGGGAGGCGGCCCGGTTGTATGGGTTGCTGAACGGGACTGCCGGCGGGCAGGAGACCAAGCTGACAAAGCGGGAGGCCGACCTGCTGGCAATCATCAAGGGAGGCGAGTGGCCCGAGTTCACGATCCCGATGCTGCAACGGGCGAGCGGCCTCTGCAGTGGGGCTATCCACAAGTGCATCCACGGGTATGCAAGCCGGGGCATCACGCACTCAGGACTCCTGGAAAAGTGCCCGGCGATTGCCTACTGCGACCGGACAGTCGTGACCGACGAGGAGGGCGGCGGGGTCTCGATGCGTCGGAGGACCAACGCCTACACCTTCGACCGTCAGCTCTTTGCGTCCTGGTGTGCGGGCGGGGCGGTCTGGATCGATGACGACCCCGATGGGTCCCTGCCGCAGATTTCCGCACCAGATCGCGCTGATCGGCCTGCTTCTCAGGTTGCGGAAGGACTTGGAAACGGTGCAGAAGGCTTTGATTCGCCTAATATCAATGATAATAAAAATATTTTATTATGTACTGGTGTATCCTTCCGCACATCTCCGGACACACCGCACCCCGAAGAAGAGGGGGTGTGTGCCCGTTCGTGTGACTGTGATCCCGGAATTGTTGCAGGGGACACACCGAATACCTCACAAAAGCCGTCAATCAAAGAGGCAGCCCTGCAGGAGGCCCCGCTTCCTCTGCAACAAATGCTGCAACATGGTGACAGCGGCGACATTGTACGGGAATCTCCCGCAGAACCGCCTGCTCCTCCTCCCCGCATCAATGCCAGGGACTACCGGGCGCTTGACGTGCCGGAGCGGAAGGTCTGTGCGGTGTGCGGGAGCTCCTGGGTCCACTACGCGGAGAAGCTGACCGAGGAGCGGAAGAAGCGGCCCGATACCACGGCCTTCCGGATCTGCCGGACCTGTTACATGGGCGCGAGGAAGCGGGCGCAGAAATCCACCTTCATCCTGCCCGGCACCTTCGACGTCTCGCGGGCGGAGCCGGTGACGGCGAGCATCGGCCGGTGCACTCTCTGTAACCTGGACAGGGCTGCCTACCTGGACCGGGCGACCGGGACGGCGCTCTGCGATTACTGTTACCAGCGGGCGGTCCGGGAACAGGGACGAGGGGAGGTGAGCGGGTGAGCTCCCTTGCCTGTTGTGACTGCGACGAGGGTATGGAGGGTCTTGCTGGCGAGTCGGTGTCGGTGATCTTCACGGACCCGCCGTATCTCGGCGAGTCATACGCCGCAGCCTACCAGGTGCTCGCCCGCCATGCCGGCCGGGTCCTGGTCCCTGGTGGCTACCTGGTCTCCTACTGCCCGCAGTTCTACCTGCCGGAGATCCTTCGCATCTTCGAGGGCAGCGGCCTTGCCTGGTTCTGGCTGGTCGCCCAGGTGAACAGCGGGGCGAAGGCAATCGTCTGGTCCCGCCAT
>MVQD01000017.1 GCA_002067095.1 Methanoregulaceae archaeon PtaB.Bin056
CAGGATCGATGACCAGCGGCTGCTGGGATTTACAAGCGATATCACCGACCGGAAGATGATGGAGTCAGAGATCCGCTCCCTGAACACGGTCCTAGAACAGAAGGTAGAGGAGCGGACACATGCCCTGGCGGACACGAATGTCGCGCTCGAGGAGGAGATCACCCGGCGGAGGGAGATGGAGGACCAGATCCGTGCGGCGCTGAACGAAAAGACCCTGCTCCTCCGCGAGGTCCATCACCGGGTCAAGAACAACCTCCAGATCATCATCAGCCTCTCGAACCTCCAGCTCCGCCAGATAGAGGACCCGAAGATGAGACAGGTCATGGCCGAGACGCAGAACCGGGTGAGGGCAATGGCACTCGTGCACGAGAAGCTCTACAAGTCCGAGACCCTCTCGGATATCGATCTCGCCGAGTATGTACGGTTCCTCACCTCCCAGCTCTTCGCGTACTACGAGACCGATTCCCGGAAAGTGACCCTGAAGACAGAGATTGGGAAGATTACGCTCCCCATCAACACTGCGATCCCGCTGGGCCTTATCATCAACGAGCTCGTCTCGAATGCACTCAAGCATGCATTCCCGGACGGACGGGCCGGGTCGCTCTTCATCCTGGCGAGGCGCGAGGACAAGACCATCAACCTTGTCGTGGAGGATACCGGCATCGGTATACCGGCAGACCTTGAATGGAGGAATACCCAGTCGCTCGGGCTCAAACTGGTAATATCCCTCGTGAACCAGCTGGACGGGACCATCGACCTGGACAGGACCCGGGGGACTGCATTTACCATGGTGCTGAAGGTGAAGGAATGAAGGGCGTTTCCGGGGCAGTGCGACGTCCATCCAAAGGGTTTGCGGGGGGCTCGGGGACATGAACAGGATGTTCTCCCCCATACCCGCGATGGCGGAGAGGACGTGGAAGGCGGTGATAGTCCTGCTCTCGGTCGCCGTCATCTCCCTGACAGTATACTGCCTTTCGCAGGGCATCACCATCATCTTCATGCACCTCTATTACATCCCGATCGTCCTCCTTGCATACCGGTACCGGCGTCAGGGACTCTGGGGAATTGTTTTCCTCAGCTTCCTGTACCTGGTGCTTGTCGTCTTGTTCCATCCCGCTGACCTTGAAATCATTGAGGGGGCCGTCATAAGGACCCTCGTGTTCATCGGGATTGGGGTGCTGGTAGTCTATCTTGCGGAGAACCTGGAGAGGATTCGATCAGACCTCGAGAGGAGCCAGCAGGTGCAGCGGCGAATCATCCAGAACGCGAATGTGTGGATGATGGTCCTCGATGAAAAAGGACGAGTCATCGAATGGAACCCGGCGGCCGAGCTGATGTGCGGGTATACCTTCGAGGAGGTGAGAGGGAGAAACGAGGTATGGAAGGCCCTATACCCTGACCAGGAATACCGGCGCGAGATTTTGCGCCGGATCAACGGGATAATCTCGACGAAATCGCATCTCGAGAATTTTTCGACCACCGTTACCTGCAGGGGGGGCCATACAAAGACCATCCTCTGGAACACCCGCGAGATCTCCCACCGGGAAGGGGAGCCCCCCCTTTACATCGGCGTCGGCGTCGACATAACAGAGCAAAAACGGGCAGAAGAAGAGGTCACGCTCCAGGCGCAGAGGACCCAGAATCTCCTTGAACTCAACCGGATGAAGGATGTGCCGTTCCGGGACCTGCTTGGGTACTCCCTCGAAGCATGCCTCCATATGACGGAGAGCGGGTACTCCTTCATAGGACTGATAAGCCCTGACGAGTCGGTCATGACGATCCACTCGTGGTCGAAGGATGCGATGAAGGAATGTACCGTATCGGACAAGCCGATGCACTTCCCCATCGCGGCGGCCGGCGTCTGGGGGGAGGCCATACGCCAGAGAACCCCCTTCATTCTCAACGATTATTCCCTGGCCCACCCTGCAAAGCACGGGTATCCCGAGGGGCACGTGCCCATCACCCGCTATCTCGGCGTCCCGATATTTGACGGGGAGCTGATCGTCGCAATCCTCGCGGTGGCAAACAAGCCCGAAGACTATGACGAGGGGGATATCAATGCCCTCACCACTCTCGGGAACCACCTGTGGGAGCTGCTGCACCGCAGGCAGGCGGAAGAGGCGCTCCAATTCTCAAACATCATCCTGTCCACCCAGCAGGAGGTCTCTCTTGATGGGATCTTAATCATTGATGAATGGGGAAAGATCATCTCGTATAACCAGCGTTTTGCCGATATGTGGAATATCCCCCCGGATGTTCTCGCTACGCACTCGGACGAACAGGCCATGCAGGCGGTTCTTGCCTTGCTGGTCGAGCCTGAGAAATTCCTGGACAGGGTCAGGTACCTCTACGAGCACCGCGATCAGAAGAGCCGGGAGGAGATAGCGCTGACGGACGGGCGTACGTTCGACAGGTATTCCGCATCGATAACCGGGAAAGATGGGAAATATTATGGGCGTGTCTGGTATTTCCGGGACATCACCGAACAGAAACGGGCGGCGAACGCGCTCATTGAGAACGAGAAACTCCTCACGGAGGTGGGCAGACTTGCAAGGGTGGGGGGGCTCGAACTCGACACCGGGACAGGAAAAATCCGGTGGACGCGGGAGACGTATGTCCTCCATGAAGTATACGACCGAGACCACCTCGAACTTGACGAGGCGCTCGGGTTCTTCGATGAACCCGACAGAATACGGATCAGGGAGGCGATACAGAGATGTACCGCGACCGGTGAGATGATAGACCTCGAAGTCCCCCTCACCAGTGCGAAGGGCCGGCGCCTCTGGGTCCACATCACCGGTCGTGCAGTGAAAGAGGGAGAAAAGACAGGAAGACTGATAGGTGCCATCCAGGACATCACCGAACTAAAAGAGGCAAGGGACGCCCTTCTGCAGAGCGAGGAGCAGTACCGCGGCGTTGCCGAGCGAATCTCAGATCTCCTCCTCCTGGTCGACCAGGCCGGCACGATCACATACTCCTCCCCGTCCATCGGGAGGATCCTTGGATATCGCCCCGAAGAGGTCGTCGGCACAGCTGCGTTCGATTACGTTCACCCCGAATCCATGCAGTCCGTGAGTGAAGCCGTGGACCGGAACCTGGGAGGAGTCCTTACAGAGGGCCTGGAGGCTCATGTCCGGAAGAATGACGGCAGTTATGCAGTGATGGAGATGTCGTTTGCTCCTGTCATCAGGAGCGGGGCTGTGGACGGGATCCAGGTCATCGGGAGGGACGTCACCGAGAAGAGAGCGGCACAGGAGCGCATCGCGGAACTTCTCAAGATCCACGAGGAGGAGGTGCGGGTCATCAACACGAGCCCTGCCGTTGCGTTTCTCTGGAGGGCCGAGGAGGGCTGGCCAGTCGAGACGGTGAGCGAAAACATCTCCCAGTTTGGGTATTTCCCCGAAGAATTCCTCTCCGGCAGGATAGCGTTTCGCGATATCATCCATCCCGATGACCTCGAGCGTGTGAATGGCGAGGTGGCTTACAACAGCGAACACGGGATAGACGAGTATATCCAGCAGTACCGGATACTGGGAAAAGACGGGAAAGAATGCTGGATCGAAGACTACACCCACATACGCCGGGACAACGAGGGAAGAATCACACACTACGAGGGAGTCATCCTCGATATTACCCGCCGAAAACGTGCAGAAGATGCGCTCCGGAGGAGCGAACAGCGGAATGCCCGTCTCCTCGAGGCGGTGCCCGACCTGATGTTCACGATCTCCCGGGACGGCGTGTACCTCGAGTTCCATGTCCCGGACAGGTCTGTACTTGCCATTCCTGCAGACCAGATACTCGGAAGGAACGTGAGGGATACCGGCTTTTCGGAGCAGATGACAGAACTGATGATGGAGCGCATCGCCCGGGCGATAGATACCAAGGAACTCCAGCAGTTCGAATACGATCTCTCTCTCCCTGGAGGGCTCCGCCATTACGAGGCACGCATGATTGCGCTCAGCCAGGAGGAGGTGCTCGCCATCGTAAGGGACGTGACCGATCAGAAAGCCCTGCAGACGGCGCTCCGCACGAGCGAGGAGAAGTACCGGCTGCTGATCGAGAAGGCGGAGGAGGGGGTGTGGATGGTCGACAGGGACTACCGGACCACCTTTGTCAACGCCCGACTCGCGGAGATGTTCGGGTATCGGCCCGAGGAGATGTGGGGAAGGAGGGTTGTCGAATTTCTCCCCGAGTCATCCAGGGAGACCCACGAGAAGCGGGTCAGGGAACGCCTGCAGGGGAAGAGCGAGCGCTTCGAGCAGCAGTTCATCCGGAAGAATGGTTCTCTCTTCTGGGTAAGCGCATCCACGAGCCCGATCGTGGAGAAAGGAGAGATCGTCGGCGCCTTCTCGCTCCTTACCGATATTGACGACCGGAAATATGCCGAAGAGCTGCAGAAGCACTTCACGGAGGAACTGGAGCAGCAGGTGGTCGCCCGCACAGAGGCCCTGAACGCCTCCCTCCAGGAGAAGGTGGTGCTGCTGCGGGAGGTGCATCACCGGGTCAAGAACAACCTCCAGATAATCATAAGCCTGATGAACCTCCAGATGCGAAAGGCCGAGGACCCCAGGCTCCGGGATCTCCTGCTGGAGACCCAGGACCGGGTTCGGGCGATGTCTCTTGTACACGAGAAGCTCTATCAGTCCGAAGACCTCTCGCACATCAACCTCTCCACCTATCTCCACTCTCTGGGCACGCAACTGATCTCATCTCACGGGGACATCGCACGGAAAATAACTTTACGTATGGGATTCGATCCTATCATGACAGACATTAATATCGCCATCCCCCTCGGCCTTGTCGTCAACGAGCTGGTCTCGAATGCCCTGAAGCATGCGTTCCCCGGCGAAATGACAGGGATTGTCACCCTCCGTGGGAGAGCGGAGAATGGCGAGATCGTGGTATCTGTGGAGGATGACGGCATCGGCCTTCCCGAAGGGTTCGACTGGCGTGATACGCCGACCCTCGGGCTCCACCTCGTTCCTGCGCTGGTTCGGCAGCTCAACGGCAGGATCGAGCAGGTGGGTGTGGAGAGGGGGACCATGTTCCGGGTGGTGATCCCCGGGATCGTGACGGGAGAAACATCATGAAATCGACGCGGATTCTAGTGGTGGAGGACGAGCAGATCGTCGCGGAAGACCTGAAGATGACCCTCGAAGGCCTGGGGTACATAGTGGCGGGCATCGCGAGCAGCGGTGAGAATGCAATAGAACTGGCCGGGACGGAGAAGCCGGACCTCATCCTGATGGACATCATGCTCGCAGGGAAGATGGACGGGATCACTGCAGCATCGGAGATCCGCGGGAGCCATGATATCCCCGTCATCTACGTCACGGCCTACGCAGACTCGACCCTTCTTGACAGGGCGAAACTGACCGAGCCCTACGGATACATCGTCAAACCCTTCAACGAGCGCGAGGTCCAGTCCAATATCGAGATCGCCCTCTTCAAGCACAGGATGGAGCACGAGATCAAGAAGCGGGATGCCATTCTCCTTGCCCTCGGCTTTGGGGTGGAATGGTTCCTGCGGCAGTTCTCGGATACCCACAGGATTACCCTCCGGACGGCTCCGGATAAGTGGGGCTACGATTTCCACCCCATCCTTGAGCAGATCGCGATTGCAATGGACCTTGACCGTGTCCAGGTCCTGCAGTTCAGGCAGGCAGGAGCACCGTTTGAATTGCTTGACCTCATCACCGAATGGACCATGGGGGCAACCCCCTACTACCTCAAGGGGAAGGAGGGTCCGGTGGTGGCCCTCTCAGAGATTGGCCTCTCGGGATCGATGCAGAATCTCCTTGAGGGAACCCCTGTCAGGATACCCCTTGAGGAGACCCTCGTGAACAGACCCGGTCTCCTTGAGCAGCTCAGGGTCCACACGGCTATCGTGTTCCCGGTCTTTGTCCAGGACAGGATCTGGGGCCTCGTGCTCTTTGCAACCGGGGAAATGCGAGAGTTCCTCGGCGAGGAGGTGGAGGCAATGAAGATCGCGGTAAACATCATCGGCGGTGCGATCAGCCTTTACGTGTCTGCCGAAGACATGCAGGTTGGCGGTCCCTCCAGATGATTAATAACCCTTCAGGGGATACTGCTGACATATCGCCTCCCGGTCTCATCCCACGTCCCAGGAGCAGTACGGGAGATCCATCCCGACAGGACCATGGAGAACAGGTGCGAAAATGACCACGATCCTGATCACCGAAGACGAGCAGGTCGTTGCCGAAGACCTGAGAATAACCCTCGAAGGGTTTGGCTATGCGGTTGCAGGTGTGGCGGCGACCGGTGAAGCAGCGATCCAGGTTGCGGAGGCGGCCAGGCCTGATCTCGTGCTGATGGATATCTACCTTGCCGGTGAGATGACCGGCATCGAGGCTGCAGAGGTGATCCGGTCACGCCTTGACATACCGGTCATCTTCCTGACCGCATATTCAGACAGCGAGATCATCGAGGAGGTCAGGAAGACCGGCCCGTATGGATACCTTCTGAAACCTTTCAACGAGCAGGAGATGTATATCACCATCGAGGTCGCGCTCTTCCGGCACTCGATGGACCGGGCACTTCGCGAGAGCGAGCAGCGGTACCGGCTCTTCGTGGAGCACTTCCAGGGGGTAGCATTCCGCCTCTCCATGGATCTCGAACCCGTCTTCTATCATGGGGCGCTCTCGCTGATCACGGGGTATACCGAGGCCGAGATCAAGGCAGGGAAGCCTCCATGGGATACGCTCGTGCACCCGGATGATCGTGGCCTGTATGAAGGGGAGATGCAGAAGGCGAGGACAGTTCCCGGCTACACCAACGAATTCCAGTTCAGGATCATCCACCAGCAGGGGGCGATCCGCTGGATACAGGCATTCATCCAGAATGTTGTTGATGCAAGGAACACGCCTCTCTTCATCCAGGGATCCCTCTATGATATCACCTCCAAAGTCGAGGCCGAGGAGAGGCTCCGGGCCTTGAACGAGCAGCTCGACGACCTGGTGAAGAAACGGACCATGGACCTCGAGACATCCAACCGAGAGTTGTACCTGAAGAACCGTGCACTCCAGGTCACCACGGCAGGTACCCGGGCGCTTGTGGTGGCGGGAGGCGAGGATGAACTGCTTGCCATCATCACCAGGATCGTCGCATCATCAGGCGCGTACCGGGCGCTCTGGATAGGAACACTCGACGAGCATGGCACAGTCCGTTCGCAGGCTGCCTTTGGGGATACCTCCTGCAGCTTCCCTGAGCCGCCGTACGCCCTGGACGCGCTTCCCCCCTGTGTGCAGGAGGCACTGAAAAAGGAAGTGGTCACGGTGATGGGGGAATGTAAAGACGATTGTGAACACTGCACATGGAACTGCATGGGAAGGGAGGAGCAGGGGCTGGTCGGACCGCTGCCTTCCACCACCCGGATGCTGGGGGGGATCTTCGCCGTGCTCCCCCCTCACCTTGTGCCGGATGCGCCTGAGATCACGCTCTTCCGGCAGATGGCGCAGGAGATCTCTTTTGTAATCGGGTATCTCAGGGCAGGAGACCGGGAGAAGATGGCCTTCGAACATATCACGCGGATCCTCGAGCAGCTTGCGACCCTGAACGACCAGATCCGAAACCCGCTCCAGGGGATCGTCGGGTATGCAAGCCTCGACGAAGACCCCCGCTCCAAAAAGATCATCGACCTCTCCTTGCAGATCAACGAGATCGTCGAGAAGCTGGACAAGGGGTACCTCGAGTCCAAAAAAGTCAGGAGTTACCTTGAGCGCCACGAGAGGATCTCCCCCGCTCCCTCTGGGAAGAAGGAGCACGCGGGCCCGAGACGAAACGCTGCCAGGGCATCTCCGTATCGGTACCAGGAGCACAGATGGTGACCATTGCCATCGTGGATGACGACCCCTATATCGTGGAGGTATTCGCAGTCACATTCGAGCATGCCGGCCATTCTGTCCTCCCGTTCACCGATCCCCAGGAAGCGCTGGAAAAGCTCCCGCACCTCGCTCCGGATATCATCCTCCTCGACCTGATGATGACCCCCATCACCGGGTTGCAGTTCCTCGACGAATGGCGGAAGCTCGAGTCGCTGCGGGACGTCCCGGTTATCATCCTTTCCGCCTGGGACGTCTCATCCGAAGACAGGGAGAAGTATGCATCCGTCATCGCCCGGGTCATCCGTAAGCCGATATTGCCGCGGGCGCTCCTCGAGACGGTAAGGGAACTCTGTCCGGGATAGCGGAAGTGCCGGCCGCTGCCATGGTATCCTGCAGAAGGATGGATTTCATGGCCCAAAGGACAGAAGCGCGTGGCAAGGCATGGCCCTTCATAGCACTCCATTACCGCAGTCCCGCGGGATCTGTGGGGAAAATGAACCGGGTGTCCTCGAAGAGCGCACGGGCACGGAAGCGATTTTGATTAGGAAACGGGGAGACATTCGCGGATTGTTCAATTACTCCCTTGTGATGAACGCCTTGTAGGACTCTGGAATCTCCTCGCGTCCCTCTGCAATTGCCCTCTGGATATCAAGGAGGTTCTCAAAGATCTGCGCCAGGCGCTGTGCCTCCACCTGCAATTCCGCCTGGAGAATCCCGGACCCTGCAGGAATATCGTCCACCCTGCCGGCGAGATCTTCGAGGTTCTGTTTCACAAGGAGGAGGGGCTCCCGGATCCGCATCACGGTCTCGTCGATGTAGCCGATCATCGCACACCTCCTCTCTTCTGCAATCTTCCTGTCCCGGTTGTCGATGAAACTCTCGATGATCACCTCCTTTTCTCCTAACCGTGCCTTTGTTGCGGTCTTCAGGATGGGGACCTTCTCGGCGTCCCGGTTGATAAGTACCCGTTCTGCATTGTCGATCTCCTGGCCAAGGTCCGTGATCGGGCATCTGCCCTTCTCCGCGGGACAGATGAACTGGTGGCAGATTCTCCCGACAACTTTATCACGCTTGTGTCCCATCAGGGCAGCAGCATTGGGATTGACGTCAAGTATGGTATGGTCCAGCGGGTCGATGATCACGATCCCCGTCTGGATTCTCTCAAAAATTTCGTGAAGGTCCTCTCGCTCCATTCCATGCTCCCTTGAGAGGTATTGGTGGGGGGAGAGGTAATAGTGCTTTGCTTGAGTAAGAATGGAAATGCACGTTGCCGCGAGGACGTCCGCAAGGGTTGCAGGGAAAAGATAAAATCAGGGGATGAGCGAGACACAGGCAATGCGTTCCCGGTGATTCATGGGCCGTCCTGCGGGGGTGATCCCACCGCACAGGTCACCTCCCCTCCTGTCCCGGGTCCCCTCCGGATTCTCAATAGTGATATGTGGAAAAGGCCTTTATTCCCGCGGGCTGAAAAGGACATTAACGTGATATCCGGAATACATGGGAAGGGCCGGGTGGTGCAAGTCGTGGATACGATGCAGTGAGGAGGAAACCATGCCTGCAAAGAAGGAGATCATAGAAGAGCTTGGTGAGGAGGGGCTTATCCTTCCCACCCTGGTCAACAACGCCCTTGCGGCAAACGACCGGATCAAGTATCTCTTCACCCTTCTCCAGGCAGCCCGGTCCAGGGCCGAGAACCCGCATGCAGATTTTTCCAGCCTGCGGGTGGA
Source organism: Methanoregulaceae archaeon PtaB.Bin056 (assembly GCA_002067095.1). GTDB lineage: Archaea > Halobacteriota > Methanomicrobia > Methanomicrobiales > Methanospirillaceae > Methanolinea_A. The sequence goes on from MVQD01000017.1 coordinate 9,572, forward strand.
AAGGGAGGCCGCAGGGATAGAGACGACTGTCTACGACAGGGTGGTGGCCGAATCGGAATCAGCAGGAGATGGGGTCATCCGTATCCCCCACGCTGCGCAGCTCTTCGGGGAGGTGAGGTCAAACCTCCTGGAGATGGCGACACCCCTCCTGTCCCGCGACGATGACGATGCTCAAACGATCAGAGACCGATTGCATGCCCTGGAACAGCGTATTATTCCCACCGGCGAGGGAGACCTCGCGGAGAAGGCAGCAATCGACGCAATCACCGAGGGCCAGAGGGGAGACGGCGACAGCGTCCACCTCCTGGTGATGGACATGCACCGTGCCTTGAACAGGCTCCAGGGCGATCTCGCA
>MVQD01000018.1 GCA_002067095.1 Methanoregulaceae archaeon PtaB.Bin056
CGATCCTGTTGGTGTTGGTCCCATGGGCATTATTCCCGACCCCCCAGATATGGGAGGTCTTGGTGAAGTCCTGCAGGTTCACAATGATCCCCTCGCACGAGAACCCTGCGCGGGAAATAGTGGTCGCCGTGGTCGGCGGCGGGAACTCGGCTCTCCAGACCGCGATCGAGATAAGCAAGATTGCACGGGAGGTCCACCTTGTTGTCAGGAGCACGATAAAGGCAGACGAGGCCTACGTGAAGCAGTACGAGCAGCAGGGAAACATCCGCACTTACCTTCACCACACGGTTGCAGCGCTGCACGGAAACGCCATGCTCAAAGGCATCACGATAAAGGACCGCGAGTCCGGCAAGGAGACCACTATTTCCCTCGACAGGGTCTTTGCGAAGGTAGGATGGATACCGAAAACCGATTTCCTCGAAGGATTCCTGCGTCTCAACGACTAAAAGGAGATCGAGACGACATCAACTGCTACACGAGTGTTCCCGGAGTATTTGCGGCCGGTGACTTGATGAATATCAGGACCAAGCAGATCATCCCTTCTGCTTGAGAAGGGGCTAAGGCAGCGCTCAAGGCCTACGATTACATGGCGAAATAGAGAATATCACTTTCACACCGCTTTTTCATCAATGTAATATATTAAGTGATTTTTAAGAGATGCCAAAATTTTTTATTTATAGAATATAGGTAATATTTTTTAGCAATTATTATATAATATAAGTTACCTAAAAAGTCAAGCAATGAATAGCCAAAAAACTACCCTACATCGTGCCAATGATTCTAGTTCTTCTCTTAGAACGACGGTCCCTATTTCAATTATCAAACAATTTGGCTTGAACGAAGGAGACCAAATCTCTTGGAGATTTCAAGCTAGGAAAAACCAACTGATCGTTGAAGTAACACCCATTCTGAAGGGTATGACAATAGGTAATTCCATAGGAAATAATGGGGAGGGGGAGTCATGAAAGATCTAATACAAAGAAATCGGATTTATCAAATGGATTGTATTAAAGGGATGAAAAAATTGCGATCTGAAGTTGATGTCATTGTTACCTCTCCACCCTATAATATTGGAGTCCGATACAATTTGTATGATGATAGAAAAACTCGAAATGAATATTTATCATGGATGAATGAAGTTGCAAATGTATCAAAAAAAGTTTTAAATGAAAATGGGTCTTTCTTTTTAAATATTGGCGGTACATTATCAGATCCTTGGATTCCACTGGATGTTGCGCAAGAATTTCGAAAAAACGGATATATTCTTCAAAATTTGATCCATTGGATAAAATCTATTGCTCTTCCCAAAGAATGTATGGGAAATTATCCACATAATAAGTCAGATATCGCAGTTGGTCATTATAAACCGATTAATAGTAAAAGGTATCATCATGATTGTCAGGAGTTTATATTCCATTTCACGAAAACGGGTAATGTAGAACTTGATAAATTATCGATAGGAGTTCCTTATCAGGATAAAAGTAATATAAGACGATGGAAATCAGCAAATGGGGATAAGAGGGATAGAGGCAACACTTGGTTTATTCCTTATAAAACTATACAGGAGTCAAGACCCCATCCTAGTTCATTTCCAATAAAATTACCTGAAATGTGTTTAAAAGATCATGGATTAAATAAAATTGATTTAGTTCTTGACCCCTTTATGGGTATTGGAACAACAGCATTAGCCTGTATTCAATTAAATAAAGACTTTATTGGGTTTGAAATTGATGAAAGTTATATTACTATCGCGAATGAAAGAATTTCAAATTTCCATAATGAAAAAATAATTCCTATTGAAAAAAGCTCGGATTTATGCAGAAAACATAGTATTTCATTAAACGAGTATGAGGGTGAATTTTGTGTCTCAAAATCCTGATACAATTCAAAAAATCATTCAAAATGCAAAAAATATTGCACCAATTTCTTTTTGTGATATCGTTAAAGCAACAACCGGAAGATCAATTATTCCTCTTAATTTTGAATCAAATGAAGACCAGAGTTTAATTAAAATTTTAACAGATTCTGCAAAAGATTTTATTTTAAGCTGGGATAGGCGAAAACAAAGATTTCGAGGAGACCGTATAAATGAAGTAGGTCGAGCAATAGAGGATGCTTTTGTTCAAGAATTAAGAAAAACTACATTAAAACCGGAATTTTTAGGAAAATCAGGGTACCCAGATATTAAAATAATTGATGAAAAGGGACGAGTGACATATCTAGAATCAAAAGCAATTAGTAAGGGCTGGGATAGTGGATTCCGCTCTTTTTATTACACTGATGGTAAGAAAATCACATATGATGCAAGACATCTATTAATTGCATGGAATGTAACCGAAGAACGAGATAAGTATTGGCGTGTTTTGGGGTTTAAACTGTGCGAAATTTCTAATTTAAATACAGAAATAAAGATTGAATTCAATTCTAGCAATAAAGAACTTTATAAAGACAATTTAATCATTGGGCGCTTCGATTTAAGTTGAATTAACCTCTCTTTAAAAAACGATTTCAGGAGATAATAATGCACGAGCCCTCCCGGAAGATCGTCCACATGTTCTTTGGAATCGGAATCGCCGCACTGGCGTATACCCTTCAAAAAGAACTGGTTGTCCTCCTTCTCGCGGCCTCGATCTTCGTCGGGTTCATCCTCGCCGAAGGTGTGCAGCGGGGATACCGCATCCCGCTTGTCTCCGACCTCATAGATACCCTCGAGCGCGATGGCGAGTACCCTGGGAAAGGAGCCTTCTACTTCACCGCAAGTGCCCTCTTCTGCGTGCTCTTCTTCGATGCTGCCGTTTTCGTCCCTGCAATACTCTCGCTTTCAGTCCTTGACGGTGCAGCCACGCTCGTGGGGCTGCGGTGGGGACGGCACCGGATAACAAACGGGAAATCGTTGGAGGGGTCGGCTGGGGGGGTGCTCGTCAACACTCTCGTGCTCGCACTCCTCCTCCCGCCCCTCCCCGCAATCGCAGCCTCGGTCGTTGGGGGGGTGGTGGAACTGGTCTCTCCCGTGGACGATAACCTCACCATCCCGGTCTGCATCTGCATACTTCTCACCCTGATGGGGGTATAGCGGCATCACTTTCTCCCTGCACCGTGCAACTTTATCTGGATATACCTGGAGAACTCTCTTGACATGGCCATCGGGAAAGGCGCGTACCTCAAGGCCATCACTTCGTCGAGGCTTGGCCCATCCCGCATTCTTGACAGGACGATGGAGGGGAGCACCCCCCCATCGGTCTTTGTCGGGAGCTGGAACTACCCGAAGGTCTATGCCGGCCCCCTTATCGCGCCCGTTCGCGAGGAGTGCGGGATCATGGATACCCCGGAGGCATGGATCCCGGCAGGGTGGTCCCAGGAGGAGATCCTCTCGTGCCGCCTCGACCTGGTGAGGGGAAAGCGGGTCTGCGATGTCAGCCGTGTCGATGACCCTGACGCCTGCCGGCTGCAGGAGATTGCCCTCTCGGCGGGATCAATCGAGAGCCAGGCGTTATTCTCGGAGACCCCGGCAGGGACCTCTTTCTCTGAAGAGCACACCCCGTTTGGCCCGAGCGCCCACCTGCTCGAGTTCGAGGCCGAGAGCAGCCGGTTCGAGCCGCACCTGGAGCGGTGTTATTATGACTCCGATCTCCCTGCATCCGAGGCGATCCTCGCGCTCCACAGGGAAGGTGTCCCCTTCAGCAGCATCCAGAAAGCCCTTTCGGTCGGGGCGCTCGGCACAGGAGGCAGGAGGAGGATGGTCCCCACCCGGTGGTCGATTACCGCGTGCGATACAACTCTCGCCGACAGGTTCCTCTCGAGGGTCCGTCAGAACCGCCTGATTGACACGGTGAGGGTGCACGAGTTCTCGAGTCTCAACAACCATTACGCGGTTATCCTCCTCCCCACCCCCTGGCAGTACGAGTGGATGGAGGCCTTCATCCATATAAGGGGCAACGAGGAATTGCTCTTCTCTGATCACGAGGAGTTCAGGGGGAAGAAGGGCTACTCCTGCGTGGGGGGCTGCTACTACTCCTGCAAGATGGCGGTGCTGGAGGGGCTTGAGAGGGAGGGGGTTCAGGCAGGGGCGATCGTCCTGCGGGAGGCCCGGAAAGGGTATATCCCCATGGGGGTCTTCAATGTCAGGGAGAACGTGAGGCAGGCGATGCACCAGCCGTTCCGTGAATTCGAAGACCTCCCCTCGGCTCTCGCGGATGTATCGGAGCGGATGACCCTTCCGATGGAAAGGTTCGTACACGAGAGCACGGTGCTGAAATCACAGTTCCGGGCGAGGCAGACCACACTTGATTCATTTTCAAGACCTAAAAAGAGAATCCCACCGGATACAACCGCATAAGATCATTTTTTTTTGAAATCCCGGTGTCCCCACCTCTCAATCAAACACGATCCGGTAGAGCCCCTCCATGGCATCACGAGCTGCCTTCTCGCTGTTCTCTTTTACAGGCACGATGAATTCAGGTTTTTCCGGTGCAGGCCGGCCATGCTCTACTGACCGCGAGGGAAGGTCGTAGACCGTATCCTCGATCTGAACGATACCCGGGGCGAGGATGTAAGCCCTCATTTTGGGTATGTTGTAGGGGAGCCAGGGATTCGTCATTGTCGTCATGCAGTATGATGGCTTCGTGAAGAAGAATGTTGTGAAGGTGTAAATGTTGACGTGAATAAGTTCATTCAACAGGGAAAAAGAGAGAAAAGCCCGATCACACCGCTTTTTCGGCCTTTTTTTTGTCCTTTTCCCGGTAGCCTTCCAGGAGGAGGGTGGTCACGTTCTTCACCGGCCGGTCGGTATGCTCCATGATGTGGAACTCGCAGAAGGGGCAGGAGCTGATGACGATATCGGCCCCCGTCTTCTCTATCTCTTCCCTCCGCTTCTCTGCGAGCGCTGCGGCCTCCTCGGGGACTCCCGATCTTACGCCACCGCCGGACCCGCAGCAGATGGCCGGCATCTCTACGAGGTCCACGACCTGCGTGATCAGTTCACGCGGCAGGTCCCGTATCCCCTGCCCCCTCATCAGGTGGCACGGGTCGTGGTAGGTGGCCTTGAGAGGCAGTCTCGCCGGGGGCTCGATCCCGTATCTGGTCAGCAGCTCGTTGATGTCCATCACCCGGAAGGGAGTTTTATAGTCGTTTTTGAGGGTGGACCCGCATCCTGCGCACATGGTGAGCACGGTGTCGATATCCCGGAAGGCGAACGCATCGATATTTCGCCTCTTCAGGGTATCGAGGAAGTCCCACTGTCCCGTGCGGATGAGCGGTGAACCGCAGCAGACCTGCTCCTTCGGGATGATGACGCGGATGCCGTTCCGGCGCAGCACTTCCATTGCGTCAAGCGCGGTCTTTGGCAGCCGCTGGTTGTACATGCAGCCGACAAAGAACCCCACGGTTGCTTTTACCGGGCCGTATGGCTCGATCACCTCGCCGACCTGTTCCATGAAGGTGGGCTCGGTGCGGGTGACGCTCCGGCCGGTCTCTCTCACCAGCTTTGCCACCTCCTGGTGGCGGGGGAGGGTCAATCCCTTTTTGTTCGCAAGGGAACGCAGCTTCTCGATTGCTTTGCCCGGGAGCTGGATATCCTTTGGGCATACTTTCCAGCAGGCCTGGCAGGAGGTGCAGGTGAAGAGCCCTTTCGTTACTGCATCCGTCACCCGGTCCTTTGAATCCCTGGGATCGAGCGCGAGGCGGAGGTTCTGCCGCATCGCGGTCGGCCCTGCAAAGGAGGTCACGTCCATCGCAGGGCATACGGATATGCAGGCAAGGCACCCGATGCAGCTTCGAAGAGGCTTGATGAGTTCGACCTCTTCCTTGCTCGGCATTGCCGGCTTGTCACCGGGCTCGAGGTGCGAAAGGGCCTCAAGCGCAGGCTCGAGGTCGACGATGAGGTCCTTTTTCACCGGGAGTTTCAGAGGCTCAACGGTCATCCCGTCCCTCGCCTCTTCCATGCAGGCAAGCACCGGCTCCCCGTTGACCCTGACGGCGCAGCTTCCGCACTGCCCGGAACCGCAGCACCAACGATAAGAGAGCGTGGGATCGATCTCGTCATGGATGGCATGGAGGACATGGAGGACGCGTGCGCCCTCGTTGACCTCCACGAGATATGTCTGGAAATGCGGTTTCTCGTCCTGGTCGGGGTCGTACCTCTGGACCTTCACGTTCATCTTCTTCATGCCTTCACCACCGTCTCGATTCCCGACCGCGTGAGCGACTGGTAGCTGTGCCCATAGGGGGAGGTCTGTGGGTCCCAGGCCTGCGTCACGTCCTTCCTGACATGGGCTCCCCGCGACTCCTTCCTGATCAGCGCCCCCCTCACCACCAGGGAAGCAGTAATGAGCATGTTCTGCAGGATGCAGCACTCTGCAAGGTTGGACTGTCCGGCCGCCTTCAGGGGCAGGGAAGAGAGGTGAGTGATCACGCCGAGCGTCTTCTCGAGTCCCTTTGCGGTCCTGAATATCCCTGCCCCCTCCCACATCGCGGTACGGAGCGATCGTGCGACCGTGGACGGCGGGACTTCTCCCTCGAAGAAGGCGGAGAGCCTTGTCTCCTGCGCATCCATGGCTCCCTGATCGATGCGTCCGGTCTTCTTTCCTGCCTTTCCTGCCGCCTCTCCGGCCCTCTTTCCAAACACCTGGGTGTCGGCAAGGGCGTTTCCCCCGAGCCGGTTGGCGCCATGGACCCCCCCGGTCACCTCGCCGCATGCGAAGAGACCGGGAATTGTCGTCTCGCCGTTGCGGGTGATGCGCAGGCCTCCCATCATGTGGTGGGCGGTGGGTGCGACCTCCATCGGTTCATCCCGGATGTCCACCCCGAACTTGAGGAACTGCTCGAGCATGACAGGGAGCTTCTCCTCGATCTGCTGCCGGGGCAGGTGTGTCACATCAAGGTAGACCCCGCCATGGGGAGTGCACCGCCCCTCCAGGATCTCGGTCGCGATTGCACGGGAGACCACGTCGCGGGTGGAGAGTTCCATCCTCTCCGGGTCATAACGGCTCATGAAGCGCTCGCCGAGGCTGTTCTTGAGGATTCCGCCCTCCCCCCTCACTGCCTCGGTGATCAGGCGGCCCCTCGCATCGTAGGGATATACGGCGCCGGTCGGGTGAAACTGCACCATCTCCATGTCGATCAGTTCCGCCCCTGCACGGTACCCGATCGCAAACCCGTCTCCTGTACCGCTCGAGGAGTTCGTGGAGATGTCATACATCCGTGTCCCTCCCCCGGTCGCAAGGACCGTGCTGTCGGCACGGACGGCTACAAGTTCGCTCCTCTCGTTGAGCCCGACGGCGCCTATTACCCGATCGCCGTCCTTCAGGAGGTCTAGCACGGTCACCTCGTTCATCACGTCGACGTCCGCGCCCGCGAGCCGCTCAACGAGGGTCGCCATCATCTCGTGGCCGGTGCGGTCTCCGGCATAGCACGTGCGGGGAAACCTCTGTCCTCCGAAAGGTCTCTGTGCAACCTCGCAGCAGTCGGTCACGTCAAAGACCGCCCCCCAGTGCAGCAGGTCCCCGATCCTCTTCGGTGCCTCGTCCACCAGGATATGCACGAGTTCTGGATCGTTCAGGTACGCACCACCCTTCATCGTGTCCTCGAAGTGGATCTCGCAGGAGTCCTGCTCCCTGAGTACCGCGTTGTAGCCCCCCTCGGCCATGGTGGTACATCCGCCTTTCCCGGTGAGGGTCTTTGAGACGAGTATAGTCTCCCCGTAGCCGGAGGCCTCGATGGCAGCCCGGACCCCGGCCCCGCCACTCCCAACCACCAGGACATGGCAGTCCAATACTTCAGCTGACCGCATCTTATTATAAGGTGGGTCATATACGTACATAAATAGCTTGGAAAGGACAGCGTGAGCCTAAATGAGGTTTTTGATGAAATTTGGGGGCACTTCCGTGGCAGACGGGGCGAGTGTCTCCCGCGTGGTCGATATAGTGCAATCCTGTCACAGCGCAGGAAACGAGGTCGCAGTGGTGGTCTCCGCCCAGCGGGGCGTGACCGACCAGCTGATCACGATGGCTGCGGAACTGGCCAACAACACCGATTCGAGCGGGATCGAACCGTTCATCAACTCCCTGCGCAACAGGCACGGGAAGGTCCTCCTCGAGTCGGCTGAGGATTACGCGGACGAGGTGGGCATTCTCCTGGAGGAGCAGCTCTGCAACCTCGAGAACATCCTCAAAGCGGTGCATAACTTGAGGGAACTGACCCCCCGCTCCCGCGACTACATCATCACCTTCGGCGAGAGGCTCAACAGCCTTGTCGTCTCTGCCGCATTCCGGCAGCGTGGGCTCCCTTCCGCGGTCCTGGACGGGTGCGAGGCAGGGATTGTCACCACCCCGAACCACGGTGAGGCAATGGCGCTTCCCCAGAGCGAGGGGAAGATCCGGAGCAGGGTGCTCCCTCTCCTTGCGGACTCGGTCCCGGTCATCATGGGATTCATGGGGTGCACCGAGAAGGGAGTCGTCACTACCCTCGGACGTTCCGGCTCGGATTACTCTGCGGCAATCATCGGGGCGGCTCTCGACGCGGACGAGATCCTCATCTGGACCGATGTCGACGGCATCATGACCTCCGACCCGAGGCTTATCTCCGATGCACGGGTGATCCCCTCCATCTCGTATCTCGAGGTGATGGAGCTCTCCTACTTCGGGGCAAAGGTGATGCACCCGAGGTCCATTGAGCCGGCGATGAACAAGAACATCATCGTGCGGGTGAAGAACACGTTCAACCCGGATCATCCGGGGACCGCAATCGTCAGGGGGGAGAAGAGGGACACGAGGGTGGTCAAGGCCCTCACCTACATCGAGAAGGTAGCGATGGTCAACATCTGCGGAGCCCAGATGATCGGCAGGCCAGGCGTTGCGAAGGCAATATTCAGCCAGCTTGCCGACAGGGACGTGAACGTGATGATGATCTCCCAGGGCTCTTCGGAGGCCAACATCACGCTCGTCGTGGAGGAGAGCCAGGAGGAGACCGCCAGGGACGCCCTCTCCGTCCTTGTCAGGCAGGGGATGGTCAGGCAGGTGACCACCAACCGGGACGTGTGCGCCGTTGCAGTGGTTGGTTCGGGGATGGCAGGAGCAAAAGGGACCGGCGGGAGGATTTTTTCCGCGCTCGGCAAAGGGGGGATCAACGTGATGATGATCTCCCAGGGGTCCTCAGAGGTCCACATCTCGTTTGTGGTCAGGCAGGAGGACGGCCCCAGGGCCATGCGCATCCTTCATGACGAATTCCACCTTTCAGAGGAGGACAATGAGTAGCCCGCACACCTACCGGGAGGCGGGGGTAGACATAAGCCTCGAGGCCCGCGCCATTTCAGCCCTCGTGCAGAACCTCTCGTTCCGGCGGGAGGGAGCGTATCCCATGATGGGCCGGGTCGGCCACTTTGCGGGGCTGATAGACTTCGGGGACCTGGTACTCGCCCTCACGGTGGATGGTGTAGGGACCAAGATGCTTGTCGCAGACCGCTTTGGGGACTGGTCGACCGTAGGCATCGACTGCATGGCCATGAACGTAAACGACCTCTACGTGATGAACATGGAGCCGGTGGCATTTGTCGACTACATCGCCACCGATCGCCTCTCGGTGGAGCAGATGGCACAGATCGGCAGGGGCTTAAATGAGGGAGCCAGGCAGGCAAACGTGAATATCGTCGGCGGGGAGACTGCCACGCTCAGGGGGCTTGTCAACGGCCTTGACCTTGCCGGGACGTGTCTTGGCGTCCAGAAAAAGGAAGGGGTGATCACCGGCGAAAAGATCCGCCCCGGGGACCTTGTGGTGGGCCTCCCGTCGTCCGGGATCCACAGCAACGGACTCTCCCTTGCCCGCCGTGTCGTGGAGAGCCATGATGCCTGGGATGAGACGCTCCGGTCGGGAACCACCATCGGGAGGGAACTCCTCGTTCCCACCAGGATCTACCATGAGGTACTCACTCTCACGAGAGAGACGGAGGTGCACGGGATGTGCCATGTCACCGGGGGAGGGCTCCTCAATTTCTCGAGGCTGACCAGGTACGGGTTTGAGTTTACTGACCCCCTGCCGCCCCAGGAGATATTCTCCTGGATCCAGGACCACGGCGAGGTGGAGACTGCCGAGATGTACCGGACGTTCAACATGGGGATGGGCTACGCCTGCATCGTCCCGGAGGGAGCCCAGGGACCGGTGCTCGGGAGGGTTGAGGGGAGCCGCGTCGTGGGACATGTGACTGCCCGCCCGGGAATACGCCTCCTGGGAGAAGAGGTCCGGTAACCGCGTCACCCGTGCTCGTCGTGACCGGGGTCGCACTCGACCGCGGTGATGGGATAGATCCTGGCCTTTTCGCCCAGGATCGCCGAGTTGCCGGTCGGATCGTCTATCCTGAGGGTGACTGCAAGCCTCCCTTCTTTCACGTCCGTTATCTGGTCCCGGAGAATTGCTGCGTTTCTGCGCTCTTTTGCATCGTCGGTCCAGCCGATCACGCTCTCGATGACGCGGTCGATCCGGTTCAGGACCCCCTCCACATTCGAGACAAAGCCCTCGCAGGCCGGCCCGGGGTCGACCCGCACGCCGAGCTCAGGGATGCTGATGACCCCGTTCATGCTGCGGACCACCCGGATGTTCAGGTCTTCGGGCGACTCGATGGGAAGCTCCCACCGCGATGGCTCCGCATTCTTGAGGAGCTGGGTATCCGCGAGGCGGTACCCGCACTCGGGGCACAGAGCGGATATGAGCAGGATCTCAAAAAAATAGGGGATATCTTCTGTCTGGTAAAGGTATTCTATCTCCGTTCCGCAGGCCGGACAGGGACCGGGGACGACCTGCCGCACTCTTCAGCTGACCCCGCCGATCTTGTCCCTGGATATCTTGACGGAGTTCGGGGTGATCACGACGTACCGCTGGTCGCCGAGTCCTATGATGTCTCCGTTTACATCTTTTGCGACTTCTTTTAAGTCCTTGAGCACCCGCTCGTACATGACCTTGTCGGCCTTCAGCCTCGCGATGTCGACGATCACGATGTTGCCGTTATAGATCTCGTCCTTGACGCGCGGGCTGTCCTTGATGTCCCCGACAGTGGCAATTTTTACAAACAGTGCCGGCGCACCTGCCTCGGCCTCCTCGAATGCCTCGAGGTCAAGGTCCATGTAATCATCTTCGGAAGATGGGGTACTCTTTCCAAGAAGGGTGTCCAGGAATTTAACCATAGGAAAATTGTCTATTGTCATTTATTTAATAGTATCTATGCAAATCCGGATATTTCCCGCCTGGAAGCCTTGATTTTGCGATCGAGTCTCCTTGGTGCGGCAAATGAGTCGGGAACCACCCATGTCAGATCTCGAGTGACCAGAGGGCGTCTCCCACGTAATAGTGTGTCTTGATGACCTTTCCCGTGCTCTTCTCACGCATCTCTTCCGCATCGAAGAGTGCGATGCCAACGGCAATCGGTTTTCCGTGCCGTTCCTCTACCACCTGTACGGGCCTCCCCGACAGGACATCATCTGAAATCGAGGTGATTCCCGGGCGCATCACGTCGGCACCCTTGATCACGAACGGGACTGCACCGGAATCCACCACCACCCTGCGGGCAGGGATGGGGTGTTCGAGGAGGCCCCGCAGGGTGGGAAAGACCATGCCCCCGAGATACATCAGCATGGGCTTTTTGTCCACGAGGTACAGCGAGATCCCGGCATCAGTCTCGAGGACCTCCATCCGCTCGCCGGAAAATATCTCTGCAGCGTCTCCAATCTCCTCACGGAGCCCTGCAAGCAGCTCCTGCACCTGGGACCTCCGTATGGTGTGCCGTTTCCTCGGGGTGATTCGCGACATTTCGCCATATCCATATTGGCGCCAGAGACCAAAAAGACAGTCCACCGCGCAAAGCCGGGGATTTATCCGTCCTGGCGCTCATCCTCCGGGTTTCACCCGTGTCAAGCGGCTGCGGAACCCACGTCTGAACATGAGGGTATATTTAAGTAGAGGCGGACCGCACATATATTACCCCAAAGTGACTAGTAGTGGGTACGATTATGACCAAACGGCCGTTGGATATTTTGGACCAGGTGCTGAACCGGCAGCCTGTCATCGTATCCCTCAAGGGCGGGAGGGAACTCCGCGGGGTCCTGCAGGGTTATGATGTGCACATGAAC
>MVQD01000019.1 GCA_002067095.1 Methanoregulaceae archaeon PtaB.Bin056
GAATACCGGGACCAATGCCCGGAGGTGGTATCCCCCTCCGGAGCCTCCCCCGCACACCCCCCGCAGTTGGGGCATCGGCCCCAACTGCTCATAATGGGTTAAGGGACGCTACTGGAGCGGAGGAGCGAGCCCCCCGGCGTCATCATGGGGGGAGTGATATTGTGTTCACATCGCGATGAGGGAATACCGGGACCAATGCCCGGAGGGGGTATCCCCCTCCGGAGCCTCCCCCGCACACCCCCCGCAGTTGGGGCATTGGCCCCAACTGCTCCCCGCAGCACTGAACTATAAGTCCATTGCTGCTTCATCCAATCATATGGATGACCTTTTAATCCGGACGGCGCGGGAGGATGAGGTGCCGGTCTTCATCGAGTGGGCGAGGAAAGAGGGGTGGAACCCCGGGCTGCATGACGGGGAGTGCCACTACGCGGTGGACCCGGCCGGGTGGTTTGTCGCGGAAGCGGATGGCGAGATCGTCGGGACTGTTGCGGTCACCAATTACGATACCCGGTTCTCCTTCGGGGGGTTCTTTGTAATCAGGGAGGACATGCGGTCAAAGGGGATGGGCTGGCAGCTCTCGAGCGTGGCCATCCGACACGCGGGCGAACGGAACCTGGGCATTGACGGGGTCTGCGAAATGCAGGAGAAGTATTCTTCCCTGATGGGGTTTTACCTCGCGTACCGGAATATCCGGTGGCGGGGCATCGCGGACGGAAGGAGGCAGGCCGGGCTCTGCTCTGCGCAGGAGGTGCCCTTTTCCGCACTCGTTGAGTACGATGCCCTCCATTTCCCCGCGGAACGCAGGCGCTTCCTGGAGCGTTGGATCCGCATGCCCGGATCGTGGTCATCGGTCCTGGTAGACGGAGGGTCCCTGCGGGGCTACGGGGTGATCCGGAGGTGCTTCGAGGGGTTCAAGATCGGTCCTCTCTTTGCCGATACGCCGGAGATTGGCGAGCGAATCCTTGAGGACCTGACAGGGAGGGCGGAGGTGAGGGGGCATCCGTTCTTCTTTGACACCCCGGAGCCGAACCGCGAGGCGGTGACAATGGCAGAGGAGCGGAAAATGGAGGAGGTGTTCGGGACCGCCAGGATGTACACGAGGGAGATCCCGCCGCTTCCGGTCGGCCGGATCTTCGGGGTCACCACGTTCGAGATGGGGTGAGAGCGGGGAGCCGGAGGCCCCCCGGATGTGGAGATGCACTACGCTCTCTGGACTACACTCTACTGCTTCTTCCGTATTACGACCGCACAACCGGCACAAATTGCAAGGATAAGCGTGGCACCCCCGATACCTGCCCTCGTGGTGGCTGCAGGCGCAGGGGTAGGGAGAGTCTCCTCCACAGTGGTCGCGATGGGTGTGACCGCAGTGGTCGTGACGGGAGCGGCAGGGAGCGGCCCGAGCAGGGCATAGGTTCCGCTGATTGCGACGGGAGCCGCAACGGAGGTGTTTCCAGTCGTTGAGGGGAGGCTGGTCCATGTTTCGCGGTCAAGTGAGGCGATGACGAGTTCTCCCCCGGCAGCCCCGGCAGGGATGCGGAACTCTATCCTGCCCGGGGGAAGGAAAGAGGTATCCAGGGGCACGAGCGAGTATGGACCGGACAGTATCTGCATTCCCTGTGGTGTCTTTCTGGCAGGGACCTTGACGAAGCCGATAGGCTCAGCCTGCGAGACCGTGACGCTGACCATTCCGTCGGCTGAGGTGAACGTGTGCCACTGCTCGGGCAAAGGACTGGCCGCAGGCACGCCGATCCCTTCAGGGGACGATTCCGGCACCCCGATGGGGACCTTCTTGTAGAGGGCCTGCGTCCCGTCGACGAAAGCGGCAATGGTGATCGTGCCGGCGGTAAGGCCCTCGACCACGAACGATATCTCGGAGTCCCTTTTCCCCTGCGTGGTTCCGGTCACCTGGAGCTGTGCGGTGATGCTCCTTGCCGTCGGAAGGGAGGTCCCCGAGAGCCTGAAGTAGTCGTAGGTCCCTGGAGTGATGTCGTAATGCTTGGTGGTGGAGAATTGGCCGTCCCTGGACTGGCCCGAGACCGTGACGATGGTCGACTCCTTCATCACCTCCAGGCGGTTCGTGGATGTCCCCGAGAGGGTCGCCGTAATACTGCTCTGCTTCAGCGCAAACGGCATCACGAACTGGCTCATCTGGAACCGGAACTCGGAGTTGGGCTGGACGGCGCAGTCGGCCTGCACGAGGAGCGAGAACGAGGAGTTGTCGGGGAGGTCGCGGATGGTCACGAACATGGGCTGGCCGTTTTCGATCGTGTCAGGCCTCCCGGTGATGGTTGCGGCAGCGGCAGGGAGGAAGAAGGATACGAGGATGAAGAGCGTGAGGAATAGCGCGGATTTCATGAGACCAACCTTGCCTGAACAGGGAGAGATGGGAAGAACGCGCTATTAAAGGGTTGTGGGCCGCATCACGTATCGCAGCCGGGTTTTCGTGGCTTGTATCTTTTCTGGACGTTCAGGGTATGCTGCCATGGGGAACCAGGAATGCACGATCCGGGCAGGGTTATTGGGAATCCCTGGTTTTTTTGGTAACTTTGGGGGGTCATGCAATCAACCCTTTCCCGACCAGGACCTCTACGATCCTCCTCCCTGCCCGGCCGTCGCCGTAAGGGTTCTCCCATCTGCGGTCCCGGGATCGCATCTCTCTTGCGCTCTCCAGGATAGTCGTTGGATTTGTCCCCGCGAGCACGTTTGATCCCACCTCGAGGGTCTCCGGCCGCTCGGTGTTCTCCCGAAGCGTGACGCAGGGGACGCCGAGCACGCACGCCTCCTCCTGGATACCCCCCGAATCGGTCAGGATGAGGGCGGCCTTTGATTCAAGGAGAAGGAACTCGAGATACCCGAGGGGCGGGACGATGCGGATTCCACGGGCGTCAAGCCCAAACTCCCTGATCATCTTCGCAGTCCTCGGGTGGACCGGGAAGATGACCGGCATGCCGGTCTCCACCCCTACCGCCACGAGACCTTCAAGGATTCCTGCCAGCCGGCCCCGTTCATCGACGTTCTCTGCCCGGTGGGCGGTCACGAGGATGAACTCGCCCTCTTTGGTCCCCACCCGGTCCATGACGCCGGTTTTCTTCCGGGCAATCTCCAGGTTCTGGTATACTGCGTCTACCACGGTGTTCCCGGTGACGAAGATCTTCTCGCCTGGTATGCCCTCGCGGCGGAGGTGTCCTGCTGCGGTCTCTGTAGGTGCGAAGAGGAGGTCGCTTACGTGGTCCGCGACGATCCTGTTGATCTCCTCGGGCATCCGGCGGTCGAAGGAGCGGAGGCCCGCCTCGACGTGGCAGACCGGGACGTGGAGCTTGCATGCCGCGAGCGCCCCCGCAAGCACGGTGTTCGTGTCGCCCTGGACGAGGACCGCGTCGGGCCGGTGCTCCAAAAAGACGCGCTCGGCACCCGCAAGGATCTTTCCTGTCTGCGCCCCGTGCAGGCCCGAGCCGGCGTCAAGGTTGAACTGCGGCACCGGCAGTTCCAGGTCCTCAAAAAAGACCCTGTCCATCTCGTACGAGTAGTGCTGCCCGGTATGGAGGATGAAGTACGGGACCTCCAGCCGCCCGCACTCCCGTATGAGGGGGGAGAGCTTGATGATCTCGGGTCGGGTGCCGAGCACGAGGCAGATCATGATCACCCTGAAAGTTGGGGTCTGAAGGATAAAAAGGGGGAGGAGGAATGCCTGCACCATATGGCCGATGCGGGGGTTACCACGCGGTGCCGGCAGGGAGGTCATCCCCTGGTGCCGTCACCGTGCGGCCGCCGGGTGAGACGGGACTACACCGGTTCACCTGTGTTCGTAGTTCCGCTCGTAGATGGACAGGTATTCCCCCGAGATCACTCTCTCCATCCAGTCCTGGTGGTCCAGGTACCAGCGGACGGTCTTTTTTATCCCGTCAGGAAACGGGGTTGCGGGCTCCCACCCGAGTTCCCGGGAGATCTTGGTCGAGTCGATCGCATACCGCCGGTCGTGGCCGGGCCGGTCCTTCACGAACTGGACCAGGCTCTCGTTGATCCCGGGGTCCCCTGTCTCCTCCTGCAGGATGGAGAGGAGGAGCCTCACGATCGCGATGTTCTCCCACTCGTTGTTCCCCCCGACGTTGTACACCTCCCCGGGCCGGCCGTTTTGGAGGACCATGTCTATCGCCCGGCAGTGGTCCTCCACGTAGAGCCAGTCCCGGACGTTCTTTCCGTCCCCGTAGACCGGGAGCGGGCGGTGTCGAAGGGCGTTTCGGATCATCAGGGGGATGAGTTTTTCGGGGAACTGGTAGGGGCCGTAGTTGTTTGAGCACCGGGTGATCAGGACGGGCATCCCGAAGGTGTCGTGGTAGGCCTTTGCGATCATGTCCGCGGCTGCCTTGCTCGCCGAGTAGGGGCTGTGGGGGTCGAGGGGGGTGGTCTCCGTGAAGTATCCCTCCGGCCCGAGCGACCCGTACACCTCGTCCGTCGAGACCTGGAGGAACCTGCAGCCGGAAAGCCAGCGCCCGTTCCTGTGCCAGGCGGCCCTTGCCGCGTCGAGGAGAGTGCAGGTCCCGAGGATATTCGTGCGGAGGAAGAGCTGGGGGTCCTCGATCGAGCGGTCCACGTGGGACTCGGCCGCGAAGTTGACGACGGCATCGACCGCGTGCTCCGAGAAGAGCGAGTCCGCGAGCGGGCGGTCGCCGATGTCACCCTTCACGAAGGTGAACCGCTCCCGTTCTTTCCTTCCAAGCGCCGCGAGGTTCTCGAGGTTCCCGGCATACGTGAGAGAGTCGAGGCCGACGACGGAGACCTCCGGGTGGGTCCCTAGGACGTGGTATACGAAGTTGCTGCCGATGAACCCGGCGACCCCGGTGACAAGGATATGCGTCATGGTATCCCTCCCATCTCTTCAAGGTAGGCATGTGTCGCGTCCTCCCAGGGAGGTAGTTCCCACCCCAGTACCTCGGCAGCCCCAAAGTTGTCGAGGACCGAGAACGCAGGCCGACGGGCGGGGGTGGGGAACTCTTCGCTCTTTACAGGGATGAGCACCCCCTTCCACCCGGTTGCATCAAGGATGTACTGTGCCCACTCGTACCGTGAGCACGATCCCCCGTTCGTGAGGTGGTACAGCCCGAACTGTTCTGTGTCGAGGAGGCCAAGGGTGGCATCTGCCAGGTCACGCGTGCGGGTGGGAGACGAGACCTGGTCGTCAACGATCTTCAGGCGGTCGTTCTGGCGGCCCCACTCGAGCACCTTCTGCGCAAAGTTTGTGTTCCCGGGTCCAAAGACCCAGGAGGTCCGGATAAGGAAGTAGCAACTGGAGTGGTCGCGGACTGCCTGCTCTCCCAGGAGCTTGCTCTCCCCGTACCTGCTGATGGGGTTCGGGCGGTCGGCGATGGTGTAGGGGCGGGTTGAGAGGCCGTCGAAGACGTAGTCGGTCGAATAGTGCACGAGGATGGCACCTGCCTCCCGGGCGGCGAGCGCAAGGGTCCGCACCGCAAGGCCGTTGACGAGGAATGCCCGCCTCCACTCCCGCTCGGCATGATCGACGGCATTGTAGGCGGCGCAGTTGACGACGGCGTCCGGGCGGCACCGGAGGACGGCCCCGCGAACCGCGGCGGTATTCGTGATGTCGAGCTCGCGTGAGGTGAACGGGATTACATCATGTCCCTTCGTTCCTGCCTGTTTTGCCATCTCCTGGCCTAGCTGCCCCCCCGCACCGGTGATCATGAGTCTCATCGTTCTGTCCTCCCTGGGCTGCTGCCAGGGGAAGTGGTGGCGGATCGGTCGTTCATGATACGCGGGGGTGCTCCCTCACTTTTTCGCATCCCTGACCCGGGGACTTGGGAGTGATGCGGAAAGGGGGATTTTATCTCCCGTGGGAGGTAAAGTAGGGACTCCTCAGGCACGCTCATCTGCTCGCCTCCTGGGAGAGGAACGGGCTCTCGATCTCCGAGAAGAGGGGGAGGCGTGCGTCCTTGTCGGAGAGAAGGGGTGCCGCGATCCCATGCTCCGAGACTGGCCACGGGATTGCGAGGTCGGGGTCGTTCCAGCGGATGCCGGCGTCGGCCTCGGGGTGATAGTATTCGCCTGCCTTGTAGAGGATCTCGGTCCCTTCCGAGAGTGCAAGGAACCCGTGGGCAAATCCCACCGGGACATAGAGCAACCGGTGGTTCTCCTCGGAGAGCAGGAAGGACTCGTGACGCCCGAACGTGGGCGAGCCCCGGCGGAGGTCCACGATCACGTCGTATATCGCGCCCCTCGCCACCCGGACAAGCTTGCTCTGGGCAAAGGGATACTGGAAGTGCAGACCCCGGAGGACCCCTTTCGCCGAACGTGAGTGGTTGTCCTGGACAAACTCTTCGGGGATGCCGAGCGCCGCCATATCTCTTCTCGTGTATGACTCGAGGAAGAACCCGCGTTCGTCGCCAAAGACGCGGGGCTCGATCAGCAGTGCACCCGGAAGGGTGGTTGGGATGCGTGAAAATTTTGGGGGTGTCATGCACATCATTCGTTGTCTTCTGTCATGGATCGTTCAAGGAGATCATGGAGAATAGAGGAGAGCGAGGGGAGGTCTTCCTGGACCGTGGTCCAGATGATGTTCCAGTCGACCCGGAAGTACTGGTGTGTTATGATATCACGAAGCCCGGCGATTCCTTTCCAGTCAATCTCCTGGTGATTCTCGATGAATTCCGGGGGGACTTTTTTTGCCGCGTCTCCAAGGACCTGGATATTCCGAAGGATCGCGTCCTTCACGAGTTCGTTTTGAAGAAGATCCTGCTTTGAGAGAGATTCGGTATAACTGAGAATTTTATCGACGGCACATACCATATCGTATAAAAAGATTGCCGAGACTCTCTTTTTAGACATATACCACATCACTCTGTATAGTTTCTGCGAGGAGGGGATGAAGTCCTCCCGGAGTCACGAGGTCCACTTCCATTTCAAGAGCGCAAGAGAGGAGTTCCTTGAGATGCACAAATGAGAATCCACCTATGGGGGAATCGAACTCGACGAGAATATCAACGTCCGAAGTCGGAGTGTGAGCATCCCTCGCGACCGAACCGAAGATCCCAAGCCTGCGGATATGGTAACGGGGGGAGAGATCCTGCTTGAGATTCTTCAGTATTGAAAGGATTTCTGCCCGCGATTTCATTTCCGTTTAAAGCTTTGCCGTTCCCCTATAAGAGTATGTTCCATCGTCAAACCGGGTGGTCCCCGGGAGAAAATGAAAGCTAATCCCGGGCCCGGTTTCCCCCCGTGACAAAGAGACGGCTGCCGGCGTTCCACATCAGGCCACCGGTTCATTCTCCGCAAGCTCTGCCAGGTACCGCCCGTACTCCGTGTTCTTCAGGCCGTCTGCGAGCACCCGGAGCTGGTCTTTCCCGATGAACCCCTGCCGGAAGGCGATCTCCTCGATGCAGGCAACGTAGAGCCCCTGACGTTTCTGGATGGTCTCGATGTAGTTTCCGGCCTCGAGGAGCGAGTCGTGGGTCCCGGCATCAAGCCAGGCCATCCCCCGCCCAAAGACCAGCACGAAGAGCTCGCCCCTCTTCATGTACTCCCTGTTCAGGTCGGTGATCTCAAGCTCCCCCCTGGCAGAGGGCGAGATGGACTTGGCAATCCCCACGACCCGGTTGTCGTAGAAGTACAGCCCTGGGACTGCGTAGTGGGACCTCGGTTTTGCCGGTTTCTCCTCGATCGAGAGGGCCTTTCCGTCTGGCCCGATCTCCACCACGCCGTAGGGCCGCGGGTCCCGGACCCAGTACCCGAAGATGGTGGCGCCGTGCTCCTGCGAGGCTGCCTTCCTGAGCAGTTCCGAGAAGTGCTGCCCGTAGAAGATGTTGTCCCCAAGCACAAGCGCCACGGCATCTGTACCGATGAACTTCTCCCCGACGATGAAGGCCTCCGCGAGGCCTCCGGGCCTCTCCTGGACGGCGTACGAGAACGAGAGCCCGATCTGGCTCCCATCCCCCAGGAGTTCCCGGTAGAGGGGGACATCTCTCGCCGTGGAGATGATCAGGATCTCACGGATGCCGGAGAGCATCAGGACCGAGAGCGGGTAGTAGATGAGTGGCTTGTCGTACACCGGGAGGAGGTGCTTTGAGACAGACTTCGTGATGGGGTAGAGGCGGGTCCCGAACCCGCCGGCGAGAATGATGCCTTTCATGGGTATTCGTTGTGAATGAGGTCTGGCCTGAGGTGTTTTATAGGTTGTTGCGGGGAGGGGCGTCCATGAGGACAGAGGCAATGATCCCTTGTGCGGCGTGATCTGGATGCATGCCAACCACTCCACCAGGGGGATATTATGTGGAAGACGAGTGTCTCATACAAAGACAGGATCGGGCTTTTAATGATGGGAAGCAGCGAATCCGTATACCAGGACAGACGGCACATTTAAAAATAAAAAACCCTCCCCTTGCACCTGCAGCACGCAGTGAGAAGACGTCCTGTGCGAAGCCCCGCTCATCCCTCCTGTATTCTTTCCAGGATTGCGTCAAGTTCCGGGTCAGATAGGTCTTCACGCGTCCATCCGGGAGGGTACCATGCGACCGCAGCTCCCGCATCTTCCTCGTAGCCACATACCCCATCCCTTGGAGAGTTGCTGATCACGTCTATGCACCATGGGTCAAGATCAGGTGCCGAAACACACCTGCGGCAGAGATGGAAAGAGGACTCTCCATCGTCATCATTCAACCGGAATTCTGCCAGGCTCCCGCAGGTATTGCAGGGAACCCTTGGAAGAATGTTCCTCGCGAGGAGGCAGAGGGTGCTGTCCGGGGGAGAGGAGGGATGGGTCTCGACAACGTGCAGGTCAAGCACGGTCGTGGAACCAAAATCGTATTCATATAAGAATTTCACCCCAGTGGAGAGAACGCGGGAGAGAGGATACTCCATGTCAATCTCCCCACACTCCGCACTGCGGGTGAACCTCTGCCCCTGGATGGTGAATTCACTGAGGTGGCCACAGCATTCTACCCAGACATCCCGGATCAGCGAGTCGAGTTCGGTCAGGGTGCATTCCTGCCGGGCAATCAGGAGGAGCCAGTAAGATGCCGCCCGGTGTCCCTGCACGGAGATGAGAAACGACGGCTTCTTTGCCCTGGGCCAGCCCGATGACTCAAGGCATTCCCTGGCGTGCGGTACGGCATCTCTCTTCTTTATCGTCTTCCTGCACAGCAGGCAGGACCCTTGGGAACCCCTTGGAGGCATTTGTTGAATGTTGTCGTTCGGAGCGATAATATGTTGGATTTTCTGATGCAGCCCTCTCCTTCCTTCTCCTGCATGAAGGGTGTGTTCGGGAGTTTTACGAAAGCGGGAAAGGTTCTATCACGCTCTATTTTATTCCACGATGGATTTATAGGCTATTATCGCATTTTTTTATCACACAAGGATTTTTTTGCTACTCTTACTGGCAGGTGAATTGGGAACACATGATTGAATACGGGAGAAATAGCCTGGGAAAGGGTCTCCAGGTATTTGAGCCGGTTATTGTAGGATTTCCGTCCCGGGAGAGGATGCACCAGGAGGATTATCCCGGCGTGAGGATCGGGGAACGCGCAGTCCTCAGATCAGGCACGGTCATCTATTGCGAGGTCGAGATTGGTGATCAATTCCAGTGCGGACACAACGTGCTGATTCGTGAAAGAATGCGCATCGGGAGGAATACCTCCGTCGGGTCCTCTTCCGTGATCGAGGGATATGGGAGTATCGGGGACGAGGTCCGCATCCAGAGCATGGTGTTTGTGCCCACTCACACGGAGATCGGAGACCACGTCTTCATCGGGCCGGCGGCAGTCCTGACAAACGACCGCTACCCCCCCACAGGGAAGCCTGAACTGAAAGGCCCAGTGATCGGGGATTTTGCGGTCATCGGAGCCCATGCGACGATCCTTCCGGGTGTTCGGATAGGGGAGGGGGCGGCGGTTGCGGCCGGGGCGGTGGTCACGAGGGATGTTCCCTCCGGGAAAATGGCGGTAGGGGTCCCGGCCACGCTTCGCGATCTCCCTGCCCAGATGAGGGGGAGAAAGGAATGATCCCTGTAGGAAGACCATGCGTTGGCAGGGAGGAGGAGGAAGCGGTGATACGCGTGCTCCGGTCAGGTATGCTTGCGCAGGGCCCCGAAGTCGCAGGGTTTGAGGGTCTCTTTGCCCGGTATTGCGGGGTACGCCACGCGATAGGAGTGAATTCCGGTACCGCGGCACTCCATGCAGCCCTCGCGGCGCTGGGGATCGGCCCCGGACACGAGGTGATTGTCCCTGCATTCACGTTTTTTGCCACGGGTTCGGCAGTATGCATGTGCGGGGCAAGGCCGGTCTTTGCAGATGTGGACCCGGATACCTTCAATCTCTCTGTCGGGAGTGTCCAGGAGCTACTCTCTCAGAGGACACACGCGGTCATCGGCGTCCACCTGTTCGGCCAGCCCTGCGAGGTGAGGCCGCTTCGTGAACTCTGCGACGAGAGGGGGATCCCCTTTATCGAGGACGCCGCGCAGGCCCATGGTGCCGAGTATCATGGAAGGAGAGTGGGGGGACTGGGGAAGGCAGGGTGCTTCTCCTTTTACCCGACAAAGAACATGACCTCCGGCGAAGGAGGAATGGTAACGGTTGATGACGACGTCCTGGCACGAAGGATCCGTTTGTTCATCAACCACGGCCAGGAGGAGAAATACCTCCACACCTGCCTTGGGTACAACTTCCGCATGTCGGATATCGCCGCTTCGATCGGAAAGGAGCAGTTGAAGAAGGTTGACGCGTTCAATCTCCGGAGGAGGGAGGTTGCACGGTACTATGATTCCCACCTCCGCAGGGAGGGAGTCCTCTTGCCCGTGGTCGCACCCGGCATGACACACGTGTACCACCAGTACGTGATAAGGGTGACCAGGGAATTTCCCCTTACCCGCGATGAACTGGCCCGGTACCTGGGGGAGAAGGGGGTTGGCACGGCGGTGCATTACCCTGTCCCCCTCCACCGGCAGCCTGTATTCTCGGGGTTTGCCGGGAGTGGCGGGTGCCCCGTGGCAGACGAGCTCGCAAAAACAGTGCTCAGCCTGCCGGTGCACCCGCAGGTCTCGGACGACGAGCGTGCGTACATATGCCGCGTGATACAGGAGGTGCCCTGAAATGGACGTGGGAGTAATAGGGGTCGGGCTGATGGGGAGAAACCACGTGAGGGTTTACTCGGAGTTGAAACAGGCAGGAAATGTGTATCTCTTCGACCTCAACCGCGAGGCGGCCATGGGGGTGGCCCTTGCCTTCGAGGCGACTCCCTGCGACTCGCTTGATGACCTCCTGAGGTCAGTTGACGCAGTGAGCGTGTGTGTCCCCACTCCGTATCACCGGGCAACGGGAGCGCAGGTGATCTCGGCCGGGGTGCACATGCTGATAGAAAAGCCTATCTGCGCGACGGAGAGGGAGGCGCAGGAGCTCCTCTCTCTCATGGACGACGACACGGTTGTGGGTGTCGGGCACATCGAGCGGTTCAATCCCATCGTGGGAGAGATCCGCCGTATCATCCGAAAGCCGCTCTTTGTCGAGATGAACCGGCACAACCCTGCCTCCTCCAGGCCCATGGGCTCCTCGGTGATCGAGGACCTGATGATCCATGACCTTGACATCCTCCAGCACGTGCTCTTTTCCGGCGAATACGATCTCTCTGCCGCCGGGAGCCTTGATGCGGCATCTGCGCTCTTTCGTTTTGACTCGACCTCTGCCTTCATCTCTGCCAGCAGGAAGTCCTCGAAGAAGATCCGGCGCATCTACATCGAGGAGGAAGACCTCACGCTCGAAGGTGATTTCATGAACCAGGAGGTCTTCACTTACTACAAGCCCGAGCATTACCGCGTTGAGAACGAGCGGTATGTCCAGGAGAACATCATCGAGAAGGTGATGGTGAACAAGGTCGAGCCGCTCAAAGTGGAGCTTTCGACCTTCCTCGACTGTGTAAAGAGGGGGGCGCCGTTCCCGGTCACGCCCGGGCAGGCGACCAGGAACCTGGCCCTCTGCGAGGAGATCAAGTCTAGCCTCCAGGGGAGATAAATGGCGCGGGGACTCGCGGAAGCCTTTCTGAAAAGGGGGCCAATCCGGACAATCGGGGTGGTGGGAATGGGATACGTGGGGATTCCTGCCGCCGCACTCTTTGCAGATGTCCCGCAGTACCACAAGGTGTATGGGTTCCAGCGGGACTCTGCCACATCCGGCTACAAGATCGCCATGCTGAACCGGGGGCAGAGCCCGCTCGGCGGTGACGAGCCCGGTCTTGCCGCCCTGGTCCAAAAAGTCGTTGCTGCAGGGAAGTTTTCCTGCACCGCCGATTTTTCCCGGATCTCTATGTGCGATGCGGTCACTCTCGCGATCCAGACGCCGTTTCGGGACCCGCGGGATCTCCTGCCCGACTTTTCTGCCCTCCACGAGGGTATCCGCCTTACGGGGAGGCACCTAACCGAGGGCATGCTCGTGGTGCTCGAATCTACGGTCACGCCAGGGACTACGGCCGGGACTGCCCGCCGTATCCTCGAAGAGGAGTCGGGGATGGTCGCGGGGAAGGACTTCGGCCTCGCCCATGCCCCCGAGCGGGTGATGGTCGGGCGGCTGATCCGGAACCTGCAGGAGCACGACCGGGTCGTTGGAGGAATTGATGACGCGAGCACTGCGAGGGCATGCGATCTCTACTCCCCCATCCTTGTGCAGGGGAGGATCATCCCCATGTCTGCAACCGCAGCCGAGGTGGAGAAGACTGCCGAGAACACGTTCCGCGACCTGCAGATTGCTGCAGCGAATCAACTTGCTCTCTATTGCGAAGCCATGGGAGTGAATTTTTACGATGTCAGGGAAGGGATCGCGTCGCTGAAGGAAGAAGGCGTGACCCGGGCGATCCTCTGGCCGGGTGCCGGCGTGGGAGGGCACTGCCTCACCAAAGACACATACCACCTGGAACGGGGGGTAAAGGAGTTGGGCGGGGACCTCGACTGGCCGGAGGGGGAGAGGTCGCTGTATCTCTCGGCCCGGGCGATCAATGACTTCATGCCGACACACATGTTTCACCTGACCCGTGACGGGCTGGCACGTGCTGGGAAGGAGGTGAAGGGATCGAAGGTTGCCATCCTCGGATGGGCGTTCATCGCGGATTCTGATGATGCGAGAAACACTCCTTCCGAGGTCTACAGGGATCTCATCGTTGCGGAGGGGGCAGAGGTGATCGTGCACGACCCCTGGGTGAAGGATTACCCCGGCGTGGATATCTCACCAGATTTTGAGGAAGTGATCAGGGGTGCGGATGCCGTGGCCCTCTTTACCGGCCACCGCGGATACCGGGCTCTTGATCCCGAGGCGATGAAACGATTGGCTGGTGTGGGCCACCCGGTGATTGTGGACGGCAGGAACATTGTGGACCCCGATCTGTTCATCTCGCAGGGCTGGGTGTACAAGGGGGTTGGAAGGGGGGATAAGAACGGGCACGGGATGAAAGAACGGTAGATACAAAATGACAATCTCCTTCTATTCAAAGAATTCCATATAAGTAATTCTTACCACCTTCATTAAAAATCCATAAATACTAAATTTGGTAATATACTTTCAAATGGCAGAAATTATTTTCATGGATAAAAATGGGAGGCTCATTATACCTGGCAGGATAAGGAAACACTACCAGACCAGGAAGTTTATACTGGAAGCCGATGAGAACAGGATTCAGCTCATCCCTGTAAAATCCCTTGGATCACTCTTTGGGACCATTCCGGAGCTGAACCTTGCCAAAATTTACCAGGAACACGAAGAGGAGAATGAGGATGAATCTCCCTCTTCTCATTGATTCTTTTATATGGCTTGAGATCCTCCAAGGATCGCCACGCGGTAAAAAAGCCCTCGAGATGATGGATGAGTCCGTTGAACTCCATACTTCAGTGGTAAATCTGTATGAAGTATCATATCGTGTTCGCCAGATACGTGATGAAGAGACTGCAAAGGAGATGATCACCAGCATCTCGTCTCACGCACGCGTTCACCCTGTCGACCGGGAAATAGCCCTTGCGGCTGCCCCACTCCGGCTTGTCCATGGATATGGAGCAGTAGACGCCCTGTACCATGCAACAGCACACATCCATAATCTCACCATGCTCACTGGAGATCTCCATTTCAAGGGAATTGAAGGAGCAATTCTCGTATAATGGTATTTCATAGAGGGTGAGAAGAGCATGAAACTCGTCACCATCGTCGGGGTCCGGCCGCAGTTTGTAAAGTGTGCCCCTCTTTCCCGTGAATTGCGAAAAGAGCACACCGAAATCCTGGTGCATACCGGCCAGCACTACGACCCGGAGATGTCTGACGCGGTTCTTCAGGGAGCTTGGGATACCGAAGCAGGATTGCTTTCCAGGGATTCATTTGGGTGGCCGGTCAGACCGTCACCCATATCCTCATATAGGATTACGTAAGACGTATCTTACAGATCAGTATGGATGTTGGCATCATCAGGATGAGTTCCAAAGGACAGATTGTTATTCCGGCTTCTATGAGAAATGATCTTACGGAGGGCGAGCAGCTTCTTGTCATCAGGGAAGGCGATCGTTTTATCTTAAAACCCCTCGATGCTCTTGAAGCATCAGTTAAAGAGGACATTTTGTTTGCGGAGAAAACTGAACGGGCATTCCTTGAATTCGGGAAGGGAAATTTTTCAAGAAAGAGAGGTGCAGACTTTATTGATGACCTGAAATCATGGTAACCGTTGCCTACAGTCCATCCTTCGAAAAAACGATTAGAAAAATCAGGGATGAACGAACCAAAGAACGGTTAAAGACACAGATCATCAAGATTGTCGAAGCTCCCGAAATCGGGAAACCGATGCGGTACAGCCGGAAAGGTACAAGGGAACTGCATATTCCTCCGTTTCGTCTCTCGTATTACTATGACAGACAGAACGATCTGCTTGTTTTTCTCGCATTGTATCACAAGGATGACCAATGAAGACACACTCGCTGCCGGATTCAAGAAAAAACCAGATCAAACCCGATGCCTGCCGTATCCTTTTTCACCTCTTCATATGCCCCGCTGCATCCGTCCGGAATCTTCGCGTTTTTCCCGGGATGCCTCTTCCAGGGTCGAAGATCGACCATTTCAAGGCCGTGTATGCATCGCGGAGAGTGGATGTGAATCTGCATAGAGGGGAAAAATATACATGAAACTCGTCACCATCGTCGGGGCCCGGCCGCAGTTTGTAAAGTGTGCCCCTCTTTCCCGTGAATTGCGAAAAGAGCACACCGAAATCCTGGTGCATACCGGCCAGCACTACGACCCGGAGATGTCGGACGTGTTCTTTTCCGAGCTTGCAATCCCGGAGCCGGATTACCACCTTGGGGTGGGGTCTGGTTCCCACGGAAAGCAGACCGGCGAGATCCTTGCCAGGGTTGAAGAGGTACTGGTGAAAGAGAGCCCTGCCCTCGTGATCGTTTTCGGCGACACCAACTCCACCCTGGCGGGAGCACTTGCGGCCGTGAAGATGCACATCCCCATCGCCCACGTCGAGGCCGGGTTGCGAAGTTTCGACAGGAGCATGCCGGAGGAGATCAACCGGGTGGCGACCGATTACGTCTCCGACCTGCTCTTCTGCCCGACTGAAACGGCGGTCCGGAACCTTCGGAATGAAGGGATCACGAAAGGGGTGCACCTTGTAGGCGACGTGATGGTGGATGTACTGGAGTATAACAAAGGGATTGCCGCGAAGAAGTCCCTTGTCCTGGAAAGGTTCGGATTATCCCGGAAAGGATACCTGATCGTCACCGTCCACCGCCCGGCGAACACCGACAGCCGGGTTCACATGGAAGCTATCCTCTCGGCACTCGGGGAATCGGGCTTCCCCGTCCTCTTTCCCGTCCATCCCCGGACGAGAAAGGTGCTCGAGGAATACGGCCTCTGGGAACGCCTTCCGGGAAATGTGATTGCGACAGAACCCTTAGGCTACCTGGACATGATCCAGGCCATGGCCCATGCCAGGACAATCCTCACCGATTCAGGGGGGGTGCAGAAGGAGGCCTACCTGCTGGGGGTTCCCTGTATTACCCTGAGGGACACGACCGAGTGGGTGGAAACGGTGGATGACGGGTGGAACGTGCTCGTTGGTGCAGACAGGGAGCGGATAGCGGAGGCGATCAGGACATTTTCTCCGGAGAAGATGAGGAGCATGATCTTCGGAAAGGTCGGGGCGAGCGGAAGGATTGCGGAGATTCTTCGATTTTCCCGAATTGATGAAAGAGTAAGTCCCCCTGCATTTCGTTGACAATGCTCATTTTCATATCATGAGAACATTGGCTTCCCCATCTCTCCCCAGCGCTCATCCAATCGGCAGCGTCTGCGGTCCCAGATGCCGGGATACTGATCTGCCATAAATCTCCCTATCCACAGCTTCTATCCGGTCAGGGTGGCATACCCGTGCCAGTGCACGTTCGGGCCCCCTGATCAAGAGTTAGCGGCGGGTGTCATCAGACACAGGGGTGCCCCGGAGTCCCAGGATCTCCTCCTGCATGATACCGCGATATCGGGGAGTCCGTAGCGCCCATACTGGATTCTTCTGACCCGGAAGAGCGTGATCTGTCCCTGCCGGATCGCCAGGAAATCGCAGGGGAGCCATGAGACGTTCGTGGAAGACACTCACTCTGTCTCCCGACCAACACCGCCACTTTTCCTGCATCCTGTTCTTGAGAGGAGATCTCACACACGCCAGGGATCGGAGATCGCCGCCATGACCGTCTGCGTCGTCAGCCTCCCCCTCGCCGTGGCGTTCGCACGGCACCTGAAGGTGATCGGCTGCCGAAGGAACCAGGAGGCCGCGGACGCACTCAACAGGACGATGCAGAGCAACTTTTTTGCCACTCACGATATCTGGTGATGCAGACGGCATCTTCCCCCAGGCGGCCATCCCCTCGGTGCCTCGATCGATAGAGAATCCAGCATTTGAAACACCGCTGAATATCCAAGGTTCAATTGTAGATATTACCGAAATACAGAAGATGGTCCGATGTGCCTGGCACTCCAGAACACATCGCAGAAACAGAGAATTCATGTGAAGATACTGATAAATATC
>MVQD01000020.1 GCA_002067095.1 Methanoregulaceae archaeon PtaB.Bin056
TTCTGCCCTGCAGAGCTCCGCGACGTTTGCGTCGGCGGTAAGGTGGACGGTGGTGCTGAACGCGTCCTTCTCGTACTCCCTCAGTGACTTCACGATGATGAGGTCGTTCTTCTCCTTGTCCGGGCCGCCTGGCTCGATGCCGTGGATGATCCGCGCCTGGTCCCGGATCTTCTCGAACTCGGCAAGCGCGGTATACGCCGCGATCCGGGACCGCTTCGTCTTCTGGTTCACGAGTTCCTCGAGCAGGGCGCCTTCAAAGGGAGCCATCCGCTTCATCTGGGTGATGGTATGTGGCGCATATTTCATGTTCAGGGCGCTCTCGATCTCGCTCTGGACGATGTCGACGAGGAGATAGCGGTCCCGGGGGATGCCTCCCCGTGAAGGGAACGCATGGTAGAGCATATTGGTATCCAGGGAGAAGAGCACCTCCTTGTTCATGAGCGGTATGCTCTTCCTGAACTCCACAAATCTCTCCATGTTCATGTAGGTGATGATCCCGGCGGCAAGCATCGACTGCAGCACGTCGTTGTATGACGGCATGTCGTACGCACACTGCCCAAATTCCCCGATGGCTTCATCAAAGTCCTCCCGCGTGCACATGCCGGACAGGACAAACCCGGACGCGGTGTCCCGGAGCGTCATGATCTCGAAGTCGTACAGGGGATACTTTATCTCCACCGGCCTCTTCAGGAGGTTCAGGAGGACCTGGATCTCGGGGACCTCGATGATCGCATCATCCGCCATTGCCCGCCCTCACTGCCTCTTCCTTGAAGTCATGGAGCTGGTGGAACTGCCGCGGGATCATCTGGTATGGCTTTGCCACGTCATCGGTGGTGGCGATCTCGAGGTAGAAGACGTGGTCGACATCGTTGAGCGTGATCGGGAGGAGCACGCCCGCAACCGTCGACTTCCTCCCGGGAGTGATGTCGATTGCGACCCGCGATCCTTCCTTCCTTTTTGTCTCGATCAGCCTGGACACCCTGAGGTACACGTCGACCATGTTTCCCTGCGCCACCGGGATGCACTCGACCTCTGGCGAGAACCCGAAGTGGGCGGAGATTGCACGCACTCCTTCCACTACGTGTGCTGTTCCGTTCCTGTAGGGTGCCTCGACCGCGATGTAGACCGTGTCCGGAAAATAGTGCACTTCCCGGGCCACGGCGTAATAGGTGTTGAGGAGCGCCCACGCGGACCGCCCGAGCAGGCTCACGTAGACGCGATCAGATCTCAATGCGTTCGCCGTCCTGCATGACCTTCACGCGGTCGAAGGTGTCGGAAAACCACTGGTGGCTTTCGGTGTGGACCGGGATGATGAGGTCAGGGTCGACCTGGCCGATGATCCAGGCGAGGTCCTCGCGGGACGCGTGGCCCGATGCATGGTACCGGGAGTCAAAGACCGGCTTCTCTTTCTCGTCAAGCGAGAAGCCCCGCGCCTCGAACCCGAACCGGCGGATCCACTGCCAGAGCCTCCTGAAGTCGATCTCCATCTCCTCGTCGAACGCCTCGCATGACGAGTAGATGTAGACGCCGCCCACGGGCTTGATGTCCAGCAGGTGCTTCATGTCGTAGAATGAGAAGCACGCAATGTACTGGTCCGGGTTCTGGTGGAGTTCCTTGTGCGACACATACTGGCCGTATGCCCTGTCCTGCACCACCTCGGTCTCCCACTTCCGCTTCTTCATGTCGGCGAGCTCGCCGTAGACCCCTACGGGAGTGATCCTGCACACGCCATCCGCACACTCCAGGGCATGGAGGAGGTAGAGGTCCTTTGCGGTGACCACGAGGGTGCGGCCGGTCTCCTCTGCGATCCTGATGAAGGTCTCCAGGCGCTCGAAGTTCCGCGGCGAGAAGTCTGCGATGACCAGGCCCTTCACGTCGTCGGACGCCGCCCGGCAGGTCTCGTACACCTGCCGCTCGCTCGCCGGGGCCGCGCCCTCTCCCTCTCCCTCCGGCCCGGTGTGGCGGCCGGCCCGTGTCCCCTCGGTGATGAGGACCGACGCGTCCTTTGCATGGTGGACGAAGTCCCGGGTCTTCTCCCCGAGCTTCCCGTGGAGCCGCAAGTCCCCCGTGTACGCGATGACCTGGTCGCCTTCCAGGAGGTACGCGGTGGCGCCGAAGATCGAGTGGTCCACTTCGTACGGCATGACCTTGAACGGCAGCGCGGCGTTGTCGAGCGATGCGCACTCTCCCGGCTGGAACTTCTTTGCCCGCGGGCCGTCCTGCCCGGGCCGGCGGGAGAGGAACGCGACGAGTGCGTCGGCAGGCCGGGTGGTGCAGATACTGTTCCGGCAGGTGTGCGGGATCTTCGCGTCGGACTCGAGCATCAGGCCTGACTCGTTGGTGGGCATCTTCGGCGATGCGTAGTAGGCATCGGTCTCGGCGGAGGAGACGCCTGAGTCCTGCATCCCTTTCATCAGCGCGAGGGTGAGCGGGGATGCGACGAGGGGGATCGCGAGGTCGAGGAGGCCGATATTGCCCGAGTGGTCGATGTGGGCGTGGCTGACCAGGACCGCGGCGATCTCCGGGGCGGGGTAGGCGTCCATCCTCAGGTCAGAGGGGATGAGGTCGTTTCGGTAGATGTTCAGTTTCGGGACGAGGTCCAGGTGGACGAGGTCATGGATACCCCTCGAGTCCCGGTTCTTCAGGAACTCTTCGTAGTACACCCCGTACTTCCCGAAGTTCTTCCCGAAGTCGAGGAGGAGGTTCCCCTTCTCTCCCCCGACCAGGATCTTGTTCCCCCCGATACCCTGTGCGCCGTCGTACACGGTGATCGAGGTCATCTCTCCTTCTCCTTTTTGTGATTGAGGGGAGTGACCTTCACCTCGGTGCCGTCCCACTCCCACTGCTCGAACGTCAGTCCCCCGGGCATCTGATCGCCTGCATCATACTCATCCCCGCGTGCGATATCGTTTTTCATTCCCGCATCGAGGGGCCCCTCTCTGCAAGAGGCGGGGTCGTCATCGGCGAGGTTCCCGTACATATTATCCCCGAGCAGGGCACGGAACGGCTCGAGGCTCCCGGTGCGGAACGTGACCATGAGGTCTTCGAGAGGAAGCGGGAGCTCGACCTCTTCGCCGGTCACGGTGTTTCGCCCGCGGGCAGGGGCCCTGAGCCTTGCAAGGAATCCCGGCCCCGGCTTTCCTGATCCTCTTGCCCGGTCTGCCTCTGATCCGATGCACGCGATCCTGTACATAAGCAGCCGGCGTTCTTCCTGCGGGAGGTCCTGCCGGGCGGCGACCTGGGAGATCAGCCTCCCCAGGTACTCGGGGTAGGGAGGCTCCCTCGCCAGGAGATTCCCGCCTCCCTCACGTTCGGCAGAGAAGATGACGCCGGAAAAGAGCTGGTCGAGCAGTTCCACTGCCGCCCCGAACGGGATGTCGTCCATCTTTCCGATCTCTTCGACGAGGATGCAGCGCTCCCTGTAGGTGAAGGAAGAGACGGGGGCCTTACCCCGTGCACCCCAGCGCAGCCTGCCCGGGCGTCCCGCATCACCAGACATACGTGTCCCCCGGGCGGTTCGGGCCGCGCCCGCTGCGGTGCATCTCCTCTCCCCGTGCTGCGTGGGAACTGCGCCGTGCCCGGTACCCTGCCATCCGCTCGTGGCCGTACGGGGATTCCCCGGTGTGCTCGGTGAAGCAGGCAAGGTGGACGACGACCCCTTCGTGGACAAGCGCGGAGCCGATGATGTCCTTTCCCTCCAGGCGGAACTCGGTGCCAAGGCCCACTGCAGTGTACGATTCTGCGTTGCATGCGGCAATCCGTTTCAAGAACTCCTGCGCATGCTCCGGCTTCTCTGGCGGGGAAGCGGGCGGCCCCTCGTCGATCAGCGCCTCCATCACGTAACTCCGGATGAGTTTGTCGTGGACGCGGGCGTATGCCTCGGGGCGGGAGAGGAACTCGATCCCGGCAGGGCGGCTGTCGAGGTAGATGATCACGCCCTGCTGGCCGGGCTGGATGGGGAACGCATCGAGGTACCGGTTCATATCGTCGACCTTTGAGTCAAAGACGTCCTTCATGGCGCTGGTCGGCGACGAGACTTTCGCTTTCTTCGACATTTCAGAGATCTCGTCCCAGATCTCCACCTGGTCCGAGGCCCGGCATTCCATGTGCTTCAGGGACCTGCTGACAGAGGCCATCTTCCTCGCACGGATCTTGTAGTCCATCATCACCCGGGAGTCGTGGAAGTGGGGGCTCGAATAGGCCCACCGCCCGTGCTCGGTGCAGCTGACCGGGATCTCGATCTCCGACTCGCCGGGGACGATGATGCTCGTGTTCAGTACCCGGTTCTGCTTGGCCCCGGCGATCTCCTCGCCGTCGAGCAGGAGGATGGGGGTCTTCCCCTTGTTCACCACCTTGAGCTGCGGGACCGCCCCCTGCGTGCTCACTTCGGTGATGAGGATGCGGTTCTGGGCAAGTGCTTGGCCGAGCGTGAGGTACTCGGGGCCTGCATCCTGGGAAGAGAAGAGCGGGATGACCTCCATCCTCCCATAACTGAAACTGTTCTGGATTTGTATCGCGTGAAGACAGGATTCGATGTGTGTGTCCATAGGTTGCCACCTCCTTTCTTTCGTGGCGGGCGAAGGCCCTGTCCCAAAACCGGGACCGCGGGAGGGCCCCCGCCCCTCCTCGTCAGCTCAGGTGATGTATCGTACCGGGTCGTCCTGCTCCCGGTCGGGAAGGTCCACGGCATCCACGTGCCGGAACCGGAGTATCGCGGCGAGATGCACCGCGTCGTACTGGCTGTCCTGGGACAGCTGCTCGATCCGGTCCACCAGCCGGGCAAGCCTCTTTGCGCTCCGGCGAAACTTCCTCCGGTTCCCGCGGTCGCGGATCTCCTGCAATGCGTCGTGGACCTCTTCTTCGAGGCCGGCGATCATGTCCATCCGGTAGCGCATCATGCGGGAGACGAGGAAGACTGCCTCGCGGCGGGTCGCCTCGGTCGAAATATCCTGGTACTGTGCGAGGAGGGTCACGGGTGGTCCTCCACTGCGGGATGGTCTCCGCTGTCACCGTAGGCCATGACCCCGGGGGGCAGCTCGTGCCTCCTCCTGCTCCACCGCGATGCGGACCCCGGGTCGAACCGGACCCTGGGCCTCGGGGGCGGGCTGGTCGTTGCGATCTCTTCGTATGCGTTGATATAGCGGACACAGGAGTTCCTGATGTGCCCGAGGTGCACCTCGAGGAACTGCGTGCCCCCCGCCACGGTCTCAAGCTGGCCGATGAGGGCGTCAAGGTCCGAGTCAGGGTCGTCCGCGGCCTGCTCGATGGCACGGACTGCCTGCTCTGTATGCGTGATATAGTGGTGAAGGCCCGCGAACCCCACCGAGCCGGTGATGTGCGTGAAGCGGGCGCTCATCTCCTGGTACTGCCGCTGCCTCCGGCAATACTTCATTGTGTTCCATTGTCCCCTTTTCATCCATAACCTCGGGGCGGGCGGGCAACTTTTCCGCCCAGCCTCACATACTTGTGTGCGCTAATAGTTAAAATATTTTTTTATGTATTAAAATTATTTTGTTTTTAAAGAGTGCGCTCGCCCAGAATTTTGTCATTAAAACCGGGAAAAGTGAGTGAAACCTGTGCTTTCGCATGCAAAAAAGGCACAAAAGAATGTTCATACATAAAAAAATTTATTACACAAAGAAAAAAGTATCAACTAATGACATATACGCACGTCGTGTTCGTCGGCCACCACAAGGACCGGCTGATGGACTCGATCACCCGCTACCGGAAGTACCCGATCCACCGCGTCACCCTGGTCCTCGGGAGCGACGACTCTTCCGGCGAGCGCATCTCCCGCAGGGTCGCCGACAAGGTGAAGCACGAGCTCTCCCCTCTCTTCGAGGTCACGATCATCCGCGTGGACAAGCGGGACATCATGAACGCAGCCTCCCAGATCGTCGACCTGATCCAGAAGGAGCGGGAGAAGGGATACCAGTGCATCCTGAACATCAGCGGGTCACTGCGGACGTTTTCCATCGCGGCGTACATCGCGGGGTGCCTGACGCAGTCCCCGATGATCACCTCGATCCCCCGCTACGATGAATCGGACCAGGAGGTGGGCGTGGAGGAGATCATCGAGCTCCCCACGATCCCCGTCCAGTACCCGAGGAAAGACCAGGTGCAGTTGCTGGAGGCTATCGCAGGCAGCAGCGGGTACCTGGAGGACCTGATCCTGCAGCTTAATCCTCGCATGAAGGATGAGCCAGACGTATTTGCGAAGGAGAGGAGCCGCCTCACCCACCACCTGAAGAAGATCGAGGAGATGGGGTTCGTCACAAAGGAGAAGATAGGAAAGCAGGTGGTGTTCTCGCTCTCGCCGCTGGGGCGGATTTACGGGAAGGTGTGTAAAGGGGATATCTTACGCATCAATGGATGAAGAGAATCTGAAAATTGACAGCTCGATTAAATCTCTGATGGTGATTTGTGA
>MVQD01000021.1 GCA_002067095.1 Methanoregulaceae archaeon PtaB.Bin056
CCCTCCATGTGGACGGTCTGCAGCCCTCCACACCTTGAATGGCCTGGTCATCCGCGGTATCAACTCCCCAACATGACCGCACCGGGTACCTCGCGGTCAGATGCCTGGATGACCTTCGGTCCTTCATGTGGAAATCTCCTGGTGTGCGAATTCTTTCACTGCTATTCTTCTGTACTCCTCCCATTTCAAAAACAAGAACGCGCACCCATCCTCATTCCCGCGCATCAATGACCCCCCCCATGTGAGGTCTCCATATCTGGGGAGAGATATTTGGCCGGATATCACGAACAACGCGGATTCCCAATTGTTGAACCGGGAAACAGGAGGAAAGAAAAAGCCGCTGCTCCCCTACCCTGACGAATCATCAGCATCATATTGATGTTCCCACAAGAAGACCCGGGGGTCCAGGGAGTCTATGATGTACAGGACCAGGATGCACACGTTCAGCATGATAAGAGACCTGAATGCAAGGGCTGCAACCGCGTCGTACCAGGAGGTGAGCATCAGGACGGCTCCTGCCACTATATACCCGCACCCCAGACCGAGGGCAGCAGTGGGGATCCACACCCGGTTCTTCATGCAATACCTTGCGATAATCCCGGTGGCAAAGCCACCGACCATGTAAAGGGACACTTCTGAGAGCGGATCCGGCCCGCTAATTCCTGCAAGGAGTCCCACCACTGCGCCACCTGCAGGGCCCGCCAGGACCCCGGCACACACGACAATGATATCCCGCGGATCCAAGACAGGGGAAGTTCCGATGGAGAGTGCAAGGGAGAAGTACCCGCTTATGAGGGCTGCGGCTCCAAGAGCGGCAACCACCCCTGTCTTGCGGGCGGGTCTGGCGATGTTCATCGGCTCTCCTGTACACAATTCAGGCGATGTGCAACTTAAAACATATCCCTGCCAATCCAGCAACCGCCCATTCCGTGGGACTCCGTTGAGGGCACTGCCGGCTATTCCAGGAACTACACACTCATATCGTACCCGGTCCTAACCTGATCTTACGTGAATTGTACATGTGCATTCCGGACACCCTGACCACACCCAGGTTGTTACTCCGAAGTTTCTCTCCAGACGATGCACCATCTGTGCAGAAACTTGCAGATGACATCTGCATCGCCGCCGGAGTCCTCGAGATTCCACACCCTTACATGCTCGAGGACGCCAGGGAGTGGATAGGGGAGCACAATTCCCTCTGGCAGCGTGGGGAACAGTATATCTTTGCGATTACGGAGCGTGAGGCGACTGCCCTTGTGGGTGCTGCAAGTCTCAGGGTGAACAGTACGCATGCGCATGCGGAACTCGGGTACTGGATAGGGGAGGCGTTCCGGGGAAGGGGATACGCAACTGAGGCCGCAGAAGCACTCCTGGAGTTCGGGTTTCTCGGTCTCGGACTCCATCGGATCTATGGAAGACTTCTCGCATGGAACACCGCCTCATCGAACGTCCTCACCCGTATCGGGATGCGCTACGAGGGTACAATGAGGGGGCACGCATGGAAGTGGGGTTCGTTTCACGACGTGCACTTTTTTGGTATCCAGTCCCCTGATTTTTACCGGCGTTATGTCGAGCGGAGTCCCGGCGTGATTCATCGCAAGGGGGGGCGGAACTGATGCCTCCCGTGTTGCCGATGCTCATTTCGATCCCTCACGGAGGAATCGGCATCCCTGATGAAGCGAGAGAAAGGGTCGCCCTTGGAATTACTGCGCTCTCGTATTACAGCGACCCTTTCTCGGGCCGGCTCTTTGGGTTCGAAGAGAAGGTGCGGGCCGTCATGGGCGCATCAGTATCCCGGGTGATCGTTGACCTGAACCGCCCTCCCTACCATCTTCCCCCAAGGCGGCGTGACGGTGTCGTCAAGTTCCGCACGTCACTTGGTGACCCTGTCTGGAAAGATGGGATGCAGCCTGATATCCAGGTCATCCACAGGCTCCTCATGCATCATTATTTCCCATACCATGCGGAGATCGACATGCTGCTGGAGAGCGAGAAGATCGCAGTCGCTCTTGACTGCCACAGTATGGTCCCCGTCGGATTGCCGGGTCAGCCGGACGAAGGGAAAGCGCGCCCCCTGATATGCCTCAGCAACAACGGAGACAGTGTCGGGAATCCAAGGAGCGGAGTGCTCTGCACGTGCCCGCCCAGGTGGATCAGCGTGCTGGCAGAGATGTTCCGGGAGCATTTCCCTGGAGAACGCAGCGTCGCCATCAACCACCCTTTCTCCGGTGGATTCATCTCGAATGCCCATTACTGGCACAAGGGTATCCCCTGGGTTCAGATCGAGGTGAACCGCTCGCTGTATGAAGAAGAAGGGTCAAGCCCCGCGCACGGATCCCTCGTTGATCTGAAGCGGCTCAAAAGCCTGAGCGAGAGTATCTGGGAAGTCCTTGAGCGCTGGTATCACGAGGTGGTGGAAGGAGAGCCTGACCCTGATCTCTCATCATGGGGATGAGTGTTCCTGGTTGCCGCTGCGTGGCCCCAACCACCTGGCACCCCTCTTCAACTTCACAGTCCCCTGGATGCTGCCATTGCAGCACCAAGCAATAACAATGTGAGAAAGCAGCAGGTGAGGAGCTTTTCGCATATCCTGCGTGAATGATGGTTCATAGTCGCAGTCACTTCACTCGCCCGCACCCGGTAATAGATTGTCACATTGGTGAAGGATCATGCAGAGAAGTATTGGTATCTGCATAGGGAACGAGCGGTACCTGGCTTGAACCACGGGGTTCGTGTAAGGCTTCCCCCTATTCAATCGGTTCAGGATTCCAGATATTTTTTCGCGGAAGCGACCCAAAGGACAATACACCCTGTGTACCCCCGCCTGTTGAGATTTATGCTATCCCCCACGAACCATGCAGCCTGAAAATATCAGGGGGACGTGTCCTCAGCAAACACGCTCCATGCAGCGCCAAGGAGCGGTGCGTTTCCGTTGAGGGAACTCATGCACATATGAGGGACCTTCCCTGAAACGGAGCGAACATGGGGGAGGACGCATGCTTCAAAGGTCTGCCAGTTCTTCCTCGCCACGCTCCCGTCAATGATGATGACGCGTGGATCATAGGCGGCAATGAGAAGCGAAATCCCCCGTGCCTCCACCTTTCCAAGGACGGAAATGAACTCTCCTGCAACCGGGTCTCCGCCGGCTGCCGCCTCAAAGATGGTCGCGGCATCAGGGGGGTTGCGGAAAGGTGACCGCCTGTTCATCGAACGGCACCACTCGGAGAAGAACGCGGGGATGAACCTCCCTGAACCGCATCCTTCCCAGTGCCCTTTCCCGCCACACCCGCAGGGAAGGTTCCACGTTGTCTCAACGATGAAGTGACCGACCTCTGCAAAATTCCCCTCCTCGCCTGAAAGCAGCCTTCCCTGCTCGTACACTCCCGCCCCGATCCCGGTCGAGATCGTCAGGTACACAAAATTCGATACCCCCCTTCCTCCCCCAAACGCCGCCTCGCCCCGTGCACCCGCATGGCAATCGTTCATGAACCGGACCGGGAGGCCGAACCGTTCGCCAAGTGGCGTTGCCACAGGGATGAAAGGAAGAGGGATGTTCGGAGGGTTGATCACCGCGCCCTTTTTTTGGTCAACGGGTCCTGCGGTTGAGATACCTATCCCTGCAGCAGAAGAGATGGCAGTGGAAGACGCAGCACGGAGGATGAGGCTCCCGAGTGCCCTCACAATGACATCCGCATTCTCGGGGTTCGTGGGTGTCGGGGCAGTGACGAGTGAGAGTATCTCCCCGTCCTGTCGGACCAGGCCCGCCCGCATATTCGTGGCACCAAGGTCCACTGCGATTGCAGTGAGGGAGCGATCGTGGGCTGTCATAGTCCTCGTGTCAGTTTGGAGATGGGGGAATTTGTAGTAATCGATCTCCCTCCTCGCGGTTGAGAATCCCGTTTGAATGACCCCATTGTGGGCACTGTGTATCCAGGCATCCTTCTTCAGGGGAGGGAATTACTTATCACGAGCGCTGCAACCACGAGGATCAGCAGTGTTCCCACGGCAAGTTCCAGTGTCCTTGGGGGAGTCCTGGGAGAGAGACGGACACCTGCCTGCGCCCCCAGGATCGCACCGATGGCAATTGCAATGAAGATCCCAACGGATACATGTCCCAGTGCAAGGTGAGTCCCGGTTGCAAAAAGAGAAGTGATGAGGATGACCGCAGCCGAAGTGGCCACGGCGAAATGGATGGGAATTCCCGCAATGGTGAGTGCCGGCACGTTCACGATACCCCCGCCAATCCCGGTCAGACCGCTCATGAACCCTGCAAGGGAACCCCATGAGACGAGGTGCACGGGATAGATACAGAGTGTGCTTCGTTCTGCAGGGGGTCTGCCGTAACTCTCATTCCGGCAGGGGCCTATCAGCAACGGGAACACCAGGGGGAACCTGCGGTATATCATCTTTATACCCATAAAGAGAAGCACCACACAGAAAATGGCGACCAGGAGATGTGAAGGGAGGAACACGGTGATGAGCGCCCCGATCCCGGCAAAGACCATCCCAGGAATGGCCAGGTATGCGGCACTCTTCACCAGTACCTGCCCCCTGAGCCCATACCCTATCGATGCCGAAAGGGTGGTGCACGTGATGATGGCGAGGCTGGTCCCGACCGCGATGCGGGGGTCAAGGCCAAAGAAGAGGACGAGCGCGGGTACATAGAAGAACCCGCCGCC
Organism: Methanoregulaceae archaeon PtaB.Bin056; assembly: GCA_002067095.1. Lineage (GTDB taxonomy): Archaea > Halobacteriota > Methanomicrobia > Methanomicrobiales > Methanospirillaceae > Methanolinea_A. The sequence continues at coordinate 4,680 of MVQD01000021.1, forward strand.
TACTCCCAGGAGCGCAGAGACAGCGCCTATCACGACACCAAGCAGGCACAGGAGGATTAGGTCAATTGGCCCCATTTTGAACCGTGAATCTTGATAAGAAGTAAGGTCCCTTTATGTATAAAAGGAAATATTCTGCGTGTATTTTAGGATACAATCAAAAAAATTTCCTGTATTTTTGCCCCGCTTGCAAATCGGAGCGGGCTGGTTCTTTATCATGGGAGGGATTACACGAATCATTCACCAGGAAGCTCCGTCAATGAACGTGTCGGTTATCTCAAGGAATTCCCCCATGGTGAAAAACCATAAGGGGTGAAAACGATCTGGGATTCAGGGAACGGGTCCCAGGAAGTAGCCTGTTCTGCATGTGCAGATATTCAGCCATGATACCCGGGCCGGCCCAGGTATTCCTGTTCCGCTGGAGGTCAGTAATGATAAGATTATATCGGCACAGACGCCATCTTGATCCGCGCCGTCCCGGCTCTGGCATGGCCCGGATGAGTTTGCCCGACACCCAAATACGTGAGAACCGGGGAGGTCGGAAAGATAGGATCCGGTATTGATTCCCGGCCAATTTTTTCGCATCTTCCCCACAATCAGGGGATGCTTCAATAAAAAATTACGAAGAATTCCCGTATATCTCCCTTGAACCATCGCAAATATCGCGCTGTTCAGAGATTTTTTGTGCATTCCACACGTGAATAGCAGATTGGCGAAGGTTGATAGGCAATCACCTCCTCCATTCTTTTTAATGAAGAGAGTCCTGATCATAGATGATTCGGCATTCCAGAGAAAGCTCCTCTCCGCGACCCTCCTTGCCGAAGGGCTCGGGGTGCTCGAGGCAAAGAACGGGAGGGAGGGACTCGAGATTGGTGTCCGTGAGCGGCCCGATCTCATCATTCTTGATCTCCTGATGCCGGAGATGGATGGCTTCACATTTCTGAAAGAATGGCAGCAGAAAGGGATCCATATCCCTGTCTTTGTATTCACATCGGATATCCAGACTGCGACCCGAACCATCTGCATGGACCTTGGTGCAACCGGCTTTCTGAACAAGCCACTGAAGAGGGATGAACTCGCCCGCTGCATCTCCCCGTACGTGATGGAGTGAGCGGCTATGACTGAAGACCCTGTGGTTCTGGACGGGATCAGGGAGCTCATTAATATTGGGGTGGGGAAGGCTGCGGGAATCCTTGGGGAACTTACCAGTTCGCACGTCATCCTCGAGGTCCCCACCCTTTCCATCGGGGAAGTGGGGAATGCAGGGGGACCCGGAGAAGTCCTCGGGAATGCTCCTCTCTCCATGGTGTTCATTGATTTTTCCGGGCCGATGAGGGGGAGAATGGCCATCATGTTCTCGCCGGAGAGTGCAGCCAACCTTGTGATCCTCCTCACAAACGAAGCCGACACGACTGCGGAGATGGACATGATCCGCGCTGAGACCCTGACTGAGGTTGGAAATATCCTGATCAACGGCGTGATGGGAACCATCAGTAATTTCCTTGGCCAGCCCCTCACTTATGCGCTCCCGGTCTATGCCCAGAACCGTGCCGCGTATCTTGCGACTCCGTTTGGGGAAAAAGACCATTTCCTCTTTGCCTCCACAAGGTTCCAGGTCAAGCAAAGGAGTGTACACGGGGACATGCTCATCGTCCTTGAAATGGGATCCCTCCAGCCCCTGGTGAAGAAAATACACGCTGTCATGGACCAGGAGTGATGGGGGTGAAAGAGGCCATGCAGCGTTCGGGGATCGGGGCATTCCTTGACAGCATTCCTGACGGCGCATGCATCCTTGACGGCAACCGCAGAGTGGTATACTGGAATGCCATCCTCACCGAATGGACGGGGATATCCCCGGAATCGGCGCGGGGAAGAGATATCTCGGAATTCATCCATTATGACCAGCAACGTGTTCTCTCTCTCATCCTCACACAGGTGATGGAAGGCGGAGGCGCAGTCTATCTCTCGCCCCAGCTTCATCCCCATTTCATCCCGGCACCGTATCCAAACGGAGGGCTTCGCATACAGCAGACCATCATCCAGCCACAAAGAGGCCCTCTGCCCGGAGAGAGTACCCTTCTCCTCATCATCCATGATGTGACGGAGATAGTCCGCCAGGTCAAGGCATACCGGGCAGTGAGGGACAGGGCCCTCCAGGAACTGGAGGAGAGGACCAGGGCCGAGAATGCCCTGCAGGTCTCAAACAGGAAACTGAACCTCCTCTCGAGCATCACGCGGCATGACATCCTGAACTCCCTGACCGCATTGCTGATGTGTGCATCCATGATGAAAGAAGAGGCAAAAGACGAGGGTTCCAGGGAGGGATTTGAGAAGATCGAATCAATAGGATGGACCATCAAGCGGCAGATAGATTTTACGAAGAACTACCAGGACGTAGGCGTAAAGTCCCCGCAGTGGCAGAACGTGCAGTCCATAGTGAATCAGGCGAGGGAGCAGCTGGAAGGAGCCGGGTTCAGGCTGGAGTGCAGGGTAAAAGATCTCGAGGTCTATGCAGACCCCCTCCTCTCAAAGGTCTTCTACAACCTGATGGAGAACTCAATGCGGCACGGGGAGAGAGTGACAGAAATTCGCGTCAGTTACCGGCATGATCCCCGCGGGATAACCCTCGTCTACGCCGACAACGGTATTGGTATCCCTGATTCAGAGAAAGAGAAGATATTCCGGCGCGAATCATACAAGAATACAGGGTTTGGCCTTTTTCTCAGCCGCGAGATCCTCTCGATCACGGGACTTGAGATCAGGGAGACCGGTGTTGCGGGAGAAGGGGCCAGGTTTGAGATACATGGGCCGGGGGAGGCCTTTCGCATCGTGCAGGAATAAATGGCAAGTGCCATTTCTCTTTCCCGGAGACTGAAAATACCTGCATGGAAGAAACCTCGTGGCAGGCGCCATCTCTAGGTTTTCCCTGCCATCCCGCGAAAGGCCGGTCGAAATGGAAGGTGTCCCCCACACCCCGGCCGGCACGTATTTCCTTGAGAAGAGTGAAATGGGATGATATGACGGCAATGAGCCGTCCTTTCATTCCTGGAGAGGAAAGACATGATGGATGTTGAGGCATATACCAGGATAATCGAGGTATGCGCCTTCCTCTTCGGTGTGGCAGGTTCGGCACTGATCATCTATGGCGGCCTGAAAGCAGTTATCAGGGTGCTCGGCCGGGAGATATTGAAAAAGGAGATCTCTTATAACCTCATTCGGAGGGACTTCACCAGCAAGATAGTCTTCGGACTCGAGTTTTTTATTGCCGCAGATATCCTGACCACCCTTATCGCACCGACACAGGAAGAACTCATCCTCCTTGCCGTAGTGGTTATCATCAGGACTGTGCTTGGCTACTTCCTTGAAAAAGAGACCAGGGACTTCCCCCTCGAGTGAGATCGCGAGGGGACATTCGCATTTTTGTTTTTTTCCGGTTCTCACCCAGATGACCTCACATCCCAAAGAATCGGAGCCACCATCGGCTTCGAGTCCCGTGGAATATGCGGCTCTCCTCGCTCCCTTTCCTGATGTCTTCCACTGTGTAGAGCAGGTGGGGATATTCTCCCCGGAGAATCTCGAGCAATGCGTTCAGTTCTCGACGCGGTACCACCATGAAGAGGATCGAGACGGGGGAGGAGAGGTATCCCGTTCCCTCGATACGGGTAATCCCGTATCCCTTCTCGCCGAACTTCTTCATCAGAGGCAGGGGATCCATCGGGACAAACACCCTCACAACGACGCTCCCGAGGCTGATCTTCTCCTCAAGATGCATGCCGATGATGGTTCCTATGGCATACCCTGCGATATAGGCGATGATCCCGAGAACATTCTGGAGGTTGGTAAGTACAAGCCCGGTAGAGAGGAGCCAGATAGCAACTTTTACAACGCCGATACCTGCAGCAAGGTTTGTGTGACCCCGGTTGATGTAGATAGTCCGTATCGTATCGAGGCTTGTCTCCACTATGCGGGCAACAAGGACGATAAGAGGAAGCAGAAGGAAGAAATCCGCCATTGGACGTTGATCAAAAAGATCTGCAGGGTAGGGATATCAAGGTTTGGGGATAAGAGAGACGATATTCTGGGAGAGTGGACTTATCCTATATGGGAGGAAAGAACATCCCAGGACAAGATGTACTTGCATTCCGATTCCTCCATCATTTCTCGAAACGTGCTGATTCATCATTTATGAGACCTTCGATATACCATGCGAAAAGAGGCTTGACCCCTCTCTGGTGACGTAACGCCTGCGGCATAAGGGATTATCCCTCCTCTCCCGGCTTGCGGAGCCTGGTGATGTGGTCCTGGACCCGTTCGCCGGGTCCGGCACCAACCTCCTCGCGGCCCAGTTGCTCGGCATGGAGTACATCGGCTTTGAGATCGACCCGGATATCTACGATACCGCCCGCCGGCGGCTGGCGCAGCGGCCTCTCGACCTGGTCGCCCTCGGGGTGGTGGAAGGATGACGCCGAGGCGGTGCCGGCTCTGCATCTCGGACCCGGCGACCCGGCGGGACAAGCTCTTGAAGCGGCGGGAGATCATCAGGGAGAAGATCGGGCAGCTCCAGGACCAGCTCTCCTTGGTCGATGCGGAGATTGCCACCACCACCGGGGAGGGGCCGTGATGCTCGTCTACGACATGCAGGCCCTCGCGGTCCACTTCTCCCTGCCGGCCGGAAGCGAGGACCGACCCCGGCGAGTCGTCTCTATCGCCGAGCTAATCGGGATGATCACCCAGGCACAACGGCAGACCGGGTCAAAATGGAGGCGATACTATCTCGCCCACCGTGAGCGGGAACTTGCCCGGCAGAAGGCGTACCGGGCAACCCACCGGGAAGAGGTGAGGGAATACAACCGGCATTACCACCGCAGCAGGAAGCAGCGGAGGACCGCTGCACCAGGCCAGGCCGTGCTTGTCCAGGAGGCGGCGAAGTGCTCGATGTGATCCGCGATGGGTGGGACCGGCTCGTCCGGTCCTTTTCCGGCGGCGAGGAGGTGACTGGGACCGCCCCGGTCCTGGTGGAAAGCTCCCCATCCCGGATCCTGGTCTAACCCCTCTCCACCACGTCGGAGAGCGAGCCGGAATTACAGGGGGAGCAGCCGGACCTCTCCCGGTGGAAAGTGTCGGAATACGCAGAGTCACCCTTCGAGAAGTGCGGCCGGATCTTCATCGAGGGCGACGACCTGGTGATCCGATCCGACCTGGACGACCGCGGCTTCTGCATCCCGCTTGTTGATGTGGTCGATGTCCTGGACGGTGAGACCGTACCGGTCCTGCTGCTGGAAAATCGTACTCAGGTGGGAGTGGCGAAGCGGTCGACGTCGGGGAAGGCGATGAACGTCTGGATTGATCCGCTCTTGTATACGTCGCCGTTGAGCAGGGTGATGGATGTGCTGGAGGGGAGGGCGAGGAAGGCGGCGGTGTTTGTGGGGAGGGAGGAGGGGGGGGTGAATCAATCGGGAAAATCGGATTCTGCGATTTCCTCGATAATTTCAGGATTTGGGAGTTTCAGAACGCCTGATAATTTTTCAGCCAGATGCCCCTGTGAATGCTCCGGCTGTATCTTCTGTCTGGAGATATCTTTGTTGGAAGTATTACGACGATAGATCATAGGGCGGTTGTATTGTCAAAGTGGATACAGCCATGGTGTTTCAGCACGTCACGGATCCAGGCACATACCGGCGCACATCCACCTGGGCTCCGCTTTGTGACATTTTCTCGGCCAGTGCCATGATCTCGCGGGCAACGGTCTCATCCACGTAATCCTCGCCGCAGTTCGCGCAGATCTCTGCGGGCACCTCTTTCATCACAAGGGTGAGTCCTTCCCGCTCGAATGTGACCGTCGTGGTCCCAGGTCGTGTCTCTCCACTCTTGCATACTACGCACTTCATGATTTTCTCCTTGTGTAGTGTTCTTCCCAGCGATCAGGGTTTGGTTCGTATGCGGTAACCTCAATTATCACTCCCTCCTCTTTATCGTATGCTCAGACCTGGACGCTCGCGGCTTCTGCATCCCGCTCGTCGATTTGGTTGCCGTGCTGGATGGTGAGCCACAGCCGGTCCTGCTGCTGTCAAATCATACTCAGGTTGGAGTGGCGAAGCGGTCGGCGTCGGGGAAGGCGATGAATTTCGTAATTGAGCCTTTCCTGTACACGTCGCCGCTGGCGAGGGTGATGGATGTGGTGGAGGGGAGCGCGAGGAAGGCGGCGGTGTTTATGGGGAGGGAGGAGGGGGAGGGGTGAATATCATGTGCTTCATATCTCCCTGGAGGGAGATCTTGGGAAATTGCCTGCGACACCCCCGTTGCTCTTTCATGAGAGTGGATACACCCCTGTATTATCAGGAAATGACAAATCCCATATCCCTGACGAGTGTTTTAATCCGGTTGATGATCACCTCAGCATTGCGCAATGCAGATTCTGCATCAGTGTGAGAGATTGCCCCGACTCGATCATACACCGAATTGTGGCGCTGTTTCCTCATCCGGGAAAAGATCGTGATCTCATTTCTGTCAAGAAAATGGCTCAAAAACAATTCGACAGAATAATGGTGTTCTCTTCCTTCCGGGCGATATCCCTGTGTATGCATCAGGCATGTCCCTGCCTGGAGCAGTGCGTTGTAGGCGATGTGATACGCCCATTCGTCATCGTGTTCCTGAAAATTTCGTTTCGCCGAAGAGAGGTCCCGGTCGGCAATCTCCATGAGCCGGCAGACAGTGTCCGGGTCCACCGGGACTCGCTTAATCTTTCCCTGGCTCTCCAAGTTTTTCAAGCTCATGGTTCCCTGCTATGACGATTTTTGGTTCTCTGAATACGTTCAAGATGAAGGGATCTCTTTTGCGAATTCTCTCCATGAGCTCATCCCTTCTTAGGAGCGTGTAATTGATCTCCCGGCCCAGTTGCCGCTCGGTATCAGTGATGCTTGCGATTAGATCATCATTCTCGATCTCTCCCACAACAAAGAGATCAATGTCGCTTCTTTCATGCGCTTTTCCGGCTGCAAATGATCCATAGATAAAGAGGATTTCGATTGCTTCGCTGTCGGAAAATCTTTCGGCCAGCACCTTTGCGATCCCTTCGGTCTTCAATATGAGTTTTTGGAGGTCATCATAAAGAAAATGGGTTTCGTCGACCCGGTAGTGCTTCTGGTTTCCCACCCGTTTGCTCTTCAGCAGCCCGAAGGATTCGAGGTTTGCCAGCTCTTTTCGCAGAGGTGCCACGTCAACATCGATGAGCCGGCTGATCTCACGGACGTAATACTGTCTCCCGGGATTCATGAGGAACAGGGTGAGCAATGAGACTCTCGTCTTTGACCCGATGAGCGACTCAAGCATAACAGTTGATTGCCACTTTTGAAATAAAAAATGTTTCAATTGAAACTAAAAATGTTTCAATTGGAATTGGGAATGTTTCACCTTGGGGTGGGAGTTGCCAAGTATTCCTTGACAATTGTGGCAGTATGGAGATCTTTCATATATATGGTGGTCTCAATGCAGGAGAGTGGGAAGTGAGGTGGTGGAATAAGGAGAATCAATCAGAAAAAACGGAATCTGCAATATCCTCGATGATATGGGGATTTGATAGTATCAGGATACCAGATAATTTTTCAGCCATTTGGTCCTGCGAATGCTCAGGCGGTCTCTTCTGCCTGGAAATATCTTTGTTGGAAGTATTACGCTGATAGATCATAGGGGGGATTGGATTGTTGGTAGGGATCGATCGCAGGGCAGGAATAAGCGCGTAGCAGAAACGGAGGAAAAAGTGGGGGGCTTTTAACCTCGTGTCCAGAAAGCCGCCAGGGGGAAGCAGGAACGGAGTTCAATTCCGACCTTTTTTTCTTACCGCGCACATATTTGCCTCTTTAATCGGCTCCTAAGACTGACCCCACCCCTACCAAACCTAAGGGACAGGTCTCCACCCTGGTGCTCCTCCACTCTGCTGCACGAGGATCCTGGTCCCGTGCGGTTCCCCCTTCTGGTCAGAATCTCATTACATGAGAGAGGAGACCAGAGAGATCTTGATAGACAATAACGGGGCACCTTGCTCCTTTCGCTCCATCTCCGTCCGCTCCTCCTGTCGTCCGGTGCTCCTCCACTCCGCTGCAACTCGCATCGTGCCCCTGCTCTTTCTTCCTGGTCCTTTTTTTCTGTCGCCCCCGCCTTCGTCGCCAGCTCCTCGCCGGAGGCTGCACTCTCCCGCTCCTCGCGGATCGCTGCGGCGGACCGCTCGTCGCTGTTCCCTTGGGCCTGATGACGCTCAGTGACTCGCTGCCTTCCGGTCGCTCGGGCCGCTGCGGCCCTAATCGGCTCCGCTGATGCGTCGCCAGGTCATGCGATGCCCTCCCTCCTGGTCGGGAGGCGCCGTGCTCGTCCCTCCGCTCGTCACCATATCAGGCGGTTTATGGGGTGCTGCCCCTAGTGCAGGCCGGCCGGTTGACCTGCCGGACGGCGAGAGCGGAGCGACGGCGGAGCGGGCCGGCCGGGAGAGTCAAGCCTGCCGGCCGTCGATGGCTCCCGCCCCCCCGATCCCACTAGCGAAGCGGAGGCCGCCACCGAGGCCGGAGGGCGAGGGCGTCGCCGGAGCGAAGCGACAGCGGGCCCCGATCAACTCTCCCGCAGGGCGAGCCCTCGCCGTGAGCGAAGCGAACAGTGGGCGAGCCCGAAGGGCCGCCAAGGAAAACCCGCCATGAACAGAGGAAAAAGAGTAATGACAAGGCCGACCCTATGACTATACGACCGGGCTGGCCGGCGTCGTCTATCGTTTGACTCATGGTGGTTCGGCGCTGGGATCCCCGGTCACGTTTTATTTTCGTCGATGTATTGCCGGATCTGCTCGTCGGTGATCCGGTATTCCTGGCCGAACTTGACCGCCTGAAGGCGCTTGGACTTGATCATTTCGCGTACTGTCTTTACATTGACTTTGAACAGGTCGGCGACCTCTTCGGTAGTGTAAAAAGTGGGTGCGGGAATGGCTGGCCCTCCTGGCATCACAGTGTCCATCTGATCAGTCCTCCCCAGGGAGCATAATAGTGATCACTGGCTCTCCGTCATCACCCGGCCCGCAGGTGGCACGAAAGGTTTCCGTCTGGTGCTCAGTCAGGACCACTCCACCTGGAGCAGTCCGGGAGACAAGGAAGGTACACTTGAAATGGATCGTCGAGCGGTGCATCCCCTTGGATGCCCTCGCGGTGCACGTGAACATCCATAGGAGATCCCAGAGCCGGCCCTCGACACTCTGGCACGGCATCTCGTCGATGTTGTCGGGTGCGACCAGGGACCAGACCCTGGCAGTGACGGCAACCGGGACCACGATCCCGGCCTCCCGGCAGATATTCGTCGGGAGTTCGACGAGGACCCCATCGCGGATCGCATCGGCCCGCGTGTACGCATGGATCACGTCGCCGAAAAAGTCGGTGAGGGTGTCGCCGCTCATTCGCACTCCTCCCAAACCGCCTCGATGTCACCGTTCCACGGGCACCGCTCGGGTGGCCGGATGTCTGCATCGCAGGTCTCAAGGGAGCACGCAGGCCCGCATTGCCTGCACTCATAGGCCGGCATCAGTCTCCCCCCAAAAGCCGGGTGAGCTCGTCGAAGAGTGCTTCCCCGTCGTGCTCCTGGTCGTCGAGGGTGTAGGCAATCCCGATCACCTCGCCAGCCTCATCGGTGAAGACCTCGCGATTCATGCCCGCACCCCCTCGGCCGGCCGGGTCCCGGCCCTGGTCCTGAAATCCCAGTCTCGAGGTACGCCGAGCTTCCAGATCGCCATCTCGTAGCCGCAGTCTGGGCAGTGGATGAAAAGCCACATCCGGCCGGCGTCGGTCTCCCATCCGGCATCATGCGGGTAGCCGTGCACCTGCCTCCCTCGCAGGTCGCGCCCGCAGAGGCACCGGGACCGGGCCGGGTCGCAGTGGTCCTGCATCCACTCGGCGACATCGGGAAAGGGGAGGTCGTGAGGGGACATTATGCCCCTCCCATCATGTCACTTGCCATCTTCCGCAGCCGGACCGCGTCGCGGATCCTGGCCTCGAAGCCGGCCGGGTCGGCAAAGTCGCCGTATATCTTGATTGCGCCGCCCTTGCCTGGCGTCCCGATCTCTATGCTGTCCTGGAAAGGGGAGCCCTCCAGGATCTTTTTTACGGTAATTAGTTGGTCTTCTGGCATGGTTCACACCTCGATCCGGTCAATGACCCCCACGTCCTCGCGACGGATCCCGGCCGGGCCTGTGACCCGGAAGAGCCGCCCGCGCCTGATCAGGTGGGTGATCTCGTATCCGGGTCCGAGAATCCCGAGCTCGGCACCAAATCGGGCCAGGCACCCGGGAAGGGTGAGGGTTTCCCCGCCCTGCAGGGTAATCCTCATGCCCGCACCCCCTGGCCGGGCAGCGGGTCGCAGTACCATGACCGCATATTCTCGGCCTCGGCCTCTGCCCGGCAGGCACTCCAGCCGAGTTTTTCCACCCGGACGCGGTAGACTGTCACGATGTCGTCGGCCTTGGTCCGGATCTCCTGCGCCCTGGCCTGGAGAATGAATGCCTGGTTCTCCAGCTCAACCGCCTCCTCCTGGAGCCGGCAGATCTTGTCAAGGTCGCGGGTGGGGATCACTTCGTACACGCTGCGCTTCTCGGTCATGCCGCCACCTCTGCAGGAGAAGAGGAGGAGAGGACCGGGGTGGTCCTCCCGGCAACCTCTCGCAGGATTGAGACGTTGGCATACTTCCGCTCCCCCGCGATAGCACCCCGCACCTGGGCGAGAGGAGAGATGTACTTGATGCCGTTGATGGTGTACATCACGGCCCTCCCCGAGCGGGTAATCCATGCCTTCCCAACCGGCGAGGGGCTGCCGGCGGTCTTCATCACATCGGAGATGTCGAACACGTCAACTGGCCAGCGGTCGAGGAGGCGGGCCACATCGGACCGGGAGATCACGGCCTGCATGGTCTTGATGTCGATGCGCAGGGTACCCTCGTACTGGCGGGCTGCCCCGATGTGTTCAAAGATTGTTTCTTGACTCATGGTGGTTCTCACCAATATATGAGTGGGCTCCAGAATGTTATATAAGGACGCCATGCGGTGTGAAAGTAATAGCAACTACATACCAGCGGCCCTTCGGGCTACCCCACTGCTCGCTCTCGCTCGCTACGAGGGGTCGCCCTCCGGGAGAGTTGATCGGGGTTCCTCTGTCGCTTCGCTCCGGCGACGCACTCGGCCTTTCGGCCTCGTCGGCGGCCTCCGCTTCACTAGCTTTCCCTTTTTCCAGGGCTAATAACGGCCGGCAGGCTTGACTCTCCCGTGCGGGTGCTCCCTGCCGGTCGCACTCTCGCCCGTAAGGTCAACCGGCCGGCCTGTTTTGCGCTGGACCCCGGGACACCGATGTGATGGCCGAAGGCCTCCTTCTCAATCACTGCCTCTCCCCTGGGAGAGGAGGAGCCCGGCCAGAAGGGTGCGGAGAGAGGGGGATACTTGCCTATCCCCCGGCGTGACGCAAGGGTGGGGGAGTGGGAAATTTCTCCAGTATGAAATTCCTCAACTCCACTTTCACCACCCCTCCAGTTCTTCTTCAAATACCACCACGGCAACCTCAGGGCATGCCACCGAATCTATCCATACCGGATCATACGATATTCCGGGACAGTGACGTGCTCGAATCCGGCCATGTCCCGGAGCAATTCAATTACCGGGAGGCCCAGATGAAGGACCTGGCATTCAGCCTGAGCCCTGGCCTCCATGGAGCCCGTCCCATCAATGCCATCCTGCGGGGTCTCCCGGGGACCGGGAAGACCACCAGCGTGAAGCATATCTTTGCCGAAGTGGAAGAGACCACGAAACGAATACTTCCGGTCTATGTGAACTGCCAGAATGACAAGACTCTCTTTGCGGTCCTTTCCAGGATTCATCACCAGATGTTCGGGCACTCTCCTCCCGCCCTGGGGTGTCCTGGCAGTCACCTCCTTGACAAAATAGGTAAAACTCTCATGGACAGGAAGGTGGTCCTGGCAGTCTGCCTCGATGATGCGAATTACCTCCTGCCGGGAAAATTGCTGAACAACATCCTCTATACCATCCTGCGCCTCTACGAAACGTATCCCGGCACAAAGTCAGGGGTCATGGTGACGGTCAGCAATATAGGCACGAATTTCACCCAGGAGCTTGACCCTTGCGTGATGTCCGTCTTTCAGCCAATGGAGATCTACTTCTCCCCGTATTCCCGCGACGAGGTCCGCGGCATCCTGCAGGACAGGGTACACCAGGCCCTGTATCCCAGCGCGATCTCTGATGAGATCCTGGACCTTATCGTCGAGAAGGCCATGTCCTGCGGAGACCTCCGGGTGGGACTGGACCTGGTCCGAAGGGCAGCGGTAAGTGTGGACCGAGAGGGCCTCATGGCAGTGAGCAGCCGGCACGTGGAGTCGGCGTTTGAGTTCTCCCAGAACGTACACCTGGAGACCACGATGAAGACCCTGACCGATGACGAACTGAACCTGCTCACCCACATTGCCCACCTGACGCTCGAAGAGCCGGACATTCCTCTGACGGCAGGCTCGCTCTACGAGTCGGCACAGATGAAAATGCGGCTCAGCTACACGCTTTTCCACCAGAGGATCAAGAAATTTGACGAGATGCGGTTGATCAATATCAATCTGAAAAGCAAGGGGAACGGCGGGAAAACAAGGGAGATCATGCTCCGGTATGACCCGGTCAAGGTGATGGAGGCGTGCGGGTGAGGGGATTCACCACAACATTCCCCTCTTGTTTCATGTCCTTGGATATCCGAATTCCCCTGCCTTCTGATATGCAGCATCTGATTCTGAGTCTCTTCCCAAGGCTTCGAGTGCCTCCCCTTTCTCATACCATGCACCGGCATATCCCGGGTCGAGTTCAATTGCCTTATCATATGCTGTAATTGCTTCTTGATATTTTCCCATGGCTTTAAGCGCACCCCCTTTCTTATACCACGGCCTATAAAAACTGGGATCGAGGTCAACTGCTTTCTCATATGCTGCAATTGCTTCCTCGTATCTTCCAATTTTTTCGAGCACATCTCCTTTCGCTTCCCATGCTCCAATTCCATCATATATCACAATTGCTTCCTCGTTTCTCCCAAGTACACTCAGCGCTTTCCCTTTCCCGTACCATGCAGCGGAATACCCTGGGTTGAGTTCAATTGCCTTGTCATATGCTACAATTGCTTCCTCATAATTTCCCGATGAATAGAGCGAATATCCTTTTTTATACCATTCCTCGGCCGGTGTTGGAGTGTGTGTTGCACATCCCGGTATCAGTACTACAATGAAAAGGGAGAGCAGCACCAGAAACGGGACACCCTTCACATAAGGCCTATCAGCCAGTGAACAATTAAGTCTTCCTTCCCTTCTCCCTCTCATAATAATAGAATTTCAGCCAGTACACAGCGACGAGCACGATGCGAAGCATGGTGCGAGGAGCGGGATGGGTCAGGCGACGGCGAGGAGTCTTACGACGAAGCCGTGGCCGTCACTAGGGCACGGACCGACAGGAAAAGACAGCGAGACGATACGACTGAAGCGGAGTGGAGGAGCACCGGACCGGAGGGAGGAGCGGACGGAGACGGAGCAAAAGGAGCATGGTCGAGCGTCACTTGGATGCGATCAACTTCCGGGGCGGCGCCCACGCGGCGGGGGGCGAAGCCCCTCCTTCGAGCGTCAGGGAATAACAACCAAATGGAATCATAAGGCCTGTGGATAAAAAGGAGGAATTGTCCTTTAGCCGGTTAAATAAATCCGAATATTAATGTTTTATTTAATTATCACCTAAATATTGGCTTGTTCGCATCTTCTGGGTTAATACCATATTTATCAAATAATATTTGCATACGTGCGAAATGATAAGAATCAAGCGTTGGACCCATTTTTTGCAATTCTGAATATTCGATAGCATCATTATATTCTTCTCGGAGATTTGTTAAACTTCTTCCATCTACAACTGCAATAATTTCTGGTTTTGAAGTTAATTTTCCAATCCCAACGTAATCTCCAGCAGAATATGTGATTATGGTAGGCCTGGTTGTTTCTACGAATGCATATCCTGATGACTGATAATCAAACTCAGATGAAGTTTTTATTCCAACAGCCATGTGATTTTCTTTTTCAAATAAAAAAAGAGCACCGCCATATCCCAATTCTTGTAATAAAAATGCGGTTAAAAGTGATTTTTCTGAACATATCCCTTTTTTATCGTATAGCACTTGATACGGATAACGCATTGGATATTGACTATTAGGGTTGCTTGATATTTGATTTGCTTTATTGATGTCATAGGGTATATGTTGGACAAAATTAATCGCAATTCGTGCTTGATCGTCAATTTTATCTGTTTTTGATTTTATTTCCGTAATTAGATTCCTAAATGCCTTTCTTTGCGATTCATCATTTAAATATTGTTGATAATATGTAGTAATACTTTGAGACTGGTATCGTTTAGGTATATTATCCAAAAAGTACTTGTAAAGAGATTCATTATTGAATTGTGCAATTGAGAGAGTTCCTACCTCACCTCTTATCGTGTATCCTCCTTCGTGGGGGTATTCATGAGAGAAAATTGTTGTTCCTGGAAAAATCATTTTAAATGCTGCATTGGCATTTTTGAAATTATCTGCAACAATTGCGTTTAAAATTATACCTATAAGAAATAAAAATATAAATGCAATAAGAACTTTCTTAAAGGGGAATTGTATTTCTCTTTTAAGTTTACTTCTTATCTCTCCAGATATCTCCAGTTTTTTCCCACACCACAAACAAAACTCAGAATCAGATGGAGTATCTTTCGAACAATGAGGGCATTTCATTTACTGGATATTCATAATAAAGTAATATAGAGATTTCTCCGAGACTTTAAAAAGTCGTGTTAAATCCGTTATTTGGTCTATATCTTGGGTTAATGGGAATTTAAATTCTAAATTGTAAAATTCATGTCCAAAACTAATAAATCTTGATTAAATCATTTAGGCCCGGCCTGCCCCTCCTGCCCGGAGCAGGCCGCCGGTGGCTTACCAACCAACCAATGAGGCGAAACAGACACCGCTTTCCTATGGCCGCAATACAGGTGATACCAATTCCCGACAAAGAAGAAGGTGGTGCAGGGGGTGCACCACCAGCCTTCCCTCTGTGATGCCACAATCGCTGTGGCACCACAATATAGGAAAGGAGAGATAAAGGAGCCGCCGGAGCGGTCAGAACCTTACACCGGCTTCCCGCTCCCCGATCCCTTCATCAGGCCATACTCAATCTCGTAAAACCCTCCGCCCCTATCCTGGTACGAGAGATAGTAGTGCGTCAGCTTCTCCTTCTCTGCCTCCTCGATCTGCCGGAGCAGGGTGGCCTGGTTCGTCGAGTCATGCCCGACTAATACCCACCGGCGGGTCTCGTCGCTCATCTTCCAGGAGCGGGCCGGGACCGCCTCGGGCGGGGTGGTGACGGATTCATCCTTCGGGTCGAAGAAGGCCACCACCTGCCGGGTCTCGTTCTTCGCCTCGATCTTCTGAGTTCTCTGCCAGTACGCGATGAGCGCCGCCACCAGGGCGACGAACATCTCAATGATCTGCACGAGTTGCTGATCCATGTCGGTCTCCTTGCATGATGCGGTCGTGCTCTTCGCGGAGCTTTCCCAATTCCTCGCACATCACGTCATACTTCCCGATCTTCTGGTAGATGACGAACAGTGCCGGGTAGATGGGCAGCACGGCGCCGAGCACGATCACATTAATGTCTGAATCCATCGGACTCCCTCCCTGGCGGACAACGGGAGTCCTGGCAAAAGGGAATCGTGCCGGAATGGGGAGAATGGGGCTCCCTATCCCGTTGTCAGAGAACGGCTCACGCCAGAGCGGGCACCGTGTCGGCCCAGGCTTCGATGACGGCAAGAATGGCGTCGTCGCTGTAGGAGGAGACGCGGATCTGGTCCCGGGTGAAGGTCACGTAATAGGTCTCCCCGGAGGGGTCGTGACACCGCAGAGCGACAGAATAGCTCTCCCGCTCCTGGTCGTTCACCGGATCGCCACCCATTGCAGCGGTCATCTCGGCGTCGGCCAGGATCTCGCTCTTCATGGTTGCGAAGGCTGCGGTAGTCGGTGCACGGACGGTCACGTATCCAACCGTCTTG
>MVQD01000022.1 GCA_002067095.1 Methanoregulaceae archaeon PtaB.Bin056
GGTCTGAAGTTCCATTACTTGACGTTGAAGGCAAAGAAGAAGGGACCATATCGGAACGAAATAGCGATTTACCATGCCAGGAAAGAAAGCCAGGTTTCATTCGTCTCTGGCAATCGGGTCTATTCATGCATTAAATACAGGGATGGCGAAGAGGTTCGGTACATATTTTTCTCCGAAGATTTGGCCTACGACCAGTTGACGAAGAAAGCAAGGAAACTTGAGAAAGACCTGAAGAAGGGGAAGATCCTTACAAAGAAGGTTGAACGTGGAAAAGACCTTGGCCAGTATATCGCTCCGGATGGCTGGATCATCGCCCGGGGGCATCTCCAGAAGATTCTCGGTGAAATCCCCAATCCCTATATTACGGGTCTTGAAGGTTTCTTCGTGCTTGAATCATCCATCGATGATGATCCCGAGAACATCCTGAACGCTTACAAGAATCGTGACCGTGCAGAGAAGTTTATCCGGGACCTCAAAGAAGGGGCCGAACTCCGGCCTATCCGGCACTGGTCCAAACACGCGGTGATTGGGTACGTTCTGATCGTGTTCCTCACGAAAGTCCTGGTGAGTTTGACACAACTTTTCTGTGAAAATCCCGTCGTGAAAAATTTGAAAGTCCTCAAAAAGTATCTCACGAATTTGACACTTACAATCGTTTACCCCTCGTTCGGGTATGCGGTGAGAATTATCTCTAACTATTCACCGGAATTGCGCCCAATATTGGGCGATTTTGTCAAGAGATATGGTACTTTGGAGGCTCCAAATCTCTGGTAAATCGCTTCTGGCGAATTGGGGGTAGTCGAACAGATTTGATGGAGCTACTTAAAAGTGGCGAAGTCAGGTATCAATATGGAGTGGATCACAAGCGCACGGTATTTATCTGCTGCTGTGGAGATATCCTCTGCGGATACAGGATCTGAAATTTCATCTAATTAGGGACGGTATAGAGAATTCATTACAAACCATTCAAACCTTTTAGATTGAAGTGGACGGAAATAAATGCATGTAAATATGCGAACTCTAAACGAATTCGAATTAGACCCTGCAAGGCACGTATTTTTTCACCCCGATAATTATTTAACAGAGTCTCACGATTGCGGCGAAGATTATGCCTATGAAACCTTAAAAAAAGTAAATGATCTGACATCACATTCAGAAGAATTTCTTCCTTTTATTAAAGATCAATCATCACGTTACCATCTTTCTCACCAGCGAGTCAACTTCCTAGATGCGTTACAGGAAATTTTTCCCAAAGACGCTGCGGTGCTCGAAATCGGATCCGGCTGCGGAATTATTACCCGCTGGTTGGGAGAACAATTTCAAACCGTGGATGCACTGGAGGAATATGTCAACCGAGCGGAAATCACCCGTTATCGAACAAAAGACCTCGATAACGTGAATGTATATTGCGGGAACCCTCTCAATACCATTTTTGATAAAAAATATGATTTCATTATTCTTGGCGGTTCAATTGATCATTTGTCGCCCAAAAACGAGGGAACTGTAACATCCAGGCAAGCCTTTACGGAATTCTTTACGCGAATTCGTGCTGCGTTGAAAAACGATGGGATTATTTTAATCGTGGTTGAGGATGATATCTGGAAATTTCACTCTTCTGAATGCTTGGACAAGTCTTCTGGAGAGGAGGATAAAGTACCTGGTGTCAACACTGGATTACAACCAAGTGTTTTCAGCCGAAATGAACTGATATCAATACTTACCCAGTCAGGATTCTCTAATTGCCAGGTTATTCATGTTTTCCCGGATTCTAAATATACCGAAACGGTTATTCCTGAAAATCCGGAAGTGCTGAGTCTGAATCCCCAAAATTGGATCAAGTGGCCCGATGATAAGTATCAAGGTGATCAATATTGGTCGCATCCGGGATCTGGCATTCAAAAATCATTTACCGATCTCGAATTCTTCTTCCAATCATCGCACTCGTATATTCTTCTTGCGAGCCAATCAGAAATCGTCAATCTCACAGTTCCCTGGTTGATAAAGAGTATCAGGAATCACGAGCATATAAGACCTGAATTCTATCACGAAATAACGCTGGTTGGAGAGTCCAACGCGCATGTCCAAAAAAAGGATTACATTGTAAAGCGCCGGCGATTATCGAATTCAGGCAATATGATTCACTCTGACCTGTTTGATTTCCAGTTAGTTGACAACAAATATATTATTGGGGATTTGTTATTTGATGAGGTAAAAAGGGAATTATCCCAGAAAAACCCGGATGGCAATCTTAAAAGAATTCTGAAAGAATTACACGATCAGCTTCTTGCCAGGTATTCGACAGGTGTATTTGATTCCAAAGGCTTCCCGCTTATTGCGGGGGAGGCAATCGATTACACATTCTGGAACATTATCGTGGATTCTCGTCATACGTTTCATTTTATCGATAGAAAATGGGTGTGTAAAAAACCTATCCCTGTTGATTTTATCCTGTTCAGGAATTTGTTTTATTTGACCGATAAAACTAAGGATGTTCTTGATATGAATAACCATCAAACTTTTATTGTCAGGATCATTCGATCGCTCTACCCGGATTATTCCTATTCAAGATTATCCGCAGCGCTGGAATTCGAGGGTCTCTTCCAGAGCTATGTCAGCGGTCACAAGAAAGAATTTTTCCTTGACAAACCCATCCGCTATTTTCTCGCAGATACGCTTCAAGGAATCAAAGGGGTTTTGTACTTGTAACAAGCTGTAATTGAGACTCTAAAAATCCTCATCATCAGATACTCTCCTGAATATATTCAGGATTGTTGAGGACATATTTTCGGTAATACTCAAGCGGGGAAATTTCATCGTATCCACTGTACTGATCTTCGACAGAAAGGATGGATTCCAGCGATCCGATATCAATGTCCCCGCTGATTACATATCCATAGCAAACTTGAACCAGGTCGATTGGAAATTCAATCTCAAGTGCCGCTTTCCCAAATTCATCCAGCATTTCTCGTATAAATGCTATGATGCCTTCATGAATACGGCCGATTCGATGAAATTCCCTTTGAGAAATCCCGCCTTCTTTGAAAACCGGGACAGGATCCCCGGCAGTATCTGTATCGAATCGTATCAACTGACCTGTGGGTGCGGTAAGCACCGCTTCGAGTAAAAGACTGTAATGAAATATGGGGCATTTCCTGGGAGAGAGATCCACATTCTGCCCGAAATATGCACGGTAATTGAGCCCGGCTGAAGAGAGTTTTTTCGCTCCCTTCTGCGTCACAAAATAATATCCCTCTATCGGATGATTCAAAAGTGTGGAAAGGGCATATTGAATTGTCCCCGAATACCCGAGATCAACCACACTTATTCGCTTTGTCGGATCGTATCCCTGATTCCGGCAATATTTCAACAGAAGTTCTCTCTCTCTTGTCGCTTCCGCCGCAAGGATGTCAGTCACTTCACGTATCGCATTGGAAATAACGTAACGATCTTTCACGAGTGAGACTTGCCGGTCGAGGATTTCTGTTCCAAGACGGTCTTCTATCCGATTGATGGTATTTGTCAAAAGTCGTTTTGCAAAGAAATCACGAAGAGTTCCCGTGAAAAGGCCGTCCATTAACTGTGGGATATCTTCATCTCCTCTAAAAGACGCAAAGATCGCGGTGCGTCTCGAACAGAGGAAATAGCTGTTGTGCGGAAGTTCTGCCCGGATCTCGTGGAGATCCGGATGCCGAATTATCGTGTGATAAAGAGAATTCAGAAGATATCCTTCGCGGGCGATGAACCAGAGTGTCTGGCATTTATCCTTTCTTGCATTATTTATCAGCCAGTTCATGAAATTGAAAAAAATCGGGCCAAAAACAACATACCCGGTGATATATGGGTCTTCAAAGAGTGTCGGAGAATTGAAGAGGTGTTTTTTATCTGGATTCGAAGAGAGACGATTTGCAATTTTCCCATACAATACATTTTCTCTCCACCCAGAAGAGGGGGATATCCTGTTCCAGAGAGAGTCTCCCAGTTTTGACTGACGGAACAGGACGGAGGGTCGCATGACATGGATAACATTGTGGAACCCTCTGTCGTGAATTCTCTGGATATCGGATTCTTCATTGTCTCCCACATGCATGAAGTTGGACGGGTAGATGCCCTCTTTTTCAATAATATGATCCCACAGATCGCCGCGATCCTTTCTTTTTCCAGTTTCGCAGGATAGATAGATCTTATCAAAAAAATCAAGATTTTTAAATGCCAGGATGTCTTCGACATGCGTCCTCTCAAAATAGGTATCTGATATCAGTATCACGCGTTTTCCCATCTTTTTTGCATATTTTGCAGATTCAATCAGTTCTTTCCGTGGGATAAACAGTCGTTTTTCGGTATTCACTTCAAGATTGAGGACTTCATTTGCAACCTCAGGGTCAATTTTTGCAATTTCCACAAAAACTGAATAAATCTCGGAAATTTTCACGTCACCAGAATGATTTTTCCTTTCCCGGGCGATCAATTCTGCATTGATCCTCAATTCCTTAAATCGGCGGATACCGAATTTCCCTTGAATTTTCTCTTCGAGATAATCAAATACTCTGTCCGGGGATGCAAACGGCCTGATCAACAAGGTATCAAAGATATCAAATGACACGATTTCCGATACTTCCAACCCCCGCATAAACCTTTTTTGAAACGACATGTCGAGGTACTGGTGGAGATTCCTTCCGCTCCGGTAGCTGAATACGTGCGTTTCCGGGTCCCGGATTACCAGATGGCGATATCCCCGGCTCCTGGCAGCGAGGATAAAACAACGCTCGATTGTATGGTGAAGGGTCCCATCAGTTTGACCGAGTTCGACGGGAAAATCACGCTCGGTCAATCCCAGGCCTATTATTGGATCCAATGCTTGTTTCCGAATCCAGAACATCGAACCGACGGGATAATCAAAGTATTCATCCGGATCGAATGGAATATTGAGCCTCTGTAAAATCATTGCCGCAATGCCCTTGTTTGACAACCAGGTACATGCCCAATAGGGGAGGTAGGGATATATTTCCGGGCAGATTATTCCAATTTTGGGGTCTCTCTCGAAAGCGGTGAGAATTGCGTGAATAATATCTGGAGAACCAAGTAACCGCTCATAGAGATACCTCCTCCACCCGGTTCTTTCTTCGCCTGTGTAGATCGATTTTTTTGTGTGGATATGGCAAATATAGTCATAATTGTGAAATGATCGTCCAAATTCCGCAAGAAATGGTGCGATGTTCCGCCCCCGGTTTTCCACAATCCTGACTTCCGCCCGATCCACATGTGAAATATCATGTATCTTCTGTAACACAGTCTGTCTGTGTTCGTCATTTGTTACCGAAACAAAGAGCGAAAACTGTATCGGCACATTGTTCAAATGTAGGATAATTTCATCAAAAAGGTCGATATAATACACATGCACGTGCACTGCGATTCTGATATTCGTCAGCGGTACATACTCCGAAGGACTTATGCAAATGATGTCGTCGGGTTGTGAAATGGGTGTATCTGCCCGCTCTACCCTTCTCATCTCTTTATACGCTTTCACATGTTCCTTCAGGGCAAACAGGAAAGCCGTGAAGCCGTTTTCGATTAAAATTTTTCCGTACCAGTGTCCGATAGTAAAATAGACCCGCCGTTTGGAATTCGGGGGAAAACACCTTTTCACAAATCTGCCTAAGGAAGCCTTTAATTGAATGTATTTACCTCTATCAATGGTACCCTCTGTTCCTGAATATTGCATTTTCTTGTTGATCTTCTCTAGTTCATTCACGTCATGCATCTTTTTGCAAAAATATGGGAGGCTGCAACATTAACAATTTCCTGCATCAGACCCTCTCATAAATCCCATGCATAGGGGTTTTTAGAAGAGAGGTGGATCGAATAGTCTATTCTCATTTGTTCCATATATCTGGTGATTATCTATCGGAGATAGCAGGACACACAGACAGGTCACATTTCATTCCCGCTAATTACCAATATTCTGACTGTCTGTTCAATGCCATACATATCAGCCATATGTACTTCTCCAGTATAACTATAGCCGGGATGTTCCGATTGGGCAGGAAAAATCTTATTCACCATAGATCAATTCAGATCAAATTCTTATCGAGAAATCCTCCTTCTTTAAGGTCAGGTTTGGGTTGTAGTAGGGATCTCCACGGTCTATAATTGCTCCCCAGCGAGTCCTCACCCATAGTGTGTCCTGATAAAATCTGGCTTGTTTTTCAGGAGACTTCTCCGGTCCTCTGCTGTATGACTCGTGATGGTGGAGGACGGCATATGGTGTATAAACAATACGATATCCCTTTTCACGGATCTTCAGGCATAAATCGACATCATTGTATGCAACAGCAAGATCTTCCTCAAATCCTCCAACTTCAAGAAAGACGTCCTTTCGGATCATGAGGCATGCGGCAGTGACCGCGCTGTAATTCCCGATGATATGTGGGCGGAAAAAATATCCCGGCAGACGGTTTGAGACGAATTTATGTGAATGACCGGCGATATGCATCTGAACAAAATCCCCGTGAATGCCAAGAACAATCCCGGCGTGCTGGATAAGGTCGTTTGGATAGAGCAATTTTGCCCCGACAGCCCCTACCCCCGTATGTTGTGCGTGTTCAAGCATTGCAGAAAGCCACTCGCCGGAAATCACCTCCGTATCATTATTCAGAAATACGATATATGGCGAGTCAGAGTGAGTCACCCCATAATTGTTTATTGAAGAAAAATTGAATGGCTCATTATAATGAAGAATTTTAATTTTGGATTGTTCTTGTAACGAAGTGTAATACTTCAGAGTTTCATGTTCTTCACTTTGATTGTCAATTATGATTATCTCGTAGTTGGGATATTCCGTTTTTTCCAGGATAGAATTTATACAGTGTCGTAATACTTCAAGATGGTCTTTCGTGGGTATTACTATTGATACATAGGGAGTACCTTTCACTGCATACCGGACCCGGTATGTGGTGGGGTATAATCCATCAATAACTTGAACTGAAAAACCCCTTCTTGTGGCAGCATCTTCAAGTGCGTGCTTTGCGGAAACCGTTGCATACGGTTTGACCAGTGAGGTATATGCAACAGATTCTTGAGTAGTCCTCCAGTGGTAGAGGATCTTTGGGATATGGGATATCCCCGCCGCGGGGATTTTTTCGGTACATCGCAGGAAGAGATCATAATCCTGCGATCCTTCGTATCCCTGGCGAAACCCTCCCATTGAATCGAGAACTGTCTTTTTAATTACACAAAAATGGCAGATGAAATTTTGAGATAAAAAAAGGTCCGGAGACCAGTCTGGCTTGAAAAAAGGATCTCTCCTCTTTCCGTTCGTATCAATCTTGTCTTCATCCGAATAAAGTAATTGGACGTTTTTCTCGGTATTGAGTATTTTTACTACTTCATGGAGTGCGAAGGGGGCCAGCTCGTCGTCATGATCAAGAAAACCCACGAAATCTCCGGTTGCCAGAGAGAGTGCCTCATTGGAATTCAATGCAATTCCTTTGTTCTCAGGTAAGAATTTTACTTTTATGCGAAAGTCGGCTCTGGCATACTCCTCCAGTAACGACCTGATATACCCTTTGGTTGAACCACCGTCAACGAGACAGAGTTCCCAATTCTCGTATGTCTGGTTCAATACCGATTCAATCGCAAAACGGAGCCATGATTCGTTAGTTTCCCAGACCGGGGTGATAATGCTTATTCTGGGACGATAGGAGAAAGTTCTTGAGAGTGCGGTGAAATGCTCCAATTGTTGCGGGTCAGGTTCATTGGATTGTATCCATTTACGGTATCTTTCCGGTTGGAAATGATTTTGAAAAGCACTGTGAAGTGATCGTAAAAATGCATTCAATCCTGAATAGATCAGGATATCCGCGTATATTAACCCGAGATCGATAAGATGCCTTCTTCTTTCCGGATGTGGAATAAACGGCTTCAGGATAGGATCAAGGAAAGGTATTTGACATTTTTCCTTTGCGCTCTCTCTCATATCGGGTGCTTCCTTATGTGGATCATGTGAAAAAAAGAATTCCGGTGAATCATGGAATGGAATTGATGAATAAAGTCATATCACATACATCGTTCTGGTTAACAGACATATTGGAATGCGCATGCTAATTATTTTTCCGAGGGTTTCGCATCATTCAAGCCCGTTTTGGATAATGATCGGAATTAGAGAATAGATTGTCGTTCCCCCTCACACTCGCATACGGGAAACAACTTGTTCCGCGTGCAGAAGAAAAAAGAATCCCTTCCATCCGCTCAAATACCTGTGATTCTCTTATACTCCTCAATGACCCTCTCGGGGCTTCCTGATGACATAATGGACCCATTCTTCACCAGAATACACCGCTCGCACAATTTTTGCACCATTCCGAGGTCATGGGAAACAAGGAGGATCGTCTTTCCTTCTCTCCGTATCTCATCTATTTTCTTACTGCACTTTCTCTGGAAGGACTCGTCGCCTACGGCAAGGACTTCATCGACCAGGAGAATGTCAGGATTTGTCTGAATTGCAGTGGAAAACGCAAGGCGGACCGCCATCCCGGAGGAAAAATTCTTCAGCTTCATGTTCTCAAAGCGTTTCAGCTCGGCAAAATCGAGGATCTCTTCGTATTTCGACGCGATCATCCTTTTTGTGAGGCCCATGATGGCGCCGTAGAGATAGATGTTCTCTTCCGCGGTGAGGTCCGGGTGGAACCCGACGCCGAGTTCGAGGAAGGGGGCGATCTTTCCGTTCATCTGCACGGTGCCGCGGTCCGGGTACAGGACTCCCGCGAGGATCTTGAGAAGCGTGCTCTTGCCGCTTCCATTTGGACCAATCACGCCGAACGTCTCACCGTGTTTTACGGAAAAACTCACATCTTTCAGTGCATCGAAAATCTCGTATGAATAGCTCCCCGCGATCAGTCCTGCGAGGTGCTGGTAGACGGTGATCTTTCTCTCGTGGGGGATGCGGAACCGCTTCGAGAGGTTTTCAACCACAATGGCATCTTCGTGACCGGGATTCTTTTTATTCCTCGAATACTGATTTCCGGCCATTCAGATGACCTCCGCAAATCTTCGTTCGAGCCGGTTGAATACGAATTTACCGAAAATCATCAGGAGAGCTGCCGAAATCACGAGGTAGACCATGCTCCGAAGTCCGGGCGGAAGGCCGTAGATAAGGAAATTGCGATAGGTTTCAATCAGGATGGTGACGGGGTTCAGGACGTAATAGGGAAGGAATTGAGGTGGAACGATTGTGATCGGGTAACAGATCGGTGCAAGGAAGAACCCGAGCTGGATCACTACCTCCCAGATCTGGTTCAGGTCCCGGTAGTACACATATAATGCCGCAAGCACGAGGGAGAGCCCGTAAACGATGAAGAAGAAGATTGCGTGGGCGATTGGGAAAAAGAGGATATATGGGGTGATATTTGCGCCAAAAACGAAGAGAAGCGGTATGAGGACGCAGAACTCAAGGATTGAGCTGATGAAGGTGGAAAGCGTGGATGAGAGCACGAGGATATGGCGGGGGATAAAGATCTTGGTGACGAGGCTTGGCTTGGCCACGATCGATAACATCGCCGTGGAAGTCCCGTTTGCCAGGAACCGCCACGCGATGATCCCGACGAGAATGTAGAGGGCGAAGTGTTCCTGGTTGAAGCGAAAGACATTGGCGAATACGAAGAAAAGGACGAGCATCATCAGGAGGGGGTTGAGGAGCGACCAGGCAAACCCGAGGACCGAGCTCTGGTACTTGACCTTGAGATCAGTGATAGTCAGGTTCCAGATGAGGTCACGGTACTGCATCAGCCACATGTTATCGCCGTCCAGGGGAATACCAGGTATGGACCCACGAGGAGACCTCATGACCTGGTACTTTTTGAACAGTAGTTTTTCTCTTTTTAAGTGATAAATTGAGCCCATAAAACGCATCGATTTTCGACCGGAGGATCACTCTCAGCTGGCCCTTTGCGGCATAGTACCCAATTACGCCCAAAGTCCTCCCGATGATCCAGGGGAGGGAAACAAGCAGGAGGCCAGGAGGAAAGTTCTTGAATGCCACCCAGATGACATTCCGGTTTCCGTAATATACGGCGGTGTCCGATCCCACTCCCGAAGTTCCTCCGTGGTGATGATAGGCGACTGCCCCCGGCACGTACATGCACCTCCACCCCGCAAGCCGCGCACGAAACGAAAGGTCCACATCCTCTATGTACATGAAGAAATCCTCGTCAAAGAGCCCGATCTCGTCCAGCATCTCTTTCCTGTAGAGTGCCGCGCCGGCACATGCCCCAAAGACCTCTTCAGCCTTGTCATACTGCCCACTGTCGGGCTCCGAAATCCCCCTGTCCCACGCGGCACCACTCCGCGAGATGCAGGTCCCTGCGGAGTTGATCCTCCCGTCGGGGTAGAGCATCTTTGACGCGCAGATTCCTACCTTCCCGTCACTGAGCTGGGGGCGTAAAATCTCTCCGATGAAATTTGGGTCAAGCCGCGTGTCGTTGTTCAGGGTAAGGATGAACCGGCCGCGTGACGCCCTTATCCCGTCATTTGTACCGCGGGCAAATCCCGCGTTGGAGGTATTTCGTATCAGGTTGACTTCAGGGTATCCCTGCCCGACTATCTCAATACTCCGGTCAGAAGAATGATTGTCGACAAGAATCACCTCGAAATCCGTGTAAGCCTGTGCACGAAGCGAGTCCAGGCATTCTTCTAAAAAACGCTCCCCGTTGTAATTGACAATCACGACGCTGACTTCTGGACCCGCGGATGTCATGAAAAACCCCGTGTATACTCCTCATGTAAAAAAGATCGCATTGCTGCCAATCGTGCAATCATTCTCCTGCCCGGCATTCAAGGAGCCTCCCGGAATAGATGGGTCCTGATTTGCCCTTGTTGGAGGAATGGTGTGAAACGTCTCCAAATGGATCGTGTCGACCTCTATTGCGGTTTTCCGGATATTCCATTGGTGCTCTCTGATCTCGAAGTTGAATAGTGGGAGAAAGTTCACTCCTTTCACACAATCCATCCAGGAGAAGGTTTCCAGCTCTTTGGGAAAACGATGTTGCAAGGACTCCCGGGAGCAGAGGACACCGATACGGGCAGACTCTTCTCGCGTTCCTCATCTCATTCCCCCTCGTCGGTTCATGCTCTCCTTCTGCCACCAGGTCCGGACATACCGCATGACCTTCTCCCTTGAAATGCATACCCTGACAGAAGATCTCTTCCCTGCCGCAGTAGGCAATCCACGCAGTGCATCCATCTTTGACTTTACAATGACCCGGACGTGGCCGCTCACCGTGTAAAATGCAACCGATGCGATATTTCTCCCGATTATCCAGGGCAGGGAGGAGAAGAGCAGCCACAATGGATACGACTTTGCCACAAACCAGAGGATGTTCCTGTTGACGTAGTAGATGCAGAGGTCGGAGCCGTAATCGAGCGTCCCGCTGTTCTCGTGCCAGACCACGGCCTTTGGCCAGTAAAGGCATTCCCACCCCGCAAGAAAAACCCGGAAAGAGAGATCGACATCCTCGTGGTACAGGAAGAAGTCCTCGTCAAAGAGCCCGATATCGTCGAATAATTCCCTTCGGTACAGTGCCGCGCCTGCGCATGCGCCGATTACTGGTCCGGGGGCATCGTACTGGCCGCGGTCATCTTCGCACATCCCGCGGTTCCAGGCCGCACCGCTCAGGGAGATACACATGCCGGTCGAGTTGATGCGGCCGTCCATCAGGAGCATCTTTGGTGCGACGACCCCGACCGCGGAATCGGATTCGATCGCGGTCTTTACCTCTTTGAGAAAATCAGGATCAAGCCGTGTATCGTTGTTGAGAGTGAGGATATATCGGCCTTTCGCCCGCCGTATCCCCGAGTTTGTTCCGCCCGCAAACCCGAGATTCTCAGGGTTTTCAACGACCAAAACCCAAGGGAACCGGTCTTTTACAAAGGGGACGCTCCCGTCGCGGGAGGCGTTGTCGACGAGGATCGTCTCGAAGTCGCGATACGTCTGCGCAGCGATGGAGGAGAGGCACCCCTCGAGAAAATGCTTCCCGTTATAGTTGGGGATGACAATGCTGATCAACGGACGTGTATTCCCTCCCTTTTCCGGTAACTCCTGCGTTCGCATCACAGTATAGGGGGCACAAGGTACAATAGCTTTCGCGACGGGCAGTAAAACCCGACAGGGAATCTCATCGCGGCATTCCATCCAGAGATCTCCTGGAGCCTGGCGCTGCATCGGAGAAGGTTCGTTGATGACGGCTTCATTTTCGTCGGCACCTGCTCTGTATCGCTTCCAGATAAAGCGAATGGTAGGTATCGGCAATATGGTCCCAGGAATACCGCTCCCTTGCGATTCGTTTTCCCTCAGATCCAAGCCTCTTCCCGAGATCGGGATGGTCCATCAGGCGCCGCATCGCCCGAAAGAGCTGCAATGAATCTCCTGGTTTGATGACGAGTGCATTCTCATTGTCTCTGCAGATCTGTGTGATCCCCCCAACCTCTGTCACAATGACCGGAAGCCCCGCTGCCCAGGCTTCAAGGAGTGTCAGCGGCATCCCCTCCCAGCGCGAGGGGAGTACGAACGCATCGGAAGATGCGTACTGCCGCACCAGTTCCTCTCCTGACACGCTTCCGAGAAGTTGCACGTAAACGTCGAGCGATCCTGCAGCGATCTGCCGTGCAAGGTCTTCCCTGAGCGATCCATTGCCGACAATATTGATACAGAAATCGTTCGTCACCTCCCTGAGAGCAGATGCAGCCTCGATGAGTATATCCAGTCCCTTCTGGTGTTCAAGCCTCCCCACGCACAGGAACCGCATAAGGGGCCTCGCCTGCGCGTTTTTTTGGACCTTGAAGAGTGTACTGTCCACTCCATTGGGAACATACTTCACACAGGAGATGCCGAGCCTCGAAAAAGCGGGGATGCTGCTCCCGTCGACCGTGGTGATACACTCAAACAGCCCGTATTTCAAGAGGAACGCTTCGACGGCGCGCTTGAGGGAAGAGAACCCCTTGTCATTGAAGCAGATGCCGTGGCATGTCTGGATTACGGGGATACCCAACAGACGGGCGGGAAATGAGACGAGGAAACCCAGATCAGCCGAATGAGTATGGACAATGTCAGGTCTTTCTGCCGCAAGGGCACGAACGGAGGAGAAGAGAAAGCAGACCAGCGACAGCAGCCTCTTAGGGGTAACCCTGTCGAGGTGAGCGGCAGAATCGAGGATTCCGAACACCCGAACATTCCTCTTTGTTCTCACTTCTCTTGTGTTGGCGGTAAGGATAACGACGTCAATGCCTGCGTTCTCCTGTTGGAGTTCGAGGCTGTGGACGACCTGTGCATCCCCGCCGATTGCGTCAGGGTATTTCTTGGTGATGTGGAGGATTCTCATAACAGTGGATAGCAGAGGGTTTTCCTACACTGGCTGCAGGTGGCCAGAGACGTCGATCTTCCAGGGTGCCTTCTGATAAATATGCTCTTTCCCATCAGGTATCTCCTCTCCATTCCGGTATATAATGAAGGGGGACTTCTCAAAGAAGAAGATATGCGAAAGGTGAACAGGCCCAATTATCACCAGTTCCTCCATTCCTGCCAAAGTATTCATTCCCTGAAAGGAGATACCTTTAACCAATACAGGAGAAATACTCCCGATCATCCCTGATTTAAAAGACAGGAAATCTCCCATGCCCCGTCGCCGCCGGAATCCATCCATAAGGCCAGGACTTGCCCCGGGAACGCTGGCCATTGATGGGAAGCATACCGAAGGTCCGGTCCGTATCACGGTCATCGACTATGATGCAGTGCATTTCTCGGAGAAACAGGTTACTGATGTCGAGGAATGTTATCCGTTCCGCGATACCGGGACAGTCACCTGGATCAACATAGACGGCCTTGGGAATACTGGCATCATTGAGAAGATCGGGAAGCATTACCAGATCCACCCCCTGATCCTCGAGGACATCCTGAACACCGGCCAGCGCCCAAAGATGGAGGACCTGGGCGCCTATCTCTATATCAACCTCAAGATGCTCCAACTTGCAGGCCCCGATAAGAGGATCAAGGGGGAGCATGTGAGCATGATCCTCGGCGCCAATTTCCTGATCTCCTTCCAGGAAGACGAGGGCGATGTCTTTGACCCTATAAGGGAACGTATCCGCAAGGAGGGTCGGATCAGGAAGTTCGGACCTGATTATCTTGTGTATGCCCTCATCGACGATATCGTGGACAATTATTTCCTCGTCATGGAGCGACTGGAAAGCCAGGTAGAGGATCTTGAGGAGGAGCTCGTCCATAACGCCACTCCAGCATCGTTGCAGAAGATCAATCACCTGAAAAAAGACCTGATCTATCTGAGGAAATCGGTATGGCCGCTCCGGGAGGTGATCCTGAACATGGAGCGGTCAGAATCGGCCCTGATAAAGGATACCACCATCATCTACCTCCGTGATGTCTACGACCACGTCATCCAGGTCATTGACACCCTCGAGACCATCCGGGACATGGTCTCGGGAATGATCGACATCTACCTCTCCGGCCTCTCGTACAAAATGAACGAGATCATGAAGGTGCTGACCCTTATCGCCACCATCTTTATCCCCCTCACGTTCGTGGCGGGGGTGTACGGGATGAACTTCCAGTACATGCCCGAGCTCTCGTGGGAATACGGGTATTTCACCGTGTGGGGAGTCATGATCGCAATGGTGGTGGTAATGCTGCTCTTCTTCAAGAAGAAGCAATGGGTCTGATCCATCGAGTAGCAATAAACCGCCCCTTTGAAGGAGTAAACAGATGGAGCGTTGGCTGATATTCCTGCTGGCAATGGCACCCGGTCTTTTCTGGCTTTACTATTTCTATTCCAAGGACCGATACGACCCGGAACCGGTAGTCTGGGTCCTGGGGATATTTCTCCTGGGAGCTACCGTTACGGTCCCTGTTGCGGTCCTGGAAGGCGTTCTCGGGGCGGTTGCGGGCGGGATTCTTGCGGCGGTCGTGGTCGCCCCCGTGTGCGAGGAGATTGCAAAATACCTCGTCGTGAAGAAGACGGTCTACCGGAGCCGGGTGTTCGATGAGCCGGTCGACGGGATCATTTATGCCGCCGCGGCAGGTCTCGGGTTTGCGACTATTGAAAACATCCTCTACCTCTTCTCGGCATTCGATGAGTCCCTCCTCCTTGCGCTCCAGACAGGGGTTGTCCGGGGGCTCATCTCGGTCCCCGGGCATGTCCTCTTCTCGGTGATGTGGGGGTCTGCGCTCGGCATGGCCAGGTTCATGCCGGAGCAGGAGGGGAACCGACTGGTCAGAAACGGCCTCGTGCTCGCGATGGCTGCCCATGCCCTCTTCAACCTCCTCCTCTTCTCGGCAGTCGGCTTTGCAGTCCTCGTGCTGGTGCTTGTGCCGCTGCTCTGGGTGCTGACGGAGCGGCATATCAGGAACTCGCTCTCCCATTCCTTCTTTGGGGAGTGAACACCCGGGGCAACCCCCCTCATTCCCCGGGGCGGGAGAGCGACTTCCAGGGGTACCGGACAAGCAGCATCAGGAGAAGGGACCCGATAACCAGCAGCGGGATGGTGGAGAGTGCTGCGTCCAGTGAGATGCGGTCCGCGATCAGCCCGGTTGCGGCAACGCCGAGCCCTCCTGCCCCGACGGCGACCCCGAGCATCAGCCCCGAGGTCAGGCCGACATGGTCGGGCATGAGCTCATGCGCCATGGCGACAGTGAGCGCAAAACTTGACCAGAGTGCGAATCCGAAGACGAGCAGCGCGGCGAGAGAGATGAGGCCGTCTGTTGCGAGGAAGGCACCAAAAGCGGGGATCGAGAGAACGAGGCCAAGTATGACGAATTCCTTCTTCCCATACATGTCAGCCAGGATTCCTCCCGAAACCTGGCCGGCGACGCCTGCAAGGAGCATCAGGGTGACGACGAGGTTTGCCGTGAAGATATCAAGGCCCTGTAACACGAGGAAGGGAGGGAGGAACGCGATCGCGGCGAACACTGCCCAGGCGCGGAGCGTCGATGCCGAGAAGAGGGTGAAGACGGGAGCAAACGAGGAGAAAGTCACCGGGCCCATCGAGGGGGCCTGCGGGGACGAAGGCCGCCCAGAAGGGTGTAGCGATGATTTTCGGAGGAGGAGTGCCATCACCAGTGCGGGGATGACAAGGAGGGGAAGGCCGGTGAGGCCGAACGTGACGATGATCGCCCCTGCAAGGATCGGACCGAGTGCGTAGCCGATATTTCCCCCGACGACAAAGAGCGCGGTGACTTTCCCCCTGTTCAGGCTGGTCGCAAGGCGGCTTACCATGGTAAGGGCATGGGGATGGAAGCAGGCATGCCCGAGCGCCGCGAGCGCCGCACAGGCAAGGAGCAGGGGGTAAGGCTCAACCACGCCCATCAGCCCGATGAAGACTGCGGAGATCAGGACCGATACGGAGATGTGGACCTGCCAGCCTTTTTTGTCCGAGAGCCACCCGAAGATCGGCTGGGACGCGGAGGAGGTGAGGTTGTAGGAGGTGACCAGGAGGCCTGCGAGGAGGTAGGAATACCCTCGCGTCGAGATGAGCAGCGGGAGGATGGCCGCAATGACCGGCATGTAGAGGTCAGTGACCAGGTGTGCCAAAAAAAGCCTGAATATGGGCCCTGAGAGCGCGTTCAGAGCATGCGCCTCCTCAACACGATGATCTCCACGGGGGTCTCCCTCACATCCTTCGTATGATGGGAAAAAGTCCTCCTCATGGAGAGGGTGCCCCCCACCACCTCCTCGACCTCCGCTCTCTCTCCTGTATAGCCCTTCACAAAGTCCCTGCTCCCCGCATTGAATATCCCGTACACCGCAGGTGCGATGGCGAGGGCCGCGTCGATGAAAGGCCGGTCCGCGTGGGGGTCCTGGGCGCCGAAGGGGGGGTTCATGACCACCGTATCGCAGGGGCCTACAAGCGAAATGAGGTCAGGGTGCGGGAGGCGCAGCTCGAAGAAACGCAAAGAGACGCCGAGTTCATCTCCATTTTCGGAGGCGACTTGGAGTGCGCGGGGGTCGCGTTCGACACCGATCACCTCCGCCGCACCGAGGAGCGCCGCCCCGATGGCAAGGATGCCGGTCCCGCACCCGAGGTCGCAGACCCGTCGTCCCGCGATGTCCCCCCGCATGTGTGCATGGAAAAGGAGACGGGCTGCAAGGTCTGGAGGAGTGACGTACTGTTCATGCCGGGCCGAAGGCGAAGGAAAGCCCTTCACCCTTGAGAGGAGCATCTCGAGCCGTTTCAGACGCATTCCCGTCATGTGAGCTCGTCTATCAGGTAATCCTGGAATGAGCGCTCGCCAAGGAGGATCGAGAACTCCTGCGGCGTGAGAACCGGCGCCGGGAACCTGACCTGATCGTCGTATGCAAGGCGCGGGCATGCGAAGTTGACATACGCAGGAAACCCGAGATTGGTGAGTTCGTCAGGTGAGATCTCCCTCATGAGGACGAGTATCGCCCGCTCGCACCGGGCAGCCATAACGCGGGCCATTTCGTATCGCTCCTGACCCGTCTTCGTGCTGACGAGGAGGCCGATCCTCCCGGCAGACCTCGCCTTCTCTATCAATGCATGCCGGCGTCGGAGGAACTTCTCTGCATTCACCTCCTGCACCCCGCCCGTGAATGGGTCGAGTGCAACTACCCGAAGACCTGTTGCCAGCTGCACTCCCAGGGGATGAAAGACTCCCGTCCCCACGAAGATGACCTCCTCAGCGCCAGGGATGCGGGCTGCCGCAAAGGAGCACCCAAGTACCTGGCCCTCTTCGCAACCGCGGCTCCCCTTCGTGGTCAGGGCCTCGACCCCGGATGCTGCAAGTTCCGCTTTCATCGCATCAAGCAGGTGGAGGTGCTGGGCGGTGGTGACGAGACCGACCCTTGTGGTTTTCAGGCAGGGGATCACATTATTCAGGACGACGGGGTCGAAATCTACCCGGTACGGCTCAAAGAGGACTCGCGGGTCGGGGTCTTTTAAGGGGGTATGCCCGAAATGGACGAGGACATCTGCATACACGAGTGCCTCCATGGCAAGGTCACAGGCCCCGTAACAGGGATCGCCGCTCACGATCACTTCGAAACCCTGCTCCTTCAGGGACTGCGCGACCTCCCCTGCTCTCCTCTTCAGCCCGGCCGGGAACTGGAGGGCCACGGTCTTTGCCCCCCGCCCGCGAAGCCGTTTGGCAAGGTCAGAATATACGGTCAACGACACGCACCCTGTCAGTCACCTCGACGCTCACCAGGGTCTTGTAGGGCCTCCCGATATCGGGCGATCCTCTTTTTATCACGAAGCAGATGTCCTGTACCTCTGCGCCCACCTGGTCAAGCGCCCAGAGAAGCGCCCTTGTCGTGCCGCCGGTGCTGATCACGTCGTCGACGATCACCACCCTGTCGCCACGTTTCACCCCGTTTAAAAAGAGCTGCCCCTTCGAGTACCCGGTCGCCTGGTGCACGGCGACCTCTCCGGGGATCTTATATTCTCTCTTCCTGACGATGTTCATCGGAAGGTCGGTTGCGAGGGAGAGTACGGCCCCTACGGGGATCCCCATCGCCTCGGCTGCAAGGATACGGTCCACGCCTTCGAGGTCAAGTACCTTGATCATTGCCATGCAGACCTCGCGCAGGAGGTGCGGGTCCACTTCGGGGACGCCGTCTGTGATAGGGTGGATGAAGTAGTTGTACTCCCCCCGCTTCACGAGGGGGCAGCTCTCGAGTGATGCAACAAGTCGTTCAAGCATTCAGTTCACCAATGTCCTTCAGGAATGATTCCACAACCCCGGCATGGACGTGCGGCATGCACACGATGCGGAGGTGCCCCTTCCTCGTCCACGATACTTTCCAGGGGGGCGGGATGCGTGCCGGGGCAAACGTGGCCACGTTCACGTCCGGTGTGGCAGCCCTCGGGATCCCGTATGTCTCCATGCCGTCGATCAGCCTCCGGGTATTCTTCATGCAGCCTGCAACGATATCCTTCATCCCCTCCACTCCGAGATATTCGAGCACTGCAAGCGCCCCCACCACCGATGCCCCGGGGCGGGTGCCTGAGAGCGTGAACTCCTGCTTTACCGTGAGGTACGGGGTGTCGACCGAAAGCGAGCAGAGAGACTCGGAGTCCCGCACGATGAGCACGCCCGCGGGGATAGTGCTCATCCCCATCTTGTGGGGGTCCACTGCGATGCTGCTGACGCCGGGCAGCGAGAAGTCAAAAACCGGTGCGCCGTCAAGGAAGGGAAGGACCATTCCTCCGAATGCCGCGTCGACGTGGAAGAAGACACCGAGGTCTCCTGCGATCTTCGAGAGATCGCGTATGGGGTCCGTCATCCCGTATTCCGTCGTGCCGGCGATTCCCACCATGCAGCAGGTGTTGCGGTCGATCATCTCCGACGCCGCCACAGGGTCCATCCGGAGATCGCCGCATAGAGGGACTGTCCGCATCTCGAGGCAGAGGATGTCGCAGGCCTTCTGGAACGAGAAGTGCGCGGACTCGGGGATGACGACGTTCGGCCTCTCTTTTGCGGCAAGCTGCCTTGCTATCCGGAGGGCCTGGATGTTCGACTCCGTTCCCCCTGAAGTCGCGTACCCGCAGGCTCCTGGCAGGTGGTAGAGGGTCCCCAGTCGTTCCACGAGGAGTCGCTCGAGCGACGCCGTTCCCGGGAAGAGCCCCGGGTCCCCGAGGTTCGTCTCCATGAACTCGAGGTGCGCTCTCACGGCGACCGGGTGGGGGACCGTGCACATCGAGCTCATGATATGGGCATGATCGACGTCCTCCCTCCTCTTTGAGAGGAGGAATGAGAAGAGTGATTCCTCGGAAAGCCCGCACTCACGCATTCCGGGATCTCGCGCTCTCCAGGAGTATCTGCTGCTCGGTCCTTGCCACGGTCTCGCGGATCTTTGCGATGGCATCGATATTCGCAGAGACGCTCGTGATACCGTGTTCAACGAGCCATTTCACCATCGGTGGCTCGGAGCCGGCCTGGCCGCAGATGGATATCTCGACTCCATGCTCCCTGCAGCACCGGATGGACGAATCGATCAGGGCAAGGACCGCCGGGTGCTTCGGCTGGTACATCCCCGCAACGTGCTCGTTGTTCCGGTCTATGGCAAGCGTGTACTGGACGAGGTCGTTTGTGCCAAAGGATGCAAACCTGATCCCGGCACGGATAAAGTCCTCGATCAGGATGGCGCTGCTTGGGATCTCGATCATCACGCCGAGAGTGGCGGCCTCGACGTCTACGCCCCATTCCCTCATCATCTCACGCGCCCTTGTGAATTCGGAGGGGTGGGAGACCATGGGGAACATGATGCCCAGGTTGTCGTACCCCTGTCCCCACAGCCGCTTGAATGTCTCCACCTGGAGGCGGAACTGGTCGGGGGTCTGGAGGTCCCTCCTGATCCCCCGCCAGCCGAGCATCGGGTTGTGCTCGACAGGCTCGTTCTCGCCCCCGGCCATGTTCCGGAACTCGTCGGTGGGGGCATCCAGCGTCCTTACCCAGACGGGTTTGCCATAGAACGCGTCGAGAACGGTCTTGATCCCATTGTAGAGTTCCTGGATGAACTCCTCCTCCCTGTTGTTGGCGATGAACCACCCCGGGGTCTTGTTCAGGCCGAGGATCAGGTGCTCGATCCGGAGCAGCCCCACGCCGTCGGCTCCGGTGGCGGCAGCCCTGGCCGCAGCCTCAGGCATGGAGACATTGACCTTGACGCTCGTGGCGGTGATGAGGGGGGCGGCGGCCGCAACCGCGGCCTGGACCTTCTCTCTGGGGACTTCAAGACGCCCTTCGTAGATGAGGCCTTTCTCGCCGTCGACCGTGACCGTCTGCCCTGTCTTCAGCACCTGGGTGGCGGTCTTGGTGCCAACGATTGCAGGGGTACCGAGTTCCCTGCTGACGATCGCAGCGTGGCAGGTCATCCCGCCTTCGTCGGTGATGATGGCCGCAACCTTCCTCATCGCAGGGACCATGTCTGGATTTGTCATCTGGGTGACGAGGATGTCGCCCTCCTTCACCTTCCCGGCGTCTTTCACGTCCCTGATAATCACCACGTCGCCGCTCGCGATACCCGGCGATGCCCCCTGGCCCTGGAGGAGGATCTTCCCGGCCCCGGCCTCCCGGGCGGGTGAAGACGTTCCCGCAGCCTTGATCGTGGTGATGGGCCGCGACTGGAGGATGAAGATCTCATTGCCCATCACCGCCCATTCCACGTCCTGCGGGACCCCGTAATGGGTCTCTGCAATCCTTCCGAATGTGGCAAGCTTACGCACCTCCTCGTCCGAAAGGAGCGGGGCATCCTGCTGATCGCGCGGCACCTCGACAGTTTTTATACCGTGGTCCCCGTCGGAGATGATCTGGTACCGCTTGTTGGCAATGAGCCGGTCGATCACCTTCTCGCTGCGCTGGTCGAAGACGTACTTGTCAGGGGATACCGAGCCGGATACGACCGCTTCCCCGAGCCCCCAGGAACCTTCGATGATGCTCAGTGGCTCTCCCGTGACAGGGTGGGAGGTGAACATGACCCCTGCCTTCTCCGCATTCACGAGATGCTGCACCACCACCGCGATGTTCACGCTCTGGTGGTCGAACCCCTGCTTTGCCCGGTAATAGATTGCCCTTGCCCCGTAGAGCGAGGCCCAGCACTTCTGCATGGCGAGGAGGAGGTTCTTCTCGCCCCTGATGTTCAGGAAGGTCTCCTGCTGGCCTGCAAAACTTGCGTCGGGCAGGTCTTCGGCGGTTGCACTTGACCTGACGGCAACCACCATCCGGCCCCCGTCCATCTGCTGGTAGGCCTCCTTCACCCTCTGCTTCAGCGATGCAGGGACGCGGGCTTTCATCACCAGATCCCTGGCCCTGTTCGCTGCCTTCTCGAGCTCCCCCGAATCTTCCACGTCGAGATTTGCGAGGCCCGCAAAGAGGGTCTTTTCAATGCCGCTCTCGATCAGGAACCGGCGGAAGGCATGGCTGGTGACCACGAAGGCCCGCGGGACAGGGAGGCCGATGGCAGACATCTCCCCGAGGGATGCACCCTTCCCCCCCACAGCAGCAATATCCTCTTTCCGTATCTCTTCAAGCCAGAGAATATCGGGCATCTCTTTCATTCACGCACCACTATGATCTGCACCCCTCCCAGTTTAATACATTCTCATCGGCTGGCCAGATGGAGTGGGCAAGCAGTGCCGTGAGGGGGGGGTCCCAGGAGACAAAAACCCTCAATTACTCGTGGTGCACACTTTATATGGGTTTTATAGTGACGTTCAGAGTACTTGTCAGCGATCCGCTGGCCGATGAAGGGCTGGAGATCCTGCGGCAGGAGTGCATTGTCGATGTGAAGACAGGCCTAAAAGAGGACGAGCTCGTCTCCATTATCGGCGACTATGACGCCCTGCTGGTGCGGAGCGGGACCGACGTGACCTCGCGGGTGATCGAGGCGGGGAAAAATCTCCGGTTCATCGGGAGGGCTGGTGCGGGCGTTGACAATATCGATATGGACGCTGCAACCCGGAAAGGGATCATCGTCGCAAATGCGCCGGAAGGAAACACCCTTGCCGCCACCGAGCACACCATGGCCATGATGCTCTCCCTTGCACGCAGCATCCCGCAGGCGAACGCCTCGCTCAAGCAGAAGGAGTGGAAGCGTTCCCGGTTCATGGGGGTTGAACTGAACGAGAAGACGCTCGGGATCGTCGGGCTCGGGAGGATCGGCAGGGAAGTCGCAAAACGCGCCCAGGCGATGGGGATGCACATCGTCGGCTATGACCCTTTCATCAGCAAGGACCGTGCCGCCCAGATGGGTGTTGAGGCGCTCTCCCTCGACGATCTCTTCAAGGTCGCGGATTTCATCACGGTGCACACTCCCCTTATCAAGGAGACCAGGCACATCATCAACGCCCGGACCATCGCCACAATGAAAGACGGGGTCCGGATCATCAACTGCGCCAGGGGGGGAATCATCGACGAGAAAGCCCTCTACGAGGGGATAAGGTCAGGAAAGGTCGCCGGGGCCGCCCTCGACGTCTTCGAGGAGGAACCGCCCCTCAACTCGCCACTCCTCGGCCTCGACCAGGTGATCACAACCCCGCACCTGGGTGCAAGCACGGTCGAGGCACAGCAGAACGTGGCAGTCTCCATCGCCAGGCAATGCATCTCGGTCATGAAGGGTGGTTCGGCGCGCTATGTCGTGAATGCCCCGATCGTCCCTGCCGAGCACGCGGACGTCATCGAGCCGTTCGCCACCCTTGCCTACAAGATGGGAAGGTTCCTCACCCAGATGGTGGGAGGGAGGATGGAAAAGGTCGATCTGACCTACAGCGGTGAACTTGCGACGCTTGGGAACAACACCCGCTTTATCACTCTCATGGCCTTAAAGGGCCTCCTCGACCCCATCCTCCAGGTCCCCATCAACATCGTGAACGCGGAGTTCATCGCGAAGGAGCGGGGGATCAGCGTTTCCGAGACGATGACCCCTGACTCCGGCGGGTGGAAGAGCCTCGTTTCCATCAGGGTAAAGACAGACACCATGGAGGAGACCATGAGCGGGACGGTCTTTTACAAGGGACGCTCGAGGATCGTCGCCATCGGAGGGTATACCATGGATATGATCCCCGAGGGGTACGTCATCGTCTC
>MVQD01000023.1 GCA_002067095.1 Methanoregulaceae archaeon PtaB.Bin056
AAAAAGGCCTTGTTCGCATCTCACGTGCCTGGAGCAGGGTAGCCCTCGCCCTCCCGATTCTCTCGCTGACCTCTTCGGGCGAGAGAGAGAGGGCCCGTGCCGCCTCTTTTACAGAATGGGTGCGGTGGAGGACGTTATCCCCTGTAGATCGGCCGGTGTGCGGGTCGATAAAATTCCCGGTCCGGCTGACAGGAAAGACGAGGAATGCGACCCGCGCGTCTTCGGGGTCCAGGAGGGATTCGATCTCGTCACGGGTCCAGAGGTAGTACTTCCCTTCCTCGCCCTCGCTGTCGGCGTCCTCTGCCGAGAAGAAACCCCCTCCCGGGGCCATGAGCCGGGAGCAGGCATAGTCCAGGCAGCCTGATGCGACCTCCCAGAACTCCTGGTTTCCAGTCGCGAGCCATGCTTCAGTGAAGGCCATCCCGGCCAGGGCCTGATCATAGAGCATCTTCTCGAAGTGCGGGACCAGCCACCGTGCATCGGTTGAGTACCGGTGAAATCCCCCGCCAAGGTGGTCGTATATGCCTCCCCTTGCCATTGAGAGGAGGGTCTTTTCGGCCATGCCGAGGGCTTTGCCACTCCCGGTCCACTTCCAGTAGCGGAGGAGGAAGAGGTGGAGGTGAGCCATCGGGAACTTCGGCGCAGGACCGAACCCGCCGTTCAGGCTGTCGTATTGGAGGAGAAGGTCACGGACCATCCGGTCAGCCGCGTCCTTTCTTACCCGGCCGCCGGGTCTTGCCTTCCGATCTGAAGCGATGGCGCGGGCGAGGAGCTCGGCGGACTCCAGCGCCCTTTCCTGCTTCTCCTCCCAGAGCTCTGCGAGCCTGGGGATGATCTCCAGGAGTCCCGGCATCCCCATCCTGCTCTCCTTCGGGAGATAGGTTGCCGCAAAAAACGGGCGGAGATCGGGAGTCAGGAGGAGATTGAGGGGCCAGCCGCCCGACCCCGTGAGAGCGATCGCGGCATCCATGTAAAGCTGGTCGAGATCTGGCCGCTCCTCGCGGTCCACCTTGATGCAGACAAAATGGGCGTTGAGGAGGGCGGCTACCTCGCGGTCCGAGAAAGATTCCCTCTCCATGACGTGGCACCAGTGGCATGTGGAATACCCGATGGAGAGGAAGATCGGCTTTCCTTGTGCCCGCGCCCTGGAAAACGCCTCTTGCCCCCATGGATACCAGTCAACGGGGTTATGCGCGTGCTGCTGCAGGTAGGGTGACGCCTCGTGGATAAGCCGGTTTGTCGTACCTGATGAATTTCCTTCACCCGCGTCCGGATCAGTCACGGGCATCGCCCCCCGGCCATAAAGGCCTCTCTCTTTTCCCTCTTCATCTGGTGGCTCCCGGCCCATTGCACCGAAATCAGGAAAGAGAAGGACAGCGGCGCATAAGAACATGACGACTCACACATGAGGATATGAAAAAAGGGACGCCTGAATATTCGCACCCGGTCATGAGGGGGGACCACCCCGGAAGCCCCGGGCCCGCGATCGTTAGACATAACTCTCACTATGCACGAGAGTATTGGTGATGAAAAAGGGTTCGCAGCCCAGGCAGCCCGAAGCTGAGAGCCGCCTCTCCCCTGCAATGGCCCAGTACCAGGAGATCAAGTCAAAATATCCTGATGCTATCCTTCTTTTTCATATCGGAGATTTTTACGAGACGTTCAACGAGGATGCCGAGACCGTGTCCAGGGAGCTTGACATAGTCCTCACCTCCCGTTCCAGGGACCGCGGCGGGAACAGGATTCCTCTTGCGGGGGTGCCCTGCCATGCGGCTGAAGGGTATATTGCGAGGCTGATTGCCAAAGGCTACAAGGTCGCGGTCTGCGACCAGGTGGAGGACGCACGGGCCGCGAAGGGTATTGTAAAGAGGGAGGTGGTCCGCGTCGTGACACCCGGCATGGTGATGGACGAGACCCTCATCCCCTCTACAGGTGCCCACTACCTCCTCGCCATCTCTCCCGACACAAAGGAAAGAGAGGCGGGACTTGCGTTCCTCGACATAACCACCGGGGAGTTCTCGGTCGTGACGGTCCCCCTCGAACACGGTTTTTCCGCGCTCCAGGGGGAGGTCGCGAGGAATGCCCCCGCCGAGTGCCTCCTGCCAGGTGACGCCCCCCCGGAACTCGCAGAGTTCCTCTCAAGGGCAGGCCTTGCGGTCAGCCGCGGACCGGCGGATATCTTCTCGCCCGAGAAGGGAAGAGACGCCCTTTGCAGGCATTTCGGCGTCGCGAGCCTCGAGGGATTCGGGGTTGTCCGGAACTCTCCCGCGGAGCAGGCAGCAGGTGCGGCTCTCCTCTATGCAAAGGAGACTCAGCAGTCGGAACTCGCCCAGATCAACAGCCTCTCGGTGCGGCATTCGGGGGAGTATTGCCTCCTGGATGCGATAACCCTGCGGAACCTTGAGATCGTGCAGGGGATCATGGACCGTGGGAAGGGAGGGACCCTCCTCTCGGTCCTCGACCGCACCGCCACCCCGATGGGAAGCCGTCTCCTCCGCAGGTGGCTCTGCGAGCCGCTGATGAACGTCGGCACGATCAACGCCCGCCTTGATGCCGTCGAACACCTGGTCAGGAATGCGGCGGCCAGGATGGAGGCATCTGTTACGCTCCGTCGCTGTGCCGACATCGGCCGGATCGCAGGGCGGATCGCCTTTGGAAACGCGACCCCGAGGGACTTGAAAAGCCTCGAGCGGTCCCTTGGCACCCTCCCGCAACTGAAAGCGGTCCTGGGCTTCGGGCAGGGGAAGGACATCCCTGCATTTATCCGGGACGCCTGCGGGCTGCTCTCCGATCTCTCCTGGGTTGGGGAGACGATCGGTGCCGCGATCGTTGACGATCCCCCTGCGGTGGTGCGGAACGGCGGCGTGATCCGGGACGGATTCTCGCCGGAACTGGATT
>MVQD01000024.1 GCA_002067095.1 Methanoregulaceae archaeon PtaB.Bin056
GACCGTTCCTTTCTTCCCCAGGTGGCCTGCGTAGCCTTCCGGGCCGATGACTGCGACGGTGAGGTTGGGCATGTGCAGTGAACTATGATATTTTATTGAGTTTTTACTTTTTCATGCTTTCTTGGGTAAAACAGACTTTATCCGCAACCAATAGAAACCTCCATGAGACGATTGAATCCGCCCCAAAAAACCTAAAAAAACGAGACAATTTCTCATCAATCTGAATAATTGATTGCTCAACGAGCGGTTCCCGGGGGACCAATTGACGGGATACATATCCTCCTGAAAGCGGAAACGCCAGGATATCCCTGAATTGAACAGTCTGAACCGAAAAACCTGCGAGATTTGCACAATTACGATAATATGCGAGGTTCTGCGGGTTGTATTCACTATGCCCCAATAGACCTCTCAATAAAGAGATTAAAGGGTTTAAATTTGTTTGAAATATCAAGAGACGCATTTTACATATACGGGAAATTTCTTTCATCGCTCTGGGCATATCGAGATGTTCAACGCATTCACGGAGAATGACGGTATCAAAAAATTGGCTGCTGAAGGGAGTGTCGTAAATACTGTGAGGTAATTCCTTTACATCGTACCAGGCCAATGCAAGCTCTCTCACATCTTTATTTGGTTCTATAGAATAGACCTCAAATGCAGAATCGAGCAATCTCCTCGACAGGCTCCCATATCCCGCACCTACATCCAATACTCTCCTTCCATGTACCTGATTTATTATCGCAGCATCCTGGTCTGCATTTACACGACCATAGAGTGAATGGAGCTGTTTAAAAGAGTGTTCATCATCCGTGCGATGATAAATATTCAGGCGATAAAGATCCTCATCGGACAGAGATTCAATGG
Organism: Methanoregulaceae archaeon PtaB.Bin056; assembly: GCA_002067095.1. Lineage (GTDB taxonomy): Archaea > Halobacteriota > Methanomicrobia > Methanomicrobiales > Methanospirillaceae > Methanolinea_A. The sequence continues at coordinate 865 of MVQD01000024.1, forward strand.
GTTTTTCAGAGTTATTCATCTTACCCCTTGTTATTCTGTTATCGATCAATTCCAATTTCCCTTTAAAAACTTCACTTTAAAGATTTTTCCAATTATTACCGCATGATTTCGGATGCTTTTCCAAATTTTCGCTTTTGATTGCCCGTGCTCACGCTTAAAGAGATGTGCAGGGACCTCCCTTACAATATATCCAGAGAGTAGCATTTTCGAGAGGATTTCTGCATTGACCTCAAAATTATTACTTGTCAGAGAAATTTTTGAAAATATTTCACTTCGGTAAAGGCGGAAAATAGGACTGACACTGGTAATACGTTGGCCAAGCTCTAAGCAATAAATATAATTGACCGCCTTCGAAAGAATTTTCCTCACTAAAGGGACGTCCGACATGAGTTCGTCCTTAAGATATGGTGACCCTGAAACACAATCCACTGGATTTTTAACATATTCGGCAAGAAGACTATCAATTTCTATTGGTCTAAATGTGAGATCCGCATCTAGAGTGATGATAATATCTCCTTCACTCAATTCAATTCCTTTACGCAAAGCACCACCCATTCCCACATTTTGCGGCATTTTAAACGTTTTAAGATACGATTTCAACCTCTGTAATTCAGACATTTTCAACCAACTTCGGTCTGTACTTCCATCATCAACAAGAATGACTTCGAAATCCATAGAATAAATGCTAAAAATGTTTTCCAAGACTGGAAAAAGATTAACAGGGTATTTTGCTAAAATATCTTCTTCATTGAATACGGGAATGATTATTGACGCTTTCCCCTTCATTCACATAATACGTGCGCATTCGGTGATAATAAAAAAAACCTATGAAAATTACGAAATACATCGAAATCGTTCTATCAATAACCGCAATTCCAACTGCACTTTCAGTTGGCACTCCCATTTCCATTAAAAAAAATGAGAGGGTCCCTTCTGTAATCCCGATTCCAATTGGAATTTGCGACAGTAAACCTATCAGAACCGCCAACGAAAAGAAAATTGAAAGATGAATGAGCTGTAAAGAATATCCAAAAGAATATGCGACAAGCCACAACCTTATGAATTCACAACCCAATGCAAGAATTGTATATAAAAATACGTTGAATGCGATCATTGGGGATATTTTCCTGATTTTAATCTCGTCATTATTAAAAACCTTGAGTTTTTTTCTGGCAATATTCTGAAAAAATTGGATGAATCTATCTGAAAAAAAATACATTATCCCAAGAAAAATAAGAAGGAATAATGTAAGTTCCAATATAATATAGTATTTTGCTGAAAATCCGATGAAGAGTATACCAACCGCAACTAAAAATATTATAATAAGTTCGAATATACGCTCGTAAAATATCATCGAGATTCCATCTCTTCGCGGAAGAGTGAATTTCACTTTCATAAAGTCGGCCTTTATGAAATCCCCGATTCTGCCAGGAGATACACCTGCGGGAAAAAAACTCGCTACTACGATTTCGGTTGATTCACGAAGACTTAGTGGAAAACCATATTTACCACAGAGATACTGCCAGCGTTTGATCTTTAGAAATATTGTCATCTGAGTGAATATGAACGCTACGAGAAGGAGGGGGGTGTTAATGGTGTAAAGAATTCCTGGGTTCTGGTATAAGCCTGAGTTATAAATAAAATATAATAATATTACGATCCCCAAAGCAGCAAGACTAAAATAGATAAACCGCCGGAGATTCATGGCTTAAAATCCAAAAACATATCCTTATACCGCACTTCGATCTCCTTGCCCTCTTTTTTATCCAGGGAATTGTTTTCCAATTTTCTCACTCTGTAATTTGGAACAAGTAAATACCGGTATATTGGCCTATAAATGTAGCATTCTCCTTTAACCACTCAACACTCTTTCCGGACGGTTCCACTGCGAAGATATCCGCGGTCATAATGATAAAAATGCGTTCTCCACGATGTTCATTCTTCAGATTCTCAAGATCGTTCACGTTCGAGGCGCCCAATTGAATGGTTCGGTCCCGTGCTGAATCATAATAAAAGTTCAAAGGTTGTTCCATATACGAGGGGAGGAGGACAACAATATCGCCATCTTTCGTGTATTGTTCAAATTCTCTCGAAAAATCACGCCAGTTTTCCTTTGTCGTGACGGTATAATACTGTGAAAGCACAGGGACATTCACCAGAAAAATGCACGCGATTAACGTATAAATAACAATATTATTCTTGAATATTTGACAGAAGGCCCGTGATGAATACGCGATTCCCAGGAAGTAGAATGGAATCATTATGATGAGGAACCTTGTTTGAAATGGCATCCGATAGGACAGATAATAGCTTATAATGAGTATTGCGATAACCGAGAATGCGAGGAACACACCTTTCCTTTTCTCATGTATGAAGGACCAGAGCAATCCAATCACAAAGAGGGTGATGAGCAAGACAATTGCGGCAATATGGAACCCTGAAAGATCTGAAAAAGCATGGGAGACAACTGTCCAGCCCTGGAGGCCGAAGGTAGGTGGGGAAGAGGTTCTCAAGAGAAAAAGTTCAAATGTTACGAAGAGAAGAGGAAGGGTGACCAGAATAAAAGCAACAAAAGAGCAGATGATGCCCCTGCTGTTCTTCCAGATATCCTCCCTTTGAATACACAAGTTGAAAATGTGCCATGCAACAAGAATACCAAATATGATTGCTGAATAGAAATGAGTCCAAAAACCCAACCCCGAAAAAATTCCGAAGAGGCCCCAGTGAAGGATTCTTCCGCTTTTCATTCCTTTTAAGAAAAATACAATGGAGAGTGCAACAAATAAAAGGAGTAATGAATATGCCCTTGCCTCCTGCGAATAGTATATGAGGAAAGATGAGAACGTGACGAGTGCTGCACACACAATGCCACAATTCCTATCAGAAAATTCCTTTCCCAGCCAGAAAAAGACCGGGATCGTTACTATTCCTGCAAGCGCAGGAATCAACCTGATGATGAATTCGTCTTTTCCAAATGGAATCATGAACGATTCAACGATATAAAATAGAGGGGGATTAAATTCAGCGCCGTTTTGCAGAGTTTCCCAAAGTTCTTTAAAAGGCAATGTTGAATAATAATAAGTAACAGCCTCATCCAACCAGAGAGAATTGAATCCAAGATTGTACAATCTCAATACTGAACCAATAATAGTAAGAAGAATGATAATCTGGGTGTATTTATCTGAAAAAATACTCATTTTAAGCGATTCAAAATTCCACTCCTGAATTTTTCCGCCTCCGGTAGCTTCCCCCGAGTTTAAATCGCACTTAAATGATTTTGGACTATTCACTCCCTTACTCTTCATCCGTTTGGTCATTCTATTCTATGAATACTCAATCAAAACCACAATAAAGATATCTGGATACCTTTCTGGTTTTTTATATTTTTCAGGGAGCCTTTTTCCTTTCGGAAAAAATCATTCTTTATACTCTCATTTTCCTCATTTAGGCTATAATCTATCCGATAATGTCCCTGCCCTCGGGTTGATCTGCAGGTTTTTCAGCACAAACGGCGACTTCAGCGCTTCCAGTAGCTCACCCTCGTTTCGCACCACCCGGGATGACTGCTCGAGCATGAGGTTCACGTGCTCGTGCGCTCCTGCCCGCCGGAAATCTGTCCTTACCGATATGACCGGGATGCCCCGGGCAAATGCGTACCCCATCTCCCAGGAGGTCCCGGAATCGGCGTCCGCACCGTCAATGACTGCAACCACCACGTCACTCCTGGAGAGCGCCTCGCAGTGGCGGGAGAACATCTCCTCCTGCGCTTCAGTCGTGCGGCAGCAGCCCTCCTCCCCCGCGTCCTGCGGCAGGTAAACGGAGAAGAAGTGATCGGCAAGCATTTCGGAGAGCCATGCATTGAAACGCCTCTCTGCCGTGGAGAAGAGTGGTGCGGCAAGGTAGACCCGGTAGCGGGCGAACGCGAGGACATCGACCGCAGGGAGATCAGGGAACCGTGCAAGGAATACACCCCTGCCGGGGCGGCGTTCGGGCCCTGACTGGTCAGCGCCATAGTAGGTGGTGTCGACTCCGCAGGTGGGGGAGGAGTTTACTCCGATACAGCAGAGGGGAGGCCCGCGGCTCTTGATAACCTCCCGCACCTCGTCTTCGAGCCGGTCGAGAAGGAGTGCGAACTCTGCCGTGTTGAGCCGGTCGAGGAATGTGCCGGGACCGCGGTCTTTCCCGAGGTAAAGGGTTTCAGGGCAGGGAAGGGGGACGATCTCGATCCCGAACGTACGACATCGCTCGATTGCCCTGCCGAACGCGTGGATATCCGATTCCCTGGTGATCCCGTGGGCCCTCAGTTCAGGGTGCATGATACATGGGCACATCAACACGTACATTGATAGAGTGGTAGATGCGAAGAGGTGATAGATGATTCCACTCTTTGCCTTCCGGGATAATTCCTGTGACCCCCGGAAATGCACTGTCAAGCGAATGGAACGTTCAGGACTTGTCAGGGTACTCTCGAAGATTTCCCGCATTCCCCGCAACACCCTCCTCCTGGACCCAAGAGCCGAACAGGCATTGTCTCCCGCCGACCGGCCTGTCCGTTCCATCACTGCGCTTGACTGTTCGTGGGAGGTACTCGGAGAGATCCCCACCCGTTCGTGGAGGAGGCAGAGAGCCCTCCCCTTCCTCCTGGCAGCAAACCCGGTAAACTTCGGAAGGCCATGGAAACTCTCGTCGGTGGAGGCACTCGCCGCCGCGCTCTGTATACTGGGAGAACGGGACCAGGCCGCCCTTATCCTCGAAACCGCTCCGTGGGGAAGGAGGTTCCTTGAATTGAACGAGGAGCCTCTGGCACTCTATGCCGAAGCAAAGGACAGCCAGGATATACTCAGGATCCAGGGGTTCTATCTCTGACCGGGTAACGGGGGTTGCGGCACCGTGACGATAAAGTGTCCCGAAAGGATACCTCCCTCGTCCCCGAGTGCCGATATCTCAGCATCCATATCATTGCCCGTTTCCGCGGCATGCATCCTGAAAGCACGGGATCCGTTCCCTTCTTTATCGGAATGGTCTATAAAATCCCTTATCAGAAATACATCGTCGGGATGGCAGAACTGCAGAAAATCCCTGCCGGAAAGGAGGTCATCCCCGCTCTTTGCCAACGCCAGGAAGGGAGGGTTTGCCACCCGGATGCGGGCTTGTCGGTCGAGAATAGCCACGCCTTCCCTGAGGTGACCGAAGGCCCGTTCGAGGGAGGCGAGTTCGTCCTTCACACCTCTTTCCTCCGGTTGAAAAGACAGGGAAGTTGTCCCGCCGGGTCGCATCTGCGGGTGCAGTGTCTCCTTTGCCCTCCTCCATTCAGACATATCCCGGAATGACTCAATTGCACCGATAGTATTTCCATCACTGTCAAAGAGGGGCGTGGCCTTTCCCCACAGATAGATCCCCTTCCCCTCATGGCCCCCGGGTATCACCGACTCTATGAAGATGCTGTCCTTGAACCTTCGAATACCAGGGTAGGCTTTTGCCAGTTCGTGCGCCGGAAGGTCAAGGATATCCACGAGGATCGGGCGGGTTCCCCCCAGGAAACCGAAGGCATCCTGGTAATTATGAGATCCGATGATATCCTCGCTCCTGATACCTGAAAGAGTCTCGAGCGCGCGGTTCCACGCGATGACCCGCCTGTCGTGGCTGATGATGAAGGTGGGGTCCGGCATGAACTCTACCGCTTCCTCCAACTTCTCGTAGGTGGTCTTCAATGCCTTCTCGATCGCCTTCTGGTCCGTGATGTCCATGAAGGTCCCGATCTCGCAGAGCATGGAACCCTTGCTATCCCTCACCCTCGTCGCCGAGAACTGGAAGAACCTGGACTTATCTTTGGGAAACATTATCCGGAGCTCCCCGCTCCACTTCCCCTCTGTGTCGAGCGCTCTTCTGATTTCTGCAATAGGGGGCACGGTTCCCTCTGCAATCTTCCACAGGTCTGCCATGTGCTTCCGAAGCGTTTGATCCGTGTCCTTCGCACCAAAAATACTCAGGAACGCCTGGTTTGCATAGATCAGGCGGTCTTCTGCATCAAGGATGACGATCCCATTCATGGCAGATTCGATGGCGGTATTCTTCATCCGGATCTCTCTCTCAGCCTCGACTTTCTCCGTGATATCGATAAACGAGGACATCATCGCGATGGGACTGCCATTCTTATCCCTGATCAGGTTTGCAGTATGGTGGGTGAGTACCTGGGTCCCGTCCTTCCTGAAGACAATGATCTCGCCCTTCCACACCCCATTTTCACTGATCGCCTTCAACACGTCTTTTACACCGGGGCCTGGATTGAGAGGGTGTGCGAGCGTCTCGATAGGTTTGCCAAGGACATCTTCCAGTCGCTCTATCCCGAAGATCTTCAGGAACGCGGCATTCGCATAGGTAATCCGCCCGTCAAGCGTCGCAAGCCCGATCCCATTGATGGACGATGCAATGGCCATGTTCATTATAAGGAGGTTCTCCTCTGCATGCTTCCTCTCGGTAATATCCCTGCCCACGCCCTGGTATTCCACGATCTCCCCTGATTCATCGAAAATCGCCCTGTTTGTCCAGTATTGCCAGCGGATGTTTCCCTGCGGGTCAATCACCCGCTGTTCGTGTGAGAGGAACGGCTGCTCACGGCTGAGGGAGAGGATGTTCTTCTTCACGATATCCCGATCATGCTCATATACTTGAGATAAGACGTTCTTGCCGATCATCTCCTCCCTGGGAAGGCCAACGTACTGGCATATCGCATCGTTCACGAACGTGAAGACAAAGTCCCGGTTATACCGGCAGATAAGTTCGGTCTGGTCCTCAACAATTGCCCTGTACCTTGCCTCGTTGATCTCAAGCTTCTTTTCGTACGACCTGGGGAGAGTCACATCCTCGAATATCAGGGTAAACCCCCTGCTTCCGTCATCAAAGACCGTGGGGACTATCTTTAACGCAAGATAGTATTCCGTCCCCTCCCTTTTGATGCGGATCTCCCGCTTCCCCTCCCCTGCCCGTCCAGAATCGGCCAGAATTTCGGCAGGAATACTCTCAGAAATTCCTGGGATCCCTGCGGACCTGATATCATTTCCGAGCAGGGAGTCCTTCTGGATTGAGAAGAAGGCCAGGAAGTTGTCGTTCACGTCTATGATCTTTTGATCTGAGTCCAGGATCAGGATCAGTTCAGTGGCAAACTTAAGCATGGAGGAGATGGGAACCCGCTGGGAGAGTGTATAGACCTTTGCGTTCCCGTAAAGCCTCATCTCCACCTGGCCGGTAATGAGAAGGATTTCCAGGTATTTTGCGACCGAGTTCCGGTTGAGTTTGAGTATCTGCGAGATGTCCGATATGGTAAGCCCCTTCGGCCTGCTCTTCAGCAACCTCTTGATCCTCGTGATCTTCTCCTGGTCAAGGATCATAACAGTGTTGTGATCCCCCTCAACCTACTATAAACATTTGCCAATCAATGAAAATTCAAGATTTCCGTGTAATTCTGGAATAAATTCGTAATAATGGCGGCAAATGGGCTATAATCGGCAATGCTCTATTCCTTTGCACGAACCCTGCACCCATAACCTTTTTCGTCCCCCATGTGTCATGTGTCAACATGGAGCACATGGGAAAGCCTGCGGAGATACTCCTCGTCGAAGACAATCCAAATGACGTGGAGCTGATACTCCATGTCTTTCAGTGGTGTAATCTCTCGGACCGGGTCCATGTTGCATGGAACGGGGAGGAGGCTCTGGACTATGTGTTTGGAACTGGTCCATACCGTGGAAGGGACATCAGGATGCCCCCCAGGGTGATTCTCCTTGACCTCAAACTCCCCAAGGTTGACGGGATCGAGGTCCTGCGACGCCTGAAAGAAGATGAGAAGACTCGGACCATTCCTGTCGTTGTCCTGACCTCATCGCGAGAGGAGAGGGATATCGTCCAGAGCTATGACCTTGGGGTCAACAGCTATATCGTAAAACCGGTCCAGTTCGACGAGTTTGCAAATGTTATCAGGGAGATGGGGCTTTACTGGAGGATGATCAACCAGCCGCCCGTCAAGGATGAAAAATAGGAAAAGGGGACTCATTTTCTTGTACTGGCATTCCATACATCTCCAGGGTATTTCCTTTGAATAACCCGGATCTTAGAAAATAATCCCGGATCTGTTACTTCTTCCTTGATTCCTCTTCTATATATTGCTGGATCTTCTTCTCTTCCCACTCACTTGAAAAGACCTTTCCCTTCCCGAACACTCGCGATCCGTGGAATATCAACGCGATTCCCCAGAAGACGGTCACCCAGTAGAACCACCATTGCCCGGGAGAAGTGAGGATATTGACAAGGACAAGGAGCACATTGATGACAAGAAAGATTCCAAGATGTGAGTAAAATCCCTTCACTTCGTCAAGTCTCATTTTCGCCCTCTCCCTTGCTTCGTCTGTCATTTGATCTTCACTCACCCGATCTTCTCTTTCACCCCTGCATTAAAGGTTTTTAAAGTGACCTGCACGGGGTGGGGCAACTCCACCAATATTCCCGGCTCATTCACTGTTGCGAATGAATACGCCGAGGAAACGTGCTATCGGTCTCTTCCCCGTATCAACATACTGATTGCGGAGGGCTCGAGGCTTATCGGCAGTGTTTACCCGTTAAAGTGGTGTCGGTCAAAGCAGTTCCTCAGGAACTCCTGCCTGCGATGCTCGCTTGCGTTCACCGGAGGCCTGAGATACCCCGGCTCGGGGGTCTGGAGCGCGGGGCAGAACGGGCAAAGCGCTGCATCGACATCGTTTGCTTTTGTCCTGACCGGGCAATAATAGACACCTTCAATGCACTCCACCTTATCGCCTCCTGGAAACGGCATGCCGACCGGATGCCCGGGTATACCCTGCACGAGCATGCAGAAGCCGCACAGGAGATACTTGAGGAACCTGATGCGGTCCTCTTCCGGGTCGCCGGCAGCGCAATGGAGAGCTACCATCTTCCAGTATGCCTGGGAATTGTCCGGCAGACTTTCGCTCATCGTCAGGAAGACCCCCTGCTGGTTCATCAACCGCACATTCTGGTAAGTCCCGTGGAGGTATCCCGTGATAGTCTCTTCCAGCGTTTTCCGGTATGCGGGGCCGATGTCCCTGATCTTCTTTGAAAAGTTCCACTTCATCTGCTGGAGGTCCCGTGGGCTGTACGCGAGCACGAGCCTTGCAATGGCTCTGCCCAGTTCGCCCCGGGTCTTCATCGATGAGAGCTGCTCGCACTCTCGCTGGACCTGGAAAGGTGCGGCAGGTGGCCCGTGTATCACTGTTTCGTCTCTGTGTATCATGGAAGGGGATCCCTGGCGGCTCCGGGTCGAACGGATCTTCTCATGGTTTGCTGCTGTACCTTTCTTTTCTTAACCGCATCTATTCTCCGGCTCTGCCCCTCGTGTTCGGCGGTAAGGAGGTAATATGCGGCAAGACCCTTCCACGCTCCCCATCGCTCCGCGATGGCCCGTGCCTGATCGGCGGAGATCCTCTGGCCGGGACAGTACACTCTCCCAATTGCCCGCTTGACGCCCAGGTCGTCGGCTGGAATCGTATCAAGCCTGTGCATCCCCCGTAAAAGCACGAACTCCGCCGTCCACCTCCCGACACCCCTGATCTCACACAATTCCCCGATGATCCGCTGGGAATCGTGAATCTCTCTCATGGACTCCAGGTCCAGCGTTCCTCCTGCAACCATCCCGGCTGCATTCCGTATATACTCTCCTTTCCTCGCAGAAAGGCCGCACGACCGGAAGTCTTCGGCTGTGCCTGCCGCGAGGTCCTCCGGCCCCGGGTATGCAAAATACGTTCTTCCGGCAACCTCCAGCCGTTCCCCGAACTTCCTGACCATCCTGGCCTCGATCACCCGTGCAACCCTGATGGAGATCTGCTGCTCGATGATGGTGGTCACGAGCGCTTCAAAGACAGTGCCCGATTGCGGTGCCTTGAGGCCGCGGAGGCTCCGGGCGACACCGGTCATGAGAGGATCGGTATGTATCGCACGGTAAAACTGCTCCAGGTCGTCATGGATGCCGAGCAGTTCAGAGACCTGCTCTCCTGCCTTCTCTCTTGCTCCCGGCATGGCCTCGCCTCCGGGCAGAACATCAACTGCAAGAACCGGGTCCCACTCCTCGCCAACGTCCCTGACCTGGACAAGCACCGGCTTCTCACCGACCCGGATGACCTGCCGGAAGGTGCCCTGCTCAAACCTCCTGATGGCTGGGTCGCCTTCAGAAAATACCCGGCAGCTCAGGCTGAAATCGTAGGGCGGAAGGGGATGGAGGAGAAGGGGCATTCTGAAGAGTATAATTCTCGGGGGAGATGAATAAAGGATATTGCCCGTTCCTATATCACGATTTTTTTAAGTCGGCAGCAATAATCACCTCCCACCATTGCTTCCGATATTATTAGAGAGGGGTCTCCCCAGTTCCTCACTCCTCACATTATTGTGTTTTTCTTTCCTCCCATCCCCTTCACTCCCCCACAATTGACAACCTTTAATTCCCCTCGTTCCCACCACCTCACCATATGATCAGAGTCGCCATCAACGGGTACGGGACGATTGGGAAGCGGGTCGCGGATGCTGTCGCGGCCCAGCCGGACATGAAAGTCATCGGTGTCTCGAAGACGAAGCCCAGCCATGAGGCCTTCGTTGCGAAATCGCGGGGATACCCGCTCTACATCGCAGACCTCTCAAAGAAGGCTGCATTCGAGAAGGCCGGTCTCCCTGTTGCCGGCAGCGTGGACGACATGCTGAAGGCAGCAGACATCGTCGTGGATGCAACGCCGGGGGGCGTGGGTGAGAAGAACCGGCCGCTCTACGAAAAAGCCGGGATCAAGGCCATCTGGCAGGGTGGGGAAGACCACGAGGTGGCCGGCTTCTCATTCAATTCGGACTGCAACTACAAGGACGCCATCGGGAAGCAGTTCGCCCGGGTGGTCTCCTGCAATACGACAGGCCTCTGCCGGATCATCAATGCCATGGACAAGGCATACGGCGTTGAGAAGGTCCGGGCGGTGATGGTCCGGCGGGGCGGGGACCCGGCAGACATCAAGCGTGGCCCGATCGATGCCATCGTGCTGAACCCCGTCCACATCCCGAGCCACCATGGCCCGGACGTGCAGAGCGTGCTCCCGCACATCAACATCGTCACCCTGGCAATGATCGTCCCGGTTACGATGATGCACATGCACGTGGTGCAGATGGACCTGAAAACCGCGGCGACCCGGGAAGAGGTGCTCGGGATCATGGAGAGGCACCCGAGGATGGGCCTCGTTCGGAAGGCGGCAGGGATCACCAGCACTGCCGAGCTGAAAGAGTACGCGATGGACATGGGCCGCCCCCGCTCTGACCTCTGGGAGAACGGTATCTTCGAGGATTCGGTCTCCTGCATCGGAAAAGAACTCTACCTCTTCCAGGCAATTCACCAGGAGGCAGACGTGGTGGTGGAGAACGTCGACTGCATCAGGGCAATGACGGGCATCGAGAAGGACCCCGCGAAGTCGATCGCCATGACCAACCGGGCAATGAATTTCGTGGCAATAAAATAATCCCGTTTTTTCCCCTCCCTGGTTCGCATGGAAAGATTTCACCTGGGGTCTTCTCCCGCAGAACAATTCAGTCATTGAAAACTTGCAATTCCCTGGATGCGTTTTTTTTCCTGGTCTCACGATACCCGTATGGACGGCGCCGTCCGCGTGTGAATGGCGGCGCCTGCTCCGGGAGGAGCCATTTGTACCGCCATCACGTCCCAAAGAGGCGGGAAAATGGGGCTTTTTTGGTGACGACCCCTGGACCATGAACCCTCCGTGGGCCCTCCGGCCTGGAATCTTCATAAGCATTAACACCCCGCGTCCCCCATTTTATATGAATGGATGCGTACGAACTGGCAACGAGGAACACCGTGGAGGTGGTCACCGATGAGGAGCTCCGGAAAGTCCTCGCCAGGCCGAAGAAGAGGGTGTATGCCGGCTACGAGCCGAGCGGCGAGATCCACCTCGGGCACCTTGTCACTGTCAACAAGCTCGTAGACCTGAAACGTGCCGGGTTCGAGGTCGTGGTGCTCCTCGCCGACCTTCATGCCTTCCTGAACCGGAAAGGGACCATGGAGGAGGTGCGGGATCTTGCCATGTACAACAGGAAGTGCTTCGAAGGGCTCGGACTCACAGACGTAGAGTATGTACTCGGGTCTGACCTCCAGCTCGATCGGGACTACGAGCTGATGGTTTTACGGCTCTCCCAGCAGATCACGCTGAACCGTGCCACCCGGAGCATGGACGAGGTGGGAAGGCAGATGGAGGCCCCCACTGTCTCACAGATGATCTACCCCATCATGCAGATGGTGGACATCGCACGGCTGGGGGTGGATGCCGCGGTGGGTGGAATAGACCAGCGGAAGATCCACATGCTGGCCCGGGAGCACCTCCCTTCTGTCGGGTACCCGTCGCCTGTCTGCATCCATACCCCCATCCTGAACGGGCTCGATGGAAAGAAGATGTCGTCTTCCAGTGGCAATTACATATCCGTTGCCGACAGCATAGAGGAGATCCAGAAGAAATGCCAGAAAGCATTCTGCCCTCCGGAGTGCGAGGAGAACCCGGTACTGCAGATCCTGCAGTACCACGTATTCCCGAGAGTTCCGGAGGTCGTGGTGCAAAGACCGGCGAAGTTCGGCGGAGACCGTACATTCAGGGCATTCGGAGAGATCGAAGAGGCCTACAGGAAGGGCGAGATACATCCCCTCGACCTGAAGAAGACCACTGCGACTTACCTCTCCGATATCCTCGCGTGTGTGCGTGATCATATCAAATGAGAAAGGATCCTCTAATGAGCATCGATCGCATCGAGGACAGGTTCGACCGAAAGATTGCGGACCTCGGGATCCGCATAAGGGACATGGACCAGCTGAAGGTCAGGGACGACGTCTTTGATGAGATCACGCTCCTCTCGCTCTACAGACTCGTGCACAAGAAGTGGATTACTGCGATCGGGGGGTCCATCAGCACCGGGAAAGAGGCTAACGTCTTCTTCGGTGAGAGGGGATCGCAGGAACTTGCGATCAAGATCTACCGTATCCGGACCGCGAATTTCAACGCGATGAGCGAGTACCTCATCGGAGACCGCCGCTTCTCAGGGATCCGCCGGACCAGGAAAGACATCGTCTTTGCCTGGACGAGGAAGGAGTTTTCGAACCTCTCCCGGGCACATGAGGCCGGCCTTCCCGTCCCCGAGCCCTTCATCTGGGACCGGAACATCCTGGTCATGGAATTCCTGGGAGAGGATGAGCGTCCATACCCCCAGCTCCGGTCCGTGATGCTTGAAGACCCCGATGATGCGTACCGGGAGATCATCGGCTTTATCAGGGATCTGTACCAGAAGGCCGGGCTTGTGCATGCCGACCTTTCGGAATATAATATCCTCTTTTCGGACCGGCTGCATGTCATCGACATGGGCCAGGCGGTTACTCCGGACCACCCGAGGGCGCTCCATTTCCTGGTCCGGGACATCGCCAACATCAACCGGTTCTTCGAACAGAAGTGCCAGGTGAGGGATGAACGGGAGATATTCTCCGATGTGACCGGCATCGGGCTCCCGGAACAGAAGAACACGCTCAAGAGAGACGAGGGAAGAGACACATGATGCAGGAGCTCAAAGTTGCCGGCAACCGGATCGGTGTTCTGATCGGGAAAGGCGGCCTTGTCAAGAAGGAACTGGAAGAGAAGACCGGGACTGTCATCTCCATTGACAGCCAGGAAGGGATCGTCCGCGTCGAGGGGGAAGACGCCGTGCCGTTCCTCCGTGCGGTCGAAGTGATACAGGCGGTGAACAGGGGGTTTTCTCCTGAGCGGGCATTCCGGTTGCTCGAGGACGAGGACCTGCTGCTCGAGGTGATCGACCTCTCGGGGCTTGCGGACAGCCCCCGGCAGATGGATCGGCTCCGGGGCCGGATCATCGGAAGAGACGGCCGTGCGAGGGAGCAGATCGAGCACATGACCCACACCCAGATCTCGGTCATCGGAAAGACCATCGCGCTGATAGGGCTCCCCGAACAGATGAAGGTTGCCCGTGCCGCAATCGATATGCTCCTCGAAGGTTCCCCTCACGAGGCGGTCTTTTCGTACCTGGAGAAGAAACGCCAGGACGCAAAGCAGGACATGATCGATTACTACTACTGAACGAGGCCTTGTCCACAATGAATACCTGGGGCGCTGTCGGGGGCAGTGGAGGGATGATTTCCATTGGAGATTGCTACCCCTCTATTCTCATGGTTTTAATAAAAGGCGCGCGCTCAGGTGGTCGCGGACTGGAAAAGATGGGGTTGTAAATGAAGGTTTCCGCGCTCCCGATCCCCACCTACCTGAAAGAGAGGTACAAGGCGCTCGGTATCGGTGAACTCTACCCTCCGCAGGCGGAATGCGTAGAGAAAGGACTTTTTGAAGGGGCTAACCTCCTCGTCACCGTTCCCACCGCAAGCGGCAAGACCCTCATCGCCGAGATGGCCATGCACGATCATGCGTCCCGGAGGGGAAAGAGCCTCTATATTGTTCCCCTCAAGGCACTCGCGAGCGAAAAATACGAGGTATTCGGGGGAAAGAACGTGCGGGTCGGAATCTCTACCGGGGATTTCGACCGGCGCGACGAGTACCTCGGGAGAAACGACATCATCGTCGCAACGAGCGAGAAGGTGGATTCCCTTATCAGAAACCGGGCACCCTGGCTTTCGGATATCTCGCTGCTCGTCATCGACGAGGTCCATCTCCTGGACTCCCCTGACCGGGGACCAACCCTCGAGATGGTGATCACCAAGATGCGAGCCATGAACCCCGGCATGCAGGTCATTGCACTCTCCGCGACCATTGGCAACCCACGGGTCCTCGCAGGCTGGCTCGATGCCGCACTTGTCACCAGCACCTGGCGACCAGTCGACCTCCGGCAGGGCGTGTACCTTGATGGGGAGATTCGGTTCGACGACCAGTCACGGACGGTGGTCCCGGTCTCGAAGCACGAGGATATCAACCTGCTCCTCGATACAATCGCCGAGGGAGGGCAGTGCCTCTTCTTCGTCTCTTCCCGGAAGAACGCGGAAGCATTCGCAAAGCGGGCCGCAAAAGCCCTGAAATGCGAGGACCCGGAACTGGACCAGTACCGTGACCGGCTGAAGAAACTGGACGGGTCCGGGACAGGCGAAGGCCTTGCCGCCTGCGTGGGGATGGGTGCTGCGTTCCACCATGCGGGGCTGCCGAGGGAGGCACGTGCTATCGTCGAGGAGGGGTTCAGAAAGGGCCTCATCCGCTGCATCTCCTCGACTCCGACACTCGCCGCAGGGCTCAACCTGCCCGCCCGAAGAGTCGTGATACGGGACTTCCGGCGCTACGAGACTGGCGTGGGAATGGTGCCAATCCCTGCACGGGAATACCACCAGATGGCGGGAAGGGCCGGACGCCCCGGGCTTGACCCGTATGGTGAGGCCGTGCTCATCGCAAAAGACGAGGAGGAGCAGTGCAGCCTCTTCGAGTTCTATGTCAATGCACCCGCAGAGGACGTCAACTCGCAGTGCGCGAATGAGTCTGCGCTTACGACCCACATCCTCTCCCTCATCGCCTCGGGATTTGCCGCAAGCCACGCAGAGATCCAGGAGTTCCTTGAGAGGACCTTCTATCGCTACCAGCATAAGGGGAGCAGGCTTATCGATTCGGTCACCGTGAGCGCGCTCCGGTTCCTCGAAGCCGCAGAGATGGTGGTGGAGAATGGGGGGCGCCTCTCTCCCACAGAATACGGAAGCCTTGTCTCGCAGCTCTACATTGACCCGCGTGGAGCAGAATCCATTGTCAGTAACATGCGGTCAGCCGGAAGTTATTCAGATATGGGGCTCCTGCAGACACTCTGCAGCACTCCGGACATGTACACCCTCTACGTGAACAACCGCGATCTGCAGTATCTCGATCGGTTCCTGCTTGAACACGAGGACGAGCTCTGGGTTCCTCTCAGGTTCGGGGAAGAGGAGGATTACTACCGCGCGCTCAAGACTGCCATGCTCCTCCGCGACTGGTCACAGGAGGTGCCTGAGGCCACCATCTGCGAACGATTCTCTGTCGGGCCCGGGGACATCTTCAACCTTGTCGAGAGCGTCAACTGGCTGCTCCACGCAGCCGGAAGGCTGGCGGGGATGTTTGCACCCCGCTTTGCCCGGGAAGTGAGAGAGTATGGCGTCTGCATGAAACATGGGGTGAAGCGGGAGCTCCTGCCCCTGGTCCGGATCAGGCATATCGGGCGGGTCCGTGCAAGGAGCCTCTTCAATAATGGGATCACGAGCCCCGAGGCGCTGAGACGTGCAGAGAGCGCAAGAGTCGCAGCCATCCTTGGCAGGGGTATCGCAGCACAGGTCATGCGTGAGCTCGGAGCGGAGAATGGCGCAGCTGATGACCTCCCCGCCGGGACAGGACAGGCCACCCTCTCGTCGTTCAGTGAGGAGGAATGATGCAGGGCTGCGATATCTCCCAGGTCCGGCTCACCGTGCATGACCTTGAGGAGTGCCTGAAAAAGATCCATGGCGTATCATCTCGGACGGGCACGCATGTCATATTCTTCAATGCGCGGCACATGGCCGGGAGAGCACATGCGGAGTCGGCCCTTTGCCACGCGTTCAGGGCACTTGACCAGGGGACCATGATCTCAAGCCGGGTTGAGATGGAGGCCCTCCTTTATGCCGCGGGTTCACGCCAGATCGTGCAGGCAATGAAATTCGGCCTGCAGCCGGGGGAGAATGCTGCATACCTCTGCATCTGCCCGGACAATGCTTCTACGAGGAACGAACTGATGGAGTTCTGCTCACCGGCCGAAGAAGAGGACTGGGACTCCATTCCGCCTGATAAGGCTGCGCATCTCTGCACCCTCTTCTCAATAACACCTGAGGAGCTCGGGGTCGTTGGAAAAGGGCGTCTGCGGGATCTGGTCCTGGAGCGGGTTGCCCTTCTCGAGGTGTACCGGTAACGAACCCCGAACCAGGGCCCCGTCAGGAATTTCCCTGGGGCAAATCTCTTTAATTTCAGTGACGCTTCATCGCATGGCTGATGATGTGACGGAGTTCCGGGATAATGAGGTCACGGGTAGCAAGAGTCACTGCCGCTGTCGACCCGGGAATGCAGAATACCGCCTTTCCGTGACAGACTCCGGCAAGGGCCCTGGAGAGTATGGCTGAAGTGCCGACCTCCTGCACGCTCTTTGCCCTGAAGAGTTCTCCGAACCCGTCCATCTTCTTCTCCAGGAGGGGCGAGACTGCCTCAATCGTGAAATCGTCTGGCGTAAGACCTGTCCCGCCATTGAAGATGACGCAGTTGCAGGAGCGAAGCGATGTCAGTAACTCCCTTCGTATGGCCTCAATGTCGTCGGGAACAATGGTGTAATGCGCGACACAAAACCCTGCCTTCTCGAGGAGTTGGATGGCCTCCTTTCCGCTGGTGTCGTTATCCCTGTTCCTCGTACTGGAGACGGTGACCACTGCGACGCTGATGGTGACCGGGCGTTCGTGGTGAGGGTGCATATACTATATGGCATATTCTTCAGGAATAAACGATACTCAGGATTACCAGTGGCTTCCCGGATGATGTGATGTGCGGGACCCCTTTATTTCCATTGGAAGAATTGATGGGAACCCGTTGTTTTTCTGTCTTCTCTCTCTCCTGTCTTCTTCCTCTCCTGTCTTCTCTCTCTCCTGTCTTCTTCCTCTCTCGTCTTCTCTCTCTCCTGTCTTCTCTCTCTCTCGTCTTCTCTCTCTCCTGTCTTCTTCCTCTCTCGTCTTCTCTCTCTCCTGTCTTCTTCCTCTCTCGTCTTCTTCCTCTCTCGTCTTCTTCCTCTCTCGTCTTCTCTCTCTCCTGTCTTCTCCTTCTCGCAAAATACCATCATTTTTCATTCACGAATATTCTATATATCGAATTTTTCAGATATAGAGACAGCAAGGATTTATCAGAGACAATCGGATGAAAGAGTGAGACTCAAATTCTCCATTTCTTCACACCCCTTTATTTCCACTGGAAAGTTTTGCAGATTGGGCTCTTTCTTTTTTTTTAGGGATTAAAAATTTGGTTTGGTGTTGCTATGGTTCTATCTATATTATTCCGTTTTTCTCTTGATACGCTGTTGATTCTCAATTTTTATGTGGACGTTTCAACGAATTTTTATAGATGAAAGAGGAGATTTATAATGAGCAGTTCTTCTTTTTGTCACTCTCGAAGAGAGGAGTTCTTCAGTAAATTCCAATGGAAATAAAGGGGTCAGGGGTTTTTGGGCACCAAGAAAAACTCCTGTGGAAAACTTGGCATTTCACATCGCCACAAATTTGGCTATAATCAAACATACAAGCAAAATAACCATTTATAGGGCTCACTCCAGTGGAAATAAAGGGGTTTATATGCCAACCAAACAGGCACCTTTTTCAATGAGGGGTGCATATGATCATCTCCCAGGGGGAAAGGATGCCTGAGGAGCAGAATGCGTCTGTCGGATTGTTCAAAAAATATCTTGAAACCAATAAAATATTCAAGAACAGGGAAGTACTCCGTCACTCCTACCGGCCACAGATCCTCCCTCACCGAAGGCCACAGATAGACCAGGTGGCCTCCATCCTCGCGCCTGCGCTCCGTAATGAGACCCCTTCCAATATCCTCATTTACGGAAAGACGGGAACAGGAAAGACCGCAAGTGTCCGGTATGTGGGGTCCGAGCTCGAGAACGCCGGCATGCACATGGGTACGATCTGCCGGGTGGTGCACCTGAACTGCGAGGTCATCGACACGCAATACAGGGTCCTCGCACAGATCTCAAAGACCCTGCTTGGAGAGGATGAGACCGCAAGCGACAAGGCGAGGATCCACATCCCCATGACGGGGTGGCCGACTGACCAGGTTTACCAGGAGCTCAAGAATCAGCTGGAGGCAATGGGAGGCGTCCTTATCATCGTGCTGGACGAGATTGACAAACTGGTAAAGAAGAGTGGAGACGAGACCCTCTACAACCTCTCGAGGATCAATTCTGACCTGAAGAAATCCAAGGTAAGCATGATAGGGATCTCAAACGATCTCTCGTTCAAGGATTTCCTGGACCCGAGAGTGCTCTCCTCATTGAGCGAAGAAGAACTCGTGTTTCCCCCGTATAACGCGCTTCAGCTCTGTGATATCCTTCAGCAGCGTGCAGAGATGGCGTTCCTTGACGGGGTGCTTGAGGAAGGGGTCATCCCTCTCTGTGCCGCGCTTGCCGCGCAGGAGCACGGGGACGCGAGGAGGGCGCTCGACCTTCTCCGGGTCTCGGGCGAGATTGCCGACCGCGATGAATCGGACAGGGTGAGTGAGAGGCATGTGAAGAGTGCCCAGGCCAAGATCGAGGCCGATTCGATGATCGAGTGCATCGCCACCCTGCCCACTCAGAGCAAGGTGGTCCTCTACGCCATGCTCCTCCTTGATCAGATGGGCCAGACCATCTTCACCAGCGGGGAGGTGAGCAGGATCTACAAGGAGATCGCACCCGCGATGGAACTCGACATCCTGACCCACCGGCGGATCACGGACCTCATATCTGAGCTGAACATGCTCGGCGTGATCAACACCAGGGTAGTGAGCCGCGGGCGATACGGGAGGACAAAAGAGATGTGGTTTGATACAAATATCCATAAGATATGGGACGTCATCACTGCGGATACCCGGCTGAGCGCCCAGGGCCTCGCCGACAAGGATGTACAGTGGTGCAGGTCCCTGTTCAGGTGAAGAGATAATGGACGAAAAAGACCTTCTTCTGCTCCAGCTGCTGGAGGAGAACAGCCGCCTGACCACCCGCGAGATGGCCGTGATGGCCGAGATCGCACCAGAAGAGATCGAGGCACGGATCGCAGCACTGGAGAACGCAGGCGTTATCCGCAGTTACTCCGCCGTGATCGACTGGGAGCGGGCAGGGAATGGCGAAGTCTCCGCCATCATCGAGTTGAAGGTCAATCCTGAGCGGGATTTTGGATATGACCGCATCGCAGAGCGGATTGCCAGGTTCAGGCAGGTCCGCTCTCTCCGGCTCATCACCGGGGCCTATGACCTGCAGCTGACCGTGACCGGGAAGAACATGCAGGAGGTGGCCCGTTTTGTCTCAGAATATATCGCGCCCATGGACCGTATACGGGAGACCGCCACCCATATCATCATGAAGTCCTACAAGGAGAACGGTCGCACCTTCTGTGAGAAGGAAGGGAGCGAAAGGATCCCCTATTCCCTGTGAGGGGTCCGGATGAGAGACTATATCTCAAAGAAGGGCCGGGAGATACCTCCGTCGGGGATTCGGAAGTTCTTCGACCTGGCGCTCACGATGGAAGAGGTCATCTCCCTCGGGGTGGGTGAGCCAGACTTCTCGACACCCTGGAATATCTGCGAGGCCAGCATCTACTCCATAGAGCAGGGGGGGACTTCTTACACCTCGAACAGGGGGCTCCAGCCTCTCCGTGAAGTGTTGTCACGCTATCTCCACGATCACTATCATCTCTCTTATCACCCTGACGAGGAGATGATCATCACGACCGGCGTCTCGGAGGGGCTGGACATAGCCATCCGCGCGGTGGTTGACCCTGGAGACGAGGTGCTGGTAGCAGAGCCCTGTTACGTCTCCTATTCTCCGTGCGTGACCCTTGCCGGCGGCATGCCGGTACCGGTCCCCTGTATCGGGAAGGATCAGTTCCGCCTGAACCCTGATCACCTCATGGAACGGGTGACCGGGAAGAGCAAGGCCCTGATCATCAACTTCCCCAACAATCCTACCGGCGCGGTGATGCGCAGGGAAGATCTGCAGGCTGTTGCGGATATTATCTGCGACCACGACCTGGTGCTGATCAGCGACGAGGTCTATGCAGAACTCACGTACGATGGGTCCCACGTAGCATCCGCGACGATAGGGGACCTTGCATCCCGCACGATCACCCTGAACGGGTTCTCGAAAGCCTACGCGATGACGGGGTGGCGGATCGGGTACTTGTGCGCGCCGAAGGAGATCTGCGATACTGCCCTGAAGATTCACCAGTATGTCATGCTCTGCGCTCCTGTGATGGGACAGGTTGCCGCGCTCGAAGGGATCCGGAGGGGAGAAGAAGAGAAGGATCGCATGGTCAGGGAATACCGGGTCAGGCGAAACCTCTTTGTGGAGAGCCTCAACCGAATCGGCCTCCCCTGCCACCTGCCCGAGGGTGCATTTTATGCATTCCCTTCGGTGGAAAGGACAGGGCTCACGGATTACGAGTTTGCAGAACAGCTCCTCAAGGAGGAGCACGTAGCCGTGGTGCCGGGAAGCGTCTTTGGCAAGGGGGGAGCAGGCCACCTCCGCTGCGCATACGCGGTGTCGAGGAAGGACCTCAATGAGGCGGTCCGGAGGATGGAAGCGTTCATCCAGCGCCTGAAGTGAGGGAGGGGAGCCCGGCCCCGCACTCCACCCAACCGCACCCCTCTTTGCAGGATCCTCCATGGACTGGAGGATTGCATCTCCCGAAAAGGATCCGTTCATTCTTGCCGGATAAAATCCCTCCCGCAAAATGCAGTACGGGGAAATTCCCCACTCCGGTAGTCCGCACGATTCCAGCCCGGTTGGGCGCGGCAGCAAGGTCGAAGGGGGAAAATCATAACGTATTCTGAACAGAATTACATGTCATAAATCACCCGATATACTTTTATCCGCATCCCTGACCTATAGTATATGGTTGTACCATGACCTGCACCATAATCGTCGGCGGATTTTTTGGCGATGAAGGGAAGGGCAAGATCGTTGCCCACATCGCCCACCAGGACCACCCAACCATCATCTCCCGTGGAGGTGTGGGTCCGAATGCCGGCCATACAGTGAAGATGGGGGAGAAAGAGTACGGGGTGCGCATGGTCCCGTCAGGGTTTGTCTACCCGAATGCCCGCCTGATGATAGGCACGGGCGTCCTCGTCGATCCCCGGGTGCTTGCGCAGGAGGTGGAGGTTCTTGGCGTGGGTGACAGGGTCTTTGTGGACGGGCGGTGCACCGTGATCGAGGAGGCGCATATCCAGCGGGACAAGCAGAGCGATCACCTGGCCAAGACTATCGGGAGTACCGGGAGCGGTTGCGGTCCCGCCAATGCCGACCGGGTGATGAGAGTGGCCCGGCAGGCAAAGGACGTGCCCGAACTTCAGCGATATATCACCGATGTGCCAAGAGAGATCAATGCCGCTCTTGACAGGGGAGAGAACGTGATCCTGGAAGGGACACAGGGGTTTGGGATATCCCTTTACTATGGCACGTATCCGTACGTGACCAGCAAGGACACCTCGGCCTCGCAGATCGCAGCGGACAACGGCGTGGGCCCCACGCGAATCGATGATGTCATCGTGGTCTTCAAGGCATATCCCACCCGGGTGGGGGAAGGGCCCTTCTCGACCGAGATGGCACGTGACGTCTCGGACCGCATGGGCATCCAGGAGTTCGGGACCGTGACCCATCGCCAGCGCCGCATCGGGCAGTGGGACGGAGCAATGGCCCGCTACTCGGCCATGATCAACGGGTGCACTCAGGCGGCCATTACGGGCATTGACCGCGTGGACAAGGCATGCTTTGGCCTCACCGAGTATGACCGGCTCACAGAGAAAGCCCTCGATTTCCTGGATCATGCAGAGAAGGACATCGGCTGCCCCATCACCCTGATATCCACAGGGCCGGATGTCTCAAACATCATCGATATCAGGGGCGAAAGATGAAGCGAAGCCTCCTTCCCATCCTCTGCTGCCCGGTCTGCAAGGGGGATCTCGTGCTCCGTGTGACCGAGGAGAACGAGGTGGAGATCCTCAAAGGAGGGCTCTTTTGCGCAGCGTGCGGGGTGGAGTACCCAATCGAGGATGGGATCCCTGATCTCCTTCCAAGGACCCCTGAAGAGTGAAGGATCCCCCCCCTGGTCCACTTCCCCGGGGCAGGTCAGCAATTCCAACCTTAAACCCCCTTTTTCAGGTTCTGTCCCTTTAAATCCAATCCTTTCCCGGGCAAGGTATCATGATCGCGGCCATACTGCGGGATGCATTCTGCAGCAGATGGGGAACCCGCGAGTCTTC
>MVQD01000025.1 GCA_002067095.1 Methanoregulaceae archaeon PtaB.Bin056
CATCGACCTCTATCATGGAATCACCACCAGCTCTCCCTACCTAATTAGACGATGGAGTTCATCAGCCTGCCTGTGTCAGAACCGCTGCTGCATCACGGGCCGGCGCTGCCATCTCCTCCCTTGAATACACTCGCCTGAAGATGGCCAGGAAATCCCCTCATAAAAAAAACAGCAATGGATCTCTTGCTGGTGTAGGAAAAGTAAACCTGCCTGTTTAGCCAGGACGGGTAATCGCCGGGGGATCCCAAACAGGTCGAACGACAGAGAGATCCTCTTCTGAAGGGGTTATCATCCCTTCTTTCCAGCGAGAATGCGGATAGTGTGCCTGTATTCCTCCAGTTCCTTCTCTGAGATCACCCCTTTCTCATGCAGATGGCCGACTTTTTCCAGCATCTCGATTTCCCGCTCAAGAGGTATCCCCAAACCCGATTCACCCTGTTTATGGCGTTCCTCGATGAAACCGCTCGCGAGAATCGCGGAAGGGAGTGCGAGGAGGAGCACTCCCCCCAGGGTGAAGAGAGACGCGATGCTCTGTCCAAGGGGGGTGACCGGGTAGATATCACCGTACCCTACAGTGGTCACGGTCATCATCGACCACCAGATGGCAGCAGGGATGCTCGAGAATTTTTCAGGCTGGGCCTGGTGTTCCACGAGATACATTATGGTCGAAGAGAAAAGGATGACAAAGACCAGGAAGAAAACCATCAATGTGAAGATCTCGCGTTTCCTCATGACAACCCGCTTGAGAAGGGCAAGAGATTGGGATTTCCGTGCATAGCGCCCGAGTTTAAAGATTGACAGGAGGCGGAACGCCCTCAAGAGGGCAAAGTCCCTTGGGAAGAAGAGGGGGAAGACCAGCGGCACGATGGATACGAGATCGATGATCATGTAAAAACTGGATGCGTACTGGATACGATATGTCGTCCTCGCCGCAAGGGTGGGTGCGGACGTGCATGCCCATAGGCGCACGACATATTCGATAGTGAAGACCAGCAGGCATGCGGTCATAATCCCATTGAGGGGGAGCCAGTACTCCTCCTCCAGCCAGGGGACGGTGTAAATTACCACTGTAACCGTATTGAGGAGGACGACTGCTGCAAGAAATGCCTGGATGCCAAAGGCCAGCCTGTCATCTCCAGGCGGCTCATCAAAGAGCCTGTGGATGCGGGCACGAACATGCGTATACCTCTTTTCGATCTCTGGGTATGCATGACCATCCCCCCCTTCTGTCGCCCCGGATACGGATGATCCAATTCCTCCGCCCGTCACATGCGTGAGGTGTGCGGCTCTCTTACTTAACGTTTCACCTCTTATTGCATCTTCTAAGGGACGCTTTCACTGGCTATCCATCTCCCGCGTGCATTCCGGTGCTGCACCTGGTTCTGGCCAAAAATCCTCATCATCTTCAACACACTACAGAAAAGAGAATTGCTGGAGATTTTCCATGCAGATCCTGTCGCACTCTAATGATAAAGAACCTCTACATGTTATGTTCAAGACTATTGCCCACATTTACGACTCTGACGATCCTTCACCCGGGGCCTCCAGGGAACTTACAGAACGGGCTGAGGAGGTCATATGCAGCGCAGTCCTTGACACCCGAAAACCCCTGCAGGCAGCGGGGGATTATCTCCTGGATATCCGCATCCCCGCACCCGATTACACGTTTAAGAGGGAGACTGACATCTCTTCAGCAATACGGGCATTTTTTCTTAAGCGCGCCGACGAGATTCACCGGGAGAGGAGGCTTTCCGGGAGAGTGGGGCTGAGGGAGTTCCAGCTCACCATTGCGGTGTGTGTCCCGGCGCTGCTTGGGATTGTGGCATGTGATCCCTTTCCCCATGAACCCCTCGCGATCATCCTCCAGAATGTCCTGCTGATATTCTGCTGGGTGGTGATCTGGCAGCCATTCCAGTCCCTGGTCTTCGACCGCTGGACGCTCGCCGAGAAAGAAAAGGTATACAGGCAGATAGCAGGGATGGAGATGAGGGTCCTTCCCGCCTGATCTCCTCCTTTTAAAAGGCAGTGACCGGCTCTCCCTCTGTGGAGTACCCGCTTTCTTTCTCCTTCACAGGGAGCATCAGGAGTATCCCCAGGATCTCGATGCACATGAGAAAGAGGAACGCGACGTGGAATGCACCTGCAAGTTCTACAGGCGGAAGGGTGTGCGCAGAGGAATGCGCAAGAGCCGGGCCCATAGCAGCGGTAGCGACCAGCATCACGAGGGCCACACCAAGCGAGGATCCGAGGTTGGTCATCATCTTTATCAGGCCTGATGTGCTGCCACGGTCCTTTGGAGGGGACTCCCCCATCACCGCACTGTTGAGCGGAGCGTATGCAAATCCTGACCCTGCACCGAGAAGAAAGAGGTAGATCTCGGCATGGCCGATGCTGGATTGTGGTCCCAGTGTTGCCAGGAGAAAGAGTGCGAGTGTCCCGATCACGAATCCCAGAATTATGGGCTTCTTCGTGCCGATGACATCTGAGATCCTGCCGGCGAGGGGGGAGGTGAGGATCATCCCGATGGGAAGGGCAAGCAGGATCGTCCCGGCGTTATCCGTGGGCAGGTGCTTGACCATCTCGAGATAGAATGGCATCAGGATCATGACACCGGCCATTGCCAGCTGAATACACATGACATTGAAGTTCTGCAGGGTGAACTGCCTGTTCCGGAAGAGCGCCAGGTTGAGGAGGGGCTCGGCGGCCCTCTTCTCGCGTATAACGAAGAGGATCCAGAATACCAGCGATCCCGAAAGTGACAGGGCCCCCAGGAGTCCTCGTTCACCCTGAAGAGTCGTAAGGCCGTAAATGAGGGTGCCGAGTGCAAGGAAGACCAGCATCACACCAGGTATATCGAGTTTTGCGGACGGTGCGACCGGGTTCTTCCTGGGGAGGTAGTGCATCCCCAGGAGGATTGCCAGAATACCGACCGGCAGGTTCACGTAGAAAATAAACCTCCACGAGAAGGCACTGGTAAGAAAGCCGCCCAGCACGGGTCCGAGTGCCGCCCCGAGCATCGTGAACATGGCCACGATCCCGAGCGCCTGGCCCCGCAGCGAGGGCGAGAGGTATGACGTGACCATGACCGCCCCGAGTGCCGCGATGATTGCGCCTCCCACTGCCTGGAGCATCCGGGAGGCGATGAGCACACTGATACCAGACGCAAGTCCGCAGAGTCCTGACCCAACGGTGAACACCAGGAAACCTGCAAGGAAGACACCCCGGTAACCCCTGATATCACCGAGGCGTGATGATGCGAGAAGAAGGCTCACAAGGACGATTAGATACGCATTGAGAACCCATGACGAGGTCACCGTTGAGACATCAAACGCCTTCGAGATCGTGGGCAGCGCAATGTTCACGATGGTGGCATCAAGCCCTGCCATGAAAGACCCAAGGGAGATTACAAGGACAATCATCAGGTCTTTCGGGGACATCTTCGGACGGGTCACGGTTTCACTCATGTTCTCATCAACTCATCACAACAATTGATAATATAGTCTGTGAATCGAGTGTATGATGGATCCCGGCCCAGGGATTACCAGATCGGGGAAAAAGCGGGTATGGCTGCCGGAAAGATCACAGGAGTTTTGTCTCTTCCGTCGGCCGCGGCACCTTCACTACCAGGACCCGAAAGACCCCGCGGCTCTCGTTGA
>MVQD01000026.1 GCA_002067095.1 Methanoregulaceae archaeon PtaB.Bin056
CGGGTGCGGGAAAAAGGTAGGGGTGGGGGGGGGCTCATGATGATAATTAAAAAAAAAACACGCTATTATAAAGGATCATCAAGATAACCAGGGTATCCTCAAATCTTTTTCAAGAATAGTTTGGACTCCTTTTACGTTCTTACCAAATTTATATATTATCCAGGTATCAATTCACAATTGATGGCAAACTTTGTTGATAAAAAAATTTTAATTATTGTATTTATTTCTTTCTTTGTATTTTCCTCATGCTGTGTCTCAAATCATCCCGATTCTAAATCTACAAGTCCCATTGGAGAAATTTTCAAGGATATCACGAAAGAACCTAATCGCTATATAAGTCTGGATGAAGCGATTGGTGAACTTAACTTAACTCATAAGGAACATTCTTCTATTCATTATATCCGTGGTCAAAATGTCGATTCAAGTGGCTGGGCTCAAGAATGGGTAATTGGAGTTAAACAGAGACCAATTACCAATTATTTCTTTATATATTCTGGCCTTGGAGGTTCGGTAGTACCCTGGAAGTCGTGGATGCCTGAAAATGAAATAGATCTTAATAGTATCCTCTTACCTGATGATCTTTTTAAAATTCACTCTTCAGAATTATTATCCTATTACGAGAATGATAATTTTTCCCATTCTAATTTGGAGATTATTGAGAAAGAATACCGCGTTACATTTTATTTAGACGAATCCCAAGTCACTTTCTGCTTTGATTCCCAAACAGGAACGCAAAAAATGTGTTGAAATTTTTATTCAATTTTAATATAATAGGTTCCGGGAGCCAGTGTATTGGTGGGGGGAGTTGGAGTTGGTGAGGGTGTTGCACTCACTGGCCCTGGTGAATCTAATGCGCTTGCTTCAACTTTAAAGAGGATTTCACCGGGAGGCAACAAGTATACGGGATATCTGAATTCCCCGGGCTGATTAGCTTGTGCGGGAGTCAAAACAGCAGACCCTACTAGTATTTTTTGCATCCAATTGTCATTCGAGATGTAATACTTCTCCGTTACGTTAAATGTTCCAGAATAGAACCTGTCCCAGGTCCAGACCATATACTCAATACCCCCCACATTTGCAGTACCAGAAGCGGTATTAGTAACATTCAGAACACTGGTATTCACTCCAGTGGTCACCATGCCGGGAACACCTGTGATGTAGGTCTTCGGAAGAAGAAGCGTGGCCTCCCCGTTGTTGAAAGTGATGGTCGATCCAGGTCCGAAGATATTGATGTTCCCATCGGTAAGCACTCTTAATGTATAGCGTGCTTCCCATACCTGGCCAAGTTTGATAGTCCCTGCATTAAACTGGAGGTGATAGGGCTTTGTCGCATTATTCCACTGGTCAGACTGGTTGATCCAGGTATTCAGGAATGTAGTTGTCTCATTGTAATGGTGGACATTAGTCGAGGTCGGGTTGTTGGGAACATAGTCGAATACCTTGTAAGTGCTATTCATTGCTACGACTTCATAATTGACCTCGATATTCTCAAAATTCAGGTCGACCTGGGTGTTAACGCCGGCTTCGGTCTTGAGTTCCCCGGCGATAGCGGTATATACGTCGGCGATGTTGGTGGCAGATGCATTGTAGTACTTGCCACCAGTAGATTCTGCTAATATTCGGAGAGTATCTCGACCCCCTGGAGTGATCGTATCAGCAAATCCGATTGTAAAAATTTTTATGCCGTTGTTTTTTGCATAAGCTGACATATTCTGGTTAGTTGCATTAAGGCCTGCATAATTATACCAATAAGAGGTTAAATCACTATAACTCGTTGGATCTGATGTTGTCCCCCTTGCACTATTTCGAGCTAATGGATCTCCATACCAGTTATAGTCACCATCAGAAAGAATAACGACTGCTTTTACTGCTTTTTGCCTTTGTACAGCGATCAAACTTGCAATTGAAAGCCTAATTGCTTCACGCATTGGCGTTCCATGATCTGGAACAATTAAATCAAATTCATTTTTAACGGAATTAAAATCAAATGTAATGTTTTTATCGTACGTTGCATATCCAGCATATGTCCTTGGATAGACGTAGACATTGTTAATGTATGATGTTGAAAGACCAGAATTATAACCCGGTCGAGAAATATAACCATTTCTCCCAAATGTAACCAGACCAATGCGATCACGTATTGGGTTTAAGCTATCAACAAATATCTTTGCTGCTTCTCTTACTGAATACATCCTATCAGGATTGTCGTAAAGCATACTCCCTGACCGATCTGTGCACAGTACTACGTCAATCGGGTTCGGCTGGAGTGCCCAACCATCCCCTTTCAACTTTATCAATACATCAACAGTGTCTGTGACGTTTACTGTCTGGGGATACACTGATGTCTCAAGACTCAAATAAGGGTAGTTTTTCCAGGTAACTGTAACAATGTGTGTGCTGCTAAGGTTTCTGGTTGCGTTTTCCCAATATGCAGTCACAGGGACACTGCCCGTTGCAGTCGCAGAAAAATTGGGATCTCCCCAGAATGTGGTAAAAGCCCCGGGAAGGAAATCAACGATTGCATATCCATCCATATCAGAGAAAGCCGTAGTTGCAGACAGGTTTGGCTGCATTGTAACATTATAGGTATCTGCGTATGTTGGGGTTCCTATTGAGAATGTCACTAGTTCTCCTTCCACAGGGTTTCCGTTCTCATCGATCACTTTTGCTCTCAGTTCTCCAGGTTCCCATCCTTCAACGTCACGGCTTGGCATATTTTCAGGGATTGCGGTGAACTGCATATCCACCGCTTCCTGACTGATGAACATGACTTCCTTCGAACAAGTTACAGAGGTATTTATTTGACTTGTGGCAGTGAGCGTGATCCTCCCGATCGAGGTCTTTGGACCATAGGTAAGCATCGCTTGCCCGACAGAATTGGTATACACCACTGTTTCCTCCCCAGGGATAGTAGTGCTTATGTGAATTGGGCTATTTCTCACCCCATTTCCAAATTGATCCTTCAAGGTATAGATAATCTGAAAAAGGCTGATTCCATCTGCATATTGTTTTGGAGGATTCCCAAGATACCCGTCGGGATTGAAGTATTGCTCAATTGTTACAGGAGGGGAATTTGCAATAGCTTCGATGAAGAAATACCTGTCGGACAGAAGGCCCCCAAATGGGTGAACCTGGACAATGTTTGTTCCTGGGGTTGAACTCACCCGTAGCCAAGCAGTAAAATTACCTAAATTGTCATTTTGAATGGTAGCGGCTGGTCCGGGGGGTGTCACATTTTCAAATATAGGAGTTCCATTCGATGAGGATACATAGAAATACGTTTCTTCCGGATATCTCCTATTATCAATGGGATTACCCCATTGATCGCTATATTTGATAATCAGTGGAATTAAAGAACCAACCGTTGCTTCTGATGGGACTTGATATGAAACCATCTGGAGAGGATTGTCATGATCGATTTTAATCTCCGTTTCCCATGATCTGCTTTGGGGGACTTCGTTGGGGTCGGTATCGTTTACCTTAAAAAATACAGTTCCGGTGATATTGACCGTTCCACTCTTGTATTTTGTAGTAAAAGTAGTTAATGTTTTATTATTGACCGTATAGGCGGATGTAGGATTTAAAGTCCCGAAAATTTGATCATCCAGTGAAAATTGCACGAGATACCCATTCATGCTTGAGTTGCTATTATTACCAATCTCTAAAGTTATACTACAGGAATCTGTTCCATTGGCAACGACCCATTCTTTGCTTCTCGTCCATGTAACCTGGTCTACAACCATCCCTGAAGTAATTACAACAATGTTGATACAAAATATCAGAATGATTACCGCACGGTAAAACCGATCCATCTTTTTTCCCCCTCAGCACCTTAGTGAATGTAGTGTTTTATTCATCCTCTAATATAACTATTCATCGGGACAAAAATTGAAATATAAATATTAAAGAATATTTCCAAACTGGATGTAATTAATTAGTCACTATTTACGCAACAGCATTTTTTTTATCGCAGGTTTTAAATCCTTTACAGGTTTTTTTTCTATTTGAGTAAATTACCCGGTTATTCTCATGTGGAAAGGGCGCCCCATAGTACAATTAGTGTTTATCAAGAATGATTCCGGACAATTATCCATAGATTTTATTGTTGGCTTATCGATTTTCATGATCGCTCTGATTATGGCAGCCACCATGGCCGCTGGTCTCCTTTCAGGACTTCAGAGCAAACATATTGATTATGATGCTGTTGCGTATCGAACCGCAGTAATGTTAGTTGAAGACCCCGGGGAGCCTGTTGAAACAGTGGGGAAATCAATATTTTCAAACCCTTATCCAAAATATCAATGGGAATTCGTTATTAACGGTTTAGAAAAACCATTTGTAAAAAGGTTCGGTCTTGCAGTCTCAAAGAGTACTTCAGGAGTAATTTCTTCAAAGAAACTTGGAAGGTTCATGGACAATACTTTCTATTCCGCTGATGATTATAAAAATAAGTTGCTTTTTAGTGATTATCCTTATAATTTTAATATTACAATACAAAGAGACGGTGAAATTCCACAAACGATTGGAGATATATATCATGAAAATTCTCAGTACGGATATATACGGAGAATGATTTTTGAAAAGGAATCTGGAACAATCAAGGTAATATTAGCCAATTATAACCTTCCCGGAGGTGATGGAAAGCTCACCGTTGAAATTTGGACCTCTGATTTTCTCAATTCACTCCCAGGTGATGGATCAACCTATATACTCGATCCCTACCGGGAAAATGTTAAAATCAATTTAAGTTTCGACGGTGTTATTCCTAAACTAGACCCGGTATCGGGAGACCCTATTCCGGTTAGGTTGGAGAGTGTCCATTGTGAATATTTTTCAAAAGATGAAATTAATCCAATACAAGGAACTGGCATACCAGTAAATACCGCCAATTTCATTTATCGACTATCAAGTGGTACCGAAATAACCCCACCCTATGAAATTGGAACTCCTGATTATTTAATAACTGATTTAGGTAGATTATTAGATAATCCAGATCTCGGTTCAATCGATAAGCCAATTATTTTAATTACGTATGATTTTGGTGCAACTGCGGATATTTCAGGGCGTGAAATTTCAACTGCACATGATGATTATGCCGGTCCAGAACTAATACCTGCATGGATGGAGGTGCGGGTATGGTAGGGGATGATGCGCAGATTTTTACAATCGAAGGAATTGCTGCCGCTTTTTTAATACTTTTTACTACATATCTTGCTGTTTCCACTACAACGGTCCTCACCCCGGGGGATACTCACATTGCTGATCTCCAACTCACTCAGCTGGGAAACGATGCACTCTTTATCATGGATACACCTGACGCTGCAGGTCAATTAAGTGAACTCCAGAATTATATTTATCAGGGAAAACCTGATGATTTTCATTTTCGAATGAAGTATTATTTAAATGAATTACCCGGAACGATTGAAAAAGATAGGGTAAAATTTTCTGCGAGATACTATTACCTAAATAATCTAGGGGATAGTGAAGTCTTTTTATTTGATAATTCTGATAAATATTATCATGAAAACTCAGTTACAGTCACAAGATGGGTATGGATACCAGGAACACCCGTTTTAAACCCACCCCCCAACATGAGAGATCCCGATCCACCTCCACCTGATCCTAGCATTCCAAAAGTTGTTCTTCTTGAGGTACATTTATGGCGTTAAAACATGACGAAGCACAATGGATAGTCATGCTTGGTCTGATTATCAGTTTCGCTATTTTATTTTTAGCACTTGTCATTAATCAGTCAATACTTGTTGGTCGAACCACGGCCGAAAGTGCTCTTGAATTCCCAAAATCAGATATTAAAGATATTCGGAATCAAATTCGAGAGATTAAAGATTCTAATCCCATGTACTGGGATAGTCTGATACAGGACATGCAAATCATCTCAATTCAAAGAAAAGGAGCACTTGTTGAGATATTATATAACCCCGCTTGGGAAATCCATTATAATAATGGTGTGACAGAGTATAGCGAGATAATTTACCATTGGGATTACTAATATGGAACGCAATGAAAGTGGTGTCTCAAGTCTTCTCGAATATCTTTTAATCAGTGGTATAATGATCCTTTTTATTGTGATAACTGTTCCAATGGTGACCTCAATTTTTATTGAGCAACCAACCAATCAATTGACGACAACTGCATTTATTGACATCGGCAATGGGGTAAGTACGAGAATTGTTGACTTATACGCATTAATTCCTGGTCCTAACAATGCTCACATTAAAACTTTATTTGATATACCTGATGATGTTGCAGGAAGGGACTATGTGGTCGAAATAGAACAAGGTTCTAAAGTTGTAGTATCTCGGGGCGATTACGAAACAAAAGTATCTCTTGGGGGCATCTCTGTTTCGAACATGGGTTCAACGGGGGGCAGAACAAGTGCCAGCGGGTTGAATATAATCAGATTTGATAACCCGCCATAACAGGGGAGTGCATGAGAACATATAATAAGATCAAAGGTTCCAACAACCGAATTATACCGGATTTGGGTGTATCGGAAACAGTTGGATTTATTATTATATTTGGCATTACGATAACTGGAATTGCTATTGTCACAGTCTATGGGTATCCCGCATTACTCAATGCTCAAGCAGATGCGAATATCCGCAACATGGAGCGGAACATGATCGTGCTCCAGAGCGATGTCAATGCACTCGTCTACAAGAGCGTTCCCTACAAGGAGACGACGATGCAGGTCAGCGGGGGAGTGCTTTCTATCACTGGGCCAGATCCTAGCGTATCCTATATTAACATATCCGATGCCGGCGGACCATTATTAACAGCATTTGTTGATGGAGAATTTCCACTAGGAAGTCTCCAGTTTTTATCAGAATCCGGTGATGTAGCCATTGCTCTTGAGAATGGGGCTGTTGTCAAGTGGCAGATAGGTGAGACAGGCCAGCCATATAAACCTTCAGTTATGCTCTCAAAACCCCGATGGTTCATCGACGAATCTGGCGGCATAAGGACAATGGTAATTACACTCATTCAGATATATTCAGAGAAGACACTGTCAACATCAGGGATTAGCACCGTCCAGATGAAAATAGAACCTCTAATTATAAGCGATCCTGATGGTAATCCAAATTCTGGTGACGAAAGTTCCTATTTCGATAACCCACCAGCCGGGAATATTGTCAAAATTTCTGTTCCAATAACAGATAGATATTTTAGAGGATGGGGAAATTATGTATATCTTGATCTTAAACAAGAGGATATACCTGAATCACTTCCCTCTCCTTGGGAAATTGACAATATTCAGCGCCTTATCATTAAAGGTTATAAAATCACCGTGATAGCCCTCTGACTATCCCTCTGATCTCCCCCCACCACAACCCCCATCACCTCCCCCGCCAACCTCTCTTCCATGGTCCTCGAAGAGACCCTCCTGTTCAACTCGGCAGATGATGCGGATACCTTCATCAGATTTCTCCGGAAGAAGCGGTGCAAGGCGCACAAGAAAGCCACGGCCGTGTTTCTGGACGCCCAGCATATACACGGGCCAATCGACCGTGTCATCGGATACCTGAAATGGCTGGCGGATGTTGCGGAGATCGAGGGGGATGATATTGAAGATGAATATCCCCTGAATGACCATATCGAGAGCCTCGAGCGGCGAAAGGAGATACTTGGGAAATTTCTTTCATCGCATGATGAGGGGGACGTGGTGTTTTCATCGGACGAGATCATGAAGCATTCCAAGACTGCCACCCTGCACATGCTGTACGCGATGTACCCGGTATTCAAGGAGAAGATGGCCGGGTTAGGGCAGGAATTGCCGCCGCAGGAGAGGGGGCGGGAGATATCAGAAGAGGAGGTAAGGGAAGCCCGCGACTTCCTCGCTGTCTTTGACCTCCTTGAGGAGAACGACATGATAGAGAAGGAGGAGGAGCAATACCGGCTTGTGAAGAAGTTGGCCATCGCCGAATGCATGATGAAGGAGAACCTGGCAGGCCTTCCGGAGATCGATCCCGATGACCTCCCGGCGCACGGGCTCTCCTCCCACGTCAATCTTAGCGCACGAGTCCAGTACCAGGTGTTCATGGATGCAAACATCCATTTCCAGTTCTCGGTCGATGACATCGAGGAGGGTCTTATCGGGCTTGACGTGGATACCGGGAGCCTTGATGAGTTCTACTGGGGGCTTGAGCGGAAACAGATCGCAATACGTGCCATCCTGGAAATGGTGGATCAGGCAGGGCGGATATCGTTCGAGCAACTCCTGGAACGCTTCCTGAGTTACCCGATCCATCTCGAGGAGAGCACCGAGACTGTCACCCTGACACTTGGGCGGGAGTTTCTCTCATCGCTTGTCGCCGAAATGAGGAAAGAGGGATACCTCTCCGGGTCGCAGGAGAATATCCGGCTGGGGAAATAGGCGGTAATCCGCACTCTGATTACCCTAAAAGGGAGGGATGACCCCGGGCCTGATGAGAGGGAGCCGGACAGTGATGGTCCCCCCAATCGGTTCTCGAGGCGATACTCCGGCCGCCAAAGGTGCCTTCGATGAGGCAAGAATTCGTTCAAAATAATGATTCGTATCGAAAAACGGCGGCGGTTGGAGTGACGAAATGAGTGTGCAAGACACCACCTAAAATTCAGTCCCCCACATAAAACAGCGGGAAGATAAAAAGAGAGAGGTTGCTGGTCGAAAACACCCTTCACAGATACCCGTTCCGCCGGAGCCACTCCACCTGCGGACCGGTGTACCGGTAGATGATGTCGCACTTGTCGTCCTGGAAACTCCAGGGGATGACGACCAGGATATCCCCCTCCCGGATCCAGACTTTCTTCTTTATCTTCCCCTTGATCCTTCCCATCCGGGTGACCCCGTCATAGCACTTCACCCGGATATGGTTTGCGCCCATCATCAGCTCGGCCTGGGCAAACATCTCCCTGTTCCGCTTCTGGGGAAGGCGGACCCGGATGATCTCCCCGGACTCGTTCTTCTCCTCGTCGGTCTTCCTCTGGATCAGCGAATCAACTCCTCGGCTCCGGTCCTCGTATCCGCGATAAACATTCAATTTTTGAGGTGCGAGCTTATAGAATTTTCCCGGTTTTTCCTGCCTGAGCGGCACGGGATCCGGGGGAAGAGGACAGAGTGTGGCCCGTTGTGTACCCGTATAGAGCCTGATGGGGGATGAGAGAGGGGAAAAGTTTAAGAAGGAACCTTCCATCCAATAATATATATGGTTTGCGTACATACGAGTACTCAGGATGACTGGACCGCGTGCAGATGCCGATACGGTCGGCGCCATTATTAAAGACCTCTACAGTCATGACTGGAGCATCCGCCAGGCCGCGGTGCGGCGCATAGGGAGCATCGCGAGCGCCGAAGATCTCTTTGCCCTCTTTTTACTCCTGCGCCGCGAGAAGTGGTACATCCGGGAGGCCGCGGCTGCCGGGATACGGGTCCTCGACTCCCCCGGGGTGATCCCGGGCCTTCGCTCCATCATGCGGGACGGTGACGACATCCTGAGGAACGCTGCCACCTGCGCACTCGGGAACATGCGCTCGCGGGAAGCCGAGGCGATCCTCGAGGCGGCGGTAAACGATCCCGACTGCCGGGTGAGGAAGAACGCAAGAGTATCGCTCCAGCGGATCAGGGCTCCCCTTCCCTGAATCCTTCACTGGGGATTTTTTTCGCGCTGTTTGCGCGGGTTTCACCCGTACACAAGGCATACTGAGATTCCAGGTTTCAGAATCCTCGCCCAGTGGAAATGACTCCTTCTTCTTCCCGATCTTCGCATTCAAAACCGAAGCGTTATTGGCCCAGATAGCCTCGCCTGCGATGAAGCATATCGAGGATCTTCACTTCATTGCCCTCAACCACGTAGATAATCCGAAAATTCCCCGCTCTTAACCGGTATTTCTGGGAATGCGTGTCTTTTAATGGCTTGATATCGGCATGGGCACGGGGAGCACATGGGTCTTCCTCCAGGCATGTCAGGCTCTTCCTGGTCCTGGTTTGAGAATTTAACGGAATTTTTTGGAACTCCCTCTGGAATGTCCTGGATACCAATACTCTGAACATCAGAGCTCATCCAGGGGAATGAATTCATCATTTTCGAGAATTTCGTTCCAGCGTGTGTCAAGATGTTTCCAGCCCGCATCCTTCAGGAGACGGAGGATGATATCATCGTATGTCTCCCCCTTGTTCCCCAGGTCTCTTAGAAGATCGCGTGTTTCCAGGGATAGCGCGATGGTCGTCTTCACCATGGTATTCAGCATTATAATAGCTATAATAGTTATAATAATTATGGCTATCACGTTGGTGTGACGTTTCATTCCCGAATGAAACACGCTCCCGGGCCTTTCAGGTGCCCCCACCCCTCGCCTGCGTCCCGGGCAAAAAGGTCAGACTTTTTCCCTTTCCCCCGCCAAGTTCTTCTGCAACGACCGAGAGATACGACCATGCAGTACCGATTCGCCGGCCGGATGCACTGTGCACCGCCCTCATTCCTCGGAAAGTTGTTTGCGGTCTCCACCGACCCCCGCATCATCTCCTTTGCCGGGGGCCTGCCAAGCTCCGCCTTCATCGACGTGGACGGTCTTGCGGACGCGTCCCGTCGCGTCTTCGAGGAGGAGGGGAGGGAGGCCCTCCAGTATGCCACGACCGACGGCTACCTCCCCCTGCGGGAGTTCATCTCGCGGCGATACCGGCAACGCCTCGGCCTCGACATCCCCCCGGGCGAGATACAGGTCGTGAACGGGTCCCAGCAGTGCCTTGACCTCGTGGCAAAGATCTTTCTTGACAGGGGCGACCCGGTGGCGATGGAACGGCCGGGATATCTCGGGGCCATCGAGGCCTTCTCCCTCTACGAACCAGTCTTCCACGATGTCGCCTTCGAGGCAGACGGCCCCGACATAGACGAGTTCCGCCGGGTCGTCCGAGAATTCTCCCCGAAGTTCTTCTATGGCATCCCCAACTCCCAGAACCCGTCAGGACAGACCTACTCGTATGAGAAGAGGAAGGCCGTCGCCGAGGTCCTGGAGGGGTCAGATACCGTCTTTTACGAGGACGACGCGTTCGGGGAGCTCTTCTTTGACGGCCGGCCCCGGAAACCCGTGAAAGCCCTCGCTTCCGACTGCTGCATCCTCTCGGGTTCTTTCTCGAAGGTCATCGCACCAGGCATGCGCATCGGGTGGATCTGCGCACCAGGAGAGGTCCTTGCACAGTTCAACTGCGCCAAGCAGGCCGCAGACCTCCACTCAAACTTCCTCTGCCAGAAGGTCCTCTCGCGCTACCTCGGGACTCACGACCTCGATGCGCATGTCCGCCGCATCTCTGCCGCATACGGGCAGAACTGCCGCCTCATGTGCGACCTCCTGGACGACCTGTTCCCGCCCGGGATGAGCCATACGGAGCCTGAAGGCGGGATGTTCCTGCTCGCCACGCTCCCAAAAGGCCTCGACTCGATGACCGTGTTCGAGGAGGGACTCAAAGAGGGAGTCGCGGTCCTTCCAGGGATCCCCTTCTATGTCTCGGGCGGGGGCAAGTCCACTATCCGCCTCAACTTCTCGAGCATGGACGGCGAGCGGATAAGGGAGGGGATGGACCGCCTCTCCCGCGTGGTCCGGACCCTCCTGTGACCTTACCCGAGTGGAGCTGCCCACCTCTCGGGAAGTGCCGCGATTACCATAGATGTCACCACGAGCGTGAAGGCCATCTCGGGGAGGACGCCTTCCGCCGCCTCCAAAAAGAGCGAGAGAAACGGGACATTGAGGGTGAAAGATGCAATCGCGATATGCAGCGGGAGCAGCAGGACGTAATAATAGACCGGGATGCTCGCCGCCCAGAGGGCTGCCCTCGTCCACCTCCCCTTCCCGAGGCTCCACCGGTACAGCACCACGTACCACGCCCCCCACAGGAACCCGGCCAATACGTGCGAGGGGATGTTGCGCTCCGGTGCATATACAACTCCCTGGAGGAGACCGACAATTATCCCCCCGAAAGGGCCGGAGAATGCTGCCCCGAGCGTCACGAAGACTTCGCTTGGCTCGGCCAGGAGACCGTGGCCCAGGGGGACCGCGAGCCCCGAGAAGAGCGTCAGGGCGGCGAGCGTCCCGAAAGAGAGCGCCGCAAGGAACTGGCGGAGGGAGAGGTGCAATGAGAAGACGCGTGAGGTTTTGTTGCCCATGCAGTGAACGTTCGTCCCGGTGATGAAAAAATTGTTTGGGGATACCCGGAAATGAATCCCCAACCGTATCCTCCCGTAAAAAAAGCCCCCTCTCTTCACATCTGATCAATGGCGGGTGATCCCGGCCAGGTTCGCGTGCGGGATATCCCCCTCATTTGGGTTTGTAGTACCCCCACTTCTCCAGGGACTGCGCGAGCTCGGGCGACGATCTGGCCTTCTCGTCCAGGGTCAGTCCATCTTTCCACGCCTCGATTGCCTGCATGGTCGCGATCGCGCCGGCGCGGGTACCCTTCGGGTGCCCGTGGACCCCGCCGCTCACCAGGAGCACGAGGTCTGTCCCGTAGATATCGAGGACGTCCGGGACGAGGCCCGGGTGCAGGCCCCCGGAGGAGACCGGGAATGCACTCTTGATGGAACCCCAGTCCTGGGAGAGAAGGGCGTGCCGGACCTCTTTAACCCGGCGCTCCCTGAGCACGTCGGCGAGGATCCGGGCCTCCTTCCTTGACCCGGTGAGCTTGCCCACCGCAGTCCCGGTATGGATCTGGGAGACGCCGATCATCCGCATCATCTTTGCCAGGAACTGCATGGTGATCCCGTGCTTTGGGTTCCTGTCGAATGCCGCATGCATCGCGCGGTGCGCGTGGATCGCGAGCCCGAGGTCCGAGCAGTAGTCCCGCATTGTCGCGACCGCCGCGGTCCCGGCCACCACCACGTCGATCATCGCGTAGTTCCAGCCGCTCTCCGCGAGCATCTTCGCACGCTCCTTCATCGTCTCCGTGTCTCCCGTGATGTTGAGGAAGGCGGACTTCACCTCGCCGGTCGCCTGCTCGGCCCGGTCGCGCATCCTCGTCATTTCCCGTACACGGTCCTCGAACCGGTTGAAGGAGGTGGAGGTCAGGTTCTCGTCGTCTTTTACGAAGTCAAAACCACCCATCCAGGTCTCAAACCCTATCTCGGCATGCTCCCGTGCGGAAAATCCCACCTTGGGCTTGGGGACTGCGCCCGTAAGCGGGCGGCCCTCCACCCGCATCATCTTCCGGATACCCTCCATCCCGAAGTGCGGGCCTTGGAAGTGCCGCAGGTATCCGGGGGGAAGGCTCACGTCGATGAGGCGGAGGTTTCGTATCGCCTTCATCCCGAAGATATTTCCCGCAATCCCGCTCAGGAGCTGCACTGCGTTCCCCTCCTCCCAGAGGCCGGGGGGATACGCGATCCGGGCATACCTGCCTTCGATCTCGTGGACCGTTGCCTGGAGGTCCCTCATCCTTGGCGGGAGCGTGTGGAGCGTGGTCCAGGTCCCGGTCGAGCTCTCGGACGCGATCCTTCCTGCCGCCTCCTCGCTGCTGATCCCTTTTGCCGGTTCAAAATAAAAGAGTGCGTCCAGTTCGTCCTTCGCGGGCACGTAACCGGGGTCCACGAAGTCCATGTACCAGTCGATTGCCATATGTGTCTCCCTGTAAAGTAAGGGAGGGGGAGGGATAATAAGAGTGCCAATGGCGCAAAAAAGCCCCCACCGATGGCATGGATCCCGGCGAAACACATAAGTCCAGGCGGTTTTTTAATCCTGGTGATGAGCTGCCCCGAACGACCCACCACGCGCCTGCGCAACCTTATCCTTGCGGAGCCGATCCTTGTCGTCCCTGTCGTCCATGACCCCCTCTGCGCGAGGATCGCCGAGCAGGCAGGCTTCTCTGCCATATTCTCGGCAGGGTACGCGAACTCCGCCGCACTCCTGGGGAGGCCTGACGTCGGCCTGCTGACCCTCACCGAGATGGTCGACTGCGCCTCGAGGATCGTGGACGCAACGAGCATCCCGGTATTCGCCGACGGCGACACGGGGTACGGGAACGTGACGAACGTGGTCCGCACCATCTCCATGTACGAGAAGGCGGGTGTCGGAGGAGTCTTCATCGAGGACCAGGTATCGCCGAAGCGGTGCGGGCACATGGCCGGAAAAGCGCTCATCGCTCCTGAAGAGATGGCAGCGAAGGTCAGGGCGGCAGTTGATGCAAGAGAGGACCCGGACCTCGTGATCATGGCCCGCACCGACGCGATAGCCGTAAACGGCATCGATGACGCAATTGAGAGGGCAAACCTTTACTATGAGGCCGGCGCCGACCTCACGTTCGTCGAGGCCCCCGAGTCCGTGGCGCAGATGCGGCGGATATGCCGTGAGGTCAGGGGTCCCTCGTTTGCCAACATGCTCCCCGGAGGAAAGACCCCGGTCCT
This sequence comes from Methanoregulaceae archaeon PtaB.Bin056, assembly GCA_002067095.1. Classification (GTDB taxonomy): domain Archaea; phylum Halobacteriota; class Methanomicrobia; order Methanomicrobiales; family Methanospirillaceae; genus Methanolinea_A. Next base: position 14,388 of record MVQD01000026.1, read on the forward strand.
CTCCGCATCCGAGCTGGAAGCGATCGGGTACGCAGTCGTCGCCGACGCCGTCTCCTGCACCTATGCCATCGCAAAGGCGGTGCAGTTCGTCTTCTCGGAACTGAAGCGGACCGGGTCCTCTGCATCGTATTCCGACCGGCTCATGGGGTTCGACGAGTTCAACCGCCTGGTCGGACTGGACGAGATACGTGAACGCGAGCAGTCATATTCCTGTCGGTTTTTTTGATAACGATCCCGGGAAACGCATGAACACTTCAAGAGTGCAGAATCAAAATGTCGCTGCATTACTCTTTTTGGATTAAAAATGGCCGAGGAGATACCAATAAAAAATACACGTAGTGCCACATTCAAAGGAAAATTACTCCTAAATAGCAGAATATATGCGAAAAGTTACTGTAATCAATATCATTGAGGGGAAACTTCAGGGAAAGGACTTTCCTGGATGGAGATAGTCCCTACACCGAATGGAATACTCTTGCGATTTTTTGAATTGAAATCTTGTCAGGGCTAAAATGTTAATACAGGGTTTGTCTATCTGATCTATAATGGCCCGGACCATTAGTGCCGTCCTTCTCGTCATCACCATGGCGTGCCTTCTTTGTTTCTCTCATGCAGTTGCTGAAGATGCAAATACTGTGTATCAGCAGGCACTGGACCTCTATTACCAGCAAAAACTTGACGATGCACTGGTCACTTGCGAGAGAGCCCTTTTGCTCAATCCCAAATCGTCCAGCTCCTGGGTCCTGAAGGGACTTATCCTCGATGACCTTGGAAGATATCAGGAAGCGTTGAATGCGTATGATGAAGCGATAACACTGAAGCCCAACAGCCATATTGCCTACAACAATAAGGGCAATACTCTCAAGCATATGGTCCGATACGATGAGGCACTGGAGGCATATGACCAATCACTCAAAATCAATCCCTCATATACCACTGCCTATTACAATAAAGGAAATCTTCTCTCTCTTATCGGCCGCTATAACGACGCTATCAAATCTCTGGATAGTGCACTCTCATATGATCCTCATTACGCAGATGCGTGGTATGCCAAAGGTCTCGTATACCAGAAAATGACAAAGCACCAAGACGCAATATTCTGTTTTGAGAAGGCCATTGCAGAGAAAACAGAGTATAAAGAAGCTTATTATAAAAAAGGAGTTTCTTTAATTGAACTTGGATGGACAGACGATGCAATAATGGCTTTTTCGAAGGCGCTCGATATAGATCCACAATACACGGATGCAAAAATTCAATTGAATAAACTCCTCCAGGAAAACGCGACACAGGGAGAAATTCCCGGTGCGCCGGTTCTTCCTACCGGCGTGGATATGTGGTTGCTTTTAATAATCATCCTCATCGCCGGGGGGGCGGGTGCCGGAATACTCTTTTTCAGGTCCCGTCACGCATTGCCATGGAATAAACCTGAACTCCGAGCCACCGGGATATCCACAGCCAGGAGTGCTGATGATGCCGCTTGCGATAAAGAACCACGAACGCCCTGGGTTCACGATGTGTTCATCAGTTACTCCTCCCAGGACAAGGCAATTGCCGATGCTGTGTGCGCGGGCCTGGAGGCCCGCCGAATCCGTTGCTGGATAGCCCCGAGAGATCTCATGCCCGGAGTGCTGTATCAGGAGGGCATCATACGGGCTATCGAAGGTTCCAGGTTCATGGTTTTTATTTTTTCGTCCCATTCAAATAATTCTCCCCATATCATCAGGGAACTCACAAAAGCGGTTTCGAGCGGAGTTATAATCATCCCGTTCCGCATCGAAGACGTGCTCCCATCAAAAACCATGGAATACCTCATTGGTGCCCCGCACTGGCTTGATGCCCTCACTCCGCCCCTCGAAGCGCACATATTGAAACTTGCCGATACCATCGAGTCTCTGCTATCTTCAGAACGGGATAGAAATACTGAACAAGAAAAAAGGATTTGAGGGCCGGAATCCTGGAATATCTCAGTGAGAGCGGCGCCTGATACGCACCGACTCGGCGTGGGCACAGAGCCCCTCGGCGTCGGCGATGGTCTCGATGGTGTCTCCTATTGCCTCAAGGCCTCTCCTGTCGATGATCTGGACCGTTGATGTCTTGCAGAAATGCGAGACGTTCAGGCCTGAGTAGGTCTTCGCGTACCCGGCGGTTGGTAAAACGTGGTTCGTCCCGGAGGCATAATCCCCCGCGGCAACCGGGGTATACGGCCCCACAAAGATGGATCCCGCGTGTTTGACCGCATTGAGGACCGTGAGCGGATCGGCGACCTGGATCGAGAGGTGCTCGGGTGCAATCTCGTTCATGCCGGATATCGCCTCCTCCATCGTGGGCACTAAGACGTACCCTGAATTCCCAAGCGCCTTCTCGATGATCTCCTTCCGGGGCGACTCCCGAAGCAGTCTCGAAAGCTCCGCCTTCACCCGGTCGACAAGCGCTTCATCGGTGGTGATGAGCACGCAGGCCGCGTCCGGGTCGTGCTCTGCCTGGGCCAGGATATCGATCGCGATGAACAGGGGGTTCGCATTCCCGTCCGCGATGATCCCGATCTCGCTTGGGCCCGCGGGAAAGTCGATCTCGGCGTGCTCCCGGAGCATCATCTTCGCGGCCGTCACGTACACGTTGCCCGGCCCGACGATCTTCTGGACCGGGCGGATGGTCTCTGTCCCGAGTGCCATCGCCGCGACCGCCTGGGCGCCGCCGATCCGGTAAATCTCGTCGACGCCTGCGATATCGAGCGCAACAAGAGTCAGGGGGAGGACCGGAGGAGGAGTACAGGCGCACATCTCGGGGACCCCCGCGACTTTTGCCGGCACGGCGTTCATCAGGGCAGTCGAAGGGTACGCCGCTCTCCTGCCCGGCACGTAGAGGCCGACGCGGTCGAGGGGCGTGGTCTTGACACCGAGCACGATGCCTGGCTCCACCTCATCGAGCCAGAGGCTCCGCTCCTTCTGGAGTTCGTGGAACCTCGTGATCCGCGCCTCGGCCTCGATGAGGCTCTCAAGGAGCCCTTCATCCACTTCACCGTAGGCCGCCTCGATCTCGTCTTTTGTAACCCGCACCGAGGTGATATCCGGTTCGTGCTTCCTTGCCATTGCAAGCAGCGCCCCGTCACCCCCTTCCCGGACCGCCTGGATGATCCCGGCCACGGAGACTTTCGCCTCGTCGAGGCTTGACCGCCGTTCCGCCACCCAGCGGTCCACATCAAGCGCGTTGAACATGCGGTCTTATGGTTTCTCTTTTCGAAAGATAAGGGTGTGTCCGGGTGTGGTCCTTTGACGGTATCTCACGGTGAAAAGAGCGGCCCCGGCTATCGAACAGAGAGACTTTTTTTTGGCGCTCCCAAGGATTCATATCAGTTCAGTCATTCAATATTTTCCCATGGAACGCTCTTTTTACCGGGTGCGCTCGTACTTGTTCCTGCTGCTCGCCGTGCTGGTGCTTGGCACGCTTGCTGTCATTCTGACAGAGGGGTTGTCCCCCTTAAATGCGTTCTATTTCGTTATTGTGACAATTGCAACCGTGGGATACGGGGACTTTGTGCCACAGACTGGATACGGGAAAATCGTCGCTGTTCTCCTTATCATCGCCGGAGTGGGGACGTTTATTGCAATTTTTACCGAAATTATCTGGTTGCGGGATAAAATTCGTGAGATACCAGTTCTTTTTTACAGGGATCATGTGATTATCTGCGGGGTCAATGAAACCACTGAAACCCTCGTGCAACAATTAAGGAGCGAAAAAACCAAATCGGTTGTAATAAGTGGAAACGAAAGCACTCGTGAGGCCGGAATTTTCCGTGGAAGGGACACCGTTGTACTTTTTGGCGATCCGAAAGACACTTCACTTCTCTCCCTCGCCCAAGTGAAGAACGCCAGGGCGCTGTGTGCACTGACCGATTCCGATGGCCTGAATGCAGAAATTACTCTCTCTGCAATGAAGATTCTGGAAAAGCGAAAAGGAAAGCCGCTCACCTGTATTCATCAGATCACTAATCCGGCGCTCTGGAAAGTCATTCGTGAACTCGCACTCTCACCAGTCACCAGTGATGCGGTGCGGATAGATTTTTATAACGGACCGGCACTGGGTGCGCGTGCACTCACAAACATGTATTTTACTCCCCTGATTCCCAGCTGGAGAAGCAGTGAATCGTTGTTCATCGTTGTTGGTGCGGGTCGCTTCGGTGAAAATATCATAGCAAGAGCATCCCGCGAATGGTTCGAGAATAATGCAACCGAATCGAAGTTAAACATCCTGCTGGTGGACTTGCACGCGGATACACTCGCAGGACGCCTGAAGGCGACATACCCCCACCTCAAGGAGGCGGTAAATATTCACGCCATGTCCGTAGATGTCCTGTCCCCCCGGTTCCAGGTTCCAGGTTTCATGAAGGAGTATGCCTCGTTCTCACGGGCACTGGCCTTTATTTGCATCAGCGACGACACCGTGGGCCTGACCGCGGCACTGGCACTCTCCCATCACATGATCGGCATGAACGCCCGGATCCTTGTCAGGATGGACCACAATCCCGGGCTTGCACAGCTCGTTGAGGAACAAAATGCAGGAGAAATAACGATTATACCATTCAACAGCCTCTCGCTCGCGGCCCGGCCCGATGTGGTTCTCGGGGGAATTCGGGAAATGCTGGCCCGGGCTATCCATGAGCAGTACCTGGCAACCCTCTCAAGGAGTCCACCCGTCCAAAAAGGCGTTCCCGCGGTCCCGTGGGACGAGCTTTCGGAACGGCTCAAAGAATCCAACCGGCTCCAGGCAGAAGACATCCTCGAAAAAATACGGGCGGTTGGGTGCGATATCGTTCCGATGACTGACTGGACGGCAACGAGTTTCTCTTTTTCGCCCGGGGAGGTTGAATACCTCGCGGAAAGGGAGCATGTGCGATGGATGAACGACATGAAAAACCAGGGGTTTTCCTTTGGACCATTGAAGGACGAGCAGAAAAAGAGGCATCCGTTAATGGTGCCCTATTCGGATCTGCCCGAGACAGAGAAGGAGAAGAACCGGGATGCTGTCCGGATGATTCCCCGCTATCTTGCCCTCATCGATTTTCAGCTCTACCGCCCGGTGCGTAGTGCATCCCCGCCGGGTGAATGGAAGACTGGTATCCCCCATCGTAATATCCAGGGAAATTAATCTATTTTGCAGAATTGAAAGAGGGGCGCTTGAAAATGCAGCATAAATCATAGAGAACTATTCAGATTCTCTTTGGTCTTCTGTGAACACCTGAATTCAACAAATTTTTCTATGTGTGGATTCACTGTATCGTACGAGAGATGTCCCATTGCTGGTTCAGATATGCCGAATTCACTGATTGATGTCCTTAATGCAGTTGGCAGCCTGCTCCGTTTTGGCGTTATGCCCATCTATTCTGACAGGTTTATCCAGATCCTGGCAGCAGCTTTTGCCGGTTCAGGTTCAGCCGGGATCCTTGTTATCCATTTTCGCGATAAAATCCGGGAGATGCCCCTTGCGTTCTGCAGGAACCACGTGGTAATCTGTGGCGTGCATAAAACTACTGAAGTTCTCGTGGAACAGTTCAGGGACCAAAAGATAAAAACCGTCGTAATCGGAGCGGGAGAAGATTCCCCCGAGGGAGAAAACATCAGGAGATCCAGCACGGTAATGCTTTCCGGAGATCCAAAAAACCCTGCGGTACTCTCCCTTGCCCGGGTGAATAAAGCCAGGGCTTTGCTTGCCCTGACCGGTTCCGATGGCCTGAATGCAGAAATTGTCCTTTCTGCGATGAAAATCCTCGAAACGCGGAAAGGAGAGCCCCTCGAATGCATCCTTCAGATCAGCAACCCCAGCCTCTGGAAAATAATTCGTGAACAGGTGCTTTCACCTGCCAAAAATCCGGTTGTGAGGATCGATTTTTACAACGGGCCATCCCTTGGGGCACGGGATCTTCTCGCATCCTATTTTACTCCCCATGTAAGGACTTCGTTGAAACATGCCCCGCTCCTGGTCGTGGTAGGTGCAGGGAGTCTTGGAGAGAATATCATCGCGGGGGCTTCCCGTGCATGGTACGAGAGCGGCTTGCAACCAGCACCCCTCGAAGTTATCCTCGTTGACCTGAATGCGGAAGAGATAAAAAAACGCCTTTACCTGACCTATCCCCGTCTCCGCGATGCCGCAGACATCCACGCGGTACCCTTTGATGTAAGGTCTGCCGAGTTCCAAAGCGGCAGTTATCTGAAAACCTCCGGATCATACCCTTTCGTGTTAGCTTTCGTCTGCCTTAATGACGATACGGCAGGCCTGACCGCAGCCTTGGCTATCTCTCACCACCTTGTCGGGCTGAATGCCCGGATACTGGTCAGAATGGATCACAACCCTGGCCTCGCAACCCTGGTCGAAGAGATGTCTCCTGAAACGATTCCAATTATTCCCTTCAACAGTCTATCCTTTGCAGCACGGCCTGACGTTGTTCTCGGAGGTATCCGGGAGATCCTGGGACGGGCGATCCATGACCAGTACCTTCTCACAAAATCATTGCACGAACCTGTGCAGAACGGTTCGGCAATGGTCCCTTGGGATGACCTTCCTGAACGCCTCCGGGAGTCCAACCGGCTCCAGGCAGAAGACATCATACATAAATTACGGGCTATCGGTTGTGATATTCTCCCGATGACGGACTGGAAGTCAACTGCCTTTTCTTTCACCCCGGATGAGATCGAGTATCTGGCTGAAATGGAGCATTTGCGCTGGATGAAAGCGATGAGAGCCCAGGGATTTTCATTCGGAGCCATTAAAGACGAAAAAGAAAAAACACATCCTTTGATGGTGCCGTATAATGATTTGCCCGAAACCGAAAAAGAAAAAGACCGGGACGCGGTCCGAATGATCCCTCGCTATCTTGGCATGATCGACTTCCAGGTATACCGCCCAAACCAGAATCCAAAGGGAGCGGAGATGATAACCAAGTTCATTGAAAAGGACTAGAGACCACCACTCACAGCCCTATTATTTTACACGTCCGCATCCGAATATCGGAGTGAGTCCCTCAATGCCACCCCTCCGGATCCTTCCCATTCCCTATCCCTGTATTATTGATAGTATGTTTGACGCAGGATAATCCGGGCGGCAGAATCTTGCACCTCATCTATTTTCAAGTGCTGCCCCTTCTCCCAATAGTCTACACCAAGGGGTGTGAATCTGCGGTCACCTGTTTCTCGTTGAAAAAGATTACGGACGATTGCCCTGGAAGACACAGCGGGAAATGGCAGCCGGCATGGCATGCGGCTCAAAACAGAAGCTGAGAGGTTAATAAAATGATGAGAAAAAGGAGGAATAATCAGGCCTGGGAGATTGGGAAGTGAGAATGGGACCAGGTGGTTGAATGCGAGTGGCAGGATTCGAACCTGCGAACTCCTGCGAGAACCGATCTTGAGTCGGTCACTTTTGGCCTCTCAGTCACACTCGCGGTCGGAAATGGATATACTATAATCAAGGGTGAGCCGCCGGGATAAATATTCACCAGGCTGCACTCTCCGAACCTGCGGCTGGAATAAAAAGACTGCGAAAGAAATCGCACTCACGGAATCATTTTTCTTCTCCGCCGGGGAGGGACTTGTATGCAGAAAAGCAAGATCTTCTCCCTTCTCCTTCTCATGGCAGTCCTTGCGGGAGGACTCTTATGTGCGGGGTGCGTATCCCCTGACATCCCTGGCGCAATATCCTCCCAGAAAAGCAGCGCGGATATCCCCCCCGCTGGGTATAATTATGGTGGTTCAAGCGGGGGTTCAGCATATATTACAGAGGAGTATCGTGAGCCCTATCCCGCGACTTCTTCTGAGATATATTCCGGGGCATGGGCTGGCGACGATCAGAAGATCATCAGGACAGCCCAGATCAACCTCGAGGTCAAGGATGTCCCTGCCACCAGGGATGCCCTCCAGGCAATTGCGGCCGCCAACGGAGGGTATGTGGGATCCCTTTCCATAAACCGCTACAGCGGGGACAGGCTCTCTGCTTCTCTCGTGATGCGAGTCCCGGCATCGGCATTCGACCAGGCAATCTCCTCCATAATATCACTGGGGACGCTTAAGTCCCAGTCAATCGACACAAAGGATGTCACAGAGGAGTACGTCGACCTCCAGGCCAGGAGAACCGCGCTCGCACACCAGCTCGCCCAGTACCAGCGCATCATGGAGAAAGCTGAGAACGTCTCCGAGATCCTGGAGGTGCAGGGGCAGATCGAGCGGATTCAGGTCGAGATCGATCGGATTGACGGGCGTCTCAAATACCTCGACAGCCGGATCGATTATGCAACGATCTCTGTCTCCTTCCGGGAGCCGGAACCCGTGGGCCCGAGCGGCGGGCCGTCGGTCACTTCGGTGATCAACGAGGGCATCGCCGGGTTCCTTGGTGTCACTGCCGCACTCGTGATCATCCTGATCTCGGTTATCCCGCTGGTAATCCTCGCGCTCGTTGCCTATGCGGTATACAGGTGGTGGAAAGGGAAAAAAGGGCAAAAAACCTGAAGTGAAGCAGCCCGAATAATTTTTTCCCCGATATTCCTTCCGTTCATCCACCGTTACCGCGAGCCCGCAATCTCCTCCACGGTCTCCACGAACACGGCGACCTCTTCAGGGGTGGTGTAGCACCCCATCGAGGCCCTGACCGTTCCAAGGGGGTTGAGAGAGGATGCCAGGGGGTGGGCGCAGTGCAGGCCGCTGCGGACGCAGATCCCTTTCCGCAGGTCAAGTGCAGATGCGCAGTCGTCCGGGTTCATCCCCGTGATGTTGAACGAGACCACCGGGGAGCCCTTCGGACTGTAAACGACCACTCCTTCGATGGATGAGAGCCCGTCCCAGGCCTGCTCGCCCAGCCGGGTCTCGTGGCGATGGATCTCCCCGACGCCAAGCTCCCCGACGAGCCCTATCGCCGCGCCAAGGCCGATCACCCCCGGGATGTTCGGGGTGCCGGCCTCGAACCTTGCAGGCGGGGGGAGGAGGGAGAACCCTTCGAGCGTGACCTCCCCGACGATACCCCCGCCATGGCAGGTGACCGAGAGGTCCGAGTAATCTGCCACGTACAGTGCACCCGTCCCCTGCGGTCCGAGGAGGCCCTTGTGGCCCGGGAGGGCCACGAAGTCGAACCCGCGCACATCGAGCGGCATGTGCCCTGCGGACTGGGCCGCGTCGAGGAGGATGTGCGCCCCGGCATCGTGCGCGATCTTTGTCATCTCTTCGACTGGCTGGACGGTCCCGAGCACGTTCGTGACATGCGTGACCGCAACAAGCCTTGTCCGTTGGGAGAGCGCATCCTGCAGGTCTGCAGGGTCGACGATTCCGTTCTGTTGCGGGAGTATCTTTACACGGACCCCCTTGCCCCGGAGTGCCATCCAGGGCAGCAGGTTCGCATGGTGCTCGACCGCCGTGGTGATGACCTCGTCGCCCTGCTCCCAGCAGGTCCCGCAGGCGACCATGTTGATCGCATCTGTCGCGTTCTTCGCAAAGACGAGGTGCCCGGGATCCACCCCAAGGAATCTCCCCAGTGCCTCGCGGGTCCGTTCGTACTCTTCGGTGGTCCTCCTCGCAAGGTGGTGGGAACCCCTCCCGTGGTTTGCGGCATACTCGTAAAAATAGGCGCACATCGCCTCGACCGCCCTTTTCGGGGTCTGGCTCGTAGACGCGGAATCAAGGTAGATGCAGCCGGAGAGGACCGGGAACTCATCGCGGAGGCAAGAAAGGTCATACATTGGTGAGACGTAATTGTCCTTCCAGTATGAAATGCATTCTCCTGGCCGGACGTGCCCGCCCCTGCCTACATGAAATCCGCGAGGCCCATCTGCTGGCTCTTCTCCTGGCCAAACGTGGACTCGATTGCCATGTCGAGGACCTGTACCCGCTGGCGGGTATACTCCGACACCCGGTACTTCCTGCAGATTTCCCTTGACATCTCCAGGTACTTCTTCACCGACCCCTCGTGGACGGTCGGGATGATGTTGCCGCCGCACCGGTTGCACCTGCCCGCAAGCGGCATCCGGCGGTAGCTCGTGTTGCATTTCACGCACCGGAACTTCTGCTTCGAGAAGGCAGAGAGGTTCCCCTGGAGGTCGCGGATGAAGTGGGTGGTCAGGACCCGCTCCGCGACGTCGTCCTCGTCTACGGCCCGGATCTTCCCGGCAAGGGCCAGCTCTGCGTCGAGCTTGTCGATCATGCTCTTGAGCTGGGTATACGTGGACTCGAGTGGCCCCGCCGAGATGTCTGTCGTGTCATGCGTAAACGAGAACCCCTCCATCTGGGCGGGGGTCCCAAGGCGCCTGCCCACCCGGTCCACAATCCCTTCCACCTCCTTTGGGTGGGCATACCTGAGGGTTGCCAGGTAGAACTCGAGGGGGTAGCCGGCCCCCACGTCGAGGTTGTGGCTCTCCTTGTCGATCTCGGCGGGATCGATCCTGGTGGTCAGGACAAGCGGCGCGTCCATCGAGCCGCCGCGGGTCTCGGGCAAAAATGAGCGCGAGAAGTTGATCAACCCGTCAAGGAGGAGCATGATGCAGTCCTCATCACCGTCGCACTGGCCGGTGAAGATGCCGTTTGCAAGCACCGTGTGGTCCTCGGTCACGGTCAGGCAGAATACCCGCGTGTCCGGCGAAGGGACGACCTCCCGGCGGGTGATGTGGTCGGTGAGGACGTTGGTTCCCACCATCACAGGGACCGGGTCCCCCTCTTTCAGCTCGACCGCCCGGATCTTCCGGAGCGAGCAGACGTCCCAGACGAGCATCGCGTGGTCTGCGGTCACTGCGATCTCCCGGCCGCCGCGGGTCTCGAACCGGATCAGGGCTTCGGGGGACCTGTGGATGGAGACCGACGTCACCCGACGCAAATGTGGCTTCCCCTCACGGTCAACGGTGCGCACCAGGAGCGTGGACGCCGGGTCCGAGTAATAGGTCCCGAGCCGGTCGATCCCCGGGCGCGAGAGGTCGAAATTCTCGGAGACGATCTGCCGTATCGGCCTCGTGCACCACTCCCTCCCGTCGAAGGTCTCGATCATGGTGTCGCCAAAGAAGCAGTTCCGCCGCTTGGCCGCGTGGAAGAAGGGGTGGGCGTACCCGACGTTCGCCCGGGAGAACCCGGCAATCCTTGCCAGCACTCCCGCACTGGTGTGGGGTGCAAGGCCGATCACCAGGTGGCCGATGAGGTCGTCCCTCGACTGCACCCGGTAGAAGGGAGGCAGGCCATAGCACTTCTCGAGGAGCTCGTCAATAAACTGGGCGACCTTCACCATGTATTCCGCGCAGGATTCGGAGATCAGGATGTCCTGCGCCTTGAGTTCCACCACCTGGGACGGAGTATGGAGCGCATCTCCGTGGATATCCTCCGTGTACCCGAGTTCCCGGAGCCGGTCGGGAGAGACTCCAACCTCGCCGGGACGGATGTGGGTGAGGGGCAGGTCGATCATGTCGTACCGGACCGTCCCGTCCTTGAAGACGAAGAGGTCCCGGGCCGCCCTGAGGATCCCCTTCTCCATCGGCTCGACGGTCCGCTCGCGGGAGATCAGCCCCCTGACTCCTTTCACGAGCGAGATGCTGCTCTCACGGATACCGAGGCGCTCCATCGCCATCGCATACTCCTGCTTCACGTTCAGGCTTGTGACCTGGGTACATACGAGCGGCGTGTGGCAGGTCGGGCACTCAAGACCTTCATGCTCCCGCTTGCAGCGGGGGCAGGTGTAGACCGGTTCCGTGTGCGACCCGCACTCGCACCGGTTGCGGAACGTCTCGATGCCGCAGGAGGGGCATCTCCTCCGCCCGGTCTCGATGGTGATCACCCCCCCGTCCATGTTCGGCTGGGGGGCGTGGTTCGATGCTTCCTGGAACGACCGCCTGCTGCCCCCCGCCTCTCCCAGGGGGAAGAGCGAGTGGGGCGGAGGGTTCATCTTCCTGGGCTTCGACTTTCCCGGGCGGCCCATGCGACCGCCGATGCGGGTGCCCCCCCTCGACCGCATCCGGAACCCCGAGAGGTGGCTTACGAGGGCGAGCGGGTCGTCCATGGGAGCCCCTTCCCAGGCAGGTCGCTTGTGCAGCTTCAGGTCGAGGCCCAGGCACGCGAGGAAGACGAAGTACTCGCTGACGCAGATCAGCCCCTCCCTCACGCGGTGGGGGAGAAGGATGACCTCGAGCATCTCCTTGATGCGGCCCTCGGGGGGCAGGACAAGGATGCCGTGCTTCAATTCCCCATACCGCGAGACGGCGTCCGCAAGTTCTGCGATCTCTTCGCACGAGAGATCGTCCCAGAGCAATGTGAAGTCTGGATGGAGGAATGCTCCCTCGAAGCAGAGGGCGATTGCCTCCTCCTCGTTCTCGGGCCGCCCCGACCCGCCTTCAAGGCACCACCACTCGTGGCAGTAGGCAGGCGGGACCAGCGGGTGGTTGTTCTCCAGGAACTCGCCGTACCCGACCAGGATCTCTCCGACATCGAGGACCAGGTCAACTTCAGGGCTGAGCTCTCTTGCCTGCGCCGCATCGTCGATCCTGAGGACGTCCCCGCATTTCAGCCTGACCGTCGGGCCCTGGATGGTGTCCACCGGCACTATCCCGGCGGCCTTGCCCGGCCGCTCCACCTTCATCTGGGTACCTGTGGCGAGGAAGTCCCCGAGGATGTGCATGGTCGCGGGGTTGAGCCCCGCTGCGGCAAAGCCCGTGTTCCGGGAGCGGCCGTACCTGAGCCTGAACCCCCCCTTCCTCATCGGGTAGGAGAAGACGGGGCGGCCCCCGATGAGGTCACGCAGGTACTTGTCTTTCGGCCTGATGCCGGGGGCATCATCCCCGTCGCCCCCCTTCGAGGCCCCGCTGATCAGTTCGTCCAGCCACTCCCACCCGTCCAGGGAGAGGGCCCGTACGTTCTTCTGGACCTTCGGTGCCTTGAGGGCGAGGCCCTCTGCAAGCACGAGCGCCATGCCACCCCTCACGGTGTTCGTCTCCACCCGTTCGAGGTTCCGGTACCCGCCGACCTCCTCCTGCTCCGTTCCTTCCCCGTCGATGCAGACCGGGCAGTTCTGGACGATCAACCTGATCTCTCGCTCCGATGGGAGGTACTGCAGGTTCATGATGGAGTTGTACTGGCGAATCTCCTCGATGTAGCGCTCCACCTCTTCGGGGCGGGGGATATAGCGGTTCATCCCGAGCGCCCGCCTGACGAAATCCCCCACCAGCACCGAGAGGGCCTGGGCGGTACCCCCAGCGCTCCTGATCGGCCCTGCATAATAGACCTTCAGGTACCTGCTGCCGTCGTCATTTCGCCCGATGCCCACCTTGGCGATCCCTTCCGTCGGAGCAGCGACCACCCCCTCGGTGAGCACCGCCATCGCGGTCCGGATGGCGTGGTCGAGGATCTCCTCGTCGGTCTCCTCCCCAAACCGGCGCTGCACGAAGTCCTCGCCGATGTGGAGGGCCACCTCCTCCCGGGACATCTGGCCCTCCATCTCGCGAATCCTTGCCGCCAGGCCCTTTATCCCGAGCAGCGCCTCGACCCGGTCCGCAAGGTCGCTTGCCACGGGTATCTCGACTGCCGTGCGGGGATCGATCCCCACGGCCCTGGCCCGCTCCGCAACTGCCATGGCCGCGTTCAGCCCTTCCTGCAGCCCGGCGAGGTAGCGTTCGATTGCCGGAGAGCACTGCATCATCACCATCTCTCTTGCAGCGGCAGTGACTTATCAGTTGGGATACCGTTTTCTGACAGGCATTGACTCCTCGTTCGTCACCGCTGGAGGGTGGTGAGAGAGGTGGTGAAAAATTGTGTTAGACCCCGTCATCCATCGACGAAAGAAGCGATTCCAGGCCTTCCCCGCCCATCTGCCAGAGGGTGAGCGTGGCGCACTCGCGCAGCACCGGGTCGTCTGACCCGAGCATCTTCCTGACTGCGGGGATTGCCGGCTCTCCGATCCTGCAGAGGGCCTGCGCAAGGAACCCCCGGGTCTTTGGGTCCGCATCCCGCATGGCTTTCAGGATCGGGGCCACCGCCGGCTCCCCGAGGTGCCCGAGCGCGGCGGCAGCATACCGGCGGAAACGAGGGTCCGGGTTCCCGGATATCGCGTCGAGGATCGGGCCAATCACCTGCGGGCCTATCCTGACCAGGGCAACCGCGGCGTACCACCGCACCTCGTTCTCCACCGGCTCCTGGAGGAGCGAGATGAGGCGGGGGACGGCCTTTCCCCCCCTGCCGGCAAGCTGCCTGACTGCATCGCGCCGTGCGGCCAGGTTCCCGTGGACGAGAGTGGCGGCAAGGTTCTCCAGTTCAGGGTCTTCCATGGGCAGCACCATCTCCCTGAGGATCGTAGCACGGCGACCCTTCATTATCCCTGGCAAATGTGATCACCCGCTGGGGGAACGGGATCTCGACCCCTTCGGCCTCGAGCGCCACCTTGATCGCCCAGAGCATCTCTGTCCTTACCGACCACCATACCCTGGACGGTGCCCAGATAAAGACCCTGAGGTTCACGCTCGAGTCTGCAAGCGTGTCCACAAAGACGCTCGGCGCAGGGTGCCTGAGGACGAAGGGGTGGTCATCGAGGAGTCCCCGGATGATCCGGATCGCCTTGGCGGCATCGGACCGGTAGCTGATCCCGATAGTGTATTCGAACCTCCTTGCGACATTGGCGACGTAATTGGTGATCTCAGACGTGAAGATCTTCTCGTTCGGGACCCTTACGTACACCCCTTCGTGCGTCTTGATGATGGTTGAGAGGACCCGTATCTCCTCGACAGTTCCGCTCACCGTGCCGATGTTGACGCTGTCTCCGGGTTTCATCGGCCGCTCCGCGATGAGGAAGAGGCCCGAGCCGAAGTTCGAGACGATCCGCTGGCTTGCAAACGCGATCACGAGCCCCATCGTGCCTCCCACCACCAGCATGTCCGCGAGGTTGATGTCAAAACTCGGGAGTGCGAGGTATACCCCGAGGATGATGATCGCAGCCTGGATAATCCTGACCAAAAAGTCCATCTCTTTTGGCTGGACCCGGTCGCTCAGGGACTTCTTGAGGTAGATTGCCACGACTTTTGCGATGACCGCGGCCGCGAGCACCGAGATGCCGAATACGATAAGGTCGAAAAGGGTGACATTTCCTATCACTTCAATCCTGAGGGATTCGAACGCCATTCTGCTCAGTCTCCTACGCCGTATTCCATCATGAATGGCTGTTTCTCAGGGATAAGCATCCTTTTTGTGGGAAACACGCGAAGCGACTGCTTCATCCCATCCTCTGGCGGGAGGTCGAGAACACTCGTCTCGGCCACGAGGCGCGAATAGACCTCCATCTCTCCGGTGATTGCGACAATCCTTCCGTGGAAGATCCTGAGCATAGAGGCGTCAAAGACTGCACGGGAGACCTCCACCCAGTCCCTCGCGGAGTTCTTGATGGTGAGGAAGAGCACCCCCTCTTCGAATGGGTTCGTGGGAGGCGCATACTCATACACCTCGCACTCCACGTGCCTGGTGATGAACCCCTTCTCGGGAGTGCCGTAAAGGGAGTACTTGGGCCGGGCCAGGGAGAAGACGTCGAGGAGAGTGTAATTTTCGGCGGCACCGACAAACACCCCGATCTCCACCGGAAACTTCATGCAGATCGGGATGCTGGAGCCTGGCCGCAGGGTCACGGGCGTGAAGTGGAATTCAAGCATCCCTGTCACCTCCGAGGGCAGGTTGACCGGCTCGACGGGGTTGATGAACACTCTTCCCTCGCGGTATCCAAGCCGCTTCGTGAGTGTCCCTAAAGGCGCTATCCTCCGGTAGGTGGACGTTTCACCCTCGCATTCGACCGATACTGTGATCCCGGCCGCGTCTGTCTGGAAAGGGATCTTGTATATTCCAAACACAGGAAGAGATGGAACTCTCACCACATATACTTGACCGGGAGGGAAAATCCGGGTGCAATAAAAGGGGTTTTATGGACCTGGGCCCTTTTCATCAGAATGCGGCTCCTTCTCCCCTCTCTTTGTGGCCAGGGTGAGGATCACATCCCTTGTCTCGTCATCTGCCCGGGAGAGGACGGGGAAAAATCCCTCCGCGAACTTCGGGCTGGCCGCCTCCCGGAGGGCCTGGAATATGCGGGTCCTCTCTTCGGGAGGGGCTGCGCCGACATGCACAAGGAGTCGTGCATGGACGCCTTCGCCGAGGCACGCGAGGGCATCGAGCACGGAGGAGCGTACCGTATCATCGGGGTCCGCGAGTGCGGTGAGGAGCGGATCCATCACCTCCGGCCCGCCGATCTTCCCGAGCGCGATCGCGGCTCCGCGCCGTGCAGCAGGGCTTCCCTCCTTCAGGACGGCCAGGAGTGCCGAGAGTGCAGCACTGCCGAACTGGCCCAGCGCGTACGCTGCCCTGCTCTGGACAAACCTGTCCTGGTCCTCGAGGAGCGCAATCAGCGGGGGGATGGCTCGGGGGTCACCAATCTCGCCGAGTGCGATCGCCGCCTTCCACCTCACGTCCTCGTCGGGGTTATCGAGAGCCCCGATGAGCGGCCCGACGGCTGGGCTGCCTATCCGGGCAAGGGCCTCGGCCGCCTTCCACCTCACCCCCGAATAACGGTCACCTGTCAGGGCGGTCATGAGTGGAAAGACCGCAGAAGGCTCCCTCAATGCCCCGAGGGCCTCGGCCGCTTCGTACTGGACCGCAGGGTCTTTGTGCCTGAGGGCTTCGATGAGCCCCCGGGCATCCTTCTCATCCCGGAGCCTCTTCACGTTGACCGAGGATCGCAGCTTCGCCTTCCACTCGTCGAGGTTGCCCCGGAACCTCCCCGAGGTTCCTTCCCTCAACGCAGCATTGGCCATCTGGGTCATCACCTGCTCCTGTTCCCTGTGGACATAGTCCATCACGACGCCAATGACGAGGGCGACGACCACGAACATCAAGGCGCGGATCAACGCGTCGGAAGGCACGGCTCCACCGATGAGGTAGTAGTCACCGATGTACACCCCCGCGAGGAAGACCGCCACCAGCGCCCCCTTCTTCCCGTACCAGACCGCTCCCAGGACCACGGGGATGTAGAAGAAATGGGAGTATACCACCTCTATTCCCATTGCGTGGTGCACGAATGCCTCGAGGGCCACCGAGACGGCGACCAGCAGGAGGAGGATGGCAGGCTTGTAGCGGTCCATCCTGGACAGGTGCAGGTCAGAAAATGCCATTCAGCAGGGTATTTGCATAAAATCGGTGATAAATCCACCGCAACGGAGAGGGTTGCCTGTCCTTTGGACCGCTCATGTTACCGCGGACTCCCTGCCGGGGCCCCGGTCGCCACCTCGATGCATTCTTCGGTGGTCCCCAGGCGGGCTGCCGCACCGCACATGTTCGGGATGTAGGCATACGCCTTTCCGGAGTTGACCATGATGGCCGAGAACCGCTCCATCGCGGGGGATACCACCATGCAGGTATCGGCAAATACGTGTGCCCCGCTCTCTTCGATGGTAGCGACCTCTTCGGAGTGACGGGCCGCGACATCCCTCGCGGCAAATACAAAGACCGGTATCCGAACCTTTTTTCCGGCAAGGAGCTCCGCGATGCGGGAGAGCTCGTCCGGCGAGCAATGGGGGCATCCCAGGGCGACCGCCTCGACGGGGATCTCCTCCATGGCGGCCGACACCTCATCGTACTTGATGGAGATCACCTCCAGTCCTTCCGCAGGATAGGAGAAGACCCTCGCTTCCGGAGTGATGCCCTTCACGTGGAAGAGGGCCACTGCGCCGGATGCCGCCATCGCGGCCCCGAGCGCTTTCAGGAAGTCCTTCTTCGGCCGTATGCCCTCGATCAGGGGGATGCGGCTCCCTACGAGTCTCCCGGCAAGGTAACCGAGTGCGCCGAAGTGTGCGGCATCGGAGAGTCGGTCTCCATCCTCCACGCGGATCACCACCCGGGGTGCCCTCTCTCTGACCAGGTGGAGCCCGTATTCCGGCGTCTTTCCGATGATCGCCGCGGCAAGGGCGCTCGGCCCACCCTCGCGGTTCGTCCTCGCCCCAATCACCGAGTTTGCATACGCGACCGCCGATGACTCGGACCAGGCGAGGTGATCGCCGTAGCGGGTCATGTACAGGTAATACGGCGTGCAGGTGCACTCCATGGTCACCCCAAGGCGCCGGTAGGCGTCCAGCACCTCCTCCTGCACCCGTGCGAACTCGGGGGTTATGCCCATCTCGCGCCACCGGGAGCGGTCCATGCCCACCGGGTTTAGGACTGTTGGCACGGAGACCCTGGCATCGAGCCCCTGGAGCCATTCAAGGCCCCAGCGGCCGATCGTCTTGTAGGATGCCCCGCTCACCTGGGCGCTCACGATGGGGATAAGCCGCTCTGCCCCGTATACCTTGCCGAGCGCCAACAGGATCTCGAGCATCCTGGCCCTCGTCTCGCCCTCCTCCCCGGCAAGGATGGCCTCCTCGTCAGGCGAGAGGATCATGACCCGTCCTGCCAGCCAGCACGCCGGAACTCATCCTCCCTGCCAAGGACCATCGTCGCGTCGACTCCTACCTTGACGTTGGTGCCGTCCCCCACCCTGCAGGGATCGAGCGACGACCCCCTGACGCCGGTGACCACCATGATGTCCTGGTCCCCGCGGACCCTCGTTGCCAGGGCAAACTCGACTTCCTCTGGGTCGGCGGGGTCGATGTCCTCGTCTACTACGACCACGTGCTTCAGGGAGGTATGCGCGGCAAACGCTGCCATGATGGCGTTCTTGGCGTCCCCCTGGGTACTCTTCCTTATCTGGATCACCGCGTGGAAATAGCCGCATCCCCCGGTAGTCAGCACCACGTTCCTTGCCTCGGTGACTCCCGATACTGCCCTGAAAATGATGGGCTCGTAGGGGACACCCATAAGGAGCCGGTGCTCGTTGCCCCCCGGGAGGATGCTGTGGTAGATGCAATCCTTTTTGATGTGCATCCCGGTAAAC
>MVQD01000027.1 GCA_002067095.1 Methanoregulaceae archaeon PtaB.Bin056
ACCAGGTAGATCTGGTCCTGGAGCTGCTGGATCTTCTCCCTGATGATCGCACGCCGCCGCCAGAGTTTGTCGAGCCGGGTCGCCGGGTCGGATATGCAGAGCAGGCACCTTGAAGGGGTCATCCGCTCACCTCCCCGTGTGCCTGGGCCTGCACAGCCCGCTGATAGCAATACTCGCAGAGCTTGGTATCGGTCCCGCGGTCGATATACGCGGCCTTGTCCAGCTCGCAGATAGTGCAGCGGCCTACGGTCGCTTTCAGGCGTTCCATCCGGGTAACATCGAATGTGCCCGGGAGGATGGTCGCGTGCCGCTGGGCCCGCTTCTTTGCGCCCTGGTAACAGGTCTTGCAGATCCGGCGGGCGGTTTTATCCTCCCGTCCCCGGCGCTCCTCGGTCAGCTTCTCAACATAGAGCGACCAGGTACCACCGCACACGTAGCAGGGGGTCTTCTCCGGGATGTCGAGCGGCTTATAGTCCCGAGCGTTGATCTTCGGCCGTAAACCGGATGACTTTGCAACACTTCCAGGAATTTCCGGTGTTGAAGCGTTCTGTTGAAGTGAAAACGGGGCACTTTCTGAGATGTTTTCCTTAATTGCGGGAGAATTATTGAGTTCTGGCGATAGCACTTCAATAATTCCAGGATCACAGTGACATGCAGATGCACATGCACCCCCCTCTTTTAGTTGCTGTGTTTCTGGAGATTTGTTGAAGTTATCATGAGTACATAAATAATTATTATTATTAATAGGGTTATTTTGAGAATCAGGCTCGTTTAATTCATTTCCAAATACTTCAACATTTGATGCGTCTCGATGGAAATCATCGGGATTTTTTGAAGTCTTTGAAGTGTCATCACCATCATTGTCCAGCCAGACCGCACCGCCCGCACACCACGATGCAAAGATCTCGCGGTCGAAGGTATAGGCGTTGGTCCTCCTCCGCATCGAGACACCGCAGGCCTCGTCATCGGTCACGACCGTCCGGTCACAGTAGGAGATTGCGGGGCACTTCTCCAGGAGACCGGAGTAGACCTTGCCGTGGGTGACATGCCCGTGGATGCACTTGTGGATGTTCCCGCTGGTAAGGCCGGAGGCCTTCTGGAGCATCGGGACCGTGAACTCGGGCCACTGGTGATGCTGGATGACCGCAAGCAGGTCGGCCTCCCGCTTGGTCAGCTTGGTCTCCTGCCCCCCGGCGGTCCCGTTCAGCAGGCCATAGAGCCGGGTCGCTTCCTGGAAGTCCTCGAGCGTTGCAGTCAGGCAGACCACCGACCCGGCACGCTGCTGCTCCCGCTGCATGAACCGGAGCACCGTGTTCGACTTGATCAGGTCCAGCAGCATCTCCGGGTTTCGCCGGTTCGCGGCAGCCTGGAACCTGATTCGGGCGGAGAACGGGATCACCACATGAAACCTCTGTTGCCCGATAATCTCCCACATCGCCCGGCAGACCTGCGTCTCTGGCCGGTCCTCGTCAATGCAGACAGGGAGAGCCTGGTCCCTGACCAGGATGCGGGCCAGCACCCGGGCGTCCTGCTCTTCGGTGTCGTCGATCCAGCAGGTCAGCATCCTGTTGAAGACCTGATCATCGCCGGCGCCTTCGACCTTCGCCACCCACCAGATGCACCGCTCCGGGATGGTGCAGAACTGCGGCCTGCGGTCCTTGCTGACGGTCCGGTAAATGAACGGCTTGCGGAAGGAGGTGGTGACCCCCTTCAGGATCTCGGCCATGTCCTCGGAGAGGGCACGGTCGTCGAGCACAATCACGCTGCCCGGCTGCAGGTCTTCCAGGTAGAAGAGGGCCTTGTTGCTCATCGCCCCCTCAAGCCGCAGCCGCTCCGGGACCTGCCGGAGCATGGTCGCAAAGGTGTGGCTCTTGCCCTTCCCGCTCTCGCCGGTCACGGAGACGTGGAGACCGTTGGTGTTCAGGACAGACCGGGAGGCGAGCGACATGATCATGCACTCGGCGACCACCTCGTCACCTTCGTGGTCGAGGGCGAAGGTCCGGAGCATCGACTGCTTCGGGTTGCCGTGATGGAGGACCGTAAGGGCTTCCTCGCGTCCTGGAAGCTCGCCCAAGTTGATAGGTGGAGAGGCCCCGGTCCGGGATCCGGAAGGCGGGCGTGCCGGAGGCCTCCTGCTCTTCTCCTTTTGAGGCTCGAACCTCTCGCGAAGTTCCTTCCATCGCTGCTCACCGCCACCACAGGAAGCGTGGTGGCACCCTGCATAGATAGCGCCGCTCGGAAACTGGATTGCGAACGCCCCGTCCCGATGGGCTCCGGAGAACGGGCATTCGTCCAGGATGTACAGCGTTCCGCCCTGGTAGGGCTTCTCGTGGGCGATACCGAGGCCATGTTGAATGAGCCATTCCCGGAGATCGAGAATGTTTTTATACCCCTTTGTTTCCGGTGGAGCGCGCGGCAATGCTTCGGCCAATTGGCGCAATGACTCTTTTTCAACGACATCCACCTGATCAGCATCTGATAGGACCAGCGATTTTCGGTACGGGCGGTCCTCAGTATGATCACCTTTTCGCGAGACGGTTCCGTACATCTTCCAGATACGGGCCGCGTTGAAGTTCGCAGTGTCCACAGTGACCGCGCTGTTCGAAAACATGGTATCCAGCACCTCCAGGCACCGCTTCACCAGGTCGCGGCTCTCCTCGTCATTCGGAAGATCGATCCGATAGAGCAAGTGTGCCCCGTTCCCCGAGTCGGCCATAACAGGGTCCGGCCACCCCCGTTCCCTCCCAAGATACGCGGCGATCTCGGCGGCCCGGACGAGCGCTGCCTGGTGCTCCTCATCAGTAGAGGACACACCGGATGGTCGCGCCGGGTCAATGTCGATGGGGAACCAGCGCCGGTGGATAATATCAGCGTCAGCGGTCGTTGCGTCCTTCTTCGAGAGCCGCATCTTGATACGGTTCGCCCGCCGCGAGAGAAGGGCCGGGTT
>MVQD01000028.1 GCA_002067095.1 Methanoregulaceae archaeon PtaB.Bin056
GAAGGCCGCGGCGGAGACCATGCGCCAGAACCCGGCCTTTGATGCAAAGACCGTGATCACGGAGCTGCGTACCGGTGAGGCACTCGTATCATTCCTTGACCGGAAGGGCTCCCCGGGTGTGACCGAGCGGGCCTTCATCTACCCGCCGAAAAGCCGCCTTGCGCCCCTGACCCCCGGTGAGCGCGATGCCGCCATCCGGTCATCACCTCTCTTTGGGACATACGAAAAGCCCCTGGACCGGGCCTCTGCATACGAGATGCTGGCTACGAGGGCCGAGGCTCCGGCCATGTCCCAGCCCAAAAAAGAGGAGAGCCAGAGACCGAAAAAGAGTGCCAGGGAACCTGCCTCCGCCCCGCGAAAGGCCGGCACCGATGTGCTGACCAGAATGGCGGGAAGCGCCGCAAGGGCCGCGGGGACCCAGGTCGGAAGGGAGATCATACGGGGCATCCTCGGGTCGCTTGCGAAGAAATGAGCCTGCCGATGCCAGGGAAAGAGCACTCCCTCTGCGCCCTGCCGGACCCCCCCACCCGGGGACCCAATGCCGGGAAAGGCTGCATGACACCATGGATGCATTTATCCAGCCCGGTCGGGGCATACAATAGTGGGACATAGGCTCAGCAGTGACGGGTATGGCAGGAACAACTGACCAGGAAACCAGTGACCAGGCGATCGCCGGCATCCCGGCGGAGGGAGGAGGACAGGAGGGGCCAGAACGCCTCACCAGGGAAGGAATGAGGCTCTCTCGCCTGGGGAGGCATAGCGAAGCCCTCGACCTCTTCACTCAGGCGCTCACCATCGACCCTACCTACACTCCCGCCTGGGTCGCATCCGGGTTCGCGCTTGGAAAACTGGGGAGGTACAAGGAGGAGATCAAGGCATGCGACCAGGCCCTTGCACTCGACCCGACCCTTGTCGATGCCTGGATTAACCGGGGCTTTGCGCTCGGAAAGCTCTCGCGCTTCTCCGAGAAACTGGTCTGCTGCGAGCGCGCCATTGTTCTGGACCCCTCCTCCGCCCAGGCCTGGAACGCGAGGGGCCACACGCTCGGGGAACTCGGCAGGTTCGAGGAGGAACTGACCTGCACCGAGATTGCCACCTCGCTTCGTCCCAGGTACGTCGGTGCATGGGTCAACCGAGGGTATGCGCTGATGAAACTCAGGCGGTTCCGGGAGGCAGTCTCGGCCTATACCCGGGCGCTCGAAGTATATCCACGGTTCGCCTCTGCATGGATCAACATGGGCATCGCCTGCTGCCACATGGGCGATTACGCACGGGCAGCCTCCTGCTTCGAGGAGGCTGAAAGGATAAGGCCGCTATCGAACGTGCGCGGTCTCTACTGGAAGGGGGTGGCCCTCTCCAGGTCGGGCCGCCGGAAGGAAGCCATCGCCATCCTCTCAAAGGTAGTCAGGGAAGACCCGCGCCACGCCGAGACCTGGATCGAGCTCTCCAACTGCCACTTCATGGTCGGGGAGATCGAGGAATCTGTCCGCTGCTTCATGGTTGCGTACGGGATCGACAAGCAGGACATCCGGGACTCCCTCTCCCGGGCCGTTACTCTCCTCCGGGAAGGAAAGAAGGACGAGGGAGTGCGCTGCCTCTCCCAGGCCCTCGGGATCCTGCTCAGGTGACGCCCTGGCCCTTGGAATCTCCCAAATCCTCCCGGCACAACGCTCCTTGACGCCTGCCCGGCCTGGACCGGAACAGGTGAGGCGCGGTTTTTCCGTTTCTGCCCATTCGTGGAACAGGTTTAAATATCATCAAAAAATCCTCTATTTGTCCATTCCATGGAGAAAAAGTCCCCGAGCGCATGGTTTATGTGATGGAGGTACAAATAGAACAGGCAATTTACCTGGAGGTCGCACCTGTGGTGCACAGGCACCTCTGCGGTACAGCCCATCCAGGCGTGCGGTGAATAGAAGGTACCGTTATGCGGACCAGCTCACTACAGCACGATAGACCACCAATATCCCATCACTCAAGAATACCGGACAGAACTCTCAACCATGACATCCCGGACACACGCCGCCCATACCACATGCCCAGGCTGCCAGGAGGAAGTCTACCTCGACGAGCTTGTCAAGGGCCGCTGCCCGCTCTGCGGCTGCACGCTTGAAGACCTGGAGGAAGTGGAAAGCGAGGTGGAAGAACTCCTGGACAGGGGAGACTTCTCCTGGCTGATTTTCAATTACTTCCTCTTCAAGCAGTTCACCGACCTCGGCGCAAGCCCACTCAAGGTGATGCAGCTCGTCTCGCTCTACGAGGACTCCTGCATGACCGATACCGTGTCCCGTCCCGACACACGGTTCGAGCTCGAGATCACGCCCGGGCGGTTCGATCATCTCGTCCCCCGCCGTTGTGACCGGTGCAAAAGACTCTTCATCCGGGGGGGAAAGAAGATCCTCTCCGGCGACCTGGCCCTCCCCGGCTACCGCATCACCCACCGCTGCGGGTCATGCCTGTGAGGGAACTTGTACCCTTTTTCCCTGTTTTTTCCTCCTGTTGAACGGTAGTTTTTCCC
>MVQD01000029.1 GCA_002067095.1 Methanoregulaceae archaeon PtaB.Bin056
ATCAAGGAGCTGATATCCGGCGACCAGGGCAGGACCGAACCGAGCCTCTCCGGCCTCCTGGGGAGATCCGCCCGGGTGTGCAGCCTGGACGTGGTGCAGGTACAAGGACAAGAATGACGGAGAGTAAGCAACATGGCGCATCATAACGGCCCACGCAAGAAGACACGGTACAAGTTCAAGAAGGACCTCCGCAAGCGCGGAGTGGTCCCGGTGACATCGCTCATCCAGAAGTTCGACCTCGGGCAGAAGGTGCACGTGGTCTGTGAGCCCAGCATCCAGAAGGGCATGCCCCACAGGCGTTTTCACGGGATGACGGGGACTGTGGTGGGTCAGCGGGGAAGGGCCTGGCTCCTGTCCATCAGTGACGGGGAGAGCGAGAAGATCGTGATTGCCAGACCGCAACATCTAAAAGCACAAAAGTAAACACTCAACAAACGCGAACATTTTGGTGATTGGCATGAAGGTGAAGGGAATTATTCGTGAGGAAAGGATTACCCTTCCCGAGCTCCGCGAGGTACTCCACAAAGTGGAGACAGAGCGGATCGAGGCAGGGAAGGAGATGTCGTACGAGCTCCGCAAGAGCATCGAGCATGCCAATCAGCTCTCCAAGGCATCATCAGAGAAGTCTCGCCTTCTTGTGGGCGAACTGCTGAAGATGGAGAAGATGAAGCCTGACATTGCGTTCCGCATCGCCAATGTCATGCCCCGGACACGGGATGAACTCCGCGCTATCTATGCCAAGGAGAAGTTCACCCTCCAGACCGATGAACTCGACTCCATCATCGAGGTCGTCAGAACGCACTCCTGAGTGGTCACATGAAGACGGAGAAGAAGGAGGTCAACGCAATAGTCCTGGATGTCCTCCAGAAAGGGCACCCCGAGGACCCCCGCCCGGTATTCAAGCGTGAACCGCTGGTCCAAGGTGTCGGGCTCGACCAGTTCAAGCTCCTCGAGATGGTTCCAAAGACACTCGAGATCCAGATCCACGAGAGGGTATACATCGGTGACGGCGAACGCGAGAAGATCGAGCGGGTCAAGCGCCGGATCAGCTACGATGACCTTACTCAGACGGCACGTCTTGAGCTCCCCTTTGCCGTGGAACAAATCGTGAAGGAGAAGGAGCCCGAGTTCGTGCAGTTCTTCAATAAGTCCATTTCCATAAGCCCCAAGCTCCACATGCTGCACCTCCTGCCCGGGATCGGGAAGAAGCTGATGTGGGAGATCCTGCAGGAGCGGGAGAAGAAGCCCTTCGAGACCTACACAGAGATAAGCCAGCGCATTAAGTCAATCCCGCACCCCGAGAAGATGATCATCGCGAGGGTGCTCGAGGAGCTGATGGACCCCACAGTAAAATATCACCTCTTCACGTCCCGATGAGCGCACGGAACGATCAACACTTCCTGGTTGACCGGCGGGCGGTCGAACGTATTGCCGGCGCCATCGAGGTGGCTGGCCGGACAGTGCTTGAGATCGGACCCGGAAAGGGTATTCTGACACGTGCACTCCTCGACAGGGGCGCGAAGGTCAACGCGGTGGAGATCGATCCTTCTCTTGCGGAATGCCTGGCCCTTGACTTCGAAGAGGAGATCAGGAGCGGGCGGCTGTCCATTACGAGGGGAGACGCAATCCGCTGTCCGTTGCCACCCTTTGAGGTCGTGGTCTCGAACCTCCCCTATTCCGCATCCTCGAAGATCACATTCCGGCTCCTCGATGCAGGTTTTTCCGAGGCCGTGCTCATGTACCAGAGCGAGTTTGCGGACAGGATGCTTGCGCACCCGGGGACCCCGGATTGCGGGCGGCTCTCTCTCATGGTCCAGACATACTGCGCAGCCGGAAGGCTCTTTGACCTCCCGCCCCAGGCATTCTCCCCCCAGCCCCGCGTGAGGTCGACAGTTGTCCATCTCATCCCCCGAGACCCCCTCTTCCCCATCCATGACCGCCGTCTCTATGCAGACGTGGTAAGAGCGCTCTTCTCCCACCGCCGGAAGACGGTGCGGAACTGCCTGAAGAGTGCAGCCGGGATGATCGCGCCGCACCAGGTGGAACTCATGCTTGCCGGACTGCCGGAAGATATCCTCTCATCAAGGCCGGAGGCACTGTACCTGGAAGACTTTGCCACCATCGCCAACCTGGGATGCACGTGACACACCCCCAGGTCTACCCCCCCTGCGAAGACACGTATCTCCTCCTCAAATCTGCACTTCAGGAAGTAAAGCCAGGAGACATCGTCCTTGAGGTGGGGTGCGGGAGCGGACATATCGCAGGTGCACTCGCCCAAGAGGCAATGGTCATTGCGACAGACATAAACCCCCACGCCGTCCGTGAGGCCCGCCTGAGGGGCCTCGACGTGATACGGGCCGACCTCCTGGCAGGAATCCGCGGGCCCTTCGACCTTGTGATCTTCAACCCGCCTTATCTGCCCACACAACCTGAAGAGAGGATCGATGACTGGCTCGAACTCGCACTCGACGGGGGCCGGGACGGAAGAGAGGTGATCGGCCGTTTCGCCGGTCAGGTGGGAGGGGTTCTTGCACCAGGGGGGCGTCTCCTCCTCCTGGTGTCTTCACTCACCGGCCCCGAGCGGGTGCAGACTATTTTTTCCCCACTCGGGTTCGACTGTGTGATTCTTGAGAGCAGTGAAGTTGAGGGAGAGGTCCTCTATGCCATGAAGTGCAATCGCGCCAGCAAATACGGATAACGGGGAAAAAACAAAAATACGGCAGGTGTTGCACGTCCATACAGGGGAAAAAAAAATCAGCTGAATGGATTGGAAGGGGTATACCCGCTGACAGAAAACCCCTCAAAGGGGTTGGAAGGAGTG
>MVQD01000030.1 GCA_002067095.1 Methanoregulaceae archaeon PtaB.Bin056
CTTCGACGGCTCAATGGTTGCGGGAGGCCAGGCCTACTATGTCGAGGTCGATGACAGGCTGTCTTCCTACCCGGTGGCGACGGCCGCGCAGATGATGGATACCGCGGTTGCAAGGGCAGCTGCCGATGCCTACAACCAGAAGGCTGCACCAGGGACCCGTGCGATGGTCCTCTCCTCAAACCTCCTGACCCCCATCGACACCGTCCCTGCGCTCAAACATTACCGCCTGGTGCATGAATCTCCCACCAATGTCATTCCGGCAGGTGCAGGTTGGGATATCAAGTACGTGAAGGTATTCGAGTATGTCCCGGGCGCACGGATCCAGGGCACGGGGGTCATTGCCCTTGACCTGGTGTCCAACACGGGGAGGACGTTTACCTATAAGCAGGCCAGCACCGATGGGGAATTCATCGTCCCCTACTCGACCACAGGCTCTCCCTACGAGGTGAAGGCAGCAGGCAGGTACCGCATCGAGGGCACCGGCCGGGAGATCGACGTCCCGGAAACTGCGGTCATGCAGGGGCTGCAGGTCGGGTGAATGGCATCCCAGTGCTCCGTCATTTTTGGAGAGGAGTTCACCCGTCACGACCTGGGCTGGCACGATGAGAACAGCCGGCGCCTGACCCGGGCGCTTGAGTGCATCCCGAAGAACTACAAGGTAAGGCCGGTGGAAGAGGCGTCGTACGATGACCTTGCCCGCGTGCACCATCCCCGGCACATCCGGATGATCGAGGAGCTGTGCGGGTACGGGGGACGGCGCTACCTGGACATGGACACCTATATCACCGAGGACTCTTACCAGGTCGCCCTGTATGCCGCCGGATCGGCGATTGCCGCCACGCGCCTCGCGCTGGAGGGCGAACACTGCTTTGCCCTGATACGTCCACCGGGTCACCATGCCGAACCTGACAAGGCCATGGGGTTCTGCCTCTTCAACAACGCGGCAGTGGCGGCAGCCTGGGCGCTCGAGCGCGTCGACCGGGTCGCAATCGTGGACTGGGACCTCCATCACGGAAACGGCACCCAGAAGATATTTTACTCAAGCGACAGGGTTCTCTTCTGTTCCATCCACCAGCAGAACGTGTTTCCCTGGAGCGGGTGGATAGACGAGATCGGCGAGGGAAGGGGCCGGGGCTTCAACCTGAACGCCCCTCTTCCCGCCGGCGGAGGGATCGGCGACTATGCTCTCATCTTCTCAGAGGTATTCTCAGACGCCCTCTCGCATTTCCACCCGGACGTCGTAATCGTCTCCGCAGGCCAGGATCCCCTGGAAGACGACCCAAAGGGGGGTATGAGGCTCACCCCGGAAGATTTCGGGCTCCTGGCAGCTCTTATCAGGGATGCATGCCACCAGCCGCTGGCACTGCTCCTGGAGGGCGGATATGGTCCCTCCCTCGGCGATGCGATCGCATGCATCCTTGCCGTGCTGAATGAAGGGAGGACTCCGGAAATCCCGGACGTGCCGGAAAGGGAGAGCACCAGGAGGACTGCCCGGCTCCTCAGGAGAGTGATGATCTGAATGGTCCCTGGGCGCCGCTAACCCTGCTGCCTTACCCTCCGGTCCTTGTGGAGGTGCGAGACCTCGAGGCCGGGGACCACCACCCTGACAACCGGGACTGCTGTCCTGGGGAGGTCGACCACGCACACCCGCTCAACGCCTGGACGCAAATCGTCAAGGATGAGCGATATGTCTTCGTCAATCAACTGTGAGCTCACATCAGGCAGAGACGAGACGGGTATTTCCGGGGCATCGGCAAACCACTCCCGGTTAATCCGTTTCATTCGTTCGTACCCCGCCCTCGAGAGGAGCATCTCCCGGTGGGAAGAGGTGGTCCCTTCGCGAAGATACGCGGCACGGCTGAACGCCACCTCGGTCAGTGCCCTGGCTGCCGCGATCTCGGGATCGGTGTGGCACCCTGAACCCATCATCAGGAGCGCAGGATCTCTCGTGACCTGGTCGTCTGCAGCAGCGGCAACCACCGGGACCCGTGTCCTCCCTTCGAGGAGCCAGAGGTGAATTGCCACGCCTGCCGAGGTGAACCGGTCCAGGAGCGCCCGTCCAGGCCCACCCGTATCCAAGACGAGCCTCTTTCCCATGTCCTTCTTCCTCTCCGCACGGCTCATCGCGTCCCGTTCGAGGAGCTCCAGGAGCCCGTGAAGGATGGCCTCCTCGCGCACGTTCCCGCTCGCAAGGCCCGACGGGTCGCTCTGGAAGAGGGGCATGGTCATACCGAGCGTGTCGTAGGGAAAGAAAACGGCGTTGCTCGGGACCATGACCTGTTCGCAGTTCATGATGTCTGCGCCAGGTGTCCAGTGCAGCTTTTCGCCTTGCTCGAGCGGCCTCGGGAGGATCAGCGACTCGGGGTCGACTGTCCTGGCAACCCCCGCCTCCTCGTAGCTGGCATACACCATCTGGTCCCCGTGATATTCTCCCGAGAACCTCTCGATTGCCGCCATCATCGCAGAGACCCTTGCGAGGGGAAGGTCCAGCCCCATACCGGGGTGGACCCCTGTCCCCCCCCGCGGGATGCGGCTGCGGGAGGAGACGCAGCACGGGATCCCCACGCGGTCGCTCCTGGTGATGTCCCTGACCGGGCCGGCCCCGATGGACTTCATCAGGGGGCGGGCCATCTTTTCGGTCTCTTTTGGTGTACACGTGCGGTGGGTCCCATGGAAATAGCGTTTCTCCACCCGGTTCAGTTCGCATTCCATCACTACCCCGTTCGCCGGGAAGAGTTTTATAGTTTCCAAGCTCGGGAGAGTGTGTATGCAGGCTGATGAAGTAGAGGTAGGGATGCGGGTTCGCTATCCGAGGACAGGGACCACGGGCCGGGTCGTTGCCCTGGAGAACGGGATGGGCGGATTATTCGCGGAACTGGACTCGACCCACCTGCGTTACCGGGTCGACCAGCTGGTCCCTGCAGGTGTCGCGGGTGAACGTGCCAGGACCACAAAAGAAGACCTGATGGACCGGCTGAAAAAGGAACGGGAATTCCTCTCAGCGACGGGGTTCCAGGACGCGATATCCCACACGGACCAGAGTTGCGAGGGCGGGGGCTAGTCGGTTATCGGGATGGTGGTGAGTTTCACCGACTCTACCCCTTTCTGGGACATGAGGCGCTCAGCCAGGGTCTTGAGTTCTGATCCATCGCCCCTGACCAGCACCACTTCCAGGCACTTGTCGTGGGTCACGTGGGAGTGGAGCGATGCCTGGATGATGCCCATGAACTCGTGCTGGATATCGGTGAGCGTCGCCAGGAGGTTTCTCTGTTCGTGGTCGTAGATCATGGTTATCACTCCCTGGCGCTCCCCTTTCACGTCCGACATCCATTTATAATAGGTGATGTAGTTGCGTATGGCATCCCGGATGCCCTCGGAACGGGATGAATACCCGCGGTAATTGATGATCTCGTCGAATTTATCGAGGAGGTTCTTCGGGAGCGAGATTCCAATCCTCGAGAGTTCAGTATCTATGGTCATGGTTGTGATCCTCTCCACATGGGATCTCTTATATATAAGTACTTAAAACTTCGGAAAATCACCCCTTTCCAGTGCTACTTAGTAATACTGGCTGGGGCATATTTCCTGTGCAAGTGCCGGCATTCGGTACTTTTATCTGGTTTTCGCTCCGAGTGTGTTGAAGAGAGCATGTCAGCCCCTTCGTACCACGCCCATTCGGAGAAAGGCCTGCGGGAGAGGAACGAGGACGCCTGCATGGCGAGGGAGGTGGGCGGCATACATCTCTTTGCCGTTGCGGAAGGAATGGGCGGATCCCCGGAAGGACCCAGTGCGGCCGAGGTGGCCATCAGCGCCCTCTGCAGCGGCGAAAGCGTATATGCCGGTTCGCTGGCAGACATGGCGGAATCCTTCCTGGCCCGTGCAGACGATGCGCTCTTCCACTCGCACGAGTCAAACCCCGTGGCTGATCCCCCTGCGGTGGCCATGACGCTTGCAATCGTGGGACCAGGCGGTGAGTGCCTGGTGAGCAGCCCTGGCCAGCGCAAGGTCTTTTTCATGCCGGTCCCACCAGGAGAGAACAAAGGACCGGATCCCAACGATATTCAGGACTCACCCGTTCTCCATGATCCCGGTGCCGGGATGCACGAGGCAGTACTTCCTCCCGGGTTTCTGATCCTCTGCTCGGACGGCATCAGCGAGTTCGTTACAGACGACCGGATCTCCGAGATCGTGAGGGAGAGAGGCGATGACCTGGAGGGTGCCTGCCGCAAGCTGGTGTACGAAGCGTTCCAGAATGGGAGCAATGACAACCTTACCATGGTGCTGGTCAGGCAACCTGACCGGTGAGGCCGCTCTTCACCTGAGTGGAGATCCGGCCATGAACGATTATTCTCTCTCTTTTACCTGCCGCTGGGGGAATCGTGGATAGCATCACCCACGGGCTCGTTGCGATGCTGGCGTTCCACGCGACGTTTCCAGGCTTGCTGGTACTCTTTGCGGTGCTGGGGGCAGTTCTCCCCGATTCAGATGTCTTTCTGTCGCTCCTCTCTGACCGTGACCCGCGCCTCTTTGTCTTCACCCATGGGGGATTCACCCACAGTATTCCCGGGTCCGCAGCCATTGCCTTCGGTGTCGCGGCTGGGTTCCAGGCATGGCTGTGCCTGGCAGGCCAGGGGCATGTGGGGGGTACGTTCCTGGTCTTGGCCTGGGCGCTCGCATGGGCGGGTGCGCTCTCGCACATTGCCCTCGATGCGCTCGCGTTTCCCGGCATCCCCCTCCTGTATCCCGCCAGCACCAGGAAGTATTCTGCCGGTATATTCCCGGGCCCGAGCCTTGTGCTGTTTGGAACGAGCCTGGGCTTCCTGCTGATGCACTTCGCCGGATACGCCGGCACCGGCGCACTCTATGCCTACATGGCTTTTATCGGGGTGTTCGTCGCGGCGCATGTCATTCTGAAGGCCTTTGTTGCGGCACGTCATCCGGGACTCACCATCCCCACCTTCAACCCCATGAAGTGGCTGGTTGTCAGGGAGGTGGAGGACTCATACGAGGTATGCTCGGCCGGACTTTCACGGGAGTGCACGAGCATCGCGGTATTTCCAAGGTACGATGGAGTCAGGCCGGAGTACCTCGACCGGCATTCCAATGACCCGGAGATGGCAAGGGTTACTTATCACTCGTATATCACCGTGGCTGCCCGAAGAGACGGGTCGATCGTCGTGCGTGACCCTCTGCGGGATTCGGGCATACTCCGCTATCCTCCATACTACCGGAGCGTGCGCCTCCCGGAAGAGGAAAGGGGCACCCCCTGATCCCGTCTTCTTTTGGGCACATCCCGGCAGGAGCTGCGCCCCGGCCACTCTGCAGACCGGAGAAAAACCACACCTTCGCGAAAAAATCCCTGCTCGCAGGGTATTAAGTAGGATTGTTCTTATATAGATCAGCGAGGTTTGATCGGCATTGCATGACGTTACAATTCCCAGCGTGAATATCGGCGTAGTCGGGCACGTGGACCATGGAAAGACCACCCTGGTGTATGGCCTCACCGAGTCCTGGACAGACCGGCACAGCGAGGAGATCAAGCGGGGAATCTCCATCCGCCTGGGATATGCAGATGCCACATTCTACCGGTGCGAACGCTGTGAAGGCGCAGAAGCCTTCGGCACCAGGCCGGAGTGCCCCGTATGCGGCGGCAAGGCGGTACCGTTCCGGTCGGTCTCCTTCGTGGATGCACCGGGCCACGAGACGCTGATGGCCACGATGCTGTCGGGGTCTGCATTGATGGACGGGGCGATGCTCGTGATCGCGGCGAACGAGACCTGTCCACAGCCCCAGACGAAAGAGCACCTGATGGCGCTCGAACTGGTGGGGATAAAGAAGATCGTGATCGTCCAGAACAAGATCGACGTGGTCCCCCAGAAGGAGGCAGTCAAGCACTACGAGCAGATCAAGAGCTTCGTGAAGGGGACGATCGCCGAGAACGCACCGATCATACCGGTCTCTGCACAGAAGGTGATCAACATGGGGGCGCTCGTCGTGGCCCTCGACCAGACCATCCCCATCCCGGACCGTGATCCCGGTGCAGAACCCATGATGCTCCTCGCACGGTCCTTCGACATCAACAAGCCCGGCTCAAGCTGGCGCGACCTCAAGGGCGGGGTGATAGGTGGCTCGCTGATACGGGGAGTGTTAAAAGAGGGGGAGGATATCGAGATAAGGCCGGGGAGGCAGGTCCAGGCCGAGAACAGGATTCGCTGGGAGCCGATCGAGACCAAGATCACCACCATCAATGCCGGTTCGAAGAAGGTGGTAGAAGCAACGCCTGGCGGGCTGCTTGGGATCGGGACGAAGCTTGACCCCGCGTTGACAAAGAGCGACGCCCTCGCAGGTCAGGTTGCCGGCCACCCCGGAAAGTTGCCGCCCGTTTGGGAGAAGGCGCGGTTCAGGGTCACGCTGATGGAGCGGGTGGTGGGCGTGAGCAGCGAGATGCAGATCGAGCCCCTCAAGCACCACGAACCTCTCATGCTCTCGGTGGGAACGGCGGTCACCGTCGGAGTCGTGATCAACACCAAGAAGGACATAGTGGAGGTCACCCTCAAGCGGCCGGTCTGCGCGGAGATCGGGGCCCGTATTGCCATCAGCCGCCAGCTGGGAGGAAGATGGCGTCTGATCGGGATGGGCGTGCTGACCGAGTGAAGGTCCTCCTCGATGCAAATGCCCTGATGGTCCCCTTCCAGTTCAGGATTGATATATTCGAAGAGCTGAGAAACCTTATTGGGGCATATGAACCATTGATACTGACAGAAGTGCTCCAGGAGCTGGGAGGGCTCTCCCGGGGCCGGGGAAGAGGGGGAAGTGCTGCCCGTTCTGCCCTCCTCCTTTCCCGGCGATGCCTGGAGACTGCGAGCGGATATCCGGAAGGGACCGTCGATGAGAAGATCGCACGGTACGCGGGGGAGCATGGGTGCATGGTATTCACCAACGACCGGGCTCTCCGCGATACGCTCCTTGAACTCGGCATACCGGTGATCACCCTTATGCAGCAGAAAAAACTTGATATACTGAGGAGATAGCGGGAGAGAGCGGCGCATGTATTACAAGATGCAACTGGCGGACAAGGTACGGGTACCTCCCAACCGGCTTGGTGAGGACCTCACGAGAGTGATCCTGGACGTGCTGCAGGAGCACCTGGAGGGCAGCATTGACAAGGAGATAGGGATCTTCATCGCCATCACAAAGGTGCAGGGGATCGGAGAGGGGGAGATCGTCCCCGGTGACGGCGCGGTCTACTACGACGTGGACTTCGAGGCGGTGGTGCTCCGCCTGGCCCTCCAGGAGGTGCTCGAGGGCCTGGTGGTGGAGACGACCAGTTTCGGCGCGTTCGTGAGCCTCGGCCCTATCGATGCGATGCTCCACGTGAGCCAGATCTCCGACGAATACATCAACTACGACGAGAAGAATGCCCGGCTGATCTGCCAGGAGTCCAAGCGGTTCATCGGCGTCGGCGAACCCGTCCGCGTGCGAGTGGTGACGCTCTCGCTGAACGAGCGGGAGCCCCGTGACAGCAAAATCGGCCTGACCATGCGCCAGTCCGGCCTTGGAACCGCGCGCTGGCTCGAGGAGGACATGGCAAAGGAGAAGGAGAAAGAGAAGGAGAGGGGTGGCGAGCGTGGCGGCCGTTAGAAAGAAGCTGGTCCACGTGTGCAGGGAATGCCACAGGGTCGTGGAGGGCGAGTCCTGCGCCGTATGCGGGAGCGTGAACCTCTCCACCGACTGGGCGGGGTACCTTGTCATCATCGACCCCAAGCGCTCCGAGGTTGCCAGGAAGATGAACATCACCCTTCCCGGCAGGTATGCGCTGAAGGTCCGCTGATGCTCCGCCTGCCCGAGAGCCACCGCCATCTTTTTCGAACACCTTTTGGCACACTTGTCCCGGATATTGCCGATCTCGCCGATGAGATCCAGGGGAGACGGATCTACACGGTAGGCGACATCGTGACAGGGAACGTGCTCTCGATGGGCATCATCCCGGACGTTGCAGTCGTGGACGGCCACACGATGAGGTCACCCTGCGGGCGGACACCCGAAGGATTTCCCACGGTCTTTCACGCGAAAAACCCCCCCGGGACCATCACGGGGATGCTGGTCGAAGCATTGAAGAATGCTGTTGCCAGTCCCCCCGCACTAGTCGTCGTGGAAGGCGAGGAGGACCTGGCAGTGATCCCCCTCGTACTCGTGGCCCCGGAAGGGGTATGGATCCTGTATGGCCAGCCGTGCCGGGGAGTCGTAGTCAGGGAGATCGATGAAAAAGCGAGGAAGACCGCGAAATCGCTCCTTGAATGCTTTATTGAAGAATCAGGAGAATAATGGCCGTTCTCCCCCGACTGGACGGGGGCAAGATAGGATATAAATAACTTCACTGCGTATAATAAGAGGATACCGATGGAATTTGAGGTCACCAGGGATACCAGGAATGAACTTCTCGGGCGGCGGGAACTCGACTTCTCGCTCCGGTTTGACGGCCCGACTCCTTCCAGGAAGCAGATACTCGGAAAGATCGCCGCACAGATGAATGTCCAGGAGAGCCGGGTAGTGGTGGACTCGCTGAAGACGAGTTTTGGCCTGACCGCCTGCACCGGCAGCGCAAGGGTCTATGACAACGAGGAGAGGCGAAACCAGGTCGAGCGGGCCTACCTCATGAACAGGGGAATGCCCAAGCAAAAGGAAGAGGGTGCTTGAGGATGGCGGCAAAGAAGAAGGCGAAGGCCGCATCGGTCAGAAGGGGCGCATACTACAAGGTGGAGGGGGGAAAGGTCTCGTTCTCCAGGAAGTACTGCCCCAGGTGCGGCCCCGGCGTGATCCTTGCCGACCACCCGGACCGGGCAGCATGCGGCAAGTGCGGGTACACCGAGTTCAAGAAGGCTGCATGAAAATACCGCAGGCATTTTCATTCGGGTAAAACCCTCGTGCTCTGTTCCTCTCTTTATATCAGGTGACACAGAAATCCCCGTCATCTTCGCATGAAAAGGAGACACACACCTGTCCCCGGGCAGGTCCTGGGGATCGAGGGCACGGCCTGGAACCTCAGCGCCGCTCTTTTTGAAGAAGATCTCGTCGCCCTGCACTCGAAACCGTACAAGCCCCCCCAGGGAGGGATCCACCCGCGGGAGGCTGCGCAGCACCACGCGTCCGAGATGAAGAACGTAATCGGCAGGGTGCTCACCGACCCCTCAAGAATATCAGGCGTTGCCTTCTCCATGGGTCCGGGCCTTGGCCCGTGCCTGCGCACAGTCGCGACCGCGGCGAGGGCGCTTGCGATCTCGCTGGACGTGCCGCTGGTGGGGGTGAACCACTGCGTGGCGCACGTGGAGATAGGCCGGTTTGCAACCGGGTGCGATGACCCCGTGGTGCTCTACGCGAGCGGTGCGAACACCCAGGTGATCGGGTACCTGAACGGCCGCTACAGGATCTTTGGAGAGACACTTGACATCGGCCTTGGTAATGCCCTCGACAAGTTCGCGCGGAGCCGGGGCCTCCCGCACCCGGGTGGCCCGGCAATCGAGGCACTGGCCGGGGGCGGGTCGTACCTCGATCTCCCTTATACGGTCAAGGGAATGGACCTTGCATTCTCTGGCCTTGTGAGCGCGGCCAGGGAGGAGCAGGGTGCCCCGATCGAGGATGTCTGCTACAGCCTCCAGGAGACGGCGTTTGCCATGTGCGTGGAGGTGACTGAGCGGGCCCTTGCGCACTCAGGGAAAGACGAGGTGCTCCTCGTAGGGGGGGTGGGAGTGAACCGGCGGCTCCAGGAGATGCTCTCGGTCATGTGCAGAGAGAGGGGAGCGACACTCCACGTCCCTCCGCCACAATACATGGGAGACAACGGCGCAATGATCGCGTACACCGGCAGGATCATGCTTGCGGCGGGGTGCGCCATGGACCCCGGGGAGACCCGGGTCAATCCGGGGTTTCGTTCCGACCAGGTGGAGGTCACCTGGAGGAATGGATCTCGAGGAGGGCAGAAGACGCAGGGAGCGGTGGGGGAGCCGGCAACAGCCCGCGGGGCGGAAGCGGTAGTCACCGTTACCGGGGACCGTGTAGAGAAACGCCGGGTGCGCAAGCGGTACCGCCAGGGCATTCTGGATATCCGGCTCATTGCAGAGAGGACGAGGGCCGAGGCGCGGCTGATCTCGATGGCCCGGCGCGCCGGGGTGCCGACCCCCGTGATCAGTGACGTAACGCCTGATACCCTCGTGATGGAGAATGTCCGGGGGCAGCTTTTGAAGGAGGCGCTTTGTGACGACAACCTCCGCCTTGCAGGAGAGACGGTGGGAAGGCTCCATTCCGCAGGAATTGTCCACGGGGACCTGACGACCAGCAACATGATCATGCGGGATGCGCAGTGCGTATTGATCGACTTTGGCCTCTCAATGGTGTCCGGCGAGATCGAGTCGCGCGGTGTCGACCTGCACGTCCTCTTCCAGACCCTCGAGAGCACCACGGACGCATACCCTGCGCTCAGGCTGGCATTCTGTGAAGGGTACCGGTCCGCATTCGGCGGCGCCGACGAGGTGCTCGCGCGCGAGCATGAGATCGGGCAGAGGGGGCGCTACCTGTGAAGTTCGCGGTCGTCACCGGCA
Organism: Methanoregulaceae archaeon PtaB.Bin056; assembly: GCA_002067095.1. Lineage (GTDB taxonomy): Archaea > Halobacteriota > Methanomicrobia > Methanomicrobiales > Methanospirillaceae > Methanolinea_A. The sequence continues at coordinate 10,596 of MVQD01000030.1, forward strand.
ACCCGCACAAGGCGCGTGAGATCGCGCAGTTCTTTTCCGGTGTGGCAGAGGTCGAGTGTGTCCCGCTCGACTGCCCTGAAGTCAGGGACGACGACGTGGGGACGATCGCAGCAAAGAAGGCGGAATATGCCTATGGTGTACTGCAGCGTCCGCTCATGACCGACGATACCGCCTTCTGCATCCCGGCGCTCGGAGGCTTTCCGGGCCCGTATGCTGCATATGTCCAGAAGACCATCGGCAACCAGGGCATTCTCCGCCTGATGGAAGGGGTGCCGGATAACCGCGCCTGGTTTGAGACCGCGGTCGCATACGCAGACCGGCGGGGTATCTCGGTCTTCCGGGGCAGGATTGAGGGCGTGGTGGTCCCGCCCAGGGGGAGAGAGGGGTTTGGATATGACCCCATCTTTGAATGGGAGGGAAGGACCCTCGCCGAACTCTCCCTCGGGGAGAAGAGCAGGGTCTCGCACCGGGCGCGGGCGCTTGCGGCGCTTCGTGAATGGCTCGAAGCGGGGGGGAGTGAGGAGCAATAACGCCCCTCATGACACACAATCTTTTTGTGCCTTCAGAGCCTTTATTTAAAGACCAAAAAGTGGTGTTCTGAAATGGCACGATTTCCGGAAGCTGAAGCAAAACTGCTCAATGTGAAGATATGCATGCGCTGCAATGCAAGAAACGCCATGCGCGCAACCCGGTGCCGCAAGTGCGGCTACCAGAACCTCCGGCCCAAGAACAAGGAGAGGAAGGCATAACCAGCCTGCCAGATTCAGGCTGAATAGAACGTCACTTTTTTCCCCTTCTCGCTGTATTCCCCCTTGTAGGTCTCGATATTCCGCTTGTAGCCCAGGCGGTCCTTGAACCCGAGTTCGCGGAGCCGCTCGCGGACCCGCATCACGTCGTCCTCGTCCTGCCAGTCGGCGGTGTAAACGTAGATCACCTTCCGGTTGTCCCGCGAGTCCGGGTTCGGCCTGGCGGTGCTGACCTTTGCGGAAATCCCAAGCTCGCTCCTGCAGGTGGCGTCGCGGACTTTCGTCCAGGCGGAGTCGACCTCCTCGGGGGGGAGAAAGATGAGCCACTTGCCGGCAAGCTCGTCCTCGATGGCATCGGGATGCACATCGGGTGCGTCCTGGACGATCCAGTGCATGGTGAAAGTCTTCCCTGGCATCACTCCCTCCCCCTGGCAGATGAGATCGTAGACCTGGTCTGCACTCCCGTACCTTTTAAGGAGAGCCTCCCCGAGTTCGGGGTAATCCCCGCAGAAGCGCCTGAAAAGTTCGAGGAAACGGTCACGGAAGTCGATCCGCTCCTCTACCAGGGAGAAGAGGAAGTCACCCTGGTCCTGCAGCTCCCGGTTTAACAGGTGGAAGAGAAGGCCACAGGCAACATCCGGGAGAGTATCCGGATCGATCGTGCTCATACAGTAGGGTTGCCGGAAACGGGAAAAAAGGTTATGCTGGGTTTTTCTCCTGTCGGAGAGCTGAGGTGGCAATCGCTGCAGCCCGCTCGCCCGAGAGGAGCATGCCGCCAAAGACCGGGCCCATCCGGTGCTCCCCGGCGACCGCGTTTGCGGCCATCCCGCAGATCACGAGCCCCGGGAATATCTCCCTCGTGTGAGAGAGGATCTCGGACTCCGCACGTTCGGCCCACATGAACCCCTCCCCCCTGACCTTCACGTCTCCTCCTTTCCTCTCCACGAGCCGGGCAAGGACCGCGTCGTGCCCTGTGGCGTCCACGGCGATCCTGCACCCCATCGTGAGCGGGTCCACGTGGAGGCCCGCCATCTCCACCGGGGTCCAGTTCACGACCAGTCCGGAGAGGCGGCAGTCGCCCCTGATCATCACGTCCTCGACCGAGAAGAGGTTGAAGAACTCGACTCCTGCATCGCACGCGGAAGCGGTCAGTTTCGAGACCGCCTCCACCGAGCCCGCCACATAATAGCCTTCCCTGTAGGGGGAATATGCGATGCCAAACCGGTCGAGGAGCCGCCTGGCCTGTTCCTGGACTACGATGCGGGGAAACATCATCCCCCCTCCCCACATCCCTCCGCCAATGGAGAGCTTCTTTTCCACCAGGCCGACCCGGAACCCCTCTTCCCCGAGGATGGCGGCAGCGGTAAGGCCCGAAGGCCCTCCTCCCACGACCGCCACGTCCATCTCCATGAATTCCATGAGTCTCTCCATCTGGGTGGAGAGAATTGCCCTGCTTATCGCGATCTCGTCAAGCTCCATGGTATCGTATCATATATGGTGTACCCGTGCACCCGTAAATATGCGCCATATTGGTAAGGCGCGTCGCCCGGAGGCAACTGGATCCGCGTGCGATGGCACGCTCCCTCCCGTTTCTCTCTCCATTTTCGGGTCTCTCTCATGCCCGGGAGAGAATGTTTATCCCGTCAGTTACAGAAAAGTATTCAGTATGAAAGTATGGAAACGCGACTTCGGACTCACGCTGCGGATCTGGTTGACCCTGTTCCTGCTGTTTTTAGTGTACCTGGTCTTCCTGGCCGTCCTCTCATGGCTGGGCGTGGGACTTCCGTTCCTTGTGCTCCTGGTATTCGGAATGGCGTTCATCCAGTACTTCTTCTCGGACAAGCTGGTGCTCTGGAGCACGAGGGCCCGCGTGATCGAGCCAGAGGAGTATCCCGAACTTCACCGGATGGTGGAGAAGCTTGCGTCCGAGGCGGGTATCCCCAAGCCGAGGGTCGCCATCATGCAGACCCCCGTCCCGAATGCGTTTGCGACCGGGCGAAGCCCAAAGCATGCCGTCGTGGCAGTGACCGACTCCATCATGAGGCTGCTGTCGCCCCGCGAACTCGAGGCGGTCCTTGCGCATGAGCTTGCGCACGTGAAGAACCGGGACGTCCTGACCCTGACCATCGCCAGTTTCGTGGCAATGCTTGCAGCGCTGATCATGAACAACTTCCTCTTCGCGAGCCTCTTCTCAAGGAGGGACGACAACCCATGGATCATCGCGGGGATCGTCGCAATCGTCGTGTACTTCGTGGCCCAGCTCCTGATCATGGCGCTCTCACGCTACCGGGAGTTTGCTGCGGACCGGGGGAGCGCCTACCTCACCGGGAGGCCTGCTGACCTCATCAGTGCGCTCGAGAAGATCAGCGGGCGGATGGACCGTGTGCCGGCAGAGCAGAAGCGGGTGGTCGAGAGCGCCAATGCGTTCTTCATCATCCCGGCACTCTCCGGCAGCACCCTGATGGAGCTCTTCTCCACGCACCCGCCCCTCGAGAAGCGGATCGCCGCCCTCGAGAAAGTTGAGATGGAGATGAGAGGATACTAAAATCCCCCCAGATCCTTTTCACGGCCGGTACGTCTCTTCCTGCACCCCTTTTCTCCTTTCCGAGTCGCCGGAGCGACCCCTGGAACCGCGTGCCGGCGAAGAACACAAAGCATAATACCGATTATCTTCATAATGAAAGGGCGCACTGCATCGATGGTCTAGTGGCATGACTTAGGCCTTCCAAGCCTATAGCCCGGGTTCAATTCCCGGTCGATGCACTCGGGCTCGTGGTCTAGCTGGTTATGACGTCGCCTTCACACGGCGGAGGTCAGGAGTTCGAATCTCCTCGAGCCCATCAGAAACAGGCGAATTTGACAACATGCCTGTCTGGAGATCTTTTTTTTTTGAACTGAATGATTTTAAAAAGGAAAATTAGAGGGTCATCAAGACAGGGAATCCGGCGCGTCTCAAGATGCACGATTTATGGATACATACACACCAGAATGTTAAAAATAAAAAATCCGAGATTAATTTATTCGGACTAAGCCACCATTGATTGTTTAAAGAGTTATAAGGGAACACGGATGCCAGATGAAAAAGAAAATTTGAACTATAAAGCTCTCATCGAACATTCATCTGATGCTATTGTTGTTCATGATCTTGAGGGAAAGGTACTGTATGCCAATCCGGCAGCCCTCGCTCTTGTCGGAGATGCCTCTCTCGAAGAAGCAATGAAAAAGTCCGCATTTGCCCACCTCCCGGATAATATCGCAGAAATTGGTCACAGGGACAGCAAGAAACTGATGGAGGGACAGTCTCTGCCCCCCCTCATTGCCCCTCTTTTTTTAACAAATGGAAAAAGGATCGAGGTTGAAGTGCATGCTAACTTTGTGCATTTCAGGGATCGGCCAGCGGTCCAGGTTCACATCCGGGATATTACCCATCGTAAACGAATTGATGATATCCTCAAAGACAAGTTTGCGACGGAACGAGCGCTCCTCAATTCTCCAATAGAAATGGCGGTCCTTCTTGATGTCAATGGTAATATTTTGAATATTAATGATAATTTTGCTGCAATATTGGGAAAACCATCTCAGGACCTCCTGGGATTGTGCATTTGGGATCTGATGCCAGCGGATGTTACCGCGGTTCGAAGAGATTTTTTTCACAAGGCGATTCACTCAAACCAGCCTGTTCGATTCGAGGAGAAATATGAAAATAAATGGTACGATTCGCTTATTTATCCCATTCTATCCAATCAAGGGAAAGTCCTGCAACTTGCCATTACCGCTCGCGATATCACCGAGAGGATCCGTTTTGAAGAGGCGTTACGGGAACGTGAAGGAGAAATACAAAACCTGATAGATCATTCCCGGGACGGAATTGTCATCACTGACGAAAAAGGACGAATTACCAGGTGGAATAAGGGAGCAGAGATAATTACCGGCCTTGCCGCTACAGATGTAACAGGGATACCTGCATGGGAAGTCCAGGCATGCAATGTTACCACGGAATGGGCTGGATCCGATCCATTGAGTTGGTACAGGACTCTCTGGTCCCGACTACTCTCTGAAAGCAACGATACGCACTTCACCCGTCTTTTTGACGGGCAGATCCGTACCCCCAAGGGGGATATCAAATATATCGAGCAAAGTGTATTCAGGATTCCCGGACAGCGCGGTTTTCGTATTGGCGCGATTTTCAGGGATGTTACCGATCGAAAAAGGGAGGAACGGAAATTAAAAGAGTTTGCTGATAATCTCAAGCGGAGTAATGAAGATCTGGAATTATTCGTGAATATTGCGGCTCATGACTTACAGGAACCACTTCGAGGTATTGTAGCGTATTCTCAGCTTCTCATCAACCGCTGCAAGGATGAAAAGGATCCACTGATTGGTAAGTATTTGAAGGTCATTGAAACGTCCGGGCTTCAAATGAGCCGCCTTTTAGACGACCTTCGGATATATAGCAGGGTAAGGGTGCGTGGAAATCAATTCAATCCGGTTGATATGGAAAAAGCCCTTTCAACTGCCCAAAATAATCTTGAATTGGCAATTAGGGAGACCCGTGCAGTTATCATTCATGACCCGCTTCCGGTTGTCCATGGAGACGCGATGCAGATCACACAGGTTTTTCAGAATCTGATCGATAACGCCATAAAATTCTGCGGAGAGGAGATTGTTCCGGAAATTCATATCTCGCTTGAATCCCGGGAAGGGGCCTGGCAGTTCGCCATCAAAGATAATGGCATCGGTATCCCGGAAAAATACCACCACAAGGTATTCGTCCTGTTTGAACGTCTCCATAGCAGGGATACGTATCCGGGAACTGGGCTCGGACTTGCCCTTTGTAAAAGTATTATCGAGCGGCATGGGGGACGTATCTGGGTAGAGTCGGAATTTGGAAAGGGATCTACTTTTTATTTCACCCTGCCCAAGGCGTGAACCAATTCGTATCGGTTTTATTGGAAAATTTCACGATATCCCCTGCTCCGATGAAAGGAGCAATTTTCGTCGAGCCCATCACTTCTCCTGGATATCTCCAGGAAAAAGAGAGGCCACGGCGGTCTTTATTATGTACCGGGGCAGTGGCTCCGACTGCTCCACGTAATAGGCAAAGAGCCGCTCTCCCCACCCAAGGGACTCGGGCGACCTGCTTACCAGGTCGTATACCGCATCGTAGGTATGTCCGCTCCTGGTAAAAAGCCCAAAAGAGAGGGCCTTGTCGGTTACGGTCAGCCCAATCCTGACCGGTATCCTGCTGACCCTGAACTTCAGGTTCCGGTATCTCCAGAGGTCTTTTGCCATCTCGAGGTAGGGGCCTTCCAGGAGGGTATGTACCAGGTCCGGGGTGATGATGAGCACCACTTTCGTCCCCTCGAGTACCTTTTTACCAATGGCTTTGGCGATATCCGGCGTGGAAAAAGAGGATACCCCGTGGATCCACCGTGCCTCCTCAACGATCTGCCGATACTGCGACCACCCGTGCACGAAATCGCGAGAGATATCACAGGTGAGCTCGGCATGCAGAAGGTCGCCGAGAGAATCGAGTGCATCCTGGGGTACCCCCTCGAGGGAATGGCTCTCGAAGAAATCGATGAATTTCTCCATGGTCATAGCCATCGTATAGAGATCGCCTATTTCCGGGAGAATCCAAGAATTCCCGCTTTCGCCTGCATCGGCTGCTGAATTCGTGGCAGCCGAAAGGGACACAGATTCCCGGTGTAACTCCTTCAGGAGGTGTTCCACCCTCTCCATGGTACACTTCCATGGGCAGGGAGAGGGTTCTTCGGTACGTTCAATCTCCCCACAGAAAAAACCCTGTCTTCACCCATTGCCACCACCACAGCCCTGATCTTTTCAGAAAGAAGCATTCCAGACCTGGTAAGGCCATAATGTGCTCCCGATTGCTCTGCAAGCCAGCGATGCACGAGACGCCCGACGACAAGGTAAAGCTGAGACGGATCGAGCCAGGTCGATCGCGCAAGATCGCACAGCGTGGCAGGGCGCTGGTCAAGCACCATGAGAACGGTCATATCTGCCGCGTCAAGGTGTGGTGTGAGGGGGAGCGGGCGGGGCCCATCCCCTGGAGGCGTCATTTTATCCATGGAGTGTGAGGGGATTTCTTACTGGGAGAGATGGAAAGGGGTAGCCTTGCGCACCATATCTCATCATCCGGCACCACAGAATGGAATACGATGCATGGAATTGGTGAGATCAGAAAAGTATTAAAGAGTTTTTCTGTGGATTCGTTATCATCTTAAGCGCATGGAGGCAATATATCATCGAGTATGCAATCTCTCGTCCCCGGGGGTGGTGGGAGGATGAAAGCACTACTGGCAGCAGCACTCCTGGTCTTCTGCATCCTCATTCCCACGTGCGCCGACAACCCCGCAGAGGTGGCATTGTCCCTCTCAAAGAGGGCTGATGACCTTGTGATCCAGGAGAGATACATGGAGGCGATCGAACTCTACAACGAGGCCATCGCCCTCGATCCCTACAGCAGTGGTACCTGGAACAGGCTTGGAAGGGCAAAGATGAGCGTGGGACGGTATCCCGATGCGGTTGCAGCATTCCAGAGGGCACTTGAACTCGACCCCTACAACTCGGCGGCATGGAGAAACAAGGGAGATGCCCTTTTTGCCCAGGAAGATTACAATGCGGCAATCGATGCATTCGACAGGGCACTGGCCATCAATGCGAATGACCTGTATGCCGTGCTGCAGAAAGGGGTGTGCCTGCAGCTGATGGGAAAGCCCGACCAGGCAATGGCAGCATACAACGAGGTGGTCCGCCTTGCGGAGAGGGAGGTGAGGCGGAACCCGAACGAAGCGAGATACGATGCGACCCTCTGGACCAACAAGGGAGATGCCCTCACCAGGCTCGGCCGTTACCACGAGGCGGTCGAGGCATACCGGGAGGCGATATCGATCAATCCCAAGTACGAACGGGCGGTCAAGGGGATCGAGTACGTGAATGAGACGATTTTCAGGGCAAGGGGGTCACCCGAACTGCTCAATACCCCCATCTACGTGACAGAGACTCCCACCGGAAAGATGCCGGTACCCCTCTCTCCCCTCTGTGTGCCGCTTGCCATCGGGATCCTTGCTGTCGGATCCTTCCTGGCCTGCAGTCGCCGCCGGATGAACCGCTGATCATACGATCCCCTCTGATATCCACCATGTTCTTTCACCTTATCCTCACTGACGACTGCAACCTCTGCTGCACCTACTGCAGGGGAAAGATCCTCTCGGGCGGGGTCGAGTGGTGCGGGAGAGACGTGGCGGTGGACGACCAGCTCCCACCCGATCTGCAGATCGACCTCGCTGACCTCTATGCATTCCTTGAAAAGGACCCTGACCCCTGCCTCACGTTTTACGGCGGGGAACCGCTTCTGAGGCCAGGGCTCATCATGGAGATCATGGACCACGCGCCCCCCTGCAGGTTCATGGTCCAGACCAACGGGCTGCGTCTCTGCGACCTGCCGCCGGGCTACCTCCGGCGTTTTGAGACTATCCTCGTCTCGCTTGACGGGTGCCCCGGCGTAACAGACAGGCACAGGGGCAGGGGGACCTACCGCAAGGTTATGGAGAATATCGGGTTTCTGGAGAGCACGGGGTTCTGTGGGGAACTGATTGCCAGGATGACAGTCGGGGAGGACATGGATATCGCAAAGGAGGTGCAGTACCTCTCAAAGAACCCTGACCATTCCTTCCGGTCGATCCACTGGCAGCTCGATGCAGAATTCTCCGGAGATGCCGGGGTGCGGGACTTCCGGAGATGGCTCGACGAGTGCTACAACCCCGGCATACGCCTGCTGATCCATGACTGGGTGGAGAGGATGGCCGCGGGTGAAGGGGTTGCACGCTGGTATCCGTTCCTGCAGCCCGCATGGGACCTGCTCAGTGAAAGGGAGAGCCGGCTCCGTTGCGGCGCCGGGCACTCGAACTACACCATCATGACCGATGGGCACATCGGGCCCTGCCCCGTGATGATCGGGATGACGGAGTATTATGCGGGGCACATCGCACATGCCCACCCCCTCCACCTCCCTCTCATCGGGGTGGAGAGCGAGTGCACACGCTGCCCGATCAGGGGGTTCTGCGGAGGGAGGTGCCTCTACTCCCAGGTTGTCAGGCCCTGGCCTGAGGAGATGAGAGTCGCAGTGTGCGACTCGGTCAAAAACCTGCGGGAGGGATTGCTGGCTGCCCTCCCCCGCATCAGGGAGTGCATCAAAGAAGGCCTGGTCCGCGAGGAGGACTTCTCTCATACCCGCTACAACGGCTGCGAGATCATCCCCTGAACCCCGGCTCCTACTTGTGGTACGGGTCGCCTCGGTGGATCCTTGCTGCACGATAGATCTGTTCGAGGATGATGAGGCGGACCATCTGGTGGGGAAAGGTCATGCGGGAGAGCGAGACGGTGTGCTGCGCCTCTCTTCTCACCCTCTCCGAGACCCCGAGCGGCCCGCCGATGAGGAACGACACGGTGGAGTGTCCGTCCATCAGCCATGCACTGATGCGGTTGGCGAGGTCACTGCTGCTCCAGGGTTCACCTGCGACGTCGAGGAGGACTATCACCCCGCTGCCTCGTGCGGCCGAGAGCAGCCGCTCCCCTTCTTTCTCGAGGATTGGAGCATTTCCGCCATGGGGGGATTCGGGGGGGATCTTCTCGTCGCGCACGTCGATGACCTCTACCCTGAAATAGGGCCTGATCCGCGCCAGGTATTCCCTGATCCCCTCCTGGAGGTAGGCCTCCCTCACCTTCCCAACCCCTACGATCTGCACCTGCATGGCGGTAAGGTGGGGTGGCAGATGACGTGAAGCGATCGGCCCCCTCACCGGTCACTTTCACCCTCCACGGCTGGTCCTTATATCCACCCATTGCAGATGCTGTGACGAGGAGGCACTCTGAGCCTCCCTCTGCAACCCTCAAAAAAACCCCAGGGATATCAGAGGAACCCGGCAACTCCCCATTGCTCTTTTCGGGTTCTCTCTTTTAAACCCCCGCCAGCAGTGCGGCCATACCTTCAGGCAGATCACGGCCTGCGGCGGCAGAGGCGTGATGGTGGACCATGAGAGAGATATCGAGCGCCTTTAAGCCCCGGGTTCCGGCACTTCTGACCGGACCGAGAGAAAGACCGGGCCCCTGACGTCCACCTTCTTCTTCTGGTCGGTGATGAACCGCATCGCATATTCTGCGATCCGCAGGTTGATGTCGCTTGGGAGCTTGGCCATCTTCACCTGGACATGCGCACCCCGCCTGCACCGTGCCGCCTCCTCGACGCGGGAGGCCGCGAGTGCACTGACCGCGTCGAGGTAGGATATCCCGGCAGGCGTCCCTTCCTGCCTGACCGTTGCCCATTGAGGGGTATCTGGGACCCCGAGCACGGAACCCTGGTAGACGAAGACCTCGTTGCCGCATGCCGGACCGCACAGTTTCGCACCGCTCTCCTGCTCTTCAACCGTCACCCTGACCTCAACCCCGTGAAGGAGTCCTTCATAGGCGACAAAAGCGCAGGGACCCATCTCCGCGGCATGCGCTCTCGCGGTGCGGGCGATCGCGTGGGCAAGCGCCCGACCCTCGGGCGAGACCGGCTCCTCGCGAAGGAAGACTGCTCCGGCAATCTCGAAGTCGGTGAGCGGCTGCGGGTGGAACTGGGGATAGGTGAGCTGCCGGATGTCCTGGGAGTTGTACGCGATCATCGCGAGGCGCTCCACACCGAGGCCAAGGTTCATCACCGGGACGCCGATCCCGTATTCCCCGAGCGCGGATGGAGAATACATCCCAAAGGTTGCCACCTCCACCCATTCGTGGACCGGGTGGCGGGCATATACCTCGGTCTGCGAGTCGGGCATGTAGTACTTGGAGCGCTTTTCATCAGGGCGGAAACGGAAGTCGGTGTACCCGAATGCAGAGAGGAGTGCCTGGGAGACCGCCTTTCCCTCCTCGTTCGTGACGTCCTCACCGGCGATCACGCAGGAGGCGGAGTGGTAACTCATCAGGCGGGTGGGCCCCTCCTCCTGCTCGCGGCGGAAGCAGCGATCGACTGAGAAGAGCTTCAGGGGAAGGGGAGACTTCTCCCATACAGCAGAGAGGGTGAGGAACCACCCGCTCGTCATGTGGCTGCGCAGCGTGCTCCGGGATGACCGGGGGACGAGCTCGCGGAAGGCAGAGAAGACCTTCTCGTAGATCTCGACAGTCTGCCCGTCATCAATTCCGAGTGCTTCTGAAGTTGCATGGACCAGGTCGTCGCCGTCAATCGCAGACTTCTTGTACTGCTGCAGGATCTCCCGGAGCCGCTCCTCGGAAGAAGGCTCGACGGCTCTGCCCGTGATGCGGCTGATCCCTTCCAGCTCCTCGCGGCCGATCCCCTGGTTGGGCCGGTCGAGCCCCCCGAGGTAGAAGACCCTGTCGAGAACCGCGCGTGCCTCAGGCCCGAACTGCCGATACACGTCCTGCTCATCGATGATGACGGGATTGCAGGCCTCGGTGAACCCGAGGGAGAGGTACGTCTCCCTGAGACGGTTCACCATCTCGCAGACAGGGTGCGCGGCGGCACGGTGGTAAGAACGCCTCGGGTAACGGTCGTTGAACGCAGGTGGCGAAAGGACGGAGGGCCCCTCGTGCCAGGCGCGCTCGAAATGCTCGCGGGATTTTTTCTTATACTCCTCGGGGTCGAACCTCATTGCACCCTCCCCATGCAGACCACCCGGCTTGCGGGATTCTCGTCCCGGACCTCGTAGTCGCATGCTGCGGCAATGTTCTCGGCAAATTCCTTCACGTGGGCAAAGCTCGGCATATTCCCTCTTTCCAATCTCTTTCTACTGTATCCGAGAAACATATATCCCTTCACTTCAACGAAAGTCGCCCCGGAGTCCTGGATCATCCGCGCATACGCGCCGGGGGAGAAGTCGTTGTGCCCCTTCACGAGTGTGATGCGGATCGCCGAGCGGCGCGTTCCCAGGAGAGAGAGGCTCTCCTGGACAGCTTCCCAGGTGTCTTCGAGAGGCCGGCACACCTTCCGGTACGTCCCGGCGTCGGGCGCGGTGAGCGAGACGTAGGTCTGGAACGGCCTGCAGCGTGCAACGACATCGGGCCTGGTACCGTTGGTGACCAGGAACGTCGAGAACCCCTCGCGGGAGAAGAGGTCGATGAGCTCGGGAAGGTGAGGGTAGAGCGTCGGCTCGCCTGAGAGGGATATTGCCACGTGCTTTGGATCGAGGGCTTCTGCAAACCGTTCCGGGGTGACATAGGGCGATGGCTTGTACCCGGAGAGCGCCTTCTTCTGGAGCGCCGCAACACGCGCGAGGATCTCCCCCGGCAGGAGGTCTCTTTCCCCTGGATACTCGTGCTCGAATGACCTCCAGCAGAAGAGGCACCGCTGGTTGCACCGGAGTGTCGGGGTCATCTGGACGCAGCGATGGCTTGAAATCCCGTAGAACTGGTGCTTGTAGCACATCTCGCCTCCACGAAGGGCCCTCTTGCACCAGAGACAGGGCTTCAGGGCAGCCGAAGATTCCGGCGAGAAGAACTGGTATCCCTGGCGGCGCAGGGCATCACATGGTCCTGAGTGCATCGATGCCCAGCGTCTGCAGCGCCTCTGCAAGGGTATTCTGGGTTGCCCTCACGAGCGTCAGCCGGGACCGCCGCGTCATGCCCTCGCTTTTCAGCACCGGCTCGAAGTGGTAGAATGCATTGAAGAGGTCGGCAAGTTCCCTTGCGTACGCCGCAAGGAGGTGCGGTTTCAGGTCGCGGACCACACTCTCGATGACCACCGGGAACCGGATGATATGCCTCGCGAGCGCCATCTCGTGCTCGTTCTCGAGCCTGACGCATTCCTCGAACTCCCCTGCCTTCTCGAGGATGCTGCAGGCCCGGGCATGGGCGTACTGGATGTAGGGGCCGCTCTGGCGCTCGAAGTCAAGCGCTTCCTTCCAGTCAAAGACCGTGCTCTTTTCAGGGGATATCCTGACAATATCGTACCGGATGGCGGCAAGGGCTACTGATCTGGCGATGGCATGCCGCTCGGACTCCGGCAGTTCGGGCCTCCGGGAGGTCACCTCCTCCATTGCCCGCCTCTCCACCTCGTCCAGGAGCTCGTCGGCGGAGACGAATTTTCCGGCACGCGTGCTCATCGACCCTTCGGGGAGGGATACGAACTCGAAGTGGACGATCTCGGGTGCTTTCTCTCCGAGGAGACGGAGTGTTGCGATCAGCTGCGCCCCGATCAGCTTGTGGTCAGCCCCGAGGACGTCGATCACCCGGTCGAAGTTCCTGCCCTTCCAGGTGTGGTAGGCGAGGTCGCGGGCGGCGTAGACCGAGGTCCCGTCGCTCCTCCGGAGCACGTACTCCTTCTCGAAGCCCGAGGCAGAGAGGTCGAGCCAGAGCCTGCCGTCTTCATGGCACTCCTCCATGTGGGAGATCTTGGCCAGTACCCTTGCGGTATCGCCGTTCCTGATGAAGTCGCTCTCCCACACGAACCGGTCGTGGCGGGCGCCAAGACGCTGAAGGGTCACCCTGAACCCCTCCAGGCACAGAGTGACGGCATTCCTGAAGAGAGCGACCGTCGCCTGGTCCCCCTTCTCGACCAGCTGCATCAGGCGGTCAACCTCGGCGACGGATTCAGGCTTCGCTTCAAGCGCCCTGTTGGCCGCAATATAGACCCTCGCCACCTGGTGGTCCCCTTTCTCCCCCTGGACCGGAGTGTCTTTGAGGGTGGAAAAGCCCCATACCACGATGGCGATCTGGCGTCCCATGTCGTTGACGTAGTACTGGACCTCGAGGGGATACCCGGCCTTCCGGAAACTCCTGGCAAGTGTGTCCCCGAGGATAGTGTTCCTGATGTGCCCGACATGAAGGGGACCGTTCGGGTTGGCGCTTGTGTGCTCGAGGACGACCCGTTCTTCCCTGCGCGGGAGCGTCCCGTAGCCTGGGCGGGTGGCTTCCTGGAGCGACCGTTCGATGACAGCCCTGCTGAAATGGAAGTTCAGGTAGGGGCCAAGGGCCTCCACCGTGATCTCCGTGAAGTCTTTTCGCTTCGCAAGCACCGCCGCAAGCTCCCGGGCGATCTCCGCCGGAGCTTTTCTCTCCTGTTTCGCGAGCCCGAATGCGACGGTGCTCGCGAGGTCGGCGTGTGCACCCCCTTCCACCAGGAACACCTCGTCCCGGCCGGTCGCCTCCCTGAGAGCATCCTCGATGGTATGGTAAAGCGCAGAAAGCATGGTTCAGTACCCCGTCCGGTAGCGGAGGATGGCTGCGATTCCTCCGAATGCGGTATAGAGGATCGAGCCCTCCTCGAAATCGTCAGAGATGATCTCCACCCTCGTGCTGGTCTGGTCGGCGAGCCGCGTCAGTTCCTCTATGATGTCGACTTCCTGGTCCACGACGAGGGGCCCGCTGCACTTCCGGCATGCCTGGGAGGAGAGGATGTCCTGCACGGTCTTTCCCGGCTCGAGCTGGATGGTCCGCTCCTCGGAGTGGCCGCAGGCCTGGCACCTGACGCTGACCCTCGACTTCCGGAGAGATGCGGAGAGGAGGAGGATGTCCACGGAACCGACGTCCAGGTTCTTCCTGATGCTCTCTTCGCCGTATGCGGCAAGGCCGTTCTCCCTGACAAGTTCTTTTAAGAACCGGTTCATGAACTCCTTCTCCTTGATCACCTCCATCCCCTTCAGTGCGTCTTTTGCGGCGTCGACAAGCTCTGAAAGACCGCTCTCGTTGGTGTAGGCAACATCAAAGAGGCCGATGATCCGCTTCTGGATCTCGTGGTGGAGGTACTGGCCCGCCTCAAATTCCTCCTTCGTGGGGCTCGGGCCCCCGATGAGAACGCCCTTGAAGCGCTCGAAAAAGTCCTTCTCGGCGAGGAAAATGTCGCTTGCCCGCTCGCCGATCTTCGTGTAGAATTCGTTGATGGCGATCTCGCGCAGCCGCGCGAAACGGACGCTTGACTGTCCTCCCTTCCTCTGCTTACCAGGCACCGTGGAGGTGATGCCACCGACCGGCTCGATGCGGTTGCCGCGCAAAAACCCCCAGTACGCCTCGCGCCTGTCGAGCACGAGGAGCCCGTACACGCTCTTTTCCTCGAGCATCTGTTTGAGCGGCTCGAGTTCGAAGTTCGAGCTGCACCGGTACATGTAGAGGTTCAGGGGCTCAGGCGGCTCTATGATGGTGCATTCAAGGTCGGTCCGGTCCCCCTGCAGCTGGACGGTCCCGCAGAAGACCGCCATGCCATGGGGCGGCGGGTTCTTGTAGTACTTGAGCCGCGAGAGGATTGAGGATATGGCGCTCTGGACGTTGGTCCGGGTCTGCTTGCTCTTGATGTTCGCGCACTGGCCAAACTCGTCTCTGAGCTGCGCGGTCACGTCGTGGATCTGCTTATCAGGCGGTATGTAGAGCGAGATGAGCTCGGTTCCGCTCCCCTGCTTTGCCATGAGCCGCTCGAGTGTCTTCTTGAACTCGTAGCGCCTCCGGCCCTCGTCCATCTCCTGCGACCCGGCCATCTCCTTCTCTGTGGACATATCAAAGCTTCAATACGAGTCAACCCCCAGGGCCATAAATTTGCGCACATTCCCCAGGTACCAGGGTATCCGCCTCCCGGTTGAGCCCCGCCGGGCAGTTGAATGGGGGGCATTGGTCCGGAAAGCGCATCGGACCGCTCACGCCCACCGGTAAAGGAGATGTGGTGGGGGGCACCCGGAGACCGGTGGATCCAGACCGTCCGCGGGCTCATCTCCGCTGCATGGGGCGAACGCTGACGCGGGGGAGGGACCTCCTTGCATCGGTGGAATATCCTTCACGGGATCGGGGGATCCACGGGATCAAAACCCCTTATATTCGGTAAGACCCGGTCCATTGCTGCGGCAATGGCCGCAAAGCGTCCGCCCTGGCTCTCCCCCGCCAAATAGACAGGCACCGGGGACACCTGCGTCTGGCATGCCCGGCTCGTCCAGGCAGCCCGGGAGGGCGAGGAGAAGCACGGAGGCTGTAGTGGAGGGGGGTATAGCCGTCTCACCCCGATGCCCCGATGCAGCGGCATATGATGCTGATCGTCTTTGCGTCGCAGATACGGCCGTCCCTTATCATTTCAGGGAGATCCTCCCTCCGTACCCTGACGAGCTCGATGATCTCGTCCTCGTCTTTTTCATAGAGGCAGGAAGGGGAGAGTCCATGGGCCTCGTAGAGGAAGAGTATTTCATCTGAGAACCCCGGTGTGGTGAAGATGGTCCCACGTGGGATGAGCGTCTCTGCCTGGAACCCCGTCTCCTCGATCAGCTCCCGGTGCGCCGCGGCAACAGGGTCTTCGCCTGGGTTGAGGGTTCCCGCCGGCGCCTCGATGATATACTCCCCGATCACGAACCGGTACTGCCTGATCAGGTAGCATGAGCCATCTGCCCGGAAAGGCAGGACGACGACCGCGTTTCCGGGGTGCACTGCCACCCTCTCCACCCGCGACCCGGAGGGAAGGTCGTACTCCTTCCTGTCAACCCACAACCTCTTTCCCCTGTAAAGGTCGGTCATTTCCCCTCCCGGTAAGGAATGGGGTCTCTCATCCCGACCAAAGAGAAGGCCGTTTTCCGGAAATGGCATGCCCCGCACACCCCACAGGCCACGTCCTCGTCCTGGTAACACGACCACGTGTGTTCATAGGGGACGTTCATGCGAATACCCTCCATGAGTATCTCCCTCTTGTTCATGTGGATGAACGGGGTATGGATCCTGATGGCGGTCCCGCTCCTCGTACCCGTCTCGACCGCTTTCTGGAACGCCTCGATGAAGACGGGGCGGCAGTCGGGGTACCCGCTGTAATCCTGTGACTGGACGCCTATGAAGATGGCCCCTGCGCCGCGCGCCTCTGCATAACTGGTCGCGATCGAGAGGAGATTCCCGTTCCGGAACGGGACGTAGGTGTTGGGGATGCCCTCCCTGTCAGCGCGGTAGCAATCGACAGGGAGCGTATGGTCCGTCAGGCTGCTCGCCCCAAAGGCCGCAAGATAGGCGAGGTCTACTTCCTGGAACTCTTCGGCGTTGAGAAGCCCTGCGATGGTCCGCGCACAGGCGCGTTCCTTCCTCTCTGTACGCTGGCCATAGTTGAAATGGAGTGCGAGGATCGAAAAGCCCCTCTCGCGGGCGAGGTAGGCGAGGGTGGCCGAGTCCATCCCCCCGGAGAGGAGGCACACCGCTCTCATGGGTCAGCGTACCCCCAGGAGTTTGTGAAGCTGCAGTTGCAGTCTCGCGGGAAGGTCTTCTTCAATCAGGAAGCGTGCCACGGCACGTGCATCCGACCCCTCCACGGGTGAGAAGAAGACCTCTCCCTCCACAGGGTGCCCATCAAGCACTCCTGCGGCATACTCGCAGTCCGCGAGGTCCCTGACCACGAACTTCACCGAGTCCTCCCGCCTGATCCTGGGGAGGAGCGAGAGGTCGCTCTCCACCCCTGACGAGGGGCACTTCACGTCCATGCAGATGCCTGCATAGTCCTGGAACGAGGAAAAATCGATGGTGCCGTTGGTCTCGATGTCGATGAGGTACCCTCCGGCATGCAGGGACCGGAGGAGGGAGAGGAGCGGGCGACCCTGGAGGAGAGGCTCTCCCCCGGTGATGCAGAGGTAGGTGCCCCCGAGTTCACGGACCCGCGAGGCGATCTTCTCCTCGTCCATCTCGACTCCCCCCGAGAGGGCGTGTGGAGTGTCGCACCAGGAACAGCGGAGGTTGCAGCCTGCAAACCTGATGAATGTGCAGGGCCTCCCCTGCCGTACACCCTCCCCCTGGACGCTCCTGAAGACCTCACTGACTTTCATAGGTCACTTCTGCATGGCAGGTCGGGGATTCCCAGACGCGGATCCTGGTCACCCTGGCCGCGAGTCCCAGGACGCGGCACTCTTCGTTGAGCATGCCGGCAACCAGGGATGCGAGCAGTTCGCTCGTGGGCTCACCCGGGGTCGTGATGACCGGGTGGAATGCCCTGATTGCCTGGACCATGGGATCTCCCTCGTTGAGGATGATCTGGTGATCATACCGCTCGACGACATTTTTTATGGTATTGTAGTCCACCAGGATGCCGGTCCGCCCATCCACCTGCCCCTCCATCCACACCTCCACTTTCCAGCGGTGCCCGTGCAGGCAGGCGCATTTCCCCTTGTAATGCAGCAACCGGTGGCTTGCATCGAACTGCACCTCCTTGTAAATGCGGCAGATCATGAGAGAAGTTTGGCGGGAACGGGATATAATATTATTAGCAATGCGATGCAACCAATACAGGCAATCGGGGACTCCTCCATAATATATAAGTCGCCACCGCGCGTTTATATATACCACACTGGGTGAAACCGAGTCCACCACAGATGAACTGGTACATGAGGGTATTTCATGGGTAAGGGTAAATTTGCAGCAAGAAAACTGCTCAAGGACGCAAAGAAGTTCCGCTGGAGCGAGCCGAAATTCGTGCGGAGCCAGGGCGGGGTCAACCTCAAATCCGACCCCCTGGAGGGCGCTCCGCAGGCCCGCGGGATCGTGCTCGAGAAGATTGGGGTGGAAGCCAAGCAGCCGAACTCCGCCATCCGCAAGTGCGTGAGGGTGCAGCTGATCAAGAACGGCCGGCAGGTCACTGCGTTCGCGGTGGGCGACGGTGCCATCAACTTCATCGACGAACACGACGAGGTGGAGATCGAGGGCATCGGCGGACGTCTGGGGAGATCGATGGGAGACATCCCGGGTGTCCGGTATGTCGTCACCAAGGTGAACAATGTCTCGCTCCACGAGATGGTCATTGGCCGCAAGGAGAAGCCACGCAGGTGATCGGAAATGACTGAGACAGAACCCGCAACCCGGCTCCTCTTCAACAAGTGGGACCTCGGCGAGGTGCAGGTGACCGACCCGAGCCTTGTCAGGTATATCAGCCTCAACCCCGTGATTGTCCCTCACTCAACCGGTAAATTCACCCGCCAGGAGTTCAACAAGGCCAACATGCTGATCGTCGAGCGCCTCATCAACCGGCTGATGCAGTCCGAGATGAACACCGGCAACAAGCAGCTGGCCACACGCATCGTGCGCGACGCCTTCGAGATGGTCCACAAGAAGACCAAGAAGAACCCGGTGCAGGTGCTCGTCGAGGCGATTGCCAACACGGGCCAGCGCGAAGAGACGGTCAGGCTGAAGTACGGCGGTATCAATGTCCCGAAATCAGTGGACACCGCGCCAATCCGGCGGGTCAACACCTCCCTCTACTTCATCTCCGAGGCAGTCAAGAAGGCTGCCCACAAGAGCAAGAAGCCGGTCGCCGCGTGCCTTGCAGACGAGCTGATCGCCGCCTCGAAGGGCGACGTCAAGGCCTACTCGGTGAACAAGAAGGAAGAACGCGAGCGCATTGCGAAGTCCGCACGATAAGGAACAATATTCACTTTTTTGTGGTGTTTTTGATGGCCCGAGGCAGAAAATCAATCGAGAAAGTCACTGAACTGATGAGTGATCCGGTTCACATCCGGAATATCGGCATCGTTGCCCACATCGACCATGGCAAGACCACCCTCTCCGACAACCTCCTTGCGGGGGCAGGGATCATCTCGGAGGAGCTTGCAGGAAAGCAGCTCTTCATGGACTCGGACGAGGAGGAGCAGGCCCGCGGCATCACGATCGATGCGAGCAACGTCTCCATGGTCCACGAGTACGAGGGCCAGGAGTTCCTGATCAACATGATCGACACCCCGGGCCACGTGGACTTCGGGGGCGACGTTACCCGGGCCATGAGGGCGGTTGACGGCGCAGTCGTGCTGGTCGACGCAGTGGAGGGGACGATGCCCCAGACCGAGACGGTATTGCGGCAGGCATTAAAGGAGGGCGTCCGCCCTGTCCTCTTCATCAACAAGGTGGACCGCCTGATCAACGAGCTCAAGGTGGACGAGATGGAGATGCAGATCCGCCTCGGCCGCGTCATCGACAAGGTCAACAAGCTGATCAAGGGGATGAACGAGGAGGCGTACAATGCCGGCTGGAAACTCGACGCAGCCCAGGGAACTGTTGCGTTTGGGTCTGCCCTCTATAACTGGGCGGTGTCGGTCCCATTCATGAAAAAAAGCGGGGTCTCGTTCAAAGAGGTGTACGAGAGCTGCAGGACCGGCGACATGAAGAACCTCGCCAAGAGGAGTCCCCTCTGCGAAGTGGTCCTCGACATGGTGGTCAAGCACCTGCCGAACCCGAAAGACTCGCAGAAGCGGCGTATCAAGGTGATCTGGCATGGGGATGCAACCACGCCCGAAGGAAAAGCGATGCTCGAGTGCGACCCGAACGGCCCTGCCACCCTGATGATCACCGATATCTCGTTCGATCCCCATGCGGGAGAGGTCGCGACAGGCAGGCTGTTTTCGGGCAGGATCAGGCGTGGCACTGAACTCTATGTCATGGGCACTGCAAAGAAGGTCAACCGCCTCCAGCAGGTAGGGATCTTCATGGGGCCTACCAGGGTCGAGGTGGAGGAGATCACGGCAGGGAACATTGCTGCCGTGACGGGCTTAAAAGACGCCATCGTCGGGTCCACCGTCACCACGCTGCAGGAAATGACGCCTTTTGAGTCCCTGAAACACTACAGCGAGCCGGTGATGACTGTTGCGGTAGAGGCCAAGAACATGAAGGACCTCCCGAAACTCGTCGAGGTGCTCCGCCAGGTGGCCAAGGAGGACCCCACCCTTCAGATCAACATCAACGAGGAGACGGGGGAGCACCTCATATCGGGCATGGGCGAGCTTCACCTCGAGATCGTGACAGGGCGCATCAAGAGAGACAAGGGCGTTGAGATTGTCACGTCAGAGCCGATCGTCGTGTACCGCGAGACGGTGACCCAGAAGGCCGGCCCTGTAGAGGGGAAGTCCCCCAACAGGCACAACCGGTTCTACCTGGAACTTGAGGTCCTGCCGGATGCCATCGTGGAACTGATCAAGAGCGGGCAGGTCTCAATGAACCAGTCCCAGCTTGAGCGTCGTGATGCCCTTATCGCCGCAGGGATGGACAAGGAGGAGGCCAAGAGCGTGAAAGATATCTATGGCCACACTATGTTCATCGACATGACCAAGGGTATCCAGTACCTGAACGAGACGATGGAGCTGATCATCGAGGGCCTCCACGAGGCACTCGACGGGGGCCCGCTCGCAGACGAGAAGGTCCAGAACCTGAAGATCAGGCTCGTGGACGTCAAGCTCCACGAGGATGCCATCCACCGGGGCCCTGCCCAGGTCATCCCTGCCGTGAGGGCCGCTGTTAAGGCCGGGATGCTCCTTGCGGGCGACACCCTCCTTGAGCCAGTCCAGAAGATCCAGATCACGGTCCCCACCGACCAGATGGGGAACGCGACTGCCCAGATCCAGGGGAGGCGCGGGCAGGTGTACGATATCCAGAGCGAGGGAGATACTGTCACGGTCGTCGGCAAAGCACCTGTCGCCGAGCTCTTCGGGTTTGCCGGGGACATCCGTTCTGCCACCGAGGGACGGGCGATGTGGAGCACCGAGTTTGCAGGTTTCGAGCTCGTGCCGAGCAACCTCATGAAGGAGGTCGTAACCTCCATCCGCAAGAGGAAGGGCCTCAAGGAGCAGATACCCACCCCTGCGGATTATCTCGCCTGAACTCACCTTTTTTTCAAGAGACTTCAATTCTCAGACCGGCATCTTCTCTTGGTGCGGTTGAGTCATCAACTGGACCTGGGACGCCATTGCACCCTGGTATGGAGAGGATTGATGCATCAGCGCACCAATTGTGGCGGCTGTTTGCCGGTACACCTCCGCATCCGATGGATTCCGCCACCCCTTAAATAGCCATGGAAGTTTTACCAACGCATCCCAGGTGGTGGCACTCTGGCAACAAGTAGGCGCCGTTCGTTAGGCAAAAAGAGGTCAAAACGAAACACCGGATCACCGAGACGACGATGGCCCAATGACTGGATGAGGATGCTGATCACACCCTCGATTCAGCCTCCCATACAGACGCAGCAGGGAGGAAAAAAAGAGAGAGGGGAACCCGGGTATCGTCGCGGGAGCCGTCACGACAGGGTTGCCCGCGTGATGGTGACGGGCTGGAGGGGCCGGTCATTCCGGTCGGTCTTCACGCTTGCGATCCTGTCCACGACATCCATGCCGGCAGACACACGGCCGAACACGGGGTGTTTCCCGTCGAGGTAGTGGTTGTTGACGAGGTTGATGAAGAACTGGCTCCCTCCGGTATTGGGCCCGGCGTTTGCCATCGAGAGGGTGCCCCTGTCATTCTTCCTCCCGGCCCTGAATTCGTCCCGGATGGTGTACCCTGGACCACCCCTGCCGGTTCCCGTAGGGTCGCCTCCCTGTATCATGAACCCCTTGATGACACGGTGGAAGATGATCCCGTCATAAAACCCCTTCTTTACGAGGGATGCAAAGTTACCTGCGGTCACAGGCATGTCTTCGAATAACTCAATCTCAATCGTGCCATGGTTTGTCTCCATGGTCACGCGCGTTCCGGGAAGTGGTTCGTTCTTTCCAGTCATGTTTCTCTCATCATTATTTGACCGTGAAAGCAGAAGGATGTTCTGGACCCCTCGCCAGTACACCCTCCATGGAGATTGCGCAGTGCCAAAAATCGAGGGGTATCCCTGCAGAGTGGATCGGTGAGACAGCCCGCGTCTCTCCGTGGTCTTTCCCAGGGTTCGCACGACTGCGGGGATGCTCAATAGAAACGGTAAAAAACCAGGGGGTGGATAGATCCCCTGAATGGCAGGAGGAAAGCTGAAGATCGTGGTCTTCGGGGCGTACAATGCCGGAAAGTCGACGTTTATCCAGGCGATAGACCCAAAGGCACGGCATGTCGAGGCGCACACAAACGAGGGCGATACGACTGTGGCACTCGACTATGGCAGGGTGGAGATCCACGCCCTGCAGGTTTACCTCTTCGGTACACCGGGCCAGGAAAGGTTCGAGTTCGTGCGCGAGATCATCTCACGGGGCATGGACGCCGCAATACTCCTCGTCGACTGCAGTGTCCCCACCGATGAGTTCACGATGACCCTCTACGATACCCTTGCAAAGAAGAATATCCCCCTTGCGGTCATGCTGAACAAGTGCGACCTTGCAGGGGCATGCCCAGGGACCGTCCGTGCCGCGTTTGGAAATTCCCCGGTGTACGAGATCTGCGCAAGCGAGCGTGCCCGTGCAATGCCTGCGCTCGTCTCGTTTGTTGAGACCCTGGCGCACGACTTGTAGAAAGAGATCCCCCTGGCCGGATACCCATATGGGTCCGGCGTATGGGGGGGGGAAATTTTCAACGCCTTCTTTACTTCCACACGTTGACCGGGTCGATAGAGGCGTCGATCAGGAGGTCGAAGTCGATGGACTTGAGCCATCCTGCCTTCTCGAACATGTTCATGAAACAGATACCGATGGTTGCAGCATTTGGGTACTTGGCGATTGCCGATTTCACCTGCTCCGCGTTGACGGGGACATTCGGCATCGAGAGCCCACCCATGACCACGACCGCCGCCGGATTTGCGATCTTCGCCGGTCCTTTTGCCTGCATCCCGATGTCAGGAACGAGCGCCAGTTTCTGCGCCTTGGACTCGTCTACGTACGGGACAAAGACCTGGGCAAGTTCGAGGCTTCGCACTGCAAAGCCCAGAAGCTCGACGAACGGGGTGCAGGTCCCCGGGCAGCCGTAATACACCACCTGGTCGCCGGCCTTCATGCCCTTCTTCTCGATGAACTCCTTGAACGGGCGGAGCATGCCCGGGACGCCCTGAAATACTTCCTTCTGCTTCATGCAATTTTCCTCCTATGAGAATGAATAACATTCACAGTGCATATGAATATATAGGTACTGAGATGGCCGGTGGGGGATCTCTGCCGGCATACAGGAAGGGATAAGAGACATGTCAGGCGGGGGAGCAGCGGCGGCGGGCGGGCAGAAGGGCAGGATGCGATCGGTCCTGGTCTGTTATGCGAGTCGGTATGGGTCTACACGGGAGATTGCCGGGTGGATCGCAGAGGAACTGAAAGGCGCGGGTGTTATCGCGGACTGCCTGCCGGCGGGAAAAGGGGTGCGTCCGGCCGCCTACGACGCGGCCGTGATCGGAAGCGCCCTGTACATGGGCAAGTGGCTTGCCGAGGCCCGCGAACTGGTATCGAGGGAGAGGGTCCCGCTGGGAAGGATGCCCGTGGCGGTCTTCTCGGTCGGATACTCGTTGAAAGAGCGGACTCTGGCTTCCCTGCAGGCTGGAGAGGCAGCGCTTTCGGACATCCGCCTCTTCATTTCGCCCCGGGATGCGGCGTTTTTCCCGGGAAGGGTGGACCCTGAACGGATGAGGCCGGCCGACCGCGCGATTCTCTCTCTCGCAGGGATTACGGGAGGGGATTTTTGCGATGCTGATCTGGTCCGGGCATGGGCCAGGACCCTCCCCGGGCTCCTTGGGCTCCTCCAGGCAGAAGAATAACCCTATTGGCACGGGGAGGGCAAGGGCGGGAGAAAAGATTGGCCGCCGGTGCCCCGCCCGACCTTGTGATTAAAAAAATGGAGGGGTTGGCCGGATCAGGTCACCATGACGTGGAGGTCATACGTCTGAAGGGCCTCGATGTAGGTAAGGTTTACCGGGGTCCCCCACATGTAGATGGTGGCGACATCGCCGGCCGGCTCGGATTCGAAGGCGACCCTGAGGCCGTCGACCCTGAACTGAGCGTCAAGGTTCAGCGGGAGATAGTCCCTGCCGTCGTCACCTGCAATCCCGTAAAACCCGCCCTCGAGATCCTGGTAAACGACAGTTCCCGCAGGAACCCAGGGCCGCCGGTATTCGCCGTGCACAGACTGGTTCCCCTTCTCCTCCGCTTCGAATACCCACAAGTGGGTTCCGCCTGCCCCTACCAGCTGCGTGGACGGCGGGAGGAACTCATCCTTCTGCAGGGCAAGGCCGGCGGAGTGAGAGAGGTTCCACGAATATCCGGTGGTGGGGTTCTCGGCGAGCTTGAGAGAGAACGAGGAGCCAAGCGACGCAGTCACCTGTTTCCCGTCGCTCTCCTGGTCAAACGACTGTGATGGAGCAACCGGTGCGGTGGGGGTGGGAGTCGGCCCCCCGTCTCCTCCCGGCGACTGGGTGCACCCGGCCATGAATACGGCCATGAGGCAGACCAGTGCAACGCCAAGAATCAGGACGTGGTATCGTGACATGAGCATAACAATCACCTCTGGTAAGAGAACGTATGGATGCCTCCTGATAAACCCTTTCCGATGACTGCGAATCCGTTTGAAGTGATTGGCGAAATTCAGCGAGATCAGTGTACAATTATTTTCCTTTGGGAGGGGTTTTCCCCTCCTTTAATATGCGATATCCTCTGGGCAGGGTTGCATGTACTTTCTCCAAACCTCCTTTATTCCCCGCACTGGCCCTATCGTGCTATAGGGATGCCACAGTGGCGGGGGCGTCAGCCACCAAGAACGTCTGACGGGGAAGTGCGGTTGGATTCAATCCACGGGCAGGCTGCACCGGCCCAGTGTATGTACAACCCCCTTTAGTTGAGGCAGATGCCCCAACTGATTCGTGATAGCCTGCAGGCAGGGCTGCATAGGAACACGCCAGGACCAAAGGAGCACCATCGCACTGGCCCCCTGGCATTTGCCGGATGCCGCGACCATGGGAAAAATTCTTGACTAACAACACGGGGTGCTCAGTGCCAGGCCAGTAATTGAGGGGCAGTCCTGAAAGGAAGAGAAAAAAGTAATTATTTTGGTCCCAGGTAGGGGTTCCGCAGGCCCTTGTTCACGCCGAACTTGGCCCTCTCCTCGACGGTCTTCTGGTTCTTGGTGATCTTCTCGGTCGCAAGCTTGGTCACGAGTTCAAGGCCTGGCTTGACCTGCTCGATGGGCTTGGTCTCGAAGCAGCCGGCAGCGATTGCCTTGGACCAGATGTCGTCGCCATTGCGGGTCCGGACAAAGACCGTGCTCCAGCCATCAGGGCTTCCGACGGACCCGGTCGAGACGTCTGCGAGGTTCGCGACGTAGTCAAGGCATACGTGGCAGCCGGGTTGCTCGTACTTGTGGGTCACCTTGAGGGGGAGCTGGACGACCTGCCCGCGCTGCCCGTAGACCCAGAACTTGCCCTTGCCGATCTCCATCTTCTTGACTGCTTCCATCTTCATGGCCGCATGGTCCTCGACGAGCTGCTTCACGCTCTGGTACGAGAAGTTCTCCATGCAGAAGATGCCGATGGCGAGCTTGATCTTGTCGGGAACGTCCCGGAGCCCGACAGGGTAGAGCTGGCCCTTCCTGACCGCCTGCATCTGGCAGGGGGTCCCGACGATGCCGATCTTGTCAAGACCGAAGCTGCGGGTTGCCTCCTTGATCCATGACACCTGCGGGCTGATGTTGTACTTGGTCCCGCTTGACGTCATCAGCTCCTCGACGGTGGTGGCGATGAACGGGCGCGGCCTCCATGGCTCGTCACCGGGTCCTGCCACGATTGCGCCGTCGATGATACCCTCTTCAAGGGCGAACTTGAAGAGCTGGGTGACAATACCCCCGTCCTGTGCCTTCTTCAGGATGGCCTTGTCAGCGCTGCGTGCCGAAACACAGAGTTTGTATTTTCCGAGTTCTCCTGCCATCTCTCTCACCTCATTTGAGTGCCGCATCAATGGCATCCATGATGCCCTCGAATTCGGGGATCACATCGAAGTTGAAGAAGCTCCTCGGGCACTGGGCGTAGCATGCACCGCACTTGATGCACATCTCCCTGTTCACGTTGGGCTTCCCGTACTCGTGGGTGATGGCCCTGACCGGGCATGCCGCTGCGCACGACCCGCATCCCATGCAGAGGCCCTGGTTGACCACGTCATACATCAGGTCGCAGCCGCATGCCTCTGTCCCGCGGTCTGCAAGCTGCATCAGCGGGGTTAAGTACTTCTTTGCCAGCTCCTGCTGGTCCTTGTTGCCCTTGAGGAGCAGGTACGCCATCACGCATACGTTCCTGATCAGCTGGGGGGTCGGGGCACATCCGGGGATGTACACATCCACCTTGATCAGGTCCCCTATCGGGAGATAGGACTCGTGCTGGGGCTGGTTGGGCTGGCCACCGCGGCCGAACCGGGTGATGTTGCCATAACAGGCACAGCCGCCAACGGCCACTACCACTGCCGCCTTCTCGCGGGTCTCTTTGATCTCCTGTACTGAGAGCTTGTCCTGGATACACACCGACCCCTCAACCAGCGCCACGTCCATCTTGGGGATGTGCCGCACATCGGCGAGGGTCAGGCCATAGACAAGGTCGGCGTATTTGTCAAGTATGGTTAACAATCCACCATAGTTGTCTGCTAAGGATACCAGACAGCCCGTGCATCCGCTCATGTGCACGTGGCCAACTGTAATCTTGTCTGCCACAGGCTTTTCCTCCTTTTTAATCGTTTCAGCCTTTTTCTCCACGTCAGCTCCCGCCGCAGGCTTCGCCTTCGGCTCCGGGCTGGCGCTCTTCTTTCCGAAGATTCTCGAGAGTAGTCCCATAATCCACTCCGATCAGGGCCAGTATCTCTCGAATGGCCCTGGGTATCGCGCTCGAAACCTCATCAGAGAGCCCCATCTCGAATTCAGGGGCGCTCACATGCTTGGGCTGGCATCCAATGACTACGATCTCCATCGAGTCTTTCAACCGGTGGAGCGGCTCGGTGAGGTCCCAGGAGTGGGCGTCCCGGTAACTTCCCGGCGGCAGGTCTTCAACTTTCAATCGGACCAGGTCACCAGGGTTCCCCCCAAAGTCCACGGTATCAACTATGATGAGTTTCCGTGTCACTTCCGGATCAAGCAGCGTGAAAATGAAGTGCGGGCCTCCAAGGCCAGCATCCACGGCTTTGATATTGTCGGGGAGATCGAGGCGCAGAAGCTCCTCAACCACTTCCGGTCCGAACCCGTCATCGGCGAACAACGGGTTGCCACACCCTGCGATCACAATCTCTGGATACAGCATGCGAGCAGTCTCACTGGATGAGCTTCTGGGCAACGAGCCTCTTGTCCTCGTCGATGACTATCATGTGGGTTGCACATGACACGCACGGGTCGTATCCTCGGACGATGACTTCCGCGAGCTGCCAGGGAGCCCCGGTCAGAGCCCGGCTGCAGGTGGGGAAGTTCCAGGTGGTGGGCACGAGCATCTCATAATAGAGGACCCTGCCGTCCTTGACCTTTGCAAGGTGGACATCAGTCCCGCGGGGTGCCTCGTTTGCGGCCCACCCAAGCGATCCGTCACCCTGCGGGATGTGGTCGGCAAGGACCTTTCCGTTCGGGTTGTACTCGTCCAGGGCGTTGATGATGGTGTACAGGCAGTCCGGGTATTCCATCTGGCGTGCGACCTGCTGCCCGATGGTGCCTTTCTCATCATAGTTCTTGAACTGGACAAGCCGTGCGCGGGGTCCGACCTCTACTGGAGAACCGTCATAGAGCGGAACGCCTGTGCATGCCTCCATCTGGGGGTTGACCTTGGTGCCAACCGGGGAGGTGCCGCCAATGGGGTAGCTCGGGTCTGCGAGGCTGACCTCGCCCTCACCCATGTACCAGTCCCAGGGACGGACATCGGTCCAGCGGTCAGGGTTCCAGCCGGGACACTCGTCAAGGCTGGAGCTGCCATACATCGGGTGAGCTGCCATGTAGCCCTGGTTGTGGTA
Source organism: Methanoregulaceae archaeon PtaB.Bin056 (assembly GCA_002067095.1). GTDB lineage: Archaea > Halobacteriota > Methanomicrobia > Methanomicrobiales > Methanospirillaceae > Methanolinea_A. Next base: position 38,968 of record MVQD01000030.1, read on the forward strand.
CCCAAGTGTCTTCGGGATGGGGATCTGCTTTCCGCCGACCTCTGCCCAGTCACGCTTCTGGTAATTGCGGAGGATTGCGATCATGAAGTCCATCTGCTCGTGGGCAAGGACAAGAGCTTCCTTCGCGAGGTCGTACATCTTGGTCTTCGCCTGCTGGGTGCAGGCCTTGTACATGCCTCCGACCCTGGGGTTGCTCGGGTGCACCGCCTCACCGCCCGCGATCTCGCCGATGGTCTGGCCGATCTCGCGGAGCCTCTGGATACGCTTGGCAACGGACCTTACGGGTTCCTGCGGGGAGAAGGGGTTGATCTTCGTATCTGTTCCGGGGAGATACATGTCCGGGAGCGTCAGGATGTTGTGGAGTGCGTGGCTGTGAAGCCTGTTTGCACTCTGGAGGATGATCCTGAGCAGTTTTGCATCCCTGGGGATCTCGCAGCGTATGGAGGCCTCCATGGACTCGATGCCCGCGAGGGTGTGGGCGATCGGGCAGATACCGCATACGCGGGACGCGATCTTCGGGACCTGGTCCATCGTCTTCCCGATGGCCAGCTTCTCGACCCCTCTCACTGGAGTGATGGAGAGCCAGTCACCACGCTCGATGATACCCGCATCGTCCACCTTCAGGACGAGCTTTGAGTGCCCCTCATGCCTCGTGGTTGGGGAGATCTCTACAATTTTCGACAATATAATCGCCTCATGGTATTCTCGTGTTCTCTTTGCGATACCGGTGTAATTCCACACGCACCTCTCATGGGGAGAGATGTTTGACCGTACAGAGTACGTTCAGTTTCAATGTAGCAACTTTCCTATATTTATCTACTGTGTAGATGATCAGGGCAGTGATTTAAGGCTTAAATGGACTTCGAATCAGAAAATAACGTGTATTTTCAAGAATTAAAAATGCAGTGCATTCAGGGTGCGGAAGGCCATCCCGAAAGAGAGTAAAAAAAGCTGTCATTTCGAGGTTTTTTTCCAGGGTTTTTCGTGAGATGCCCGCGCTTTTTAGGAGGGGAGGAAACGGGCACTTCCGGGAGGGGCCACTGACCTCCTCTGATTGCCCGGATTGGGGAAAAACTAGTTTTTTTGGCCTTTCTGGCAGGGAGCTTCCATACCCGTTCAACCCTGCAGCAGGCCCTGGCCCTGCGCATTCTCTCTCAGGAATGCTCGCCGTTCAGTTCGACGAACAGCTCCGCCATCGTCGCCTGGCGCTCGGCATAGGCGTCGTGCTGGTGGATACTCTCCTCGTTGGTCTGCTTGATGGTGATGAGTGAGTCCCCGGGCAGTTCCTTGAACTCTGCCAGTACCTTCTTTGCGATCTCCCTGACGCAGTCCTCGACGAACCGGGGGTTCTTGTGTGCGCTCAAAACAACGTAACTCTCGTCACCCCGCTTGAGCAGTTCGAAGATAGAGGAACTCATGGACTCTTTGAGGATGCGGATGATCTTCTCGAGCTTGACGTGCTGGTCGTCGTCGATCTCGATGCAGAGGAACCCCCGCCCGCGCTGGTTGTGGGTGGCCATCGGCACTTCCCCAAGGAACGCCTCGATCTTCTCCTTTGGGATCTCCAGGTTCTGGAGGACTGTGACCGCCCGCTCCTTCATGATGTCCTGCGCACAGGGGCATGCGGTCATTCCCGTCACCTCGGCCCCGATACTCTTTCGTACAATCGGTTCGCGGAAGGTCCTTCGTGCGACCGCCCGGGCATGGACTTTTACCACTTCGTGGCAGCTCGTATGGGAGACCGGTGTCTCACGCTTGACCATGAACTGGCTGTTCATGAGCACCTCGGTGCGGTCGGCGTACTCGTGCCGGTCAAGGAGCTTTCTTGCAACCACGCTGCAGAGGTTCTCGATCTCTTTCACGTCACCGTCTATGGCCTGCTGGAGCACCTCGTCGATGACCTCGAAGTTCCTCGACAGGTTGGCTCCCTTGAGGCTCCCGGGGAGGTCCACGAAGACGTCGAAGTTGGAGATGAAAATGACCGGCCTCTTTTCGGGCCTCGAGACCTCTACAAGCTTCTTGACGTTCTTTACGCCCACCCTGGTGAGATTGATCCGTACATCCGGGAGTGTGGATTGAATATCTGGCAAATCTCGCCCGGATTGAATTTTTATGGTATTGGGAATAGCGCATCGCTCCCAGGAATGATGTGGAATGTAATGTTTCAATATAATATTTAAGTGCTCTGTTACTGATATCTGATGGATAAGCATATGATGGAAAAATATTATGATACCGATGCGGACCTCGGAGTTCTGAAGGGGAAACGTATTGCAGTGATCGGGTACGGGTCTCAGGGAAGGGGCCAGGCACTCAACCTCCGCGACAGCGGCCTTGACGTCGTGATTGGTCTGCGGCCCGGGCGCTCCTGGCAGGCAGCGTCCGCAGACGGGTTCAAGGTCTATCCGGTTGCGGAAGCCGTCAAAGCGGCCCAGGTCGTACAGGTCCTCGTCCCTGACGAACACCAGGGAGCAATCTACCAGGCCGAGATCCGACCCCACCTCTCTGAGAACAAATGCCTGATGTTCTCCCATGGGTTCAACATCCACTTCGGCCAGATCGTCCCCCCTCCTGACGTGGACGTTATAATGGTGGCACCGAAGGGCCCGGGGCACATGGTCAGGAGGACCTACGAGGAGGGGAAGGGCGTTCCCGCGCTCATCGCCGTCCACCAGAACTACACCGGCAATGCCCAGCAGATCGCGCTCGCCTACGCCAAGGGTATCGGGGCAACGAGGGCAGTGGTGCTCGAGACCACGTTCCGCGAGGAGACCGAGACCGACCTCTTCGGCGAACAGGTGGTGCTGTGCGGCGGGATCACCTCCCTCATCAAGGCAGGGTTCGAGACCCTGGTAGACGCGGGGTACGCCCCTGAGATGGCATACCTCGAGGTCCTCCACGAGACCAAGCTGATCGTCGACCTCATCTACGAGGGGGGCTTTACGAGGATGCGAAACTCAATCAGCAACACAGCCCAGTATGGCGACCTCACGCGCGGTCCCCGCGTGATCGGCCCCGAGGCATACCTGGCAATGCAGGAGATCTTAAAAGAGATCCAGAGCGGCGAGTTTGCCAGGGAATGGATGCTCGAGAACATGGTGAACAGGCCTGTCTTCAATGCCCTCACGAGGGCCGACGAGGAGCACCTGATCGAACAGGTAGGAAAAGAAGTCAGGGCCATGATGCCCCAGTTCCGCAAACAATAACCCCGGATCCCCTCCTTTTTCCCTGCACTGTGCAGAGCGGTCTTGCCACCTCGCAAGGAAAGCGTGGAGAGTATGGTGATTCGTGCCCCGCCTTCAGGCGGGAACTCTTTTGGATGGAGACGGCCTGCCAGAGAAGGAAGCAGGATGTAGGCCAGGGTGCGATGCCTGGGAGTTCCCGGACAGGGTTTTCTGCATTTCCGGGTATCGGGAAGAGGGACGCTCCTGTGGGAAAAATTTTTGGAAAAAAACCTGCGACCGGTTCCATGAGGTGGCATTTTTTACACCAGGACGCCTTATATATGTATGATGGTTGAGCCGTACGAGACACTCCTGAAGAAAGCCTACTCCCACGTAACCGAACCGACAGAGTCGGTGGAGCGGTTCACGGTGCCGGAAGCAAGGTCATACATAGAAGGGAAGACCACGGTCCTTGAGAATTTTTCCGAGATTGCCGACACCGTCCGCAGGGACAGAGATCACCTGATGAAGTTTCTCCTCGGAGAACTCGGCACTGCCGGCAAGATTGACGGTTCCCGGGCAATCTTCAATGGGAAATTCGAAGCGACGCTGATCAATTCGCTGGTAAAAGGATACGTGGACGACTATGTCATATGCTCCGAGTGCGGAAAACCCGATACGCGCCTAGTCAAGGATGACCGTGTCCTCCTCCTGCGCTGCGATGCCTGTGGAGGGCACCGGCCGGTGAGGAAGAGAAAGGCCAGGACCGAGCCGGTCACAAACGAGATCTCGGAAGGAGCAGTTCTCGACGTCGAGGTCCAGTCGGTGAGCCGAAGGGGGGACGGCGTGGTGAGGATGGGGCGGTACATCCTCTACATTCCCGGCGGAAAGCCCGGGCAGAAAGTCAAAGTCAGGATCACCCGCGTCTCGGGCTCGATCGTGTTCACAGAGAGAGTGCTTGTCTGATCTCCCCTGTGTTGAGGGGGATTGTGTTCCCTGCATCATATCCCTTTTTTAAAAAATGCACATGAATTCCCCGTGAAGCAGGAATTCAGAACGAGAATACCGGAACTTTTAATTTTCGAATGAAATTCACTTCGAGAATTTCATGCGTTACGCTCGGGCGCACTTCGGTCATGGAAGGTTACTATGAAGATCGCATCCGCGATTTTCATTTTGTATCCTTGTGTCTGGACGACAATCATGTGATTTTTTTATAAAAGAGGGAATTTTGCATTTGCCGGTTTCTAATCCCAATGCAGGGTGCCTCTCCCGCAACGCGCCTGCCCGGGCCCCCTCATGGATAATGGGAGACCGGCAACGGAAAGCCTCCTGGAAGAAGAGTGGGTGCAACTCTTTTGTGGTCTTCTGAGATCAGGATCTCCCCCTGGAGAGGCTCTCCAGGAGTTCGTCGCATGACCCGGATATCCTCCGGCAGGCCTCAGAGACCGCGTCAAGGGGTGCTTTTTTTCCATTCGTGGTGACGAGGAGCTCCGGGTCCGAGAACTGGAACTTGATGAGATATTTCGCCACGTCCACGTCAGGATCCTTTAAGATCTCCTCGGTGAGGACATTCATGAAGGTATGGCCCTCCCCCTGTATGAGGAGTCTTGCCTTGTCCTTCTCGAGTTCAAGGATCTTTATATTCATCCACTTATAAATGGGCGGCAGAGTCCTATATAGGTATGCGTGGGGCCTTGCGTGGCCCTGTCCTGAGGGGGATAATACCCTCCGTCTGGTCAGAACAGGAATGTCTCGTTGTCGCATCCCAGGTGCGGGAGGCCCCAGGGGAGGTGATGGCTCTGGTGCACGCATCGGAAATCAACTGCGTCAAGCGTGCCTGCAAGGTCGCATGCCTCCTGGTAGTTCATGTGCTTTGGGACATGGAGGTGGGATGGGAGGAGCGCGTCCACGAAGAGGAGATCCACCCCAGTGAGCATCCTGGCGGTCTCTCCCGGGATCTGCGAGTTCGTGTCGGAGGTATACCCGATGCGCACGCCGTCGCCCTCGAGGAGAACCCCGCAGGTGTACGCAGGAGGGTGAGTGACAGGGAGGAACGTGCACGTGAGCCCGAAGAGGGAGAACCGAGAAAAGGCGGGTATGGGGTGGCGCTCTCCGGCAAGGAACCTGAAGATGCCTCCGCAATAGTCCATCACCGGCGGAGGCGCGTACACGACCGGTAATTTCTGGACCCTGTAGAACTCCCCGAACCCCATGAAGTGGTCATAGTGCCCGTGTGTCCAGAGTACGGCGTCGATGTGCGGAGAACCCGTGGCAAGGAGCTGCTGGCGGAGGTCGGGGCCCGTCTCGATCAGGATGTGGCGGCCCCGGTACTCGACGAGCAGGGAGGTCCGGAGCCTCTGCAGGCCGTGGTCGTGCGCATAGGTGCACTGGGTGCAGGAGCACCCTACCCGTGGCGTCCCGATCGCATCACCCGTTCCCAGGAGGACGACCCTCATCCTATGACAACCAGTTCTGGGAACGGATGGTGTCCCTGTTCTTCACCACCGCGATGCCGCGCTCGATATCGGCGGCGTTGATGGCGTCCCGCCGCTCCATCAGCGAGGAGAGGAGTGCCTCCTTTATCATGATGCGGAGATCGGCCCCCGAGAACCCTTCCGTCCGGTCTGCGAGGTCCGGCAGGTCGTAGGTGCACTGCATGCCTGAAGAGACCTTCTCCAGGATCGACCGGCGCATCTCCCTGTCCGGGAGCCCGAACTCGACCACCTCGTCAAATCTCCGCCATGCTGCTTCATCGAGGAGCTGGGGATGGTTCGTGGCCCCTATGAGGAGCACTCCGTGCCTGACCAGGCTCACCTGGTCGATGTTCTTCAGGAGAGAGTTGACCGCCCGCTTCATGGCGCCGTGGTCGTCGGCGACCCTGCTCTTGGCCACGAAGTCGAACTCGTCGATGAATAGGATGCAGGGAGAGAGGGCCTTTGCAAGGTCAAAGATCCGGTCGATGTTCTTTGAGGTCTCCCCGAGGTACTGGGAGGTGATCATGGAGAGTCGGACCTCGAGGAGGGGGAGGTGGAGTTTCCGGGCGAGCGCCAGCGCAAGTGAAGTCTTTCCCGTCCCCGGAGGGCCCACGAAGAGGAGTTTTCCCACCTCGTGGATCCGGTGCCGCCGGAGCACCTCCCGGTGTTTCCTTGCGACCTGGATCTTCCTGATGATATTCACCTGGTCCGGTGTGCAGACAAGGTCGTCGTAGTCCTGCTCGACTTCCTCGGGCGCGCTCAGGATGATCAGGTCAAGAGCGCTCTTCAGCCGCTCGTCATCGGAGACAGCCTTCGCAAGCCGGGACTGGAGAAATACCCTGGTGTCCTCGACAGGTGGATTCTCCTGCCTGGCCTTCTCGTAGGAGACGTTCGTTGACTCGAACCGCTCGAAGAAGTAGGCCAAGGCGGGGTTCTTCTCGATGTAAGGCAGCCCGCCCTTTTTGAGGAACCAGCGCGCGGCAGGCTCAAGTGCCGTCAGCCTGATGCGCTGCCCGAACTCCTCGCAGGTGACCACCGGCGTCTGCTCCATCTTCCGGCAGGCATCGTCGATCCCAAGGCTCCTCCTGACCATCCCCTCGCTTACGTGGAGGGGCCGCTTCACCTCCGCTGTGCCGTTGACCGCAAAAAGGTTCCTGCATTCGGGGGTCAGGTCATTTGCATCGAGGTCCTTGTGGGAGTTGAAGAGTTCTGCAGTGAGGAGGATCTCCATGAGCTTGAGGGTCTCGTCATCAGCAGCCATTTCTGTAACTTTTACTATTTTTCCTGGAATTGTTTAAGGGTATCTCATGCGGTGGTGACCAGGCACCCGTCATTCGTGACGATCAGCGTATGCTCGGCCTGTGAAACGAGGGAGCCGGGGACATCTGAGAGGACCGGGTAGGCGCGTATCACCTGTGACCGGGCAAGGGCAGAGAGGGCGAGGTCGAGTTTATCTCCCGATATCCATCTCCTGGAGAACGGCAACCCCCTGCGCGGCCGTATCTCTTCAAGCACCCGGCGGGCGGATGGCAGTCTCACCGGCTTTACTCCGAGTTGCTGGTAGATCTCGGTGCGGGTTTTCTCGGACACCTGCCCGGTGCCGGTACTGGCGAAGGGCTCGATGGCAAAGACCATCCCTTCCTCGAGGACTGCTCCACCCTTATAGCGGATATTAGGGATGTTTGGGGGGGTATGGATCCTGTACCTGTCGAGGCCGTGGCCGGTGAGGTTGGCGACCGGCCGAAACCCGCGGGACTCTATCTCCGCGTGGATTGCCGAACCGAGTTCGCCGACGCTAACGCCGGGAGCGACCATCGATATCGCGGCTTCGAGGCCGCGGGCCGACGCTTCGAGGAGGAGGGGGTGGTCTCCGAGGTCAACAGTCACCGCGGTGTCGGCAATGTAGCCGTCCAGGTGCACGCCGAGGTCGAGCTTGACCACGTCCCCTTCTGAAAAGACCCTCTCGTCATCCCGTGATGCGGTATCGTGCGCCGCGTCCTCGTTGAGGGAGACATTGAGGGGAAATGCAAGGCCGGCACCGGCATCCTGCACCAGCCCCTCGATCTTCTCCACCACGGCGAGATACGAGGCCCCCACCCGGATCTCACCCGCGCCAATTTCACGTATCGACGAGGCTATCCTTCCTGCCTCGATGTACAGGTCCATCACGTCGTCTTTCATTTTCTGCCTCACAGTACCAGCTCGCGGGGGTAACGGGTCAGGGTAAAAAACCCCCCGTTCCCGATGACCCCTATGTTCTCAAGCCGGACACCCCCGGTCCCGGGCATGTACAGGCCGGGTTCGTTCGTGACCACGTTGCCTTGCACGAGCACCTCGCCAGAGGGCCCGAGACTCGGGACTTCATGGACCTCGAGGCCGACGCCGTGCCCGAGGTTGTGGACAAAGCCCGAGCTCCCGGTCCCGTACCCAAGATCCGCGAAGAAGTCAACCACAGCCCTGTAGACCTCTTCGCCGGTTACGCCCGGGCGTATCCGCGCTGCTGCGAGATCCTGGGCCTCCCTGACAGCCTCAAACATATCGCGGATGTCAGGAGAAGGCTCTCCCCTGCAGACCGTCCGGGTCATGTCGCTGTAATAGCCCGTCTGATCGTCCCTTGGGAAGATGTCGATGACGATCGGTTCATCCGCCTTCAATGCCCCCTCTCCCCTGATATGGGGGAATGCGGTCTCTTCCCCGCAGGAAACGATGGTATCAGCGGGGGTGCACCCTTTCTTAAGGAGGACCTGGTGCATGGCTGCCCGGACCATCCCGGAAGTGAGGGGGACCGCGCCCCGGGAGAGGAGACCCGACTTTATCCCGGCTTTCCTGATCATCGCGATCCCGGTTTCCATGGCCTCCTCGGTAGCCGCCTGCACCTGCCTGATCCTCCCGACCTCCCACTCGCTTTTTCTTGCCCGCATCGCAACAAGCGCAGTCCGGTCGATCTCGACTGAGACCAGTGAGGAGAGTTCCTTTGCGAGGGCGTACGGGAAGTGCGGCGGGACCAGCACCCTGCCCTGCACCAGGCCTGCGATCATCCTTGCAAGTGCCCTCCACCGGTCCTTCTCCTCTTCCAGTATCCCGAGCAGCCCCGCCTCTGCCCGTGTCATCACCGCGGCGGTTGATTCTCTCCTTGCCCGCTCATACTCCATCTGCGATACCACGACCGTCCCCTGCTCCCCGGGCTTTTTGACGTATACGATGGGATCAGTGGTGGAAAACATGGTGAGGTAGCGTATATCGGCGTCCTGTGATGAGCCGAAGGCCACATAGGCCGCCGATCCGCTCCTTTGGATCGCCTCTTCGAGCGCATCCATATGCCACCATTATTGGAGCCGATCCCACAAGTACTTTTATGATAGCGCTGACATTTCTGTAATGGACGAGGCCACCAAAGAGCAGTTAAAGTGGAAATTTTACCGCCTGGCAATTCTCCTCAACGCGATAATCCTGCTTGTCGCCCTGGGTGTGATTGCGCTCCTGAAACTGAAGGAACCCTATGCCGTTCCCGCCGGAGCCGCGCTTCTTCTCATGGCCCTCGGACTTGCGGTCTACTTCAGGGGCCAGTATGTTTTCACCAAGAGATGGCTTGATGCGCAGGTCTCGCAGGAACCCGACCGGGAGCAGAGTCCATGATTGGGAAGGTGAAGGGCGAGATCGAGCTGATGCACCGGCACATCCAGGTCCTGCGGACCGTGGTCGCGCACCAGCCGATCGGCATCATGAAGCTCTCGGAGCTGATGGACCTTCCTTTCCACAGGATCCGCTACTCTCTCAGGGTGCTGGAGCAGCTCGGCTACATCCGTGCGTCCCCTTCCGGGGCGGTGGCGACTCCCCAGAGCGAGGAACTTCTCGCAAGCCTGGACCAGGAACTCGGCGAGATGATTGCGCTTCTCGAGAGCATGAGGCATCAGGGGGACTGATCTGGCGGATGCGCTCCTGATTCCCCGCCACGCCGGGGCACGGAATTCCGCTACCTTTAACACCGAAGGCGGCAACCTATATTGGCACATCGGGTGTGCCGCCATAACTCAGTTGGTAGAGTGGCTGGCTGTTAACCAGCATGTCACAGGTTCGAGTCCTGTTGGCGGCGTTTTTTCTTCCAGGGGCCCGTAGCTTAGTCCGGTCAGAGCGCCCGGCTCATAACCGGGCGGTCATGCGTTCAAATCGCATCGGGCCCACTTCCAAAGCCCCCACTTCCGGCGCCTTTACAAAGGTTAGTATGGGGGAAGGCCAAATCTCCCGGGTATGAAGTGCCCCGTCTGCGGGGGTGAGTGTATCCGGGATGCGCCCGAGGTCATCGGGTCGCTCCCGTCTCTTTTCTCCCGGTGCAAGAGGTGCACATTCAGGGTTCTTGACAAGAGCGTTCCGCTCAGGGGACGGTACTTTGCGACACCCTGCGAGTGCGGAAAACGGTTTATCGACGAGGTGTTCGCCCACCTCTACGTGATCATGGTGGAAGAGGGGATCTTCTCCGGAAACGAGCCGCTCAGGGCGGTGGGATCCCCTCTTCTCCACCCCGGCTTCTTCATGTCAAGCCCCCCGTTCCTCCCGCCGGATTCCCTTGTCCTCCTCTCGCCCCTCGTTACAGGATCTGCCGCACAAAGGATGGTCCAGGAGGTGCCGGAGGTGCGCGGGGTGGTGAGGTCGGGGGATTTTGTCCCGGGCGCAACCGACCCGTCACTTGCCAAGCCCCCCCGCACCTATGAACTTCTCGCGGGGTGTGACGTGAGAGCGGGGGTCTTTCCCACCGGGGCCGGGCCGCTGGTCATCTATATCCAGCAGTCCCGGATGCATATCGAGGTCCCGCGGCTCGAAAACCCCAAGATCACGTCCGTGGAACGCCACCTTGCCTCGCACAGCCCTGCGTGGTGCGTGGATGCATGCTCGGGGGCGGGAACCCTCGGCCTCTGCGCCGCCAGGCACGGCATACCCGGGGTGATCCTCAACGACGCATGGTACGCAGCCGCTTTCTGGTCCGCGACAAACCTCCAGGTGAACCGGATGTTCCTGCGTACCGGGGAGGTCCGGATGCGCTCGAACTTGGACACGATGCAAGAGCACCCAGTGAGGCAAGACCCGGTACTGGTCGCCGAGGCAACGGGAGAACAGTCGATCAGGGTGTACCATGGGGATTTTCGGCAACTCTGGAAGGTCCTGCCAGAAGAACCGGTCTGTGCGGTCCTCGACCTCTTCGAGAAATCGGACACCCGGAGAACCGGCGAGGCAGTCAGGGAATGGAAGAGCCGCGTCCCCGGCGAGGTATTTATCCCCTAGGGTCGCCATATGGTATGGGGACTAGCCCGGGTGGCCCGGCGTCACCTGTGACCCGAAACCGTCGGCATGCGGGGGGCGAAGTTCGGAGAAGGCGGTACCGGGTTGCCTGTGAACGGTACAGGCCGACGTTGAAACCTCGTCCCATGAGGTCGGTGGACAGGGATCCAAGCCCCGGAGGGGGCGGCGACCTGTTGTTGCGGGGACCGGTCCAGGCCCGGAAGGGAGCAGACTTACCGCAAACATTCGGCGCCCATGGGGTTGCGGGGCGGAGGAGGAATGTGCCTGGAAGAGGTAGCCGCGAGCCGCCGACCGAGAACGTGTCCCCATTCCCGCGGACTGTAGCGTTATGTCAAAAGTCACTATTCTCGGAGCCACCGGAAACGTTGGCACTTTTTCTGCACACACCCTTGCAAGTATCCCTTACGTGCACGAGATCCTCCTGCACGGGAGAGCCGGGCGCGAGAACCTGCTCTGCGGGATCACGCAGGACCTGGCCGACTCGTTCGCCGCATCCGGGCAGGCGGTAGACCTCTCCTGGACAACAGATCTGGGGGATGCCAGGGATTCCGACGTGGTGGTCTGCACGGCGGGGGTACCCCGGAGGCCGGGGCAGGACCGCCTTGACCTTGCGCTTGAGAATGCCCGGATCGTCGCCGGGACGGCCAGGATAATCGGGAAGTGTGCCCCGCGCGCCATGATCCTGATGGTCACGAACCCCGTCGATGTGATGACCTCGGTTGCCCTGAAATACTCAGGGATGCAGCCCAACCAGGTCTTTGGACTCGGAACACACCTTGACTCCATGCGGCTGAAATCGCTCATCGCCAAGCATTTCCGCGTCCACGTGAGCGAGGTCCATACCCGCATCATCGGCGAGCACGGGGAATCCCTGGTACCGCTCTGGTCCGCAACCACGATCGGGGGGATCCAGATCAGCAATCTCCCGGCGTTCTCGCGGCTGCCAATGGAGGAGATGGTTGCGACAGTCAGGTCGAGCGGCGAGAAGATCATACGGAACAAGGGGGCAACGGTATACGGTCCGGGCGAGGCAATCGCCACCCTCGTGCGGACGGTGCTCGGCAACGAGGACCGTATTCTCACGGTCTCTGCCTATATAAGGAGCGAGGTGCACGACATAGGGGACGTGTGCATCGGTGTCCCTGCAAGGATAAACCGGAGCGGTGTCTTCCCGGTCCCGATAAAGATCGCGGAAGACGAGGTAACACAGTTCAGGGAATCGGTTGAGAAGATACGCGCCATCACGCAGGCAATACTGCAGAAATTGCAGGAATAAAAAAAATGAGTATTCCTCCCTCTCCATGCAGCGGCATGGACCGGAGCGGGACTCCTTCAGGTAAGGGTCAGTTCTACGATCTCAGCGCGCTCAACACCGGGGATCTTCTGGATCTCGGCTTCCACCGCGTCGCTTTCACCGCCGGCATCATTGACGATCGCGGCAACCTTGAGGGCTTTTAAGCCAAACCCGATAGGCTCTTCGCGGATGTCCCGGACCGACGGGACCTTCCCCTGGATCTCTCTCTTCAAGGCCACAAGGTCCACTTCCGGGGACTCCGGCATGACCTTCAGGATTATGGCTACAGTGCCCATTGATCAGGGCCCCCCGAACCCGCATTTCGGGCACGTATAGGGGATGCTCTGCTCGCGGCACCGGTAGCATCTCCTGATCTGGTAATCGCATCTCGGGCATCCGAACTCGGTGGCGCCCGGTTCGGCCAGGGGTGAACTGCATGATGTGCACTTTCTGATCGGCATGAAACCCTCCTGATTGAATGTTCTCATATATTCTCTTCTGAAACACTAAAAAACCCAATGGTCGTACCGATGGTGGAAACTCCTGTGAGCGCCGCCTTGATCCTGTCGGGGTGCCTCCCGGAGACGACCAGCGCGGGGACCTGGCGGGCGAGGACGAACGGGAGGAAGCAGGGGTCAACATCATCCGTCACAACGGGTGACCCTATGGAAGGGCAGAGCCGGCCCCCGGAACGGATCCCGTCCACTGATTTGAGCAGGACAAGGGGGAGGCGCAGGGTGTGCGCACACCACGCCGCAATCGTATCGGAAGTCACCTCCCAGCGGTGGGGGAGGGGGTCCTTGGCCCTGAGCAGGCAGTAGGGAAGAAGGACCTCTGGGCGGTCCGGGATGTCAAGCGCGGTGGTGGCAGGAAGGCCGAACGAGGAGAGGTACCACCCGTACTGCTCCATCGCCGCGATAGCCATCCAGTGAGCCGCGGAGCCGTTGACCGGGCACTCTCTCACCAGGTCTGCAAATGCGCCCCCTCCCGGGACAACAAGGACCGGGAGGCCAAGGTCCAGGAGGTGGGAGCAGATCTCCCCCGCACAGTCATGGAGGCTTCCGCCGATCTTCAGCACGACTGGGGGGCACACGGGAGGCATATGCTCTTTTTTTAGAAAAATCGCACCCGCGATTTCCTATGAAAATACACTGATTTTTTCATTCTTCTGGCCTGATGCGGAACGCATCATGCTTTTTTTCATTCTGTATGCATGTGTCTTGATAAGAATCATGCGGTTTTTTAATTGAATGCATTTCAGCAGATTAATACCTCCCTTCCCTCCCACCTTCCTGGCGTGATCCGGACCTCCCTTCTCCTGATCCTCCTCCTGGTTGGCCCGGTGTCAGGGGTGATGCTCGTGGAGTTCTGCCCTGATCCGTACCTCCCGAACGACCGGGACGAGTACCTCTGCCTCGAAGGATGGGGCCCGGCAGAGGGCATCACGGTGACAGACGGCGAAGGCGGGTTCCGGTTCCCTCCCGGAACCGTCCTTTCGGGCCGGACGGTCATTGCCATGGACGCGGAAGCATACCAGAGCAGCCACGGCCACTATCCCGATTTCGAATGGGACGGGCACTCTCCCGCGGTTCCCGACGTGGTCCGGAACGGACGGTTCCAGCTCTCGAACGCAGGTGACGAGATCCTGGTCTATTCCGGGGGAGTATGCCTCCAGAAGGTGGAATGGCCGGGAATGGTCTCGCCGCGGCAGGGGCAGGTGCACTTCTTTTCCGACGGCAGGTGGGACGAAAGGGTGCTGATGCTCGGCCAGTCGCAATTTTCACCGGAGACTTTTCAGGATGCCGCGGGCATCGCATTCGTCTCTCCGGACTGTTCGAGGGAGGTCTTCTCAGCCCTGGTCATGGGGGCAAAACGAGAGATCCTGGTGAGCATCTACGAGTTCACGAGCCCCGTGCTCGCGGGTTTTCTCGAGGATGCGCATGCGCGGGGGGTGGCAGTCGAAATCCTCATTGAGGGAGGGCCTGTGGGGGGTATCCCCAAAGAAGAGCACGAGGTGGTGTCACACCTGCTCCGGTCCGGAATCACGGTCAGGAGCATGCAGGGAACGGAACTGGTGCACAGCCCCTACCGGTTCCTCCACTCCAAGTACATGGTGATTGACAGGAGCAGGGTGCTGGTCACGAGCGAGAACTTCAAGGAGAACGGGTTTCCCGAGAGGGGGATGAGGGGGAACAGGGGGTGGGGTGTTGCGATCACGCACCCTGGACTTGCGGAATACATGAGGTCCGTGTACACCCACGATGCAGGGGGAGGGTGGACGGTAGGGGCGGTGCCCGGAGCCGGTGACCCGGAAGTCTCATCGTCTCGTCAATATCCCGCGGTCTTTTCGCCGTACGTGTTTGAAGGAGCGACTGTTACTCCCGTCATCTCTCCCGACACAAGCAACCTGCTGCACCCCTTGATCCTCGGTGCAGAGAGAAGCGTTGACATAGAGATGGCCTACATCACCAACGAGACGGCGCAGTCCCTGAATCCTTTCCTTGAAGACGCGGTCAACGTCTCCCGCCGGGGTATTCCGGTGAGGGTAATCCTCGACTCCTACTACTACAACACCGACAAAGAAGCGGACAACGACGAACTCGTCGACCTGATCAACGGGATGGCGGCAGCCGAAGGACTGCCGCTTGAAGCCCGGTGCGCATACCTTGGACCAGAAGGCGTCGAGAAGATCCACAACAAGGGGGTCATCGTTGACCGTGAACAGGTCCTTGTCAGCAGCATCAACTGGAATATGAACTCGCCGACCTTCAACCGGGAGGCGGGAGTGATCATCCACCACCCGGGTGTCGGAGAATATTACTCCCTCGTTTTCGAGAGCGACTGGGAAATGGCAGGGCAGAAAGAGACGGTGAGAGGCCCCGACCGCATGAAGATTGCTGCCGCCTGCGTGGTTATTGCTGCCCTCCTCCTCTTCTTCTGGTACCGGAGAAGGGGTGGAGGACGCCGGGCGACCCCCCGGAATCGTGGCTGAGTCCTCCACCCTCCCGGGTTTCCGGGTCCCTCATTGCGCACTGGCAGATGTCGCAGAGGGTAATGCCATCCTCTCTGCCTGCGACTGCCAGCGCCCAGCGGTCGATGAGGGCGTTCATGTCCGGCGAGAGCTCAAACGACGCGTCACCGCGTTTCCTGCTCAGGTACTGCGAGACCGCAGCCCTCGTGATTCCGAGCCTCTTTGCCGCCTCGCTCTGGCTGAGCCCCTGCTGCTGGATGAGCCGGAATACCATCTCGGCCCTCATTGCCGGGAGAAACCTGCGGACCATGGTGTCGCACACCATGATGTCGCAGTCTCTTCCTCTCATGCCGTCACCGCGGCGGGCCGGTTCTGGTAGATGATCTGGCGCGCGTCCTTGAAGTTGAACTTCTCGATGATCAGCTGTTGTTCTTTCAGTCTCTTCAATGCGTATCTCACCGTGCGTGGTGCAAGACGTGTCTTTTTCACCAGGTCCTTATGGGTCATTGCCCCGCCTTCATCAAGTATGTGAAGGACGGTGAGAGATGAGGGTGGAAGGTTCATCTCAGGCATAAAATAATGTTAACGCTGTTAACATATCAACCTGTCGGTGCTTATCATGTAGAGGAAGATATCACTCCCTTGTGATACTGGTAAGGCAGGAGAAGATTGCAGTCCTCGTACTTGTCCTGGTCATCGTGGTCGTCCTCACCGCTTCTTTTTTGATCGAATCGGCGGGCAAAGGCCTCTTCTCGCGCCCCTATGGTCCCGAAAGCGCGGAAGGGGAACTCGTGCATCACCAGGGCACAGTCGAGGAGAGCACATTGACCGCGAGTGGCGGCCACCAGGTCCTGGTGGTCTCGGGTGTCCGTGTCTTTATCCCCTCCGATTCAGTGAGGAAAGGGTGGCCCCGCCCAGGCCAGGGGGTCTCATTGTACGGCACGGTGCAGACATACCGGGGAGAGAGGGAGATCCTTGTCCGTTCGGCCGATGATATCTTCCCCCTCGCCGCACCTGCCGAATGAGGAAGGCAGCACCGGATTCGGCCAATCTTAATATGCCATCGGTGAATACGTGGAGAGTGTGAACCCTGTCACCGTAGAAAGAGAAGGGGGATCCAGCGATCCGAGCGGAGAAGCACTTCCCGGCGCGACTCACCAGATCTGGATACTCGGCCTTCTCGGGGCGATCTGCATCGCACTCGAGATAGGCGTGCACCTCTTCCTTCGCACCGCGATCGGCTATACCCACATCTTTTACGTGCTCCTGGTCCTTGCGGGGGTCTGGTACTACCAGAAAGCGCTCGTCGTTGCGGCGGCGCTCGTCGCAGCCACGTTCCTCACCAGTGGTATCGTCGGTGATTTCACCTGGGCAACCCTCCTTCGGGCGGCAATGTTCCTGGTGGTGACCTGGATCGTGGCGAAGATATCGGAAGAGAGGGACCGGGCAAAGGCAGAGATCCTGGACCAGAAGGCGGCCATCGAAGAGAAGCACTCTGCGCTGGTCGGGTACCTTGCGGAGGTGGCACTCCGGATGAAGAACCCGATCCACCTCCTGCGGGACAATATGGCTGCCATACGCTTGCAGCTCGAAAGCGAGGACCCAGACCTCGAGGCGGTGAAGATGGACCTCTCAGTGCAGATCACCCATGCAGATCAGATAATGGCCAACTTCAGGGAGTTGAACCAGGCGATTGTCGAAGAGCGTGACGAGATACCTCTTGCCTACCGGGATTTCCTGACCCGCTGAAGAGGTGGATGGGCATGTCGATCGATCTCACTGGAATCGGGCAGAACCGGCTGTTCCTGGTCTTGTCCTCGGCAGAGAGGCTGAAACAGAACAACCTCTCCATCATCCGTACCCTGACCGGCCAGGGGTACCGGGTCGTCGTGATCACCTCAAACCACCCTTCAGCCGTGTTGAAGAAGCTCTACGCCGCAGAAGGGATCGAGATGGGGCGTGTCTCGTTCATCGACACCATCACCAAGTATGCGATGGGACGGGTCCCGGAGGGACAGGAGGACTGCCGGTTCATCAGCAGCCCTTCGAACCTTACTGACCTCGGCATCGCGATCACGGAGGTGCTGAATACCCTCTCGGGTGAGAAGGCCTGCCTGCTCTTCGACTCCATCAGCACCCTCCTGATCTACATCCCCTCCACGAACATCTCAAAGTTCATCCACTTCATCACGAGTAAGCTCAGGCTTGTCGACACATCCGGGATATTCCTTGCCGTCGAGAAGGGACTCGACCCGCTCCTCCTCACCCAGCTGACCACCTACGTCGATGGGACAATCGACATGGACCTGTCCCCCCAGGCAGAAGAAGGACAGAAGGGCTGAATCGGGGGCGGCGGTATCACGCGTCTTTCCCCAGGTGGAGCACTTCATAGCGTACGAGGCCCTTTTCCACGCAGACCCTGACCTGCCTCTCCCTCTGGGTGAGGGCACCGGTCTTCCCTGTCTTCACCTCGAGGAACGTGATGCGCTCAAGCGACCCGGCAGAGAGCCCCTCGAATACGATGAGGTCGACTGGTGTCCCGAGGAACCTTGCATCGCGCGGGTCGTAAGAGAATTCCGGGAAGTAGGGAGTCAGGTGCTCCGTCACCTTTCCCTTCAGGACGGCCCCGCTCATCTCGATGGCATCGCGGCGGACACGGGCCTCTTCCCGGAGCGCCCACTCCCGGTGGAGATGTCCCGCCCTCTCATTCACCTCGCTCTCCATCCTCTTTGCTTTCCATTCCTCGAAGAGGCTGGCGGCTTTCCGTTCTAGGGTCATGCGAAGCGAAAAGTACTTCCATGCAAGGAGGACGGTCCCAATGACGAGCAGCAGGAGGACCCATTCGATCATATCCATAACAGGGAGGCCAAAGGGGGAAAAATGCTCCGCGTGCGGGGTGAAAGAGTGCAAACCCGGGCGCTCCGGCATGACCGTGTGATAAGATCAGGAGGAGGTCTCAAGCCGTGCGATTGCTTCCGCTGCCGATTCTCTTACCCTCCTGTCCTGGTCTTTTGCCGCGTCCCTGAGCACCCCCAGTGCAGAGGCGTCCCCGAGCCGGCCCAGTGCCCATGCCGCATGCTTCCTGACCAGGGCATCCGGGTCCTTCATTGTCTCGAGGAGCGCGGGGACTGCCCGGCGGTCACCGAGCCTCCCGAGGCCGATTGCTGCGCCGATCCGCAGCCATTTCTCGCCAGAAGAGAGTGCTTTCAGAAGCGGCTCGAATGCCCGCCCGTCGCCTATCTGTCCGAGCGTCTTTGCCGCGATCCACGAAACGTCCACGTAGGGGTCCTCGAGGGCATCGATAAGAGGTTCCACGGCAGTGGCATCCCCGACTTGTTCGAGGGCTTCCGCCGCTTTCCACCGGTCGTCAAGGTACTTGCTCTGGAGGAGCTTTATGAGCCCCCTGACCCTTCGCCTCCGGGCATCTTCCTCTGCCTGTATCCTCTGCACCGGAGCCGTCCCCTCTGGCATATTCGGCCCACCAACAGGCAGGAGTTTGAGAGAGGGAATGATAAGAGTTGCGTTTGGCGCGGTCCCCTGAATGTGGTCTTCGAGTAAATTGCACCCGGGGACTGAAGGGTTGGGGGAGGCCCGGCAGGATCACTCCCGGAGGACGTCCAGGCTTACATCGAAATTTCTCACGCTGTGGGTGAGGGCTCCCAGGCTGATTTGGTCCACCCCTTCAATCGCGTAGTCTGCAATGTTCTTATCGGTGATGCCTCCGGAGACTTCGATAAGAAGGCGATTGCGGAGCCCTGCCTCTTGAAGGAGGGAGATGGCGGCTCTCACCTCTCCGGGCGGCATATTATCAAGAAGAAGGATATCAGCTCCGGCGCGGGCGGCCTCCAGCGCGTCATCCGGCCTCTGCACCTCGACCTCCACTTTCCTGTACTTCGAGTATGCCTTTGCCTTCCGGACTGCGTCTTCGATGGATACGAGTGCCAGGTGGTTGTCCTTGATGAGGACTCCATCGGAGAGTGTCATCCGGTGTGGGTCCCCCCCGCCGATGATGACCGCTTTCTTGTCAAGAAGGCGGAGCCCCGGGGCAGTCTTCCGGGTCGAGGCGATACGGCAGCCTGCCCTGGCATTATCGAGGATTTCCTGGAGGCGGCGGGTCATCGTCGCGATACCGCTCATTCTCCCTATGATGTTGAGCGCGGTCCGCTCCACCAGGAGCACTGCGCTCGCAGGCCCCTGAAGGGTCGCAAGGGTTGCCCCCGCCACCACCCTGTCGCCGTCAGAGAAGGAGGGGGTTACCGTGACACCGAAGGCCTGGAAGAGTGCGGCGGCCTCGTCGAGCCCCGCGATCACCCCCTCGTCTTTTGCGACAATCTTTGCCATGCAGTCCTGGCCGGAGATGAGCGATTCGGAGGTGATGTCGCCTGCAGGAGCATCCTCCCACACGAAGGAGAGCAGGCGTTCCAGGGGGATTGCGGGGCCCTTTGTCACCGGCCGATCACCAGCATCCGCTCGATCGCCCCCCTCGCCCTCTCCATGATAGCGGGGGGGAGGGTGACCTCGTACTGTTCGCGCTCGAGTGCCGCGAGGAGGTCCCCAAGGGTGGTCTTCTTCATGTCTTCGCAGACTGCCTCCTCTTTCACATGGAAGGTGTGGCCCGGATAGAGGGTCTTCAACCGGTAGGCCATCTCCCTCTCGGTCAGGATGTTCCAGGCCGCATCACCTGTCCGGCTGCCGACCAGCCTGACCATCCCTCCCGTGGAGGCGACCATGTCCGACCCGCGCTGGATCTCGGGGCGGCACTCGGGGTGGCAGACGATCGCTCCGCCACGCAGCCGGGCCGCTTCAAGGTCTTCGGCGGTGAAGCACTCGTGGACGTAGCAATGGCCCCCCGGCGGGATTGCGATGATCGCTTTCTCGGGGACCTGGTCCTGGATATACGCGGCCAGGTTGGAATCGGGTCCGACGATGACCTCTTTTTCGGGAAGTGACCTGACGACCTTGACGGCATTTGCGGAGGTGCAGATCACGTCGGCGTGTGCCTTGCACTCCGCGGTGCTGTTGATATAGAGGACCACGGGGGCGCCAGGGTGGCGCTCCCTGGCCGCGAGGATCATTCCCGGTGTGAGCTGGTCTGCGAGCGGGCAGAGTGCGTCCCTGACCGGGATGACGACTTTCTTTCCGGGGTTGAGGATCTTGGCAGTCTCCGCCATGAAGAGCACCCCGCAGAAGACGATGAGCGGGGCCTCCGTCTCCCTGGCCGTCTGGGCGAGCTCGAGGCTGTCCCCCACCACGTCGGAGATATCCTGTATCTCGGGCCGCTGGTAGTTGTGCGCCAGGATGATGGCCTTTTTCTCCTTTTTCAAGGCGAGGATGCGCTCTTTTTGGTTCATGTCCCGACCACAAGGGGCTGCTCGATATTCTTCAGCAGGGTGAGGATCGAGAGGGCGGCAAGGTAGCTGGTGGCGGGATTATCGGGGCTTGGCACGTTGCTTACCCTGATGTAGACCTCTCCAAAGTCCCCCTCTGCCTCGATCTCGTGGATGTTCCTTTCGACGGATGGGTCTGCGTACAGTTCCACGTCGGCATCCCTGCCGGCGGCGAGGCTCAATGCTACCGAGACGTTCACGTTCTTTGGAAACTCCTTGATGCATTCGTGGGACTTGCCCTGGAAGACAAGGCAGCGCTCTCTGGTCTTGATGCCGAGGGATTCGGGGCTCTTTGTCGTCCTGAGAAGGAGCCGGCGGATGGGTGAGATCTGGCCGACCTTCAGGTTGTCGAGCCCTACTATCGCGCCGCTCGGGATATGGATGCGCATCCCGGACCCCTCGGCGAGGCGGACGAGATCCTCGCGGAAGCTGGGGTCGGCGAGTGCACCGACAGAGAGAAGGATGAGGTGTTTTCCGCTCGAAAGGACCATCTCCGCGTACTGGCGCACCGCCCTGACAGACGCGGCCTCGACGACGTATTCGAAATCACCGGCGATAAAGGATTCGAAGTCCTTGTATGCGGTCCCCCCCGAGAGCGCGGCAAGTTCGAGAGCCCGCGGATAGACCTGGTCATACAGGGCCACTATCTCACAGTTCTCGCGGTATTTTGCGATGATGTGACCGATATTTCCGCACCCAAGCACCCCGATCCTGATCATTGTACTCAGATAGTGGATATCACCGGTTAAGCATTTTCCCATCACTCCAGGAGTTCTCCTCTGGTTCCGGGAGACCCTGCCCGACTTTTCCCGTATCCGATCGGCCCTGCTGCGTACAGAGTGTGTGGCAGGTCCGGGAGGTGAACCATCTTCTCCTCTGGCAGAGAGAGTATTCACTGGGTATGGAGGAGAATGGAACGGGGTGCTTCCCCGGCAAGAACACAATACGCTCGATCTCGCAGAAGAATGTTTTCATAAAGACGTACGGGTGTACCTACAACGAGGGGGACAGCCGAAAGCTCGCCGCAGTCCTCGAGCAGCAGGGCTGCACACTTGTCAGGCGCCCGGAGGAGGCCGGGGCCGTCATCGTGAACACCTGCACGGTCATAGGAGCGACCGAAAGGAAGGTGCTCAGGCAACTCCGTGACCTCCACACCTGCCCGCTCTATGTCACCGGCTGCATGGCCGTCGTCCAGAGGGATGCCATACTCTCCGTTTGTGATCCCGTCTTCATCCTCCCAGAAGAGATCCAGGACGCGTACGCGGGGGCAGGACACGCTCCTGCCGGACCGGTGGGGGTCGTCCAGGTGTGCCGGGGGTGCAGGGGGTCATGCTCCTACTGCATCACCCGCATGGCACGCGGTCCCCTGGCGAGCGCGGACGCAGACGAGATTCTCCGCGAGACCAGGGCTCTCGTGGAGAATGGGGCGGTAGAGATACGGCTGACCGGCCAGGACGTCAGCGCCTGGGGTGCTGACGCCGGATCACACCTTGGCGCACTCCTCCCAAAAATAAGCGGGGTCCCCGGCATGTTCCGTGTCCGCGTCGGGATGATGAACCCCGAAACCCTCTCTCCCATCAGAGACAGGGTGGCTGAAGCTTTCGTGGGGGAGAAGATATTCAAGTTCCTTCACCTCCCGGTCCAGTCGGGGTCGGATGCGGTCCTGGAAAGGATGAACAGGGGGTATACAGGAGAGGGGGTAATGGAGATTGTGAAGAGATTCCGCTCACAATGCCCCGGGATCACACTCCATACCGATATCATCTGCGGATATCCCGGTGAGACTTGGGAGGAGTTTTCCGAGACCCTGGATTTCCTCTCCAGGATGCAGCCGGACAAGGTCAATGTCACCCGCTACTCGCCCAGGCCCAAAACCCCTGCTGCGGAAGAGAAGGACATGCCAGACCGCTTCAAGAAGGAGAGGTCCAGGATACTGCGGACCTGCGCTGAGAAGATTGCACGGTCCAGGAATGCAGCCTGGCTGGGAAGGGAGGTCCCCGTCCTCTTCACGGAGCGTCCCAGGGCGGGCTCTTCCATGGGGAGGACTCCCTTTTACCAGGGGGTCGTGGTAAGGGGGGACTTTTCGCCCGGGACCGTCAGGATGGTCCGCCTGACACGGGACATGACCTATTATTTCCTCGGTGAGCCGGTATGAAGCGCCCGGCATTTCCATCCAGGTGTGGGGTATCTCACCGGGCCCTGCCAATGTATCGCAACATGTGGTGTATAACACCCTTACAGGATGAAAAGGAACCCTTATTGCATATGCAGACCACTCCTCATCAACGCCCTCGAAACCAGGAAGAAAGGAAGGAGAAGAGGAGGAATACCGCAGATGGACCAGATCGAGAAAGGGTACAGGGCACTTTTGAAGAAGATCGACGAACTCGACGCGAAAAGGGAGGAGCTCTCGGAGGAGGTCCGCGCCCGCGAGGCAGCCCTGATGGCCCGCATGGGCGAGCTGACTGCACCCCTTGTCGCAAGGATCGGGATGAATATGCTGAAGATGGGGAAGCAGGACACCAAGGGCGAGATGTACGACACGGTGTACTACCCCCTGAAGATGATACTCCTTGGAAAGACCGATCCTGTTGCGCACCGCCCCGACAATGTCAGTAAAAAGGTCGACGACCAGTTCTGCGTCCTCGCCGAGGACGGCAGGTTCTACGAGCTGATGTTCAGCACAACCGGGATCGTCGTCGATTCTTACCAGAACCCACTCTCACCCGAAGACGCGCTCCAGATCTACGGCCACGAGATCATGGTGATGCTGTACCGGGCGATGCGCGATTACCTGGAGGGGCAGAAGGAACTCATCGATGCCCTGGAGAAGACCCTCGCGTTCGTGAGAGCAGAAAAGTGAGGGGGGGAGTGGGGGTCACTTCCACTTGAAGAGGGGGAATACGGGTTTCAGGAGGTCTTCGTCGGGCTTGTCGAATACCGAGATCTCCATGCGCTTTTCATACGCCCTCCCCTGCTCATTCTGGTATCTTGCCTTGACTGTGGTCCTCTCGATCATCTGGTCAGAGGAGAGCGTCTTCTCTGCATCCTCGTCAAGAGACGGGACGTGATACTTGATCTCCTGGGGCATCAGGGTGAGGAGTATCGAGACCGCCCTCGCATTCCCCCGGTTCCTGACGACGATCCCCCTGCCGTCCTCTTTCATGCGCACGGACACATCGGGCGTCATGGCGCTGTCCTGCATGATGAAGAAGGACATCGCGAGGGCGATCACGAGCACGACCCCTATAAGGCTTGCATAAATGTCCACGAGAAAATAAAGTGCCCCGCAGGCCACCAGTCCCAGAACCACCAGAATAATCTGGTTCTTTTCCATAGTATCCACTCTGCTCCGATCAGTAATAAGAGGATATGAAGTGGGCCCGATGTGATTCGAACACATGACCTCCCGGTTATCAGCCGGGCGCACCACCGGGCTATGCTACGGGCCCCCGATGTCCCAATAATTTAAACCCCCGACCCTTTTATAGGTTTTGAGTCGCGCTCCTCGTCAGTGCGGGACCGTCATATTATTTGTACATGGGCAGAGTAACTGTGACAGGAACATGTGGGTGGAGGATAATGACGACACAGTATCTGCTTGGGAATGAAGCAATCGCAAGAGGGTGCCTCGCGTCACCCGCGCATTTCGTGACCGGGTATCCCGGCACGCCGTCATCGGAGGTGATCGACATACTCCGTTCCCTCCCTGAACGGGACTTCTACGTGGAATGGTCGGTGAACGAGAAGGTGGCGCTCGAAAATGCCCTTGCAGCGGCATGGTGCGGGCTACGGGCGCTCTGCACAATGAAGCACGTGGGCCTGAACGTCGCAGCAGACCCACTGATGACGAGCGCGTATACCGGGGTCACGGGGGGCCTCGTGATCATGAGCGCGGATGACCCGTTCGCGCACAGCTCCCAGAACGAGCAGGACAGCCGCTGCTACGCGCTCTTCTCCCGCCTCCCCTGCCTCGATCCCTCTACCATCCAGGAAGCCCATGACATGGTCAGGGACGCTTTCGCACTCTCCGAAGAGTTCTCCCTGCCTGTCATCTTCAGGCCGACCACACGCATCTGCCACTCAAAGGGGGACACGGTGACAGGAGACCCTGCCCATGCCCCAAGGAAAGGACAGTTCCAGCGGAACCCCCAGCAGTACGTGGTGATCCCGGCGCATACACGGGTCCTCCACCGGAAACTGAACCAGAAGCAGCCCCTGGTAAAGAGAGCACTGGTTGAGAAGGGGTACAACCATGCGGTAGTCCGTGGCCCTGTAGCCGTGGTGGCTAGCGGGATTGCGGCGGCGTATGTCCAGGAGGTGCTTCCCGAAGGAGTCTCCTTCATGAAGATAGGGGCGTATCCCATCGACGAGGAATGGCTTGCCGCGTTTGTCCGGCAGCACGAGAAGGTCCTCGTGGTCGAGGAGCTCCACCCCGTGGTGGAAGAGGCGGTGCGGCAGGTGGCGGGCTGCGTGGCCGTGCACGGCAAGAAGGACGGCATGGTCCCGTACGAGGGGGAGCTCTCCCCGGTGGCGGTGGCAAAGATCATGCAGGCCTGCGGTATCACACCTTCCCGGGTGTTCTCCGAACCCACTCCCCCGGGGGATGTCCCCAACCGTCCCCCCATCCTCTGTGCAGGGTGCATGCACCGGCCCGTCTTTTATGCCATGCGCAAGGTGTTCAAGGACGGCATCTTTCCAAGCGACATCGGGTGCTACACCCTCGGGCTCCAGCTCGGTGCCGTGGACACCACGATCTGCATGGGGGCATCCGTCACCGTTGCCAGCGGTATCGCCCAGTCAGGAGAGGACCGGGACGTGGTCGCCACCATAGGCGATTCGACGTTCCTGCACACCGGGATCCCGGGCCTCCTGAACGCAGTCTACAACGGGGCGAAGATGATCCTGGTGATCCTCGACAACAGGGTGACGGCCATGACCGGCCACCAGCCGAACCCATCCAGCGGGATGACTGCCTGCGGCACCCCCGTCCCCCCCGTCTCCCTCGAGGCCATCTGCAGGGCATGCGGCGTCAGTTACGTAGAGACGGTGGACCCCTACGACCTCGTCTCCCTGCTTTCCGTGCTGAAGGAAGCGCGTGAGCGCCCCGGTGTGAAGGTCGTCATTGCACGCCAGCCATGCGTGATCACCGCCCGCAGGGCGGGCGTGCGGCGCGGCAGGTACCAGGTCGACCCCGAGACCTGCACGGCATGCGGTCTGTGCATCAGGTTCGGGTGTCCCGCCATAGAGAAAGCCGGCGAGAAGGCGTTCATCAATGACCTGTGCAGCGGCTGCGGGGTGTGTGTCCAGATATGCCCTGCAGGTGCAATCGGCAGGGAGGTGAAGAGATGACCGGCAGTTTCGACATCCTGATGGTGGGAATCGGCGGGCAGGGGATCATCCTCGCCTCGAACATCCTCGGCGAGGCATGCCTTATCGAGGGCAGGAGCGTCCGTGGTGCCGAAACGCACGGCATGGCACAGCGGGGAGGCTCGGTCGAGGGCCATATCCGCGTCGACGGGAAATACGGGCCCCTCATCGCGCCCGGCACCGCACACCTGATGATCGCATTCGACATGCTGGAGGCGCTCAGGTACTCGCATTACCTCGCGCCCGATGGCCACATGGTCGTAAACAGCCACATTGTCATTCCCACCTCCGTGTTCATGCAGGGAGCTGTGGTGCCCGAAAAGGATGCGGTGCGGGAGCGGCTCAAAAGCCATTCACTCTGCCTGGTGGACGCCGATGCCCTTGCGACCGAGGCGGGGAGCCCTCTCTCGCAGAACGTGGTGATGATCGGCGCTGCCTCGTGGTTCATGCCTTTCGCACCAGAGTCGCTTTCCGGAGCGGTCGAGCGGCTCGTCCCGAAGAAAACAGTGGAGATCAACAGGAGAGCATTCGATCTTGGGAGGGCTGCAGGCGAGAGGTGTCGGCAGGGGAGCATTGACGCGTGAACCCGCACGACCTCGGGCCTTTTTCACCGGACACCATCTGCCACGGCGACGCCCTGGATCTCCTGCCTCTCCTCCCGCCGGAGAGCGTTGACCTCATCGTCACCGACCCCCCTTTCGCCATTGACTTCCGGGCCCAAAAGATGAACTATAACCGCACAGGTTCGCGTGTCATCGAGGGGTACAGGGAGGTCCCGCCAGGGGAGTATGGGGCATTTTCCGCCATGTGGATGAAAGAAGCGTTCCGGGTTCTCTCCCCGAGGGGAAGCCTTTACGTCTTTTCGGGGTGGAACCGGCTTAAAGAGGTGCTGTGCGGCCTGGACGAGGCCGGGTTTTCCACCATCAACCACCTGATCTGGAAATACCAGTTCGGGGTGTTCACCAAAAAAAAGTACGTCACGAGCCATTACCATATCCTTTTTGCCGTGAAAGACCCCGGGAATTACGTCTTTCACAAGGTGGAGCACTACCCTGAAGATGTCTGGGTAATCAACCGCGAGTACTGGAAAGGGAAGAAGAAGACCCCCACGAAACTCCCCTGCCAGCTGGTAAGAAAGATCCTCTCATTCTCAAGCAGCCCGGGCGACCTTGTCCTCGATCCATTCCTCGGTTCCGGCACCGTTGCGGCGGTCAGCCGGGAGATGGGCCGGCATTTCCTCGGGTTCGAGGTGGTCGACGAATATTACCGGTTCGCGCTGGAGCGGCTGGAAGAATGCGGGTCCGCGGGTGCGAGGGAAAGAGACGGCAGTGGCGGGAGAACAGAGCACGCTGAGGGGGAGAATTGAACTCCCGAGGGGCAAAAGCCCCACAGGCTCTCCAGGCCTGCGCCGTACCGCTAGACTACCTCAGCAAAAGGTGTATCCATACTATGGGACGGGTCTTTTTTTAATGGTATCTCATCTCCAGGGCAGGGACGATGAGACCGCGCGGAAAGGCCGGATGTCCGGGGAAGGTTTTTCAGGGCTTTTTTCCCCGTTTCTCATCGCTTCTCCTTCTTTTTCCAGCCCTTCGGGTATGTCCCTGGCCGCATGAAGACGGTCCGCGGCGCCGCCACGAGCCCTGTCTGTCCCGGTGCAACCTGAGTTGAGGAGACGATGGCCTCGCCGATGCAGACCAGTTCTCCTTTTTCTGTCAGCACCGCAACCGACTCCCCTCTCGCGAATGCATCCTGGCGCAGGACTCCCACCCCGGCAAGCGCCGCGCCGTGGCAGAGCGCGTCCACGGCGGTATCGCGGATGACGAGGGAAGGGAGCCCTCCCGCAATCGTCTCTGGAGGGAGGATCATGTCAGCGAGGAGGTGTAAATCCCCGTCAACGGCACGCACCGCCGCGTCCTTCAGGTCGTGGAGCGTATGTGCGTGGTCCTCGGAGAAGACCCCCGACCTCACCCGCCGGAGTTCCTGCATGTGGGCACCGCAGCCGAGGGCAAGCCCAAGGTGGTGGCAGAGCGACCTGATGTAAGTCCCGGCGTCGCACGTGATGCGGAGGACAGCCTGCCGCTCTCCGGCTTCGAGCACATCGAGTGCTTTCACGGTCCTTATGCGCAGGTTGCGGGCGACCGCGCTCCTTTTGGGCGGCCGCTGGTAGATGCGCCCGCAGAACTCCGCGGCGGCACGCCTCAGTGCCTCCTCCCTCACGTCGCCATGGAGGCGGACGACGGCGACGTACTCCTTCTCTTCGGAGAGGAGGATCGGGGCAAGCCGGACGGCGTTTCCGATCATCACGATGAGCACCCCGGATACGCCGGGATCCAGCGTTCCCGCATGGCCGACTCTCGCGCCGAGGATTTCGCCGGCCCAGGCCGTCACCTGGTGGCTGGAAGGCCCCCTTGGCTTGTCCAGGACCAGGAGCCCGTGTTCCGGTACCACGGTCATCTCCCTCCGGGCCGCCGCGTGCCGGGATCCTGGTCCAGATACCGGTTCAGGGCGTCAAGCGTCCCTTCGAGCGAACCGTCCCCGACCACTGCGGGTTCATGCCCGCCGTCCCGCATGGCCCCGGCAGTGACCTCGCCGATGGCCGCCAGCAGGAGCCCGGGGCGGTCCTCCCATCTGGCCTCGCGGTACGACATGGCGCTCGTGAAGAGGAGCGCGCCCGCGTCCCCGATGGGGAGTGGTTCCCCCGTGGGTATCAGGGAGTAGCATGCGACCTCTGTCACCCGTCCCCCTGCATCCCTTATGGAGGAGAGGAGGGACGGGTTCGGAACGTCCGCCCTGGGGATGCCGATATGCTTCCCCTCGATCCACGGCCCGAGGAACCGGACGAAGTCGCTGCTGTAGTAGCGGGGAAGCACCTCTGACTCGATACCACACGCTTCCAGTTCCCTCCTCGTCTGGGGCCCGATTGCCACCACCCTTGGCCAGCGGGAGAGGCGTGGACCGATCAGGCGGGCGGGTAGTGCGCTCGTGAAGAAGATGCAGTCGAAGGTGCTGCGGTCAGTATCCTCGACGAACCGGGCGATCTCCTCCAGGTTCACCCTTGCCCGAAGCGGCGAGACGGGGAAGCACCGGTGCCCGAACCGGGCACAGCGCGCCTCGTCGTCGGTACTCTTCTCCTGCAACCTGGTGATCGCGATCAGCATAAGGAGGCTCCCGGCATTATGGAGGGTGGTGTTCTATCTGTTTCGATTCATTTATCTTAATTCCCCTCCATCCTAGGCGAGGATGATCGAGATCCTGGCGGGAACCGCGGCAGGAGTGGCCCTCGGGCTCCTTTCCGGCCTCCTCCCCGGGATCCATGTCAACACGATGGCCGCGATCATGCTCGCGTCCCTTTCGGTCCTCCTCCCACTCTTTGGTCCGTTTTTCCTTGCGGCGGCCCTCTTCTCGGCCCTTGTGACTCACTGCTTCCTTGATGCCGTCCCGAGCACCTTCCTCGGCATCCCCGACGCCGACACGGCGCTTGCGGTGCTGCCGGCACATGCCCTCTGCATGGAAGGGAAGGGGGAGGAGGCGGTGCGGATCTCGGCACTCGGGAGCGCAACGGGCCTCGCGCTCGCCGTCCCTGTCACCGGGGTGCTGCTCCTCGTCATGCCACACCTCCAGTCATCGCTCGACTGGGCAAGCGGGGTCATACTGGTCGCGGTAATCGGCTTTCTGCTGGTGCAGAGTGATGCCCCCGGATGGGGCCTGCTCGTCTTTTTGGTATCAGGGATGCTGGGAGTATTCTCGTTCCGGTACGCGTTCCTGGCCCCGCCGCTCCTCGGCGAGAGCGCGGTGCTGATGCCGCTCCTCTCTGGCCTCTTCGGCATATCCCTGCTCCTTTATTCGGGGAAGGGAGCTGTCCCGCCCCAGCGGTTCACCGGACTTGCAATCGGGAGAGAGGGGATCCTGAAAGGGACTATCCTCGGGGGTGCGGCAGGGCTTGTCGTCGGCTGGCTCCCCGGGCTCTCCAATGCGACGGCAAACGGCGTGCTCGCATCTGCGGTGAACTACACCCGCGACCGCAGGGGGTATCTCCTTGCCACCAGCGCGGCCAATACGATGAACGCCGTAGTAGGCCTCGCGGCATTCTTTGCGGTCGAACGCATGAGAAACGGCGTGGTGGTGGCCCTCTCCCTGCTGGAGGTACCCTCCCTCCCGCTCCTCCTCCTCTCGGGAACACTTGCGGCACTCGCGGCGTACCTCCTCACCATCCGCCTGGCGGGGATGGCATACCTCCTGGAAGGGGTGGACCGCACCCTCCTATCCAGGGTGGTGATGGTGTTCGTGGCGGCGGTCTCTCTCATCGGGGCTGGCATCTTCGGGCTCGTGCTGCTTGCACTTGCCACTGCCGTGGGCTGCATCCCCCGCCTCGTCAATATCCCGCAGGTCTTCTGCATGGGAGCAGTCATGGTCCCCGTCATGCTCTATTCATTCGGCCTCGGTGTGATCTGATTCTGCCCGGCAGAGGATGGCCCTGCAGGTGAGATTAATACCGCGCCCGGCTCCAGAGTAACTGATGGCATCCTACTGGTTCGGCGATGTGGCGGGCGGAGTCTGCAGGCCATGCCCCGGCCACGAATTGGAAGCACTCTCGGACCGCCTCGATCTTCTTTCTGAAAAGGACGAGCGATACGTCCCTTTCACCTGGGATCTCGCACGGGAGTGCGGTTTTGTGCATTCGAGGGAAGAATACATCGCCGTGCTGCGATCGCTCTGCACCATGCGGGCGGAGAAAGAATTGGGCAGGATATCCCGGACGCCCGAGATGGAGCTCGTGTACATGGTCCGGATGCTTGACCAGATAGACGAGGCGGCAAACCTCCTCACGGGAAGGGCGCTTGAGTGGCACGCGGCAAAGGACCCTGCCTTCTCGAGGAAGTTATGCGACCTGCGGGGACAGAAGGCAAGGGAGATGCTCGCAGGGAGCGAAAACCCGGTGATCTCGGCGATTGCCACTGAATTGACGCATCTCTCGGAGGTCAGGTCGGCACTCTCCCGTGAGATCACGGCTCTTGCCACCGACGTGATGCCCAACAGCAGCGGACTGGTCGGCGGGGTGGTGGCGGCCCGGCTCCTCTCGGCGGCAGGGGGACTGTCCCGGCTTGCCCGCCTGCCCGCAGCGACCATCCAGGTCTTGGGCGCCCGCATCGCGCTCTTCTCTCACCTGAGATCAGGGACCCCCCCGCCGAAGCACGGGATCATCTACCAGCACCGGCGGGTGCATGCTGCGGGAAAGGCGAGGAGAGGGAAGGTGTCAAGGACGCTCGCCGCAAAACTGGCGATTGCGGCAAGGATTGACTGCTATCGCGGCCGGCCGGATCCCGGCTTTCTCGAGTCCGCAGGTCAGGCAATTGACCGCGCCGGGGGCAGGAGATGATCTGGATCGACGGGGTCCTCGTCTCGAGTGGTCAGGGAGGTGTCTACGGGGAACGCACTCTCTCCGGCAAGCGGGTATGGAACCCGTACCGGAGCAAGCTTGCGGCATATTACCACCTCGGGGGAGACGTGGAGATAGGGCCCTCTACCCGGGTCTTGTATCTCGGCGCGGCCCACGGCACCACCGTATCGCACGTTGCCGATTATGCAGAGATCGTGTATGCCGTGGAGAACGCCTGCATCCCGATGCGCGACCTCCTGGCGGTCGCGGCCGGGAGGAAAAATATCATACCCCTCTTTGCAGACGCTACCCGGCCGCGTGAATATGGCCCCCTGGTGGAGACCGTGCAGCTGCTCGTCCAGGACGTCGCCCACCCTGACCAGGCAGGCATCGCCATTGCCAACTCGGTCTTCCTCGAGGAAGGAGGAGCCGCGATCCTCGCGATAAAGGCCAGGAGTATCGATGTTTCCCGCAGCCCGCGCGAGGTGGTGGAAGAGGTATGCAGAACCCTCACTGGGACACCGCTCGTGGTCGGGAAAGTAATCTGGCTCGAACCGTACCACCGCGACCATGCCATCCTGGTCTGCAGGAAGCATGAGCCATGAACATGAGAGAAGAAGTAGCCCGGAGCAGATTCGAACTGCTGTCGCGGGATCCAGAGTCCCGCATGATTGACCGCTACACTACCGGGCTATCGCACCCACATTATCTGCCCTTTTCCATAATTAACCTGACTGATTCACAAAAAAACGGCATGGGGGATGAACCCCCTGACAATCAGGGACACTTCCCGCACGCCCTGCATACAGTGTGGATGGGGCGGAACCGCTCTCCCCGGGCGCAGAATGGCTCGATGTCGTCAGCATCCCTACGGAAATAGATGTGGGGCACGAGGGATATGTGGGTATAAGACCCGCAGTCCAGCCCAAGCGACCTTGCGATCTCCTTCTGCAGTGAGACAAGGGCATACATGTTCGCACCTGCAGCCGTCAGCATGTCGTTGCTCCGGAAGACCACCTTCATATGCAGCAGGCCATCCCGCGAGACGCACTGGACCAGCTGGAGGCAGGGACAGTCGTCAAGGCGCTCGTCAGCCGCAGGGTTCCAGGTGATGGCAATAGCCCTCCTGCTTGAAGGCGCATTCCGGAGCTTCTGCACGATGTAGGCGACCTGGTCCACGTGGACCTCTTCCCCGTGCTCATTCCTGAGCCCCACGCCCCAGTTGAAGAGACGGTCGTGATAGTCGTACTCGAAGACGGAGTCGGATCCCTCGATAAGGTCGCGTGCGTACTTCTCCATGAACCGCTGCTGGAACCGTGAACACGGGCTGACCATGGGCAGGCTGTCCGGGCGCTCCACCCGCATCGCCACCTCCTCGAACTCGATGGTGTCTTCCTGGTCCTCGGTCTCGAGAACCCACCCCTTCTCGAGGATCATCCTCACCACCTGTTCATGGGCCGATGCAAGATTCGGAGCCTTGATGATACGCATATACCATTATAGCGTAACGATTGATAGTTAAATTACTGCAGCAACGCTGGAGAAGATACTCCGTGGAAGTATTGCTGGGTAGTAGTAGGTGGTCATTTCCAAACCGTATTGAGAAGTGCGGTCTGCCATCACTCAGGCACTGCAGGGATGCGCGTGGCGAAGTCCAGGTGCGACGATGCCGAACACCGGGAGGGGAGTGGCAATGAACCCAGAAAACCGGCGTTCTCATACTCTTTGCCGGATTCAGCGCCTGATCACCGATTTATTCCCCCTGAATCGACCAAAAAGGATATATTAAGTGTTCCACAAATATTGAATCATATTCCGTTATTCGGAGTATGGAGC
>MVQD01000031.1 GCA_002067095.1 Methanoregulaceae archaeon PtaB.Bin056
ATGAAGATCGCACAGGTGTACGACCTCCCCATTGTCGTGATCGATCACCACCACCCCGACGCCATCGTGGACCAGTTCCTCGTCGGTCATGTGAACCCCTACCACGTGGGAGGGGACTTCGGGATCACCGCAGGAATGCTCGGGACCGAGGTGGCGCGGCTGATCAACCCGTCGGTGGAGAAACTCATCCGGCACCTCCCTGCCGTGGCAGCGGTTGGTGACCGGAGCGAAGCCCCCGAGAGGGCCCGCTACCTCGCGCTCGTCCAGGACGCGTATTCGGAGCAGGACTGCAAGGACATCGCGCTCGCGCTCGATTACCAGCAGTTCTGGCTTCGGTTCAACGATGGCCGGGAACTTGTCAAGGATCTCCTGAACCTTGGCGGGGACACTGTTCGTCACAAGAGGCTCGTTGCCCTCCAGGTAGAGGGAGCAAATCTTGCCATCCAGGACCAGATGAGCGCCTGCATGCCCCACGTGGTGCACCGAACGCTCCCGAACGGCGCCGAGCTCTTCCTCCTTGACGTGGAGATCCATGCGCACAAGTTCACCTTCCCCCCTCCGGGCAAGACATCCGGAGAGGTGCACGACCGCCTCTGCCAGCAGCATGCCGGATCGCCGGTTGTCACGATCGGGTTTGGCCCCGACTTCGCCGTGCTCCGTTCACGCGGGGTCATGATGAACATCCCGAAGATGGTAAGGGAGCTCCGGGACGAGATCCCCGGCGGCGGCATATCTGGCGGCGGGCACCTCGTGGTGGGCAGCATCAAGTTCGTAGAAGGGATGCGCGAGGAGGTCTTGAATGGTCTCATCGAGAAGATCTCCATTGTAGGGGCCGGGATGCCCGCGTGATCCCCCTCGGTTCTTTCTTTTCCACTCCCGGCAATCTTTCCCTTAGGTAAGTGTCGAGAATCCCTTTAGATAAAGCCGAATTCGTCAAAAAGTACGAGTATAAACTCTTTCTGGATGCCGCGACGAACAGATATATATTTATAGATGCATAAGTGTACCATTCTCTCACGGCTGAGGTGATACTCGTGAACGCATCACGAAATATCCGCGATAAGTATAATGAGACTCAGACCCGGATTGTCCAGTACCTCAAGGGAGGTCTCGAGAAGGGGAAACACTACTTCAAGTCCAAATACATCGCCAAGGAGCTGGGCCTTTCCCCAAAAGAGGTCGGGACCAACATGGCGATCCTCTCCGAGATCTGCCATGACCTGGCAATCATCAAGTGGAGCTATTCAAACAGCACCACCTGGATGGTGACATCCAAGGCGGTGTGATGGGGATCACCATCCCCAAGACCCTTTCCTTATGAAGAAGATTGCAGAATTTGAGTCGGTCATCGAGTTCGTGGCCGTCATCAACGATGAGAAGGACTGCCTCATGTCGCAGGACAAGACGCAGGACCAGCCCGGCTGCATGTGGTTCAACATCGACGTGCCCAAGGGGCACGGGATTGTGGCCGGTGACCGGGTGAAAGTGACCATCGAGAAGATCTGATTCTGCCAGACGGCGCAGGAAAGACCTTTTCGCTCCTTGTGTGAACATTTATTTCAAAGGAGAAAAAAACCGGGGGGAGATCTGGGGGGTGACACGGTCACCCGTGGTCCTCCCTCCCGATGGTCTCCTCGATATCCTCCACCAGCTCGGATCCCGTCTTCTTCCTGCTCTTGCTGATATCCTTCAGCTCGTCGACTTCGACTTCGGTCTTGATGGCCCGGTCCATCTCTTTCAGGATCTCGGTGACCTCGTCTGCGGTCGGAATCGTGCCAAGTATTGCGCTGTCCGGGACACCTGTGGCAGCCGGCTCCTCGGGCACCTCGTCGGTCGCCCCGATGAACCGGGCCGCCTGTTTCATGAGGCTTGAGACCTCGAAGGGGAAGATTATCTTGGTTGCCTGGCCATTGGCCATCTCTTTGAGGGCATCAAGCGACAGCACCGTGATCGCCCGCCTGTCAAGGGGCTGGGCCCCGACCGAGAGGATCCGCAGCGACTGCGCCTGGCCCTGGGACTGGAGGATCCGCGAGATCCGCTCCCCCTCTGCGCGGAGCACCTTGCTCTGGCGGTCTCCCTCTGCCTCCAGGATCATGCTCCTTTTTGTCCCCTCCGCCTTCAGGATGGCGGACCGCTTCTCGCCGTCCGCCCTGAGGATGGCGGCACGGCGGGCACGCTCTGCGGCGGTCTGCTCGGTCATGGCCTGCTTGACCGCCCCTACCGGGTCCACCTCCTTGATCTCGACGCGCTCCACCTTGACTCCCCACTGGTCGGTCTCGCGGTCGAGGATGTCCCGGAGCTTGGTGTTGATGATGTCCCTGTTATAGAGGATCTCGTCAAGCTCCATGTCCCCGATGATGCCACGGAGGCTCGTCTGGGCAAGGGCGACGGTTGCCATGCGGTAGTTCGCCACCTCAAAAAATGCCTTCTCGGGGTCGATGACCCTGATGTAGACAATTGCGTCCACGTTGGTGGGGGAGTTGTCCTTGGTGATGACCTCCTGCGAGGGGACGTCCATCACCTGCGTCCGCAGGTCCATCTTGATCACGTTCGTGATCAGGGGAAAGACCCAGCGGAACCCCGGGTTCATCCTCCCCTTGTACCTCCCGAGGCGGA
This sequence comes from Methanoregulaceae archaeon PtaB.Bin056, assembly GCA_002067095.1. Taxonomy (GTDB): domain Archaea; phylum Halobacteriota; class Methanomicrobia; order Methanomicrobiales; family Methanospirillaceae; genus Methanolinea_A. The sequence continues at coordinate 2,617 of MVQD01000031.1, forward strand.
TTGCCAGGCCCTGCTCGTAGGGCTGGACGATCACCACCCCGCGTGCAAAGATGATCACGATTGCAATGACAAGAAAGATGGTTACCAGTGTATCAATGACAGCCATAGGCTCATTTCACCTCTTCGACAACGATATGGACCCCTTCCGAGGCCTTTACCCTTACCGTAACGCCGGGCGGAATCTCCCCTGAACCGCTCCTGGCGCTCCATTCCTGGCCGGCGATGAGGACTTTACCGGAGAGCGAATCCGGGATGACCTTCCGGACGACCCTGCCCTCCATGCCCACCAGCGAATCGCGGCTGATGGTGGTGGGGGCCGTCTCGCCGGGGTTGATCCGGCGGTAGAGCCAGATGGTGATCATCGAGACCGCAACCGTTGCCACCACGCCGACCACGAGCCCCGTGGGCCCGCTGAAGATATCCACTCCCAGGAGGAGGAGCACCCCGAGGATTATCATCACCGTCCCGGGCACCGCGATGAAGAATCCCGGGCTCGAGGTCTCTATCACCAGGAAGAGCGCCCCGATCACCACCAGGATCCAGCCAAAGGAGAGGTCAGCCAGCTCGACCATACCCAGGGTATCGGCGGCCGGGGAGAAAAACCCTCTCGAAGGTGTCACAATCGGGAGAATGCGTAAGAGTGCAGGGGGAGTTGCAGATCCCGCGACGGCAGGTGCGGAGAGGAAGGGCGAAAAAAAATTACACAAAAAATAAAAATCCCGCCGGGCAAATGAGATGGTTACTATGAGCACGCCCATTTTGGAGAAGATACGCGGAATCATGTTCAACCCGTCGGTAGCATTCCGGAAGGTGAAGGAGGAGGAGGCAGGGGAGACCATCAGGTACCTGATGATCCTGGCAGTCTTTTATGCCATCATGAGTGCGCTCCTTACGGC
>MVQD01000032.1 GCA_002067095.1 Methanoregulaceae archaeon PtaB.Bin056
AGGAGGGCGACGTGCGATCCATAGACTCCCCTGTAGCGGTGGGCCTCGTCGAGGACAACCCCGCGAAGGCCCCGAAAGAGGCGGCTCCACTGGTGGTGCCAGGAGAGGATGTGGTGGAGTTCGTGTGGGTTCGTCAGGAGTATCCGGGCCGTCTGGCGGATGCGGGGCCTCCTGCCAGTCTCCGTGTCCCCGTCGTACACCGCAGGGAACGCGCGTATTCCCGTCTCTTCTCCTAGAGACTGGAAAGCACGCAGCTGGTCGTTCGTGAGGGCCTTTGTAGGGTAGAGGAGGAGGAAGGTGGCGTCGGGGTCCCTGATGATGCGCTCAAATATGGGGAGGGCGAAGGCGAGCGTCTTTCCCGACGCAGTCGACGTGGTGAGGATGACGCTCTCATGGGACCGGAACGCCTCGATAGCCTCGCACTGGTGCGAGTAGAGCCGGATATTCCGGGAATCGAGATACCGGCGGAGCGGGGCGGGGAGGTCGCGTTCGAGCGAGCCGTATTCCGCGTCGCGCGAAGGGATCTCCTCCACGTGCACGATCCCCCGGGAGAGATCTGCGTCGGCCGAGAGGGAGCTGAGTATATCCCCGACTCCCATATCAGGCCTCCTCGCAAAAGAGGCAGAAGAGCCGGGCCAGCGAGACCAGGTCCTGGCAGTTGTGCTCCACGACCGGGATGAGCGGCCCGGGGTTCTGCGTGGTGAGGAAGGTCTCGTAGAACTCGGGGACCATCATAGACGGCACATCCTGCTCGCGGTGGATGGAGAAGAGCCTCTGTTCCAGGGTTGCGAGGCGGCAGTCAGGATACGAGTCCCTCCATCGCCTCCTTGAAGGGTGGAGCAGGTCGTAATGCGGGTTGTGGATGGCGCAGTCCTCCCCGTACATCGCATACCGCTCGATGAGGAAGGGGACATCGAAACTCCTTCCATTGTAGGTGACCAGCACCATCTCTTTTGACAGGAGGTCCCTGGTTGCAAGGAGGGCCGGGAGTTCCTCCTCCATGCTCCTGACGAGGTACTGGCAGGTGACGAGCCGGTCTCCCTCCACGAAGGCCAGGCCGATCAGGATCACAGGGCGCTGGTAGATGCCGAGCGTCTCCAGGTCGAGGAAGAGGAACTGTCCCTCCCGGTAGAGGCTGGCAGTGGAGAGGCAGCGCGGGTCGGATACCGGGTGCCACCGTGATACGAGGGAGAGGACCTCGGCCGCGCTCCCCTCCCGGAGCACCCGGAGGGCCGCTTCTGCCGGTTTCCCGAACCGCCTGTGCTGCAGGAGGTCGGGAATGGTACGGTATCCCTTCCGCTTCAGATCCCTCTCCTTCTGCTTCCCGATACCGAACACGAGAGTGAGGTCAGCCTCGAGCTGCTGCCGGACCCTCCCGGGATCGCTCCTTGGGAGCCGTATCCCGTGCCGGCGGGTGATACAGTACACCGGCCCTTCCGCTGTCCTGACGGTGCGCCCCGGGAACAACGCTTCGAGGGGGGTGTCCCTGTACCTCTGGAGGAGCGTCTGTTTGTAGCGCTGGATCTCCCGGTACTCGGATTCGAGGATCGGTGAACCCGATACGCCGGCCATGAAGATGCGGTCGTTTCTGATCACCGAGTAGTCGGGGGCCTCCAGGACGCGGTCTCTCCAGAGTCGGCTGGCGGTCTCGAAGGCCAGGGGCATGGTCATCTCAATCTCATGTGCGTGATCAGGCGGACTCGCATTTGAGCATTCACTGTGCACCGTGAAAGTAAAGAGGCCCCGCGGCGAACCTCTCGGTTACCGGATACCCGCGCGGGAGGAGGAATGGAACGAGCATGCAGGACCATGGAGATGCCTGGCTGGCAGGAGACCTCATGATGAAAACCGGCAGCGCAGGCCCGGGGAATCTCCACTTCCGATTCCGAGCCAATGGAAGGGTCCCATGCGCGACGTATCCATGGGGGTGCGTATGACAGGCATCCGCGGACTCCTGATCGACCTCGATGGCGTGATCTACACCGGCGGCATGCAGATACCGGGCGCAAGGGAAGCCATCTCCTGGCTCGAGAGAGAGGAATTACCATTCAGGTTCGTCTCCAACACCACCCGGAGCTCAAGAGACCGCATCTCGAAGAGGCTGAACACAATGGGCCTCCGGATACCCCCCGCACTCATCTTCACTCCCGCAATTGCCGCCGCTGCGCTGGTGCGGCAGAGGGGCGCCTCCAGGGTCCTCCTCCTTGCCACCGGCGACGTCCACAGGGACTTCGATGAGGCCGGCCTGCAGCAGGTCCGTGAGGGGGCTGAGGTGGTCGTGGTGGGCGATGCGGGGGACCGTTTCACCTACCGGGCAATGAACGAGGCATTCCGCCTCGTTCTCGATGGCGTTCCCTTCATCGCGCTCGAAAAAGACCGCTACTGGATGGACGCCGGCGGCCTCTCGCTCTCGGCCGGGCCTTTCGTCAAGGCACTCGAGTATGCAACAGGGAAGAGGGCCGTGCTGGCGGGAAAGCCCTCGAAGGCGTTCTTCCGCATGGCGCTCGGTTCCATGGGGCTCTGTCCCGGGGAATGCGCCATGATAGGGGACGATGCGAGGAGCGATATCGCGGGGGCGATGGATGCCGGGATGGCAGGGATCCTCGTAAAGACGGGGAAGTTCCGGCCGGATGCGCTCTCCGGGATGAGGAGGCCACCCTCGGCAATCCTC
>MVQD01000033.1 GCA_002067095.1 Methanoregulaceae archaeon PtaB.Bin056
GTGGTGGAACGAGGGGATCCAATCAGTGTTCGGCTACCGCCCGGAGGAAATTGAGCCGACTGTCGCATCGTGGTATACCCGCATTCATCCTGATGACCGGGAACGGATTATCGATGGCATCCACGCAGCCAAAGACGGTGGGGAGAACAAATGGTCAGACGAATACCGGTTTCGGAAGGCTGACGGAACCTACGCATACGTGTTCGATCGCGGTTTCGTAATACGCGACCCTGAGGGACGTGCAATCCGGATGGTCGGGGCAATTCAAGACCTCACCGAGCGGATGCGGATGGTCGACGCGCTCCGCGAGAGCGAGGAACGGTTCCGCCACATCCTTGAGGACCAGACCGAATTTATCTGCCGGTTCAGACCTGATGGCACCTACGTTTTTGTGAATGATGCATATGCCCGTTACTTCGCAAAGACCCGCGAGGAGTTGATTGGGCATATATACAGGCCCGTTGTGTTTCCCGAAGACCGCCAGATTGTCCAGGATGTATTCGATTCACTTTCGCAGGAACACCCTGTCGCCACCAGCGAACACCGGATCACCATGCCGGACGGGAGGGTTCGATGGCAACAGTGGAGCGACCGGGCGATCTTCGACGAGACAGGAGCAGTCAGGGAGTACCAGTCAGTCGGCCGCGATATCACCGCGCAAAAAGAAGCAGAAGAGGCGCTCAAGCAGAGCGAGGCCCGGTTCAGGAACCTCTTCTCGAACATGTCCGCGGGTGTCGCGATCTACGGGGTGGTGGAGGATGGCAAGGACTTCATCTTCAGGGAGATCAACCCGGCAGTGGAGCGGATCGAGAACGTCAGAAGAGTGGACGTTATTGGAAAGAGCGTCCTCGAAGTCTTCCCCGGTGTGAAGGAGTTCGGGCTCTTTGAAGTGTTCCAGCGTGTGTGGAGGACTGGTATCCCCGAGCAACACCCAGTCTCAGAATACAGGGACGGACGGATTTCGGGATGGCGGGAGAATACCATATACAGGCTTCCATCCGGGGAGGTCGTTTCAATATACGAGGATGTGACCGGGAAGAAACAGGCCGAGGAGGCTATCCGGTTGAGCGAGGCACGGTATCGGACACTCACGGAAGGGATTCCCGATATCATCGCGCGATTCGACAGGGAACACCGTCATACCTACATTAACCAGGCCATCGAACGGGTGACGGGAAAGCCGGCAGAATCCTTCCTCGGCAGGACCAACCAGGACCTCGGGATGCCCGACGAACTCAACAGGCTATGGGACGAGAACCTTGACCGGGTGTTCGAGGAGGGATCTCCGGTTACGTTCGAATTTGTGTATCCTTCGGGTGAAAATCCCGTCGTATTTGAATCAAGGATCATCCCTGAATTCTCTCAATCAGGAGAGGTTCTCTCTGTCATCAGCGTCGCCCGGGATATCTCGGCTGAGAAGCGAGCCGATAAGAAACGAAAAGAGAGCGAGTCCCGCCTTGACGTGGCCATGGAGATGGGAAATATCGCCTGGTGGGAGATGGATTTGCCGTCCGGGGGCGTCCGTTTCCATGACCGGAAAGCGACAATGCTTGGCTATGCCCCGGGGCAGTTTGCGACCTACCAGGACTTCTGCGCCCTCATTTATCCCGACGACCTCGATCGGACAATGCAGGCCATGCGGGACCACCTCGAAGGGAAGGTGCCACGGTATGACGTGGAGTACCGGATCAGGACGTCTGGTGGGGAATGGAGATGGTTCCACGACAGCGGAGGGGTGACCCGCAGGGACCCGGACGGAAAACCTGCCACGGTCACCGGCATGGTCGTGGACATCACTGGCATCAAGATGGCCGAGGAGGCGCTCCGCGAGGCTGAGGAGCGGTACGAGGAGATCGTCACCCACGCCCTTGACAGCATCTTCATCATCGACGTGACTGCCGATGAACGGTTCAGGATACGGTACATGAACCCTGTCTCTGAGGACGAGATGGGTATCACGAACGCGTCCGCATCCGGCAGGTTCATTGAAGATCTCTTCCCTGGCGAGACCAGCGAACACCTCTCCTCAATGTACCGCCAGTGCGTCAAGACAGGGTCTCCTCTCAGTTACGAAGAGACCATGGACCGCGGACCCGGGCGGCGGTATTACTCGACGACCCTGATCCCGCTCAAAGGGGCCGGGAAAAGGACAGAGCGGATAATCGGGATCTCGCATGACATCACGAACAGGAAACTGATGGAATCCGAGATCCGTGCCCTGAATACCGTCCTCGAGCAGCGGGTCATTGAGCGCACCCGCGAGCTCGAACGTACGAACCTGGCCCTCATCGCCGAGATCGGCCAGCGGGAAGTTGCGGAAGAGAAATTACGCGAAACGAACGAGTACCTCAATAACCTCTTCGATTATGCAAATGCCCCCATCATCGTGTGGGATCCGGAGTTCCGCATCACGCGGTTTAACCACGCGTTCGAATGGCTGACCGGCTGTCCATCAGCCGAGGTCATCGGACAACCTGTCAGTGTCCTCTTCCCTGAACAGAGCCGCGAGCGCTCCATGGCATATCTTCGGCAGGCGATGGAGGGTGAGCGCTGGGAGGCCGTGGAGATCCCCATCCACGGAAGAGAAGGCATTGAACGTATCGTGCTCTGGAACTCGGCAACGCTCCTGGCAGGCGACGGAAAGACCGTGGTTGCAGCGATAGCTCAGGGACAGGACATTACCGAACGAAAGAATGCTGAAGAGAAGCTGCGCACGTCGCTTGACGAGAAACTGACGCTCCTCAAGGAGGTCCACCACCGGGTCAAGAACAACCTCCAGATCATCGTCAGCCTCTTAAACCTCCAGTCGCGTTACATCACCGATGAAAAGACCCTCGCCGCGATCCGGGAGAGCCAGAACCGTGTGCGGGCAATGGCGCTTGTCCACGAGAAGCTCTACCAGACCGAGAACCTCTCGCAGATCAATCTCGATGACTATCTCAAGTATCTTGGAAAGAGCCTTTTCCAGTTCTACGGGGCAGGAACACGCGGGATCACCTTCTCCACAGACGCGGCAGGCATCCATGTGGATATCAACACCGCGATCCCCTTCGGGCTGATCATGAACGAACTCATCTCGAACTCGCTCAAGTACGGGTTCCCGGAGAGGAGACGGGGGGAAGTCTCGATCAGCGTGAGGCGGGAGGATCGTGCCCTGTACGTGGAATACCGCGATACTGGGGTGGGCATCCCCGACGGTCTCGACTGGCAGGACACCAAGTCGCTCGGGCTCCGCCTGGTAAACTCGCTCGTGTCGCAGCTGAACGGGAGCATCGCACTTGACAGGAGGGAAGGGACCGCGTTCTCGATGGTCCTTTATGAGAAGGAATGAAGTCATGATCTTTGCATAGCGGGAAATGTAACTTTGACGGAATCAGACCAAAAACAGGAGCGGACTTCAATGGCGCATGCGCATGGACCGATAAAACAGATATCTGATATCAGGCCGGGCGACCATCTCTGCTGCATTTATTCCACGGACGAGGAGCATCGCGAAGTGCTCACAAGGTTTCTCCTTGACGGGTTGAAGAACCATGAGAAGGTCTTTTACATCGTTGATGCCCGCACTGCAGAGACTATCATGGGCTACCTCAAGGATGCCGGCCTCGATGTCGATTCGTACCTTCGGAAGGGGCAGTTTTCCATCCTGACAGTCTCTGACTCATACATGAAAGACGGGGTCTTTGATCCTGACAGGATGATCGCACTCCTGTCAACAGAGACAGAAAACGCTCTCCAGGAAGGGTACAGCGCCCTCAGGGTCACGGGGGAGATGTCATGGGCGCTCGGCGGGCTCCCGGGCTCCGAGCGGTTAATCGAGTACGAGCATAAGCTCAATACCTTCTTCCCCGGCAGCAGATGCGTGGCGGTCTGCCAGTATGACAGGAGGCGATTTGACCAGGACATCCTGCTCCATGTGTTGATGACGCATCCGTTTGCATTCATCGGGGAGCACCTCTATGAGAATTTTTACTTCACGCCTCCCGAGGAGTTCCTGTACCCTGGCAGGGAGAAAACCACGCTGGACCGCTGGATCTCCAATTTAAAGGACAGGAAGGAGGCAGAAGAGGCACTCCGCAGGAGCGAGGAGCGGTTTCGGGCACTCTTTGATCACATGCTCGAAGGGTTCGCGCTCTGCAGGATGATCTACGATGAGGGGGGCAGGCCCGTGGACTGGGAATATCTCGAAGTGAACCCGGCATTCGGGCGCCTGACCGGCCTCCGGGATATTGCCGGAAAGAAAGTCAGCGAGGCAATCCCCGGAACAAAAGAGCAGACACCTGAAATATTTGAGATATACGGGAGGGTTGCAACGACCGGCAGACCCGAGACATTTGATGTATTCTTCACCCCTCTCAGGATCTGGCTCCACATATCGGTTTCCTGTCCCCAAAAAGGGTATTTTGTTGCGGTGTTTCAGGATATCACCAGCCAGAAGGAGTCGGAAGAATCGCTCCGAAAGAGCGAGGAGACGTTCCGGAGTTACATCGAGAACGCCCCCGACGGGATATTCCTTGCAGATGCGGAGGGGAATTACCTCATGGTGAACGAGGCGGCATGCGCGATCACCGGGTATTCGAAGACCGAACTTGTCGGAAAGAACATACGGGACCTCATACCCCCCGGTGATCAGCAGATCGCGTTCGCGCATTTCCGGCAAGTGAAAGAGGAGGGGCAGGCGACCGGAGAGACGAGGTACGTCACGAAGAGCGGCGAGGTCCGATACTGGCTTGTCAAGGCCGTCAGGATCGATGACCAGCGGCTGCTGGGATTTACAAGCGATATCACCGACCGGAAGATGATGGAGTCAGAGATCCG
>MVQD01000034.1 GCA_002067095.1 Methanoregulaceae archaeon PtaB.Bin056
GGAGATCTGATCCGCTTCCCCCTCCTGAAATCACCATGATGTTCCGCTTCAAGTCCGGAGCGATTGTCCTGACCGATGCGGAAACAGGCATAAGGAAGGTCCGGCCGGTCACAGGGTGCACGGACGTGACCACATCAGCCCCATAGACCTCCCGGATTCTCCCGGGTGTCAGCACCTGGGCAGGCGTTCCATCAGCTACCACCTGCCCCTGCCGGACTATGATGAGACGGTCGCAGTAGAGTGCGGCCAGGTTGAGGTCGTGGAATACCCCGATGATGGTTGAACCTGATGCGGCAAGGCTGCACATGAGTGACAGGATCTCGGACTGGTGTGAGAGATCGAGGTGGGAAGTCGGCTCGTCCAGCAGGAGCACCTTCGTGTCCTGGGCAAGGGCACGGGCAATCAGCACCCGCTGCCATTCCCCGCCGCTCAATGTTCTGATTGAACGGTCGGCGAGGTGGGCAATCCCGGTTTCATCGAGGGCTTTATGACACCGATTATAATCCTCTGGAGCGAGTGCCGCAAACCGGCTGGTCCGGGCATACCGGGACATCAGGACGACCTGGAGCACGGTGTAGGAGAACGGGCGGCCCTCGTCCTGCGGGACAAACCCGAGCGCCATTCCCAGTTCCGAGGGCGAATAATCGGCAACAGCCTTTCCGTTCAGTTCGAGGACGCCGCTTGACGGGATTATGCGACTGAACGCCCGGAGGAGCGTAGTCTTGCCCGAGCCGTTCGGCCCGATGATGCCGGTAAATGTGCCCTCCGTAAACGAGCAGCTGACGGCTTTCACGATGTCGTCGAGGCCGTATCCCGCATAGAGGTTCTCTGCGTTGATGCCGGACCGGCCATTCATCGGGCTTCCCCCCGCTGGTAGATCAGCCAGACAAAGAACGGCGCCCCGATAAATGCGGTGATGATCCCGACCGGCAGGTCTGAAAAGAAGGTCCGTGCCAGGGTATCGGAGAGGACGAGGAGTATCCCCCCGGCAAGGATAGCGGCAGGGATGACCACCCGGTTATCAGGGCCAAGAAGCATCCGGACGATATGCGGGGTGACAAGCCCGATAAAGCCGATCGACCCGGCGATTGAGACTGCGCTGGCAACAAGGAGGGTACTGCCCCCAAGCACTATCCATCGTGCCCGGGCGGCATCTATGCCCAGATGGGCGGCAGTCTCCTCACCGAGCGAGAGGGCGTTTAAGTCCCGGCCCATGAAAAAGAGCAGAGCCCCGGCAGGGACGAGGATCGCTGTCGAGAGGATCGCATCGTATGGCGATGCATTCCAGAACCCACCCATCAGCCAGAAGATGATGGAATGGACGTTCTGGCCGGCGACTGCAATCAGGAACGAGACGAGGGCGGAGAAGAAGAACGAAACGGCGATTCCGGTGAGAAGCAATGTCTCGACCGAGATTACCCCTCTCCGGCTGGCTATTGCCCAGACAATGAGCATCGCAACGATGGCTCCGATCCATGCAAAGATCGGGACGAAAAACCCTCCAAGGAACACGATGGCGAGGGATGCACCGAGAGCCCCTCCTGATGAGGTCCCGAGGATATACGGATCTGCCATCGGGTTCCTGAAGAGCGACTGCATCGCGGCACCGGCAACGGCAAGGCTTCCCCCGACGAAAAATGCGGAGAGGACGCGGGGGAGCCGGATGCCGCCGACGATATCGGCCGCACCAGGCGCTGTGGTCACGAAACCGAACCCTGCCGGCCCGGTAAGGGTGCAGAGTATGATGGTAAGGACAGCGGCCACGGCAAGGCCGATGATGAGGGAAATGGTCCGGGTCATGAGGACTCCATCACACCCGTCAGGCCGGGTAAATGTTGCCGGGTAGTGCAATGGATCGGGAGAGACATCGCATCCAGGATTGGGAAATTGGTAAATGTGGAGGGGGAAAAAATCCCCCTGTCAGAAGATTCCCGTTTCCTGGGATCGGCATTTCGGAATATTGTTCCGGTCATCATGATCCGGATCATTTCTCTCATGTTGCAGGGTTGACAGTACTTCGTTCGCATTTCACGGCATACTGGATGAAAGAGTCCGGGTCAGCGAAGGGCCATGCCTCCCGCGCCATAATCGCATCTATGTCGGAGCGGAAGACGTTCACCAACTCCCGTTCACCGGGAACATAGGAGTACCGCACTTCAAGGGAATTTTCATCCCCCTTCAGCCCGGCCTGGCGGGACAGGTTATATGCCACCGGGACCGCCCAGGAGTACGCCTGCATGTCAAGGTAGACCTTGCTGACCAGCACCTGATACCTATGACGGATCGTCACATCGTTCTCGAAATTCTCGACTGCCTGCCGGGTAGGAACGGCAGGTTGACATCCGTAGTATAATGCCATTACTGACCTCGCGTTCTCGATTTTGATAAAAGGGAGAAGTTCCCTTATTGTTCAGACGAGAACTACCTCACCACTCGAGATTACCCGGCTGCTTGTCTTGTCGATGATCTTGTATTGCAGTTTTGTATTCATGTAAGCGGCCTTCCCGCCCGCCGTTCCTTCAGGTTTCCAGGAGATCTGTGCTGCATTGTCATATCCATATAAGGGGACATCGTCAATGCGACAGTTGTCTGCATAGAGCATGAACTTGTCACCGGGGGTAATGAATCCGTCAGAGCTCCCGATTTCCCTTATGTAGGATTTTATCTCATCGGGAAGACAATTTCCCGTCGGGATTACATCGAAGGTATCGATGTCGTATTTGGCATCACCGCTCTGGAGTTGAATATAGATATCAGACAGCGCAAAGGCATCTCCGCCAGTATGTTCAAAGAGAAAGCCATTCTTTGCAGTGAAATTTACCGGATACGTGGGAGCCCAGTCGGTCTTGTCAGTGTCCTGAATGCCCTCAATAACGGTACTCGCTTTGAGAGAGACCTGAGGAGTCTTACTCTGATCCGAGCTTAATCCCCCGGCAAAGGCACTCACGACCGCCGCAATGATGATCGTGACCACGAGCATCAGCATAACCCCAACAACAGGTGAAACCGCGGATTCTCTCCCGGGCTTCATGGCACAACCACCTCTCTATCGAGTATGTATTTCCCGCTGGGAACATGAATGATCTTTACATCGACAACAGATCCTGTCTTAAATTTGAAGTCGGTATCCGCAATATCGAATCCAAGGATCGCACTGGTGCCGATATCAGACCCGGAACTGAGAATATCCCCTGTTTTCCAGGTGTAGTTACCGAAATCCTTGGCGGGATTGTTACCGGAATACCCTAGTGACATATCGTTAAGGAAGGGCACCCGTGTGAAGGTTCCATAACCGTAAAGGTCCGAAGAATCGCTCGACGGGGTCTGCGTGTGTTTGATAGAGGTGCCATTGGGATGTGTGTAATAGGTGATGATATTGAGGTCCTTTGTCGGGATAGAATCCCCGCTCAAATGCTCAAACACCATCTTCGTTTCGACGTATGCCGGTCCCATGCCCCCGTCATCTTTCATGAATTTTACATCGATCGATGCTGAGGGCGCAACCTTGGTGCCGCCTGCGAGCCCTCCGGCAAATCCGCTTACCACCGCGGCGATAATAATCGTCACCACAAGCATGAGCATGACGCCGACAACCGGTGATACGGCGTCTTCTTTTGTTATTTCCATACATATTCCTCCATTTTTCTGGAGTTGTGCAGGGAGGGCCCGTCCCTTCACAACGCAAATGAATTTTAATTACAACTATTTAAATTGATCAATTATATTTGAACTAAATAAGATCAACTTGTTTTATATATTTCAAGCGAGAGAGTATGTAGCAAATTATTCAACGCCATTTCACTCTATCCGAAAATCCCGGTCTTTTCCGGCCATGCAGGTGAATTCACATGGACTACGATTATTCAGACTCCACGCTTGTCATCAGGGGGAAATTTCTTGCTGTATCGACCGGAGTCGACGGGGACCTCCGGCGGGTGGATGCTCTCTTCAACCACACTGTTCCCCGCGACTGGCATGATACTTCCCCGACCCTTTTTCTCTCAGATATTGCCAGGTTGGAAGGGATTTGCGGTGATTATTTCGGGCTACTCACTGCGGTTCCCATGTCAGCCCTCCTGATATGCCGGTCCGGGTTCCTGACGGTATTCATTACGGCGGGGATCTCGAACCATACCATCAATATTATCGCGGTGAGCACAGAAGGGATGTCCAAAAACGCCCTCCTCGAGTCAGTGGCAACAATAAGCAGTGCAAAGACACAGGCGCTCCTTGAGACAGGGAGGGGAATTGTCGCGACCCCCACCGATGCGGTCATCATGGCCTGCGAAGGGGAAGAGATCCACCAGTATACCGGGATTGTCACTGCGGTTGGAAGCCGGCTTGCGGAATGCGTAAGACGCGGAGTTCCTATCGCCCTCTCCCTGTATGAGAACAATTCCGATACCCCCGTGGTTCTCGATGTCGAAGCATCCCGAACCTAATGAGATATACATAAAGTCATCCGGTCACACTCTTCCCCTAACGAAATACGCGTATTCGATTTTGATGTCAGAGCAACGTCTCATGTACTCTCCCACTCTCAATGCTGGCACCTCCCCTGCCAGCGGGTGAAATAGAGGTATCGTCTCACCCACATATGATATCAGGCAGGAAGGAACGTGCCCGTTTTTGTCATAACATCAAAAAAATAGATAACACTTAATATGAGGATTCATCAAATATGTCAAGAATGAAGAGGAGGGCATCACGTCACTTCCTGGCAGTATTCGCGCTTCTCGTGCTTGTTTCCTCTCTCTCACTCTTTTGCGGGTGCGTAGAGGTAGGGGCTGACGATGAACCGCAGGTGCCGGTCACGCAGGGCATGCCGGTCCCCACCCCTACGCCTCCTTCAGCACAGGAACCGTCAGTCCCATGGGAACCCTGGATGGGCGTTCCGCCCGATCACTATTACCAGGAAAATAATCCATCTATCACGGGTGCATCGGGAACCGGCCCGGGTCTTGCCACGTACATCGACCCGATTCCCCCCAGTATTGCGGGAAATATCTCACACAGGATGCTGAACCAGAGCCCCGAATTCTTCCCAAGGCCCTTTGACTATCCCACTGCTCCCTTCTTCCAGGAAGCCTATTCGCTCTCCTGGAACAACATCGCCCTCGTGGCGGAACCCAAGTCCCCGCCGTTTGTCATCGAATTCAAGGTAGAGGCCGGGACCAAAAATCCCTACGACGCCCAGGTGCTCATCACGGTAAGGGATAATGTAACGGGAAGGGTCGTAGCCGAGGAAGGATACAACGGGGCATACAGTTCCGAACCGGAGAAGAGGATCATCATCAGGGAAGCGGGGAAATATCATATCAACATTTACGGATACAAGGCAGGCGTCCATATCGTCCTCAGAGGGGGCGTCCCGGAAGACCAGGCAGTTCCATACGGGACATTTACCACGCATCTCACCCAACCTGTTGCACAGGTGCCGGCGGAGTATTACCAGGAAGAGGAAGTCTGGTAGGACCTGCCTGTTTTTCTTTCTCAGAAATGGAAAAACGGGCATTCCTGCCCGCAGAGCGTGATGAGCACCGAGGTGTTGTTCATCACCACGACGGAATACCACCCGGTGATGACGAGCATCATGATGAGTCCCGACCCTTTCAACTTCAGTTCGGACCATTGTGCCACGCCAACGATGACGATCAGGACAAAACCCTTGATGAGCAGGTGAAAGAATACATTGTCCACCACGGGGACCATCACGTGGTTTACCTCAAAGCCTCCAAGGGAGAGGATCATGTCGGTGGTCGCAATGTCGAGGGCAAAGAGGACATAGATGAGGATGATGCAGAGGAAGACGTTGTTTGGGATCTGGCTCCTGAAAAACGATCCGACCATGTCCGCTTTCGGCACTGCGACGGCATTCATATTTCAGTCCCCCCCGTAATATTCCGGGAATGCCATGCACTGCACCGTTTCATGCCTTTCGAAGTAATCATTTTTCGCAATTATTAAATCTTCAGGTCCGGTCATGATACATGCGTGGGCATACCCGTTCCAGTTTCCTTTCGCATATGGCTGAACGCAATAAATCTGCCATTGAACCATCAGCCTTTGACTGCAGGGGCTTCACTGCAGGATAGTGAAACCCGGGTGAGGGGAGAGAAGGTATACTGTGCGGGTGAGAGTAATACAGGTAGCCCGACAATCCATCATGCAAATACCATCGCCCCTTAACCGGCAAGGACAAGAATATAAAAAGTTATGGAGGAGGATTTCACATGATTTCGAAACGTGAAGGAGAATACACGAGAGGAGGAACACCATGATCATCGCAGAAATCAGCATAGTCCCTGTGGGGACAGGAACCCCGGGTGTGAGTGCATTCGTGAAGGCTGCACTTGAGGAATTGAAAAAACAGGAACGGGTCAGGGTCGAACCCGGGGCCATGGGAACAGTAATCGAGGCTTCGAACCTGCGGGACTTATTCGATGCGGTCGAAAGAGCGCACAATTCAGTCCTCGCGATGGGCGCAAAAAGGGTCGTGACCGAGGTAAAAATCGACGAGAGAAGGGATAAGGAAGCTACAATCGAATCAAAAATCAGAACGCTGCAGTGACTTTCCTTTCATACATGGAATGCTCCCATGTCCTTGTACTTATGCGGTGCGACGAGGATTCCTGGGAGGACCATCCTATGACCCCTCTTTTCGTCACATGAATTTACGAATCCCAAAAAACCCTAACGTGGCGGCAGAGAGCGTGAGAATCGCCCTGTGGTGGGCTGCACCTGTAATCGAATGGAGATCGTGCGAAGAAAAAAATCGCGAAAGCACGCCGATCTCACCATAGTGAACTCAAGACCACCTTACCGCCACATCCCCCCGGGAACAACGATCTCAAACCTCACCCCCCTTCCCGGGACACCCGTCTCCCTGATTGTCATCCCGGTGATGGAGAGGATCTCCCTGGAGAGGAAGAGGCCAAGGCCAGTCCCCTTCCCATACCCCTTCTCGAATATCTTCTCCTTTTCATCCTGTGGGATTCCCACGCCGTCGTCCTGAATCGAGATGACAAGGGAGTCATCGGCGATGCTGCATGAAGCGCAGACCCTGGTGATCTTCCCCCCGTACCTGGCGGCATTGTCAAGGAGGGCATAGAAGACCTTCTCAAGCAGTGGATCGGCAAAAATCTCGAACTGGCAGTCTTCTGAATGGAGCGTGACACTCCCCATGTCGACCTGGTCCCTGACCTTGCCGAGGGTTTTTGGAAAGTGCTGCCAGAGAGGTTCTTTTACTCCAAGTTCCTCGTAGTCGCGGGTGAACTCGAGGATCTGCCGGATGGACTGGACTGCCCGGTTCTGGCGGTCGAGGCACCCTGCCATCTGTTCGTCCATGGCAAAGCTGCGGGCAAGCGAGATGTGCCCTGCAAGGACCGAGAGCTTGTTCGAGATGTCGTGGCGGGTGATGCTGCTGAGGAGGTTGAGCTTCCGGTTCGCCTGGACCAGTGCGTTCTGTATGCGCTTTTTCTCGGATATGTCCCGGAAAATCACGAGAAACGCCGGTTCGCCCTCGCTCTTTGTTGCAGTGGCGATAACTTCCACATCGATCACCTTCCCGGAGAGCGTGATGAACTTCTCTTCGAGAGGGGGCATGACCGCGGCGGGGTCCTCCGTCATCCTGGCAATGCGCACCCTCACATCATCGCGTGAATCTGGATGGACAAAGTCAAGTGTCATCTTCCCGACGATCTCGGCCCTGTCGGAGGCCCCCATGAGCCTGACTGCCACATCGTTTGCATAGATGATGCGCCCCTCCCTGTGGATGACCATTGCATCAAACGAGTGTTCGATCAGCCTCCGGTAACGCTCCTCGCTCTCGGCCAGCTCGTCCTGGTGCTGCCGGAGGTCATCAAGCATCTGGCGAAGTTCCTCCTCGGTTGCTGCAATCTGCTCGTACGAGGCGACGAGCTCGTCGTGCTCCCGCGCCAGTTCCTTCTGTATCCTCTTCTCCTCGGTAATATCCGTGAGCATGGCAAACGAACCGCGAAATGCCCCCTTCTCATCGAGGAGCGGGGTGGCAGAGACATACATGATCCTTCGCGTCCCGCTGCGGGTGACAAAGGTCCGTTCGTACTTCCCGGGAAGCCCCCGCATCCTCTCTTCAAGGAGAGAACGTTGGATGTCCTTCTCTTCGTCTGCCATGAACGAATCGATGGGGCGGCCTATCATCTCTTCCGGGGAATAGCCAAGGATCTCGGCCATGCGGCGGTTCACATACGTGGTCGCGAAGTGCTCGTCCATTGCCCAGATGCCTTCGTGCGCGGTTTCGACGATCCGGCGGTATTTCTCCTCGCTTTTTCGTATCTCCTCCTGGGCCGCAAGTCGCTCGGTCAGGTCGGTTGCGATACTCAGCAACACCTTCTTTCCCATCCATTCGGTCAACAGGGTGTTGACGTGCAGAGGGACCGCGGTCCCGTCTTTTTTGAAGTGCTGCACATCAAAATCGCTCTCGCCGGTCTGCATTATCTTCTCGATCCTTGCCTGTATCAGCGCCTCGCTCTCGGGGAC
Organism: Methanoregulaceae archaeon PtaB.Bin056; assembly: GCA_002067095.1. Classification (GTDB taxonomy): domain Archaea; phylum Halobacteriota; class Methanomicrobia; order Methanomicrobiales; family Methanospirillaceae; genus Methanolinea_A. The sequence continues at coordinate 8,521 of MVQD01000034.1, forward strand.
ATCGAGATCGTGGAGGTTCATGGAGAGGAACTCGTCCCTTGTGTAGCCGTGGAGGTCAAGGGTCCGCTGGTTGGCATAGAGGAAATTTCCCTCGAGGTCGTGGACCGTGATGGAAGCGGGCGCACTGTCGAGGAGCTGGACAAGGATACGCAGGTGCTCGTCTGCCTTCCTGCGATCCGAGATATCGCGGATAATGCCCCGCGTTCCCTGCACTCTCCCGTCTCCTATGACCAAAGCCGCCTTCAGCTCCATGAAGAACCTGCCGCCGTCATTTCTGACCGCTTCGATTTCGAGCGTGAAATCCGGAACCCGCCCCGTCTCGATGCATTTCTGAAAGATTGGCAGTACCCTGTTATGCTCTCCTGGTGCCATGAACCGGGAGAAATGCTGTCCGCGCATCTCATCGGGTGAGGAGAATCCAAACATCTCTGCCAGCGTCCGGTTGGCAAAGGTGAGTATGCCGTCACGGTCTGTCATGAAGAACCCGTCACGGATCTCGTCGACAAGGGTGCGGTACTTCTCCTCGCTTGCGGCAAGCGCCTGCTGGATCGCCAGCCGGTCCGTGATGTCACGCGCGATGGCATAAATGAGTGTGCCGACCGGAAACGACCGCCACTCTATCCACCGATATCCCCCGTCCCTCGTCCGGTACCGGTTCACGAAGTTGGGGATGATCTCACCCCGGCCGAGCCTCGCAACCGCATCACGCGTGCTTGCCCTGTCGTCCGGGTGCACGAACTCCATGAACGATCTCCCTTCAAGCTCGTCCAGGGGGTATCCAAGAGTCCTCTCCCACTCGGGGTTCAGCTTCCGGAAATATCCGTCCGTGTCAGCGATGCAGAGAAGGTCGATTGCATTCTGGAAGAAGAGGTCGAGTTCGCGGGTCTTCTCCCTGATCTCTGCTTCTGCGACCACACGTTCCGTGATGTCCCGGATTGCTTCTATCGCACCCACAAGGTTCCCGTCTTCGTCGTAAAGGCGGCACGCTTTCCCCCAGAAGTGAGTCGTACTCCCGTTTTCCCTTTCGACTGTCGTCTCTGCAGTCAGGAATGTCCCGTTCCTCTGCGTGAAGTGGTAATGCTCTCTTTCAAATTCTTGGTCAGGGGAGAGGACGAGATCGATCAGCATGGGGCGCAGTGTTCCGTAGAACGCTCGTGAATAGACTTGATTCCCCCTGCCCAGGACCGCAACGGCAGGGGTGCCGGTCATCTCCTCCATTGCCCGGTTCCACGCGATCACGGACCCTTCACGGTCGATCGCGAACGTGGCGTCCGGAAGGAAGTCGATGATGTCGGCGAGTCGCTTCTTTGATTCGATGAGAGACTGCTCGGCCCGCCGTTTCCCGATTGCCTGGCGGACCTTGTGGGCGAGTTCTGCGAACTGGACCTTTGGGTCTCCCCCCTTCTGGAGGTAGAAATCCGCCCCTGCGTTGAGCGTATCGATCACCACCTCCTCTCTCCCCTTCCCGGTGAAGATGACAAACGGTATCCCGGAACCCCGCGTGCGGAGGGATTTGAGGAACGCGATTCCGTCCATCCCCGGCATCTGGTAATCGGAGATGATGGCATCAAATGCGGCATTCCCGAGGACTGCGATGGCGGCCTGGGCAGAATCGACGCAATGAACGGAAAAATCTCCTGTACGCTCCAGGAAGATCTTTCCAAGGTCGAGGAGATCCTGGTCATCATCCACGTACATGACAGAGTAGGGACGATCAGCGACCATACCTACAACTCTCTTTTCCCGGTAATGAACACTGTGGAATATACGCAAAAAGAGAGGGTCGCTCGCAGAGACCCATCCGCACGTTCCCTATGGTTTTTCCCAATCAGAGAGTGTATGTACCAGGAGTATACTACACTACTACAGCATGGCGACGCTCCGGGGATATGCCGACCTGCTCAGGCTCCATTTCTTCTTTGCCTGGCCAGTACTCTTCTGCTCGGGCTACCTCCTTGCCGCCGCCGCGTACGGCACCTTCTCGCCACTCGACCTGGTCAGGGCCGCCGTCATCGGGTTCCTCGGGTTCGAGGGAGGGCTCGTTTTAAACGACTACATCGACCGCGAATACGACAAGAGAGACACCGAGTTCGGGAGGCTCACCCGGTACTGGAGGATATTCGGGACACGCCCCATCCCTGCAGGGCTCGTCTCCCCGCGGAGCGCCCTCCTCATCTTCCTCCTCCTCTGCATAAGCACTCTGATCGTCATCGCGACTCTCCCTTACCCTCATTCTCTCTACGTGGCGCTCATCATGCTCTATGGCTACGGAGCCGAGGCATTTTACCAGGTGAAGAAGAGAAGACAGTCGTATCCCGTCGCGCAGTTGCTGGGGAGGACTGACTTTGCCCTCTTCCCTGTCGCCGGATACCTCTGCACAGGGTATCCCGACACGCCCGCCCTCCTCTACTTCCTCTTCTTCTACCCGTTCGCCATGGCGCACCTCGGCGTAAACGACCTCGCAGATATAGAAAACGACCGGGCACGCGGGATGCAGACCATCCCTGTCCTCTACGGGATGAAGGGGACCACATGGTGGATTGCCGGGTTCATCGTGGTCCACGCCCTGTGTGCCTTCATCTTTGTCAGCGTGCTCGGACCTATCGCGACTGCGGGGGTGGTCTTTGGGCTTGCACTCCTCGCGCTTTCTGCGGTTCACCTGGCCAGGCAACCAACCGCAGAGGGGGGAATGAGGGTCCTGCCGCTCTTTCACCTTGCAATGCTCATTTATGCAGGCTCGATAAGCGCGGGAGCCTTGCTCTGAACGACAGGGCAATCCCGCATGACTGATCGATGAACGCACCCCCGCTTTTTTCGTGTTGGATCAGGGAAAACGACGCACATCAGAATGAAGCGATACCGGTTGAAAATGATCCTTTCCAGGAAAATAACCCGGCTTGCTCCAAAAAATGGGCGGAATAAAAAGTAATGCCCTTTCCCCGTCTCCTGGCCGGCCCATGGCTCATCTGTGCGGGGTTTCAGCGGGAAGATCAGATATTGCGCCGTTCTCATCCGGTCTGCCCCGGGACCTGGGAAAAAGAGGCATGATGACTCCCGGGTCCATGCAAACGCGGAAGACGTGTGGGCGCCAAACCAATCAAGGGCCATCCTCATTGTATCGGGTTTCTGGTGGGGAAAAATGGCAGGTTTATCTCTCCAGGGGACCCACGTCTCAAGAGAATGCCAGACAGGGCGCAGTTGATAAAGGCGGCAGGACTCGAAGGCTGGGTGCTTTCTGGGAGGACTTACCCCCACCCCCTCCCCGAAGGGATGCGTGACTACTACTGCTACACGCGGGACGGGGGGCACTCGCTCCTTGTCGTGCTTGAAAACGAGTACCGCCACGGCGAGCCCCCCGAACGGTTCATCGTCCCGGCTCCGGTGAAGATGGTGCTCAGGCACGGCTTTCACCAGAAGGACGGTTATCTCTGGTCGGACCTCCCGTATGCAAAGGATATAGGCCTGCAGGTCAGAGAAGAGGATATCGAGTTTTGATGCCCCGCACTCTTCTTCGGGGCCCCGCGGTATCCTCTCTCGACAGGGCCGGGGGCCGGGGGCTCTCCCACTCGAATTTTTTTCCCCTGGGTTGAGACAAAAACGCCTCAGATCCGCAGCAATCTTCTTATATTCCCCGGGCCATCATCAGCACAGGGGGTTGCGAGGATGAATGCAAACGGGCAGCCGATCGAGGTCATTCCCATCCGGCTCGGCCTGACCTCAAGGGCATACCTGGTCAGGCAGCACGGCGCAGTCCTGGTCGATACGGGTGTTCCGGGGAGGGAGGGTGCGATCATAGCGACGATGAAAGAGGCGGGTATATCCCTTCAGGACCTCCGGCTCATCCTCCTCACCCACGGCCACGCAGACCATGCGGGGTCGGCCCGGGCCCTCCGGGAACTGTCAGGGGCACCCGTGGCCGTGCACCGGGACGATGCATCCATGGTGCGATCCGGGCGGCAGGGCACCCTCGTGCCCACCGGGACCGCGGGACTCGTCCTCGGGGCTCTGTACGGCAGGAAGGGCAGCGCTCACTTTCCTCCCCTCGAACCCGATCTCCTTCTCGGCGATTCCTTCGCCCTCAATGAATACGGGATAAGGGGAGAGGTCATTCACACGCCCGGGCATACCGCCGGCTCCGTCTCCCTATTGCTTGGAAACGGGGACGCAATCGTGGGAGACCTCGTCTTCCCGACGATTCCGACCGGAAGACCTGGGCTGCCGTTCTTTGCAGACGACCCGGAGGAAGTCCGGACCAGCGTAGGGAAAGTGCTGGCGTTCCAGGGAGGGACGATCTATCCCGGCCACGGAGGACCGTTCTCCGCAGTCCTTGTCCGGCGGTGTTTTCCAGGATCGATCTGAAGGTCCGAAAACAGGATTGGCGCCGGGAATTTCCCTCCGGCAGGGACGTTCATACCGGAACGGGAACGCGGCGCAGGACGACAGAATCGAAGATCTTTTGGCCGTCCATGACAGACTCCTGATGCAAGGAGAGACTTCTCATGACCCGAATGAGAACGTGTGATTGCCTGGTCCTGGCTGGTGCACTCCTGTTTTTCTCCTGCGTAATTGCGGGATGCACCATGCCGGCCCAGCCCCAGACCGGCGTTGAGGCCACTCCCACCTGTCCGGGAGGAGAGATCGTCTTTTTGACCGAGGAACTTTACCCGTTCAGTTATACGGGCACCGATGGCACCCCAAAAGGACAGTCGGTCGAAGTGATCCGGGAACTGTCCCGCCGCCTGAACTGCGACAGCCGGATCGAGATACGTGCCTGGAGCGACGCATACAGGACTGCGCTCACGACACCCGGGTATGCAGTCTTTTCCACCGCGAGAACGCATGAACGGGAGACGGAGTTTGCATGGGTCGGACCGATCGGCATCTTTGATTACGTGCTGTATGCCACAAACGACTCAGGGATAACCCTCCAGAGCCTCGAGGCCGCACGCAACGCCGGGACAATCGCGGTGGTTGCGGGAGATGCCCGGCACGACTTCCTCGTCGAAAACCAATTCTCGAATATCAGGGCTTTTTCATCCGATGCCGACTGCCTCGATGCACTCCTGAACCGCTCCGTATCTCTCTGGATTGGGTCGTCCGCAACCACCCCGGAGACCCTGCGCAAAAAGGGCATCCCTGAGTCTGCCCTGGTTCCCGTCTACCCACTGCTCAGGACTGAGATCTTCATCGCGTTTCACAGGGAGACAGCCCCGGCGACCATCCGTGCATACCAGGACACCCTCGATGCCATGAAGGCAGACGGGACGTTTGCCCGCATCACCGCGGGCAGCACGCAGGCGCCCCCTGCTCCCGCAGTCGCCGGGGACCGTGACGCCCTCGCCCGGGGAACACTCCTTCCCGCGCTCTCGGCGCTCGTCTCGGCCCGGGTCCACGGGATCGCCGCCGCGATGGAGACCCTCGCCCTCACCGGTGAGATCAGAGGTGGGGACTGGGAGCGGATCAGGCCGCTCCTTGTCCGGCTCGAGGAGGAGTATCCCGAGGCCAGGTTCTGGTACGCGAGGCCCGACGGCTCCTACTACACGACGGTCGACAACCTGACGAGCGCGAACCTCCGGGACCGCACCTATTTCCCGGGTGTGCTTGCAGGGGAGACTTCGATCGGGACCATCGTCGTAAGCAAAACGACGGGGAGGTACACTGCAATCATCGCGGTCCCGGTCCGGGACAAGGGAGAGGTGAATGGAGTCCTCGGGACGTCGGTGTACTGCGATTCGCTTGAAGAGTTACTCTTCCGCGACTTTACGCTCCCCGAAGGGTATTATGCCTTCGCGGTGGACGCGCTGGGAATGCCGGTCTTTGACTCCCTGCCCGGCAGGATCTTCTCGCTCGATGATGATACCAGGTCGCAGGTGGTGAGTATGAGGGACGGGGTGTTGCGGTACCGTGACGAAGGCACTGTTCATGAGGCAGTCTTCAGGACAGAGGACGTCACCGGGTGGAAGGTCGGCATCGGGTGGAGAGCCTGACGGGCATGGCCCGCCCCCCGGTACCGTATCTCTCTTCCCCTTTTTCCAGAACCATTCCCATTTTTTAAGAGCCCTCCTCCCCCAGCGCCTCGATGCTCCGCATCTGGTAGAGGGCGATCGGGTCCATCTCCTTAAAAGTCTCGTCGCCGGTGCGCATGATCACCGACCTCACCCCTGAATTTACGATCATCTTTGAGCAGAGGAAGCAGGGCCAGATCTGCGTCAGGTCCCCGGTCTCGACGTCAAACCCGGCAAGGTAGAGGGTGCAGCCCCGTGCGAGCTTTCCTGCCTGGAGAAGCGCGTTCATCTCGGCATGGACGCTCCGGCACCGCTCGTAGTTTGAGCCAGAGGGGATGCGGTGGTCCTTCCTCCAGCACCGCCCGATCTCGGTGCAGTCCACCTGCTTCCTGGGAGCGCCCGTGTACCCGGTGGAGACGATGGTCTGGAACTCGTCAACGATGATTGCCCCGAAGTTTCGCCGGAGGCACGTCCCCTGGTGTGCGCACCGGAGGGCGAGGTCAAGGAAGTACTGGTGCCGGTTGGTCCGCATGTACTCAAGGATTGTCCAGTCCGAGGGTATCAACATGACTGTCTCTTCCCCCCAGGCAGGGGCGTGGGTGCCCTGATGCAGGTGACCAAGAGATGTGTGCGCGTGTACCCGTTTTTTTCAGCAGGCACTGACAGAGTGGGGACCGGGAAGGGGGCAGATCCAATGAACCCGGAGCAGACGTCCTGCCCTTCCCCCTCATGGGAATCGCCACCAAACACGCCCATTCACGGCACTTCTGACCTCGGACCCGGCAGCATCGCCTCCAGGGCCCCGGGTGCAAGCTTCCCCTTCTTCCCTGCGACATCCCGTGGTGCGACGCGGACCGTTCCCCCGGTGAGCGCATAGCTCACGTCCATGATATCGAGCCCGCCTTCCTGGAAGTCTTCAAGGCCGAACGGGACAGACGGCATGTCCCGTGACGGGGTGGAGGAGACGGGAAAGACATGAAGGCACCCGGAATCCCCTGCATGAATGACGACCGCGGGACGGACCTTCGGCTCGCCCTTCTCTCCAACACGGATCCTTGCCAGGATCACATCGCCGGGAACGAACCGTGACATTGATTCTTGTGCTGAAAATATGCGTGATCGGACTTAAATGAGTTGAAATGACATTCCGTGGCGAACGCTTGTCCCGAAAAGTTGAATAACCGATAAAAAAAAGATGGGGTGGTTGTATTTTAGGGGATATTAGGGGATCATGCAGAATATGTCTGGAGATTCTCGGTGATCTCATCTTCCGTGAGTCCCCTGTTATAGAGTGCAAACAACCCTATATCACCCGAATAGGGGAATGGATACTGCTGGGATGCCTGTTTTCCCATCGTCAGGGGATACTGGTTGTCCTTCAGCCTGATATCGGGGATCTGCGAAGGGTTGGTGATCTTGTTGTTGCCAGGCACGTTCGACTGGTAATAGGAGAACTGCTGCGAAACCCCGTTCACGTAAATCTTTGGATCCCCCCCCTCCACCACCAGATTCACATATTGCCAGTTGCCGGCAGTCACGACGTCGTTGTCGGTCATCACATGATAGTGGGTGTTGGTGATGCGATCGTCCCATTCAAAGTAGATTTTCTTGTTGATGAGATAGAGATCATAGTTCTTGTCCTCGATGACGCCGCCGCCGGACTGCGTCTGGAGTCCCTTTCCAATCACCTGTTTCCAGGTATTTACATTCAGGGGCCGTAGCCAGAGCGAGATGGTGAGGTCCCCTGTGTATGTGAGGGTGGGGTCATCCTGGTATTCGAGCCAGTCGTTCCCATCGAATGAGAGGTAGCTCATGTTCATCGGGGCCCCGGTATTACCTGCAACCGGGTTCCCATGGACGGAGTAGCCAAGTGGTGTGCAGTCCGTCCGCCATACGTTTCCCCCCGGGACACCGCCGGCGAGGGCATAGGAGGAGGTCCCTTCAGTGATCCTTGCGCGGTCGTCGCTCGAAATGAGGAGGTGCGCCTCGGTGTCGATTAACTGGACAGTCCATGTCCCAAGGACAAACGGCTTGAGCTTTCCCGCCGGGAGGGAATCTGAGACGATATAGTCGCAGTGCTCCGAATAACCGGTGGAATTGGGATAGATATAGAGGGTCCTTCCCTCAAGAGTTCCCCCTGTGATGAACGGGGTGGGATAGAGCGTACGGCCATCAGGACTGATCACCTTCAGGAGCACCTCTTTCCCTGCGATGGGAGGAGCCTGGCCGGCAAAGTGGAACGGCTCAGCCTCCCTGATCGTAAACCCCACCACCTGCATCGGGATTCCCCCTGGCTGGTTGACTACCATCGCCTTTGCTTCGCCTGCAATGTACACCTTGTCATGGAGGATGGAAGGGGATCCCATCCATATCGACCAGATGATCATTGCAATTCCAATGACCAGCACCACCATCAGGATTGTGCTCACGGAAGCACTGATCGCCGTCTCTCTTTTCAGACGCCCGGAACTCATCGCTCAAACCTTCTCTATTATAATCCTTTCCGCATAAAAAGGATTATGAAATATTGATGTGCAAAGAGCAGAAATTTCTTTATGAAATTCTTACGAGTGACTCCCGATGACCCTTAGATCTCTCTTTGTTGCATACCTTTTTCTGGCACTCTGCGGGCTTCTTTTTCCGGTAGCCGTTGCCGTTGCACCAGAAGATGCCCCTGCACTTGTCATTGAACCCCCATCGGACCATCCAGGAACGTCGGAGAAGGCCGCCCCGCAGCCATCCCCTACTGCAGCGGAGCCGCTCCCTTCATTTCCGGTATGGATGACTGTCATTGGTATTCTCTTTGTCGCTTTGGCAATGGGGGGGATCTTACTCCTGCGACGCCCGAAAAAGTACGTACCGCGGGCGAAGCGTCTCCAGAAGTAACGAGAGAGGAAATTCTGTGTATCACGTCCTCCAATGTCCACACAAAGGAAAAGATCTCGATACAAACCATGGCGAAGCAATGACTGGGGTGTTCAGGGGCTGGGTGGAGGTCGCGGGAGAGAGACTCACTCCAGAAGAGGTACTCTCGCGGGTCCGTTCCAACCCGCTTGCGGCAGCCGGGTTCGGAGGAGAGTTCTCCCTCTCCTGGGACGGCTGCACCGCAAGGGACCACCTCGGGATCGCCCCGGGGCCGGGGCCTTCCGGGAAGATCGTCTGCGCCGGGGACGTAATCGGGGAGGTAAATCCGCAGTATCCAAAAATGGACCTGGAGACTGCCATACGCGAGGCAGTCAGGCTTCGCGCTGACGAGGGGGTGGTCGCGCTCTCAGGGGGTGTCGACTCGTCGCTTATTGCACTCCTTTCAGGACTGCCCTGCATCGCGGTGGGAATCGAAGGCTCCCACGACCTGAAAAAAGCTGACTCGGCTGCCCGTCTCCTCGGGCTCGACTGCACACTGGTGGCGATTCATCCCGGAGAGGTGGAGGAGGCACTTGCCGCAGTGATGAGCGTCATCCCACAAAAGAACGCGGTTGATGCGGCGATTGCAACGACCCTCTTCTTCATCACCCGTGCTGCGCGGGACACGGGGGCGCTCCGGGTGCTCACCGGCCAGGGAGCCGACGAACTCTTCGGCGGCTATGCGCGGTATCTAGCCGTAAAGGACGTGGAGGCACAGCTTGCGGCGGACTTTGGTACGCTCGCTGCGCAGGCTGAAAGGGACCAGGCCGTTTCTGCCCTGCACGGGGTCCTCCTCTCGCTGCCCTACCTTGACCTGCGGGTGGTCGGCGCGGCAAAGGCCCTTCCGGCAGAGAGGAAAGTCGCCGGCGGTCGCCGGAAGGTGGCGCTGCGGGAGGTCGCGGAGCGGTACATGCCGCGTGAGCTCGCGTGGGGAGAGAAGAAGGCGATGCAGTACGGGAGCGGAGTCGCAAAGGAGATAAGGCGACTCGCAGCGAGGAAGGGGTATGCAAGGGTCGGAGATTACGTCGCACACATGGCAGGAGAAGGCGCCCGGTCTTCCCCCTGATACGAGGGCCAAGGGAGCCTTTCCCGTGCTCTGCCTGCTCTTTGCGCAGGGTTGCCGGGGCATTGTTCCACACTCCCTCTCTTTGAGCCATACCTCACCCTTTGCTTTAGTCCCTCCACCCATGGCATCTCGGGTATCGCCCTGTACATACCAACGGGACGCGAGGACATTCTTGCACTATCTATACTGATGTACCACACGCGGACCGCATCCCCCTGCGCGGATGAAAGGATCCGGAAAAGGGACCCAACCGATCTCCAGGGTTTTTTCCGGGTTCCTGGCACAGTCCTTTTTGAGATCGAGAGTCCCAGGCCCCGTATATTGAATGCCGCACAGATGCGGGAGCGGCCCTGTGCAGGACAACAATGGTTATAAAAAAACGTATCAAGACTACTTATCCTCATGCGGGACACAGGCGCCTTGGAAAGGAGTGACATACTGGGATGATTACCGAGAGAGATACCGAACACATCGGGCAGCTCGCCGATATCGCCATTCACAGGGAGGAACTCGCTTTGTTCACCTCGCGGTTCAACGAGATCCTTGAGTACTTCGATATCCTTGACACGGTTGAGGCGGTCAAGGAGGAGGAGGAGAGATCATACAACATCCTGCGCGAGGATGAGGTCGTCCCCTCCCTCTCCCAGGAGGAGGCGCTCGCGAATACCACAGGACCCGAAGAGGGATTCTTCCGGGCCCCGCGGGTGATGTGATGCCCGGACGCACCATATCCTTCCATCCCGACGACCGGTACGCCGCCTTCCTGCGCACCATACCGGAGGCTCCCTGCGGCGACGGGAGACTCGCCGCGGTTCCCGTTGCAGTAAAGGACAACATCTCCACCGCCGGGATCGAGACCACCTGTGCTTCCCGCATACTCGAGGGCTACGTCCCCCCGTACGACGCCACGGTGGTGGAGCGCTTAAAGAAGGCTGGCGCTGCAATCGTGGGAAAGACCAACATGGACGAGTTCGGGATGGGCACGACCACCGAGAACTCGGCATTTTGGCCTACGAAGAACCCCGTCGACCCCTCCCGCGTCCCCGGGGGTTCCTCGGGCGGAAGTGCCGCAGCCGTCGCAGCAGGGCTCGTCCCCCTCGCGCTCGGCACCGATACAGGCGGGTCGATCCGGTGCCCCGCTGCCTTCTGCGGCATCGTGGGGCTCAAGCCCACCTACGGCCGCGTCTCCCGGTATGGCCTCATCGCCTATGCAAACTCTCTCGAACAGATCGGGCCGATGGCCCGGACAGTGGCGGACGTAAACCTCCTCATGGAGGTCATCGCAGGCCACGATCCCCGCGATTCAACCTCCCGTGACTGCCCATACCACCATGCCCCCGACCCCGAGATCAGGGGGGTGAGGATAGGCGTCCCCGAGGAGTTCTTCGGCGAGGGGGTCGACCCGAGGGTCGCGTCAGTGGTCTGGGACGCGATCTCGCTCCTCGAGCGCAAAGGCGCAGAGGTCATCACCTGCAGGATGCCGAGCATGGCCTATGCCCTTGCGGCCTACTACGTGACCTGCACGAGCGAGGCGAGCTCGAACCTCGCCCGCTTCGACGGCGTCCGTTACGGTCCCCCTGCAGACACAAAGAAGCCGTGGCACGAGGCATTCCAGGAGAGGAGGAGGGAAGGGTTTGGGGAGGAGGTCCGGAGGAGGATCATGCTCGGGACGTTTGCCCTCTCGTCGGGGTACTACGGGAAATATTACGCCAAGGCCCAGGCGGCACGAAACAATGTCAGGGCCGACTTCGAGCGCCTGTTCAGGGAGGTGGACGTGCTCGCCGGGCCGACAATGCCGACGGTCGCCTTCAGGTTCGGCGAGAAGAGCGACCCTCTCTCGATGTACCTCTCCGACATCCTCACCGTCCCCGCAAACCTCGCCGGGGTCCCCGCGATCTCGGTCCCCTGCGGGAAGGTCGAGGGACTTCCCGTAGGCCTGCAGGTGATGGGCAGGTGGATGGAGGACGAGCGGGTGGTGGACGTCGCATATGCGTTCGAGCAGGGGGGATCGGCATGACCGTGATCGTAGGCCTCGAGATCCACTGCCAGCTTGACACCGCCACCAAGCTCTTCTGCGGGTGCTCGACCGATTACCGGGACGACCCGCCGAACTCGCACGTCTGCCCCGTCTGCCTGGGCCTGCCCGGCTCCCTCCCGAAGGTCAACAAAAAAGCGGTCGAGTATGCCCTCAAAGTCGCAAAAGCTCTCAACTGCGAGGTCCCGGAAGAATCGGAATTTTCGAGGAAGAACTACTTCTATCCCGATCTCGACAAGGGATACCAGATCACCCAGTATGACAAGCCCCTCGCTGTCTGCGGCTACCTTGACATCGAGGGTGACGAGGGCGAAAAACGGGTGCGGATCACCCGGGTCCACATGGAGGAGGACCCGGGAAGACTCGTCCACAAGGGCGGTGCAGACCGCCCGAAGTACACCCTCGTCGATTACAACCGCGCAGGGATCCCGTTGATCGAGATTGTGACCGAGCCGGATCTCAGGTCACCAAAGGAGGCCCGCCGTTTCCTGAACAAGCTCAGGGCGACCCTCGAGTACCTGGGAGTGTTCGACAGCGAGAAGGAGGGATCGCTGCGTGTCGACGCAAATATCTCGCTTGCGGGAAGCGAGCGCGTGGAGGTCAAGAACATCACCTCCTACAAGGGGGTCGAGAAGGCGCTCACGTTCGAGGTGACCCGGCAGAAGAACGCGATCAGGAGGGGCCAGAAGATCGTCCGGGAGACCCGCCACTTCGTCGAGGCCCGGGGGGTGACGACCTCCTCCCGAAGTAAGGAGATGGAGCAGGACTACCGGTACTTCCCGGAGCCCGACCTCCGCCCCCTTCGCGTGCGGGACTGGGCAGAGGAGATCGAGATCCCCGAGCTCCCCGATTCAAGGAAGCAGAGGTTCATCGACGACTACGGGCTCTCCCCGACCCACGCTGCGACACTGACGGGAGACTGGCAGATCGCCGAGTTCTACGACAGCCTTCCCGCGGACCTGAAGGTCTCAACAGCGACTGCAACATGGGTGGCCGACACGCTCCTTGGAGAACTCAACTACCGCGACATGAGCATCCGCGGCGTGCCCCTCGACCACTTCAAGGAGCTTCTCATCATCCGCCAGTCAGGCGATATCACCGAGAAGGCGGCTGTGGAGGTTTTGAGGAGCCTGCTCGACCAGATCAGGGAATCGGGTACATGCGAACTCCCGCGCCAGTGCATCGGGAGGCTCGGGCTCTTTGCGATCGCGGCGACAGAAGAAGGTGCGGATGACCCCGTGACCGCGGCGGCACGGGAGGCCATCGCCGAGAACCCCCAGGCCGTTGCGGATTTTGGCACCGGGAAGAAGGAAGCATTGAACTTCCTCGTCGGTCAGGTGATGAGAAAGACCCGCGGTTGTGCAAAGCCAGGCGACGTGAACCGGGTGCTCACGCGCCTCCTTTCGGGGGACGAGTAAGGAGACCCATGTACCTCATAGTGACCGAGAAGAACATCTCTGCACGAAGGATAGCGGGGATACTCGCCGGAAAGGAGAAGGTCCGCGAGGCGAAGGACGGGGGGATCTCAAGCTACCAGTTCAACGAGACCGTGGTCCTGGGGCTGAAAGGACACGTCGTCGAGATCGACTTCGTGGAGGGGTATTCGAACTGGCGAAGCGAGACACGCACACCCCGGAGCCTCATTGACGCCCCCACGGTGAAGGTCCCCACGGAGAAGAAGATCGTCGCCCTGCTCCAGAAACTTGCAAGGAAGGCCACCCGCGTCACGATCGCGACCGACTTTGACACCGAGGGGGAACTGATAGGAAAAGAGGCGTACGAGCTTGTCAGGGAGGCAAACCCCCGTGTCCGCGTGGACCGGGCACGCTTCTCTGCCATCACCCCCGAGGAGATCCGGCACGCGTTCTCGGCAACAACCGACCTTGACTTCGACCTTGCAGCCGCCGGGGAGGCAAGGCAGGTGATCGACCTCGTGTGGGGCGCCTCCCTCACGCGGTTCCTCTCGCTTGCGGCACGCAGGGGGGGCACAAACATCCTCTCGGTCGGGAGGGTCCAGAGCCCGACTCTTGCCATGATAGTTGACCGCGAGCGCGAGATCGAGGGCTTCGTGCCCGAGAAGTACTGGCAGCTGCACCTCCTCACGAAAAAGCAGGGACAGGAGATGGAGGCCCGGCATACCACCTCCCGGTTCACAGAGAAGAGTGCGGCGGAAGGCGCCCGCGACCGGACACGGGAGCCCCTCGTCGTCACTGACGTGAGGGCGGGGGTAAAGGCGGACAGGGCGCCCTCGCCGTTTGATACCACGTCCTTCATCGTCGCGGCCGCGCGGCTCGGCTTCTCTGCGGCTAACGCCATGCGCCTTGCAGAAGATCTCTACATGAACGGGTTCATCTCCTACCCGAGGACCGACAACACGGTGTACCCGCCAACCCTTGACCTTTCCGCCATCCTCTCCGCGATCAGGCCGACTGCCTTTCGGCAGGACGTGGAATGGGTGATGGCCAACCGGAGGCCGACACCCACGCGGGGCAGGAAGACAAGCACCGACCACCCGCCGATTCATCCCACCGGGGCAGCGCACCGGGAAGGGCTCGGCGAGGACCGCTGGAAGATATACGAACTGGTCGTCAGGCGCTTCCTTGCGACCCTCTCTCCCGACGCCAGCTGGCGTACGATGAAGGTGATGCTCTCTGCATCAGGGGAGCCATATACGATCACCGGCGGGCAGATCACCTCGCCGGGGTGGCGGAAGGTGTATCCCTACAGTGCTGCGACCGAGTACATCATCCCCGCGCTCTCGGCAGGAGAGGTGCTTCCGCTCGTCTCGGTTACGATGGAGGAGAAGGAGACGCAGCCGCCGCCGAGATTTACCCAGAGCCGGCTGATCCAGAGGATGGAGGAGCTTGGCCTTGGGACCAAGAGCACCCGGCACGAGGTCATCCAGAAACTCGTCTCCCGGAAATACGTGGAGGGCAACCCGCTCCGGCCGACCCTCGTCGGAAGGGCAGTCATCGACAGCCTGGAGCACCATGCCGACACTATCACCCGCCCCGATATGACCCAGACGCTTGAAGCGCACATGCAGCAGATCAAGCAGAAAGCACGCTCCCGTGCCGACGTGATCGATGAGTCGCGGGGGATGCTCCACCAGGTCTTTGACCAGCTCGAGGCGCACAGGAAGGAGATAGGCGACGAGATCATGGACCAGACTGCCGAGGAACTGACGCTTGGGCCCTGCCCGGTATGCGGCCATGACATCAGGATCAGGCACCTCCGCAACCAGACCCAGTTCATAGGCTGCACCAATTACCCCTCATGCAGCTTCAATATCGGCCTGCCCATGACGATGTGGGGATCTGCGGTCAGGACCGACGAGGTCTGCCCCACCCACCGTCTCCACTCCGTCCGCCTCGTCAGGAAAGGCGCCAGGCCCTGGGACATCGGGTGCCCGCTCTGCCACCATATCAGCTCCCACAGGGAGACACTGGCCTTGCTGCCGTCATTCTCGGACACCCTTCACCAGAAGATGCTCGCGGCGCACCTCTACACGGTGTACGACCTTTCGAACACTCCTCGTGAATCACTCGAGAAGATCCTTGGGATCAGCAGCGCCGAGGCCGGACGGCTCCAGGAAGAAGCCGCCGGTGCACTCGACCTGCTCCGCCGGCGCTCCGACTGCAGGAAGTTCGTGCGGTCACTCCTCCCGCCAAGAAGGGGGAGGAGCCCCGCGAGCGTGATACGGAAGCTTCAGGAAGCAGGCATCAACGACATCGAAAGCCTCGGCCTCGTCGACCGGTCTGTGCTCCGTCAGGCAGGGGTGGGCGAGAAGGAGGCAGAGAGCCTCCAGGCCGAGGCAAAGAAGGTAGCCGGGGAGCGCCGCCTGAAGGAGACCGGGCTGCCCGCAGTGAGCCTGAAGAAATACGTCGAGGCAGGGTTTGGCCGACCCGAGGAACTCCTGTCTGCACATCCCCTGTACATCTCCTCATTGAGCGGCATCTCCCCTGATACCGTGTACAGGCACATCGGGACGGTCGCATCCGCGCTGGGAAGACCAGTGCCAAAAAAAGTCAGCAGGGCACAGTACGAGAAGGGGAGAAGGGAGATCATGGGGATCAGGGGGATGACAGAGTCCGCCCGTGAGGCGCTGCTTCGGGCCGGCGTCTACAATATCGAGACCCTCCACGAGATCGACGAGTCCACGATCTCGTGCAGGTCTGGACTGCCCCGGGAGCGGGTGCGGGAACTCAGGTCAGCGGCACCGTTCAAAAAGAAGAAGAAACAAAGCGACGATATCATTGTCATCTGAGGGAGTGGCCTGATGCACATCAACTGGAAGAGCTGGAACCACGTGACCAAGCTTGACCCCGACAAGCAGCTGACACCCGACGCATTGACCGGGGTCGTAACAAGCGGGACCGATGCCCTGATGCTCTCGGGAACCCTGAACGTGACCAGGGAGAACATGCAGGAACTCCTGCGGCAGGTTGCCCGGTACGGCCTCCCCCTGGTGGTGGAGCCGGCAGGGCCCGAGGCGGTGATCGCCGAGGGTATCGATTTTCTCTTCATCCCGAGCGTATTGAACACCCAGGATGTAAACTGGATCGTGGGAAAGCACCGGCAGTGGGTGCAGCAGCAGGAGATCGACTGGGACCGTGTGGTGCCGGAGGCGTACATTGTCCTCAACCCCGATTCGTCGGTAGGGAGGGTGACGCGCTCCAACTGCGCACTCTCACCTGCCGAAGTGGCTGCATACGCAACGGTCGCCGAACGGTACTTCCACTTCCCGATCGTCTACATTGAGTACAGTGGAATGTACGGGAACCCCTCCGTCGTGAAAACCGTCTCCGACGCGCTTGAATCCTCTGTCCTGTATTACGGGGGCGGCATCAACTCCCCTGAACGGGCGGCGGAGATGGCGAAGTACGCGGATACCATCGTGGTGGGAAACGCCGTCTACGACCAGGGCATCGACGTGCTGAAGGCCACTGTCAGGGCCATCCAGTAGGCAGGGGGATGCCCGACGTTGAGTTTGTCCTGGTCCAGCCCCTCTACGAGGGGAATGTCGGCTTTGCTGCACGTGCCGTCAAGAACTTCGGGTTCTCGCGGTTGGTCCTCGTGGACCCGTGCCCACTCGGTGATGACGCCATCGCCCGGGCAGGACACGCAAGGGACGTCCTCGAGTCTGCGCCGCGTCTGACTCTCGAAGAGGTCTTCTCGGGGAGCGATTGTGTCATTGCGACAACAGGCGAACTGAGCAAGTCGATCTGCAACCCCATGCGGATGCCCTACTATACCCCCCGGGAGATCCGCAGCCTCATCGAACCGTGCAGGGGGAGGGTGTCGGTCCTCTTTGGGCGGGAGAACTGGGGGCTGAACAACAGGGAGATCCGAAAATCTGACGTGATATGCACGATCCCCACCTCGGCAGAATACCCGATCCTGAACCTCTCCCATGCCGTCGCGATCATCGCGTACGAACTGGCCAATCTCCCCCGGGGGGAGTACCTCCTTGCCGGAAGGGAACAGATGGAACACCTCTACCAGCATATCGACCAGTACCTCACCCTTATCGGACACCCCCCCTTCAAGCGTGACGTGACCATGCTCCTGATGCGGCGGATCTTCGGGAGGGCCAACCTGACGGCAAGAGAAGCGAGCACCCTGCACGGGCTCATGAGGCGGTCTGAGTGGTATATTACCCCTGACGCAGTGAGACCAAAGAGAGAGCTGCCGGACGATGACCCTGGCTCTCCCGATGAATGAACGCCTGCCACTCCTGGTTTAAAAGAGGCCGCGGGCCCCTGTGCCGGGCGTTCCGGGATTCGGGCGGATCTTCTCTCCCCTACCCTCCCCCACAATACGTCACCCATCGTATGACGCCCCGGCATGCCAGTAGGTACAGGGCGTCTTCCCGCCGAGTACCGCGGCACCGGGAGGATAAGGTATCCTTCCGCAAGCCCCTTCTCCATTGTGGGTGATCAAAGGTAAATCGGGGCATTTATGTGATTTCCACCAAAATATGACCCCCATGAGAGGATGGCATCTCCCCTGCATAACCTGCCTCGTCCTGGTTGGCGCAGCCCTTTTCTCGGGATGCAGCGCCCCCGGGTCTCCACAGGACGCACACGCAGCACTGACCCCCGCCGCCCTGGCCGGGTTTGTGCAAGAGGCGGCCGAATTCGCGGAGCATGCCGGGAAAGAGGCCGCGCTCGCCGAGTTCAACCGTGATAACGGCTCCTTCTCCCGAGGCGACCTCTATGTGTATGCATACGATTTCAACGGGACGCTCCTCGCCCACCCCTACCAGCGGGAGCGCGTCGGGACCAACCGGCTGGACTGGACCGATATCCGTGGTCTTCCTGTGATCCGCATCGGGGCGCACGTGGCCGCACAGGGTGGAGGGTTCATCACGTACCTCTACCCGGCCCCCTCCGTCAACGGGATCAACGAGTCATCGGTCGGGGCCTATGTCCCGAAGATCGGGTACGTATACCCTGTCGGAGAGGACTGGTGGATTGGATCGGGCATCTACTTCTCCGGCCTGGAAGGCGCGGGTTCCCTGGGGTATCCGAAGGCGGTTGAGGAGATGGTTGAACTCGTGGAGCGCGGAGCGGCCTTCGGGCGCGAACATGGTGAAGATGCGGCGTTTGCAGAGATCTCGAACGTGTCGGGATCGTTCGTGGATACCGATGCCCACTACCTGTATGCCTACGATTTTAACGGGACACTCCTCGCCCACCCCCACCTGAAGGAGGCGATCGGGACCAGCCTCATTGAGAAGACCGATCCGTTCGGGATGAAGAACATCAAGGCGCTCTCCGACACCGCACGCTCCGGCGGCGGGTTCATCGTCTTTGTCTGGCCGAACCCTGGCAGGGAGAACCGGCAGGAATTGAAGATCGGGTATGTCCTCCCTGTCGACGACCGGTGGTGGCTTGGCTCGGGGGTCTACTTAAGCGAGGTCACCGGGATGGACACCTCGTTTCCCCTTCCCACCCCCTGATTTTTCGACTGGGAGGAGAGACCCCTGCGGGGACAGAGGAATCCTAATGCCCATCGGGGTCCATACAGTTTCTCATGATTCTCGTGGACTGGCAGATACTGGACCGCATCCAGCGCGGGTTTATCACGGTGGAGCCCTTCGATCCCCGGCTGGTCCAGCCCAACTCCCTTGACATCCGCCTCGGAAACCATTTTGTGTGGTACGAGAGAGGCGACGACGTGATCGATCCCTACCAGGGAGAGACGATCGCCAGGGGAACACAGCAGACCACCTCCGACTCGATCGTCCTCTCCCCTGGCCAGTTCATGCTCGCCGAGACCTGCGAGGTGATAGGCCTCCCCGACAATATCGTGGCCAGCATCGAGGGCAAGAGCAGCATCGCACGGCTCGGGGTGGAACTGCACCAGACGGGGGGATGGATCGATGCAGGCTTTCGCGGCTCCATCACGCTCGAGATGTGCAACGTGAACCAGCGGCCGGTGAGGATGTATGCGGGCATGCCGATCGGGCAGCTCGTCTTTTACACGACCGAGAGGGCGCTGCTCCCCTACGACAGGAAGAAGGACGCCAAGTACATGGACCAGCGGCAGGCAACGCTCTCCCGCTACCACAGGAACCTGCCCGAGCTCTGAATGGGTATATACACCATGAAACCACAATTATCTGGGATGATCTGACCGGAAATGGAGCTGAATGCATGCGACTTCTCTTAATACACTCTGATTTTATAGAATTCGAGGCCAGGAAAAAGACCGGAATGGCAGAAGAGGGTCAGCCATTGAAGGGATTCAAGGAAGAGGCCCTCACCGTCTTCTGCGCCGTAGAGGCTGGTGACGAAGACGATATCCCCGGCGTCGTCGAACTCGCCGGCGAGGAGATCGGAAAGACCGCCGACCAGCTCTCGGTGGAGAACATCGTCCTTTACCCTTACGCCCACCTCTCGAGCGACCTCGCGAGGCCCGACGCGGCAGTCGAGGCCCTGAGAATGCTCGAGCACCTCCTGGTGGACATAGGCTTCGACGTGATCAGGGCACCTTTCGGGTGGTACAAGTCCTTCCGCATCTCATGCAAGGGCCACCCCCTCTCCGAGCTCTCGAAGACCATCCTCCCGCCCGAAGAGGGGAAAAAGGCTGAGAAAAAGGAGGTCACCCACGAGTTCTTCGTACTCACACCCGATGGGAAACGGCACGACCCAAAGGAGTTCATGGACGACTCCTCTTTCGGCTGCCTCCTCAAAAAAGAGCTCGGAGAGCCCGCGGAGGGTGGCGGCGAGCCGATCCACGTCGAACTGATGAGGAGCAAGGAACTCGTGGACTACGAGCCGGTCTCGGACGTCGGCCACCTCAGGTGGATGCCGAGGGGAAAGCTGATCCGCGACCTGCTCGCTGACTACGTCCTCCTGAAAGTCCTGCCCTACGGGGCAACGCCGGTCGAGACCCCTGTCATGTACGACCTCGGCGACCGGGCCATCTACGAGCATGCCGACAAGTTCGGGGAGCGGCAGTACCGGTTCAAGAGCGGGACAAGGAACATGATGCTCCGGTTCGCCGCGTGCTTTGGGATGTTTTCTATCATGCGGGACATGCACATCTCCCCGAACACCCTCCCGATGAAGATGTACGAGCTCTCCACCTACTCGTTCCGGCACGAGCAGAAGGGGGAGGTCATAGGGCTCAAGCGACTCCGGGCGTTCACGATGCCAGACATGCACTCCCTCTGCACCGATATGCCCGAGGCCCTCCGGTGCTTCGAGGAGCAGCTCCTGATGGGCTGGGAGACCGGCAAGGACTTTGGCACCGAACTCGTCGGCGTGATCCGCTGCACGAGGGACTTTTACGACGAGCACAGGGAATGGGTCGCACGGATGGTGAAGGTCTCGGGATGCCCGATGCTCATCGAGGTCCTCTCCGAACGTGTCCACTACTGGGTCGCAAAGGTCGACCTGGCGGCGATCGACGGCCAGGGCAGGCCCATCGAGAACCCCACGGTCCAGATCGACGTCGAGAGCTCGCACCGGTTCAACATCAGGTACCACCTTGACGGAAAGGAAGTCCACCCCCCGATCCTCCACTGCTCGCCGACCGGCTCCGTCGAGCGGGTCATCTGCGCCATCCTCGAGAGCACCGCCCGGCAGAAAGTCCCGAGGCTTCCCACCTGGCTCTCGCCCTCCCAGGTACGCGTCATCCCCGTGGCGGAGCGCCACCTCTCCTTTGCCGAGAAGATCGCAGCCGACCTGAACAACAGGAAGATCCGTGCCGACCTTGACGACCGGGACGAGAGTGTCGGCAAAAAAGTTCGCGAGGCAGGGATGGACTGGGTCCCGTACGTCGTCGTGGTCGGGGACGCAGAGGTCGAGAGCGGGAGGCTCACTGTCACCATCCGTTCCAGGTCGGAGCCGAACAAGCCGTTCAAGGAGTCCTTCTCGTTTGACGACCTCGTCACCCTGGTCGGGGCCGATTGCGGGGCGATGCCTTTCCGGCCGCTCTATACCCCGATGAAGCTCTCGAAGAAGGCCAGGTATATCTGAAAAGTGCCCCAGGGAAGACCAATACCCTCATCTTTTTTCTCTCGCCCGCCAAACAAATTTCTCCAGCGTGAGCAGGGAACAGATATGCAGGCAGTGCGGGCACTGCTGCGAGCGGTGGGGATGGGGGCAGGAAGGGTCCCCCGAGGACCTCCGTCCCTGGATCGAACAGAACCGGGAGGACATCCTGCAGCACGTGACGGTGTTCCTCGAGAACGGGAAAAAGACCGGCGGCACAGGCATCTCAGCCGGCGATATCCCCCACATCATGAAAGTGCGTTACTGGCAGGACCCTTCCGGCCGGCCGTTGCGTCACTGCCCGTTCCTCGGAAGATCGACGGAAGGGAAGGCCTTCTGTAAAATCCACGACGTCCGGCCGGCAGTCTGCAGGGAGTATGCCCCATGGAACTGCGATGACGGCGAGTATAACTCTGTCAAGTGCCTGGCATGCAGGGAGAAGATGCCCTGAACCGCTGGACGCGCCGCCGAGATCCTCGTCGCACGCCACCCCCGCGGCACGGATTCCGTAATGGAGGGGGCCCTCTTTACCCACTCCCTCCCCTTATTGGTCCCTCCCGTAATGGAGGGTAAAGAGCGTCATATATTCGTCGGCGTAAGCGGAGGAGTCGCAACGGCACGAGAACTCTGACCCGAGCACTTCCCGGAAGAGCGCGTGCCACTGGCCCCGCAGCATGTGGTAATCCAGGCGCTCCCCTCTCGGTTTGGTGAGGAGCGATACAATCTCTGCCATCATGAATGAGTCCACGCAGTCGATGGCGAGGTCTACCGGTGCGTCGTGGGTGAAGATGAAATCGATGATGCGGCTGTAGGACTGGTAGACTGAGAGGGCAAGGTCAGGAGTGTGGAGTTCGGGGGTGTCGTTGTGTGCATCCATCTCGAAAAGCACCAGGTGATCGATCCATGGCTTCAGCCGGGAGAGGTGGACCCTTTTTTGCTCGAGGGGCATGTGATGGTAGGCAAGGGAACTCATGGCGACATCATAGGGATGATCTATGGACGAAGAACAGTTCTGGATCCGATAATTACGAACCACGACGTCCGCTCCGGGAACCCCAGAGCGTACCGTCTTTAGGGCGAGGTCTGCCATCGCCTGCGAGGGTTCGATCAGGAGCACCTCGCCGATACCCGGGGCCTTTCCCGTCTCCACGAGATGGTTGAGGAGTGTGGCGGTGAGAGCCCCATCGCCGCACCCGATATCAATAAACCGGAGAGGCCGGTCAAAGACCGGGAGGGAATGCCCGCACTGTGTGACGAACTGCTCCCTCGCCGCCCTCATCATGGGAACCCCGGCAAAATGGATGAATTGCCGTGGATCCTGGAACGGTGCGAGAGGGACCGCGAGCCTCCCTCCGTGCCGCCTCAGGAAACCGAGGAGGAAACCGCACCCAAAAAGCCCCTCCTCCTCAAAGAGGGTGCCGCGCTCAAGCCATTCGATGCCCTCTTCGCCCTTCCCGTGTGCGGCCAGGAACGTAGCGATGTAGAAGTGAAATGCAGGAATAAGGTTCTTCCTGACCTTCGAGTCCCAGCATCCCGGCTCCGGACTCTCTTTGAGCGCGTCCCTCGCATACCCTGCCCATTGCCGTCCCTCTGCCTTCGATAAAAAAAGCATGATCTCTCTTCCCCTGGAATATCAGAACGCGTGAGCAAAAAGAGTATTGAACCGCAGGCGAAGGTCTTCACCTGGAGCGCCTCACTTTTCCATCGCGGCTTTCACCCTTGCGAGCATCTCCGGTGGGATCGGGTCCATGTTGTATGCAGTTTTTTTACGTGCTCCATTCCGGGGAAATTCCCAGATCCTCTAGCCAGGTCTATCCCTGCATAACATTTTTTACGCCAGAGGTTCTCTCACACCATGAGGGGATCTGTATGGTTGCACCAGAGAAACCCGGGATCGAGTTCCAGAGCGTGGTCGACCGCGCCTACCAGGAGTACAAGCGGCACCGGAAGGTATCTGACATCATGAGCCCAGAGGTGGCCATCACCACCCCTCAGGCCACGATGGCCGAGGCTGCACGGACCATGGGGGAGAAGCGGATCGGAAGCCTGATCGTGGTGCAGTACGGCACGCCGATCGCCATTGTCACCGAGCGCGACCTCCTCTCGAAGGTGCTTGCAGGGGGAATGGACCTTGTGAAGACAAAGGTTGCAGACGTGATGTCCTTTCCACTCGTCAAGATCTGCCCCGACCTCGAGATACGCGAGGCCGCAAGGACCATGATCAGGAAGAAAGGGCGCCTCGCGGTCTTCCAGTGCGGGATGATGTGCGGCGTGATCACCGCATCGGACCTTATCCGCGGGATGCCGGATGCCCCGGAGACCTCGCTCGTGGTCGACGACTTCATGACTAGAGATCTCGTATGCGTCGAGGATGATCAGAAGATAGAGGAAGTGGCCCGGGTCATGGGCCAGAAACGGGTCGGGAGCGTAATCGTGACAGAAGGAGGGACACCAAGGGGGATATTCACAGAGCGCGACCTCCTCTCTGCGCTGATTGCAAAAGGAGTCTCGCTCGATGTGCCGGCCGGGGAGGTCTGCTCCCCGATGCTCGTTACAGCTCCTGCGGGGATCAGCATCCACGAGGCGGCCACCATCATGGCGACAAAGCACATCCGCAGGCTCCCGCTCGTGAAAAAGAAGAGACTCGCCGGGATCATCACCGCGAGGGACCTCGTCGAAGCGTACGCACGGTGATTCCGGGATACCGGGGAGAAGAGATTTTAGGCGATATTTTCCCTGGCCCTGGGGAGAGGAAGATGTGGGAATGTGTTCTCTCCCTCTCCTTTACCCGGAGGAATCCCCGACGAATGGTATCGTGGTGATATGCATGCGCGACAGCGCATCTTCTATTGCAGGCCTGATTGCCGCACCCTCCCCCGCTTCCGAAAGGCACTTTTTCAGCCCATGGACTGCACTGTCGGAACGCGTCAATGCGAGCGCATGCACAGCCTGCACCCTGGTGCCGTGTTCTTCATCCCTGTCCAGTACACACTCTATTAAGGCAGGGACAGCCCTTCCGCTCCTCATCTTCCCGAGAGCGATGACTGCATGCCTCCGGACGAATGGGTCCGCGTCCCTGCAACAGGAGACGAGCACATCCACCCCCCGCGGGTCTCTGCTCTCACCCAGTGCCTCGATAGCCCCTATCCTTCCGTCCGGATTGGCACAGTCTCCGGCATCATCGATCAGCTGGTAAATCCTTCCTGTCCTTGGCATCTGGCTGAACCAGTGCCCCCCCGATCCTTCCACGCTCATGGCCATGACACACCACAACACAGATCTCAAAACACCCAAAACGCCCTGCCCCCGCCGGAAACCCAGGCAGAGACCACGGGCTTAAAGAGTGATGAAAAGTGGCTGCCGCTTCGTTGCAGCAGTATGCTGTACCGTTCCCGACTGCCTGATGGTCCGCGAGGGAGATTGGTACATCACCCTCTCTTTTTACCCTCCCCTGGTATATAGGTATCTTTCAGCCGGGTTCCCTTTCGGGCAGTCTTTATACTCCCCCTGCTTTGACTGGTGAGCAAATTCCGCGGCACGAAGGAGGCAGGAACGGTGCAGGGCTTCCAACCTGCCAGGCCAGGAAATGCTGCCAGGAGATAGGCCTAGTCGGGTGAGGGGAGCGGGATGCAGATGCAACCTGTGAAAAAAAATCGACTATCCTGCGGCAAATCGTGGGGGTACACTCCCTATGAAAAGCCGTGGCATTCCTGCCTTTCGCTGGGAAGGGCGGGTTCATGAAAGGCTGATGGAGATCGGGAGGGGAACGAATTTTCGATTGCCATGGAGTCCGCGTGGCTGACGACTCAATCCGCGAATTCCCGGACTTCCCATACCAAAACCTCCTTCTCTTTGTCCTGCGCAATCACACTGCATGGAAGATTACCAGGGCCTTGAAGAGGCCACGTTTGCAGCCGGCTGCTTCTGGGGGGTCGAAGCCGCGTTCAGGCAGGTGAAGGGGGTGGTTGCAACGGAGGTCGGCTACACTGGCGGGACGGTCTTAGATCCGACATACCCGCAGGTCTGTTCCGGCAAAACAGGCCACGCGGAGGCCGTGAAGGTGGTCTTTGACCCAAAAGTCGTCACGTATGATCACCTTCTCGATATCTTCTGGGAGATACACGACCCCACGCAGGTGAACCGCCAGGGGCCTGATGTTGGGACCAATTACCGCTCAGCCATCTTCTACCATTCCCCAGGTCAGAAGGCTGCGGCAGAGGCATCTCGTGAACGGCTCCAGCGCTCCGGGAAGTTTGGGCGGCTTTCAATCGCAACCGAGATCGTCCCGGCAAGCCGCTTCTGGAAAGCCGAGGAGTACCACCAGCAATACTACGAGAAGTGCGGCCACGGGTATTCTGCGACTGCCAGGTACTGGGAGTGACGCCGGGCTGCGCACGCCCCCCTACACCCCCCCCTTATCTGGGAGTCGATTTCTTCCTGTAGCCGCCTTCAGGGACCAGGATCTCGAAGCGGACACCTTTCCCGGGAACACCGGTCTCCGCGATGCTGATGCCGGTAATCGAGAGGATCTGGCTGGTAAGAAACATCCCGAGTCCCCTCTGAGGCGTGATCTCCTGGTCGAAGAGATGCTCTTTGATATCCGCCGGGATTCCCACGCCGTCGTCCTCGTAGAGGATCATCAGCCCTTTTTTGGTCTCCTGTGCCGAGACCCTGATGGCTTTCAATCCCTCCCCGCCATGCTTGAGTGAGTTCTCAAAAAGATTGTAAAATACCTTCTCGAAGAGGGGATCGGCAAATATCTCATACACGATCCCTTCTTCCATGACCTGGAGGTGTTCAAGCGGAAGGGCGCCCCGCGCCCGCGTGATCGCCAGACCAATATCCTGCCATGTGGCACTCTTCACTCCCATGTCCTGGTAGTCCTTCGTGAAGTTGATCTGGCGCTCGATGTTGGTTGTCACCTTCTTTGCCTTCTCAAGGAAGTTTCGCTGCTGTTGATTGTCTGCATCGGGGTCCCCTGCAAGTTCGAGGTACCCTTTCAGCGCCAGCAGCTGGTTGAGGATGTCATGGCGGGTGATGCTGTTCAGTAAATTGAGTTTCTGGTTTGCCCGCAGGAGTGCTTTTTCTGCCTGTTTCCGCTCGGTGATATCCTCAATTGTGGCAATTGCACCCGAATACTCGTTGTTGTCTGAGAAGATGGGATGCGCGAGGATTCTGACAGAAGAGACCTTTCCCGTCGAAAGCGACCGGTACTCTCCCTCGTAATAGGTGGGTTTTCCCTTTGGGATATCCCGCAGTGCGGCACTCAATCCGGGGTCCTGGAGCTGGGTATGGATGTGAATGCCGGTCATTTCGTCCGGCGTCATCCCAAGGATCTCCCCGCACTTCTGGTTGGCCATGACGATCGTGCCGTCCCTGTCCACCTGGACAACGCCTACCGGCGAACGGGTGAAGAGGAGGCGGTAGCGAGCTTCGCTCTCCTGAATGGCTTTTTGAGACGAGGAGAGGATCTCGCGTTCTTTTTCGTTGCGTTCGAGTATGACGAGGAACGAGAGTGTCAGGATAAGGACCATCCCTGTCCCGAGAATTGGTGGGAGTGCCGCGCCAAGAAGGATCAAGACCCAGTTATTCGCATCAACGTCAAGCCCGAAAATTCCATAGAGATCTCCTGTGTCGGGATCCTTGACCGGGATAAATGCGGTGATCCATGTTCCCCAGCGATCAGTATCCGGGCCGGCCGTCATCTCTTTTCCGGATGTGAATGCCTCGATGGTGTAAACCGTCGCTTCGCTATAGATCTGTCCCGGGGGCGAATAGTCCTTTGAGTCGGGAGACTCGGAATCGACAAAGAAGAAGATCTCTCCATCGTCGTTCATCCCCATGAGGTAGGCGAACCGGACCTGCCTGTCAGCCGCAACCACCCCCTCCATCGTGCGCTTCATGTGAAGGTACACGGAAGAGTCCAGGTCTGCCTCTGACCCGGAAAGTGCCTCAATATCTTTATAATCCAGGCAATTCGCCGCAATCTTCGCTTTTATGAGGAGGTTGTTCCGCTGGATATAGTCCTCGGTCTGCACATTCCATGCCGTGAGGAGAGCCCCCGTGATCAGGACCAGGATACATGCAACCTTCAGCCACCAGCGGAAATCGTGCGACATTGGGTATAACAGATGGATATGAGAGAACACATCTTAAGGCTGGTGCTTTTCCGGCAATTCCCCCCCGGGCGAAGCGGGGCAACCGGCGGAAATAACAATCGCCGGGCCTGCGGGAATATTTCCGGCATTCCCCGACATCTACCTTTATTTGGTTCTCCACAGATGCTACCCTGCAGGCAATGAATGACCTCGCTCCCCTCGTCGAAAAAGGCATTGACCGGTACAAAAAGAAGATGCTGCAGATGTGCCTTGAGTGCCCGCATTATCCCGACAACTGCCCGCCAAGGCGCTGCCCCGTGTACCTTGGGGTCAAAGTATCCCCCTGCTCAACGAGAGCGTCCCTTCTGAACATCATCAAGGCGCACAAATAAAAGCCTGGAAATCGCGCAATCCGACGTGTCCCGCACACCGAAAGGAGAGGCGCATGAAGGCCTGTGGTGGTGCCGGCTTCCATGAGCAACACATCGCGCCCGGCTCCTCTGTCCCGCGCGATTCTTCCGTAATACACCCCGGTGCCGGATGCCTGTCCGGGAAGAGGGAGGAAGGAAATGGCCCCCGCCCCACGCAACGCCCGCACCGTTCCCGTAGTTCCCACTCAAATGCGTCTCAATTATTCAGCCGTTTTACTCGGATGGTTCCCGCTTCATAGGTTCGACATTTGCCCCTTCCAGCTGTCCACCGGCAAAGGCAAACCGCTCACGGATCGTCGGAGGGAGCTCGTCCTCCCGTATCGAGAAAAAGCCGTACTTCCCGTAGAACTCCGTCAGGTTCAGGACCGAGTGCATATAGAGGGGTTCATGGCCGCAGGCCTCGATCAGCGCCCTTACGGTCAGGTGGGCATACCCGTGCCCGCGGTGTGCGACGGGAGTGAAGACCGCGTCCACCTCGAGGCCGTCGGGATGGCGCCGGCACCGGGCAAGGGAGACCGCGGCTCCCCCTGCAAATGCCGCAAATATCCTGTCGGTTGCAGGGTCACCTTTCGTCTGGTGGTAATCCATCCACAGTTCGTCTGCAACTGGAAACTCGGCCGAGAGGAGTTCCCTTCCAAAGGCCTCCTTGCCCGCGGGGTGAGCGTCCGGTAGAGGGAGAGGAAACGGCGGCGCATCTTCTGATGACCCCTCGATGCGCCAGTTCCCGTCAGGTATCCGGATCACAAAACGCGCTCCCTTCCCTGGCCTCCCCACCTCTGAGATGCCCATCCCTGTCACCGAGAGGATCTGCCGGCAGATGAAGAGGCCGAGACCCGCGTGCCGGCCGGCGTCGTACTCGAATATCGATTCCTTCTTCTCCTCCGGTATGCCGCAGCCGTCGTCCTCCACGATTAGTTCAAGGGCGCCGGGGGTCTCGCGGTAGGACACGATCAGGTTTTTGGCGGTAAGGCCGTGGCGGATGGCGTTCTCCACCAGGTGAGACATGACGTCGCGGAAGAGGGGGTCAGCGTACACCTCGAGGCGTTCTGCCCAGAACCGTACCGAGATGTTCCTGCCGGCCCCGCTCGTGTCTGCCTGCCGGAGCGCCTCCTGTACCCGGATCCATTCCGGGGGGGACGCACCGAGGTCCTGGTAGGTCTCTGTGAGGAAGATCTGCCGCGCGAGAGTCCATGCCATTCCGCGGACCTTGTCGAGGAAGCCGATCGTACTCGTATCCTTGCATTTTTCGGACGCCTCATCCACCGTCTCGATGATCTCGTTCACGGTCCGGTGGAGGTGATCAGAAGAGATCCTTGCGAGGAGGGAGAGCTTCTCGTTGGCCGTCCGCAGGGCTTCTTCCGCGTTCACCATCCCGGTTATATCCACGCCGGTGATGATGGCGCGGTTGCCGGGAAGCGCGGCAATCGAGAAGAGAACATGCTGAACGCTCCCGTCCGGGGTTGTCACCACGGCCCGCTCCGCGTAGATCCTCCCCTCGGCAGCGAGTCGCTGGAAGAGCGCCCGCTCAACGTCTTCCGACAGGAACGCCGTGAGTGGCGCCCCCCTGAGGGATGCGATCTCCCGCCCCAGGAGGCGTGAGGCGTTCCAGTTCACTTCTTCAACGATCCACCTCCCTTCAATCTGCCGTGCAAGAATACTTCCCGCTTCCGAGTTGTCGAAGAGACCGCGGTAACGGTCTTCCTGCTCCCGGAGCCTCCCTGAGAGCATGGCTATCAGCCAGCCTATCAGGACGACGACACACACCCGGATAAGGGCCTCGATGAAGAGAGGGGTTCCCGTTCCGCTTACGAGCAGGACGAGGAGGAGATACCCCCCTCCAATCCCTGCGGAGATTGCGATACCATGCCGGGGGAAACGATAGGCACCGATGACCACCGGGATGTAGAGGAGGTGAGGGAAGACAATGGTGATACCAAAAAAGAGGCCGACGAGGTTGAGGAGGAGTGCGGCTCCCGTGGTGACAATGAGCGCCGCGTTCCAGGCGCCGTCCCTGCCATCGAAGAGATTCGGCGCCTTCATGGAGAGTTCTCCCATACGGATTCTCCGGGCCCACAACGCATCTTTTTGGCTCGCAACCAAAGGGGCTCGTTCCAGGTACCCGGCTCGTCCTTGCGATCTGTTCCTGCCATGCTCACAAAGAGACGGGAGCATGAGTATTTGTACTTGTCCATTTATCTCTTCGCGAATGGGGGGGGAAGAGAGGCCCGGCTCTCCTGCGAACCTCATTTTGGCCGTGCAGGAGACGAAGTGTATGCCCGTCGGGAGCCCCTTTACCCCCTCTTGTACCCGAACCGACGGAGCAGATCCACGCGTTCCTGCACGTCCTGCCGGGATTCAACCCCCTTTGGCGACGATCCGTCGACGACTCCCATGATCCCCCTCCCAAGCGGACTCTCTGCGACGATCACGTCGACGGGATTCGCAGTTGCACAGAAGATCGTGCAGACCTCCTGTATCGCCTTCACCGCGTTCAGGACGTTGATGGGATAGCAGTCCCGCATGCAGATCAGGAACGAGTGCCCTGCCCCTATCGCCAATGCGCCCTCCACTGCCAGGGCCACGAGCTTCTCGTCGTTCCCCTCACGGCGCACCAGGCAGTCCGCGGAAGCCTCGCAGAACGCGATCCCGAAGCGTGCTCCCGGGACAGACCCTGCCATGGCCTCGTACAGGTCTTCGACGGTCTTGATGAAGTGGGACTGGCCGAGGATGATGTTCACGTCTTCTGGTTTCTCCAGCCTTACGCGGACAAACGAGATATCGCCAGACATGTATGATCAGGCTGAGTGATGGGCATCACGGAAAAAAAGCATTGCCGGCCCCGCATACTTTTTCGAGCCGGATGCCCTGGAAGCTGGATCCCTGCAGGAGACACAGGGACGTCCCGCTCAAACCGGCTGGCTTATTCCCTCCCGGGACAGACGTGATCCCGATGGCCGGCGAGGAAGCGGACAGGAGACGGTTCCGGTTCTCGGTAAAGACCAAGATCCTCCTCGTATTCCTGGCCCTGTCTGTCGGCGCACTGCTTGCCACCGGTATCCTCGCATTTGTCCAGATCGGTGATGTGAGCAGGTATGCAGTGGAGAGCAGCAGTGCACTCGGCGATCGCGCCGTCGAGGACAGCACCGCGGCAATGGAGAGGGATGCACGGGAATCGCTGCTGCTGCTGGCACGCGACCAGGCGTCTATCAGCAACATCATATTCGACCGCTTTTCCGGTGAGATAGAGATGATGGCGCACTATGCGCGTGAGATTCAGGCAGATCCTGCGCGGGTGCGGCCCCGACACTTCTATCTCCAGGACGAGGAGCCACAAGACCCCGCCTCGACCACCGTCCTCTTCCTCTCGCCGGGAGTGGAGAACGATATTCCCCTCGAGGAGCGCGACGCCGCCGGGATGATGACCGATATCTTCATCCCGCTCTTTGCATCTGACAGGAACCTTGCCGCGGTCTACGTCGGGACCGACAGCGGAATGGCATTCATCTATCCGTGGTTCACCGGCATGGATGCAAGCTTTGATCCCCGGTTGAGGGGATGGTTCCGGCAGGCAAAGGAGACCGGCGCAAAGACCTGGTCAGAGCCTTACGTCGACCTCCTCGGCCATGGCCTGATGATGACCTGCTCGATCCCGGTCTCAGACCCCAAGAGAGGATGGTTCTGGGTAATAGGGGCTGACGTGACCATCGAGACCATCAACCAGAACATCATCGGGACTCAGGTTGGCGATTCAGGATATGCGATGCTCATCGACCAGCACGGAAACGTCATCACGAGGCCGGGCCTCTCATCGGGCGACATGCGCTGGGACGAGTCATTCGTGACCGAGAACCTCCTCGAGAGCGGAAATGCCGGTCTCGTCGAAGTCGCAAGGGAGATGACGGCCGGCAGGGAGGGTGTCGCGAGGGTCAGCTTCGAAGGGGGGGACCGTTTTATCGCCTATGCACCCGTGAAGAGCGTGAACTGGAGTGTGGGTGTGGTGATGCCTGTCGATGAGGTGATTGCACCCGCACTCTCGACCCGGCAAATCATACTCGGCGCATCCTTTGAGACGGCATCGCATATCACCCGTCAGCAGGAGCAGCTGAGGACCACCTTTACCGGCATATTCCTCATCCTCATCGTCGTGGTGATCGTCCTCTCACTTGTCTTTTCACGATACCTCACCCGGCCTCTCGAAGACCTGAAGAGGGGGTCAGAAGCCTTCGGGAAGGGAGACCTGGACTACCGGGTGGAGGCGCACACCGGAGATGAGTTCGAGGACCTCGCAGTCTCTTTCAACCGTATGGCGAAGGACCTAAAAGAGCATATCCGGTCTCTTCGCCTCACCACTGCCGAGAAGGAACGGATACAGAAGGAGCTTGAGATCGCGAGGGGTATCCAGCAGAGTTTCCTCCCCGAATCGGCGCCGCACATACCCGGGATAGACCTTGAAGGGGTGAATCTCCCGGCAGCCGAGGTCGGAGGGGACTTCTATGACTTCATCCCGGTAGGGAGCACGAGCTGGGGCCTCGTCATTGCAGATGTCTCCGGGAAGGGTGTCCCCGCCGCCCTCTTCATGGCACTCTCGCGAACCCTCATCAGGGCGAGCGCATCACGGAATCCGGACCCTGTGGCCTCAATACGCGAGGCGAACCGCTCGATTTACCTTGACTCAAAGACCAGCATGTTCGTCACCCTGTTCTATGCAATCCTCGACATCCGGAAAAAGACCATTACCTTCGTGAATGCCGGGCATAATCCCCCGCTCCTCCTCGCGTCGGGAAGCGAGGGCATCACCCTCCTGAAGGCAAGGGGCATCGCACTCGGGGTGATCGACGAGGTCGATCTCGAGCCGGTCGAGGTTGCGCTCTCCCCGGGCGATGTCATGGTCCTCTATACTGACGGGGTGACGGAGGCGACGAACGAACGCGACGAGGAGTACGGGGTGGAACGGCTCTCCTCACTCGTAACGGCTTCGACGGGGCTTTCGGCAAAGGAGATCATCAATGCAATCGTCAGAGACGTCACTGCGTTCGCAGGCTCGCGGCCGCAGTTCGACGATATCACCCTGATGGTGCTGAAGGTGAAGTGAGGGAGGAGAAAGTATCCCTGATCCGACGCCTCTATTCGCGAATGTCCAGTGTCATCTCGATTCCGCCAATCCAGCCGGCGATCACGTTATAAACAAACGCCACCACAAGTCCCATCACAAAGAAGATGACCACCCCGATGATAATCATCAAAAAAAATCCCATGATGCCCACTCCCATTGGGCCAAGCCCTCCAAGGCCCATCGCGGAAGCTCCGGCACCTATATTGAGCGCAAGTATCGCCCCCATGAAAAGCCCCCAGATTGCGCCAAATACCGCATATATCTTTGCAACAGACATCGCGCCAATCTCTTTCAGTACAGTCACTCTCTCTGCCATACAGGATCACACTTTCTGAAGTATGCAGGCGTTTACGCCCGACATGAAAAAATTATTGGAGCCTGATATGTGGTGGATACGTGGCAGATCATGCAGCCCCGTTTTTTCTGACCGGCTGGCTGTGCACGGTCTCCATCCGGCTGATGCTCTCCAGGTCGAGAGAGAGCAGGCGATCGATGGAGAGGGGGGCGTATCCCGTGCACTCGCAGGAGACATTGATGGTCCTCGTATCGCCGTTGATGAACGGATACCGCGGTACCTTGTTATGGGTATGGCCATGGATTACCCATCCTTTCCATGACGGAGGGGCATCCCGCGGGTCGTGGACGAGATAGAACTCATACCCGCCATAGGAGAGTGTGGAGTGATGTTTCGCTCCCCGAAGGTCTCTGTCATGGTTCCCCCTGATGAATACCTTCCTCCCGTTCAGTTCCCGAATCCACTGGTCGGGGCTGCCCCTTATGCTGAAGTCCCCCAGGTGATACACCGTATCGACGGGCCCCACCACCTGGTTCCACCGTTGCACGAGGTCCCGGTTCATGTGGCGGAGTGATGAGAACGGGCGGTGACAGTGGCGCAGGATCCTTGCATGGTTCAGGTGGAGGTCTGAAGCGAGGAATATGGTCCCGCTGCTTCTGCTGCCAGGAGAGATGAGTTCTTTGAGTGAGTGGAGAATGCCTTCGAACATGGGTGTACGCACTTTGGGAATGCAATGGCTGCAATCCAGATCAGTGGTATCTCCTGCACGGCTCTTCATGGTATTCCCTGCATTGGAGAGGAGGTGCACGCTTCCGGCGAGGGAATGGGTGTGGAGATAGATGGGGGCAAGGGGGATATCCCTATTTCTGCTGCTCTGAGAGGAGAGTTCCTGCAAGCGCGATGTTCTCCTTGTCGAGCTCGTGGATCAGGATGGTCACGCGCTCGACCGGCACCTCAAGCACCCGGGTGATCGTCCCGGCGATCTCCTCTGCCATCTGCTTCTTCTGTGCAACTGTCCGTCCCTTTGCCATGGTGATGGTGACAACCGGCATACCAGCAATTATGGGAGGTATCCAAGATAAGCACGGCAGATCCGGGTCAAAGCCGCAATCCCCCCCGCGTGTGGGTCGGAGGAGAAACTCCCCTATGCAGTACGCCGCCTTTGCCTGCCGGAAGGGTGCCCCTTCCCCTGCGTCGCAGGGCAGGACGTCCGGTGCCCGCCACTCAAAGGTCCCTTGCGCATCCCGACTGGATCGCGGCCCCTTTTACCGCACCTGCAATCGCCCGCGTCACGTCGCGATCGAGGATCGTGGGGAGGATGTGCTCCCGGTGGGGATGCGGCACATAGTCCGCAATGGCGTGTGCCGCCGCTACTTTCATCTCGTCACTTATGCACGTCGCAAATGCATCGAGCGCACCCCGGAACACCCCGGGGAACGCCAGCGCATTGTTGATCTGGTTTGGAAAGTCGCTTCTCCCTGTCCCCACCACCGCCGCGCCGGCGCGCCGGGCGGCATCAGGCATGATCTCTGGGACAGGGTTGGCCATCGCAAAGACGATGGGATCATCGTTCATGCGCCGGATCATCGCTTCGTTGAGCACTCCGGGCCCGGAGACCCCGATGAAGACGTCTGCTCCCTCCATCGCATCAGAGAGCGACCCCGTCCGCCCGGAACGGTTGGTCTCGTCCGCCAGGATGAACTTGTACTTGTTGCGGTAGAGGCCTTTCCGGGCGCGGTGGATGATCCCCTGGGTGTCGCAGACCACGATCTCGCGGACACTCTGGCAGACGTCCGGGCTGTACCCGATGCACCGGAGGAGTCGCGTGATGGCGTACCCTGCGGCACCGGCCCCGCAGACCACGATATGGAGGTCCTCGAACTGCTTCTTCGTGGCCCTGCACGCATTGAGGAGGGCTGCGAGGACCGTGATCGCGGTGCCGTGCTGGTCGTCGTGCATCACCGGGATGCCGAGGTCCTGGAGGCCCTCCTCCACCTCGAAGCAGCGGGGGGCGGCGATATCCTCGAGGTTGATCCCGCCAAAGACAGGGGCGATGTTTCTGACCTGGTCCACGAAGTCAGACTGGGGGCCGTCGAAACAGATGGGGAACGCGTCGATACCGGCGAATTTCTTGAAGAGGATTGCCTTTCCCTCCATTACCGGGATGGCCGCGTACCCGCCGATGTTCCCGAGGCCGAGCACCGCCGTCCCGTCTGTGACGATTGCCACCGAGTTCCGCTTGAGGGTGTAGCGGTACGCAAGGTCCCTGTCCTTATGGATCGCCCGGCAGACCTCTGCCACTCCAGGCGTGTAGGCACGCGAGAGGTCGCGGCGGCTCTCCAGCGGCACCTTTGATCGTATCTCCAGCTTGCCGTGGTGTGTTTCATGGAGCGCCAGCGCCTCGCGGTAGATCGCATTGCGGTCCTCTTCCTGGTCCATGATTCCACCAAGGTCGCCTCATCACATAAAACCCGGGTCTCCCTCCCCCTTCTCCTCTCCCGTTCGAACCCGGGAGACCCGGGCGGCCTGCCAACGCTTATCCCGATGCACGACGACCAGAATGGCTATGTCCGGGAAAAGCTCCTTTCGCTTTGTGCTCCTCGGAATCGCACTCGGCGCTCTTCTCGCCATCGCAGGATGCACGGTTCCGGTGAACGTCACGCTGGATCCCTCGGGACACCCGGCATATGCGTGCGGGATACCGGCCGATGCGCGGGTCACAAGGGTCATCGACGGCGACACCATCGCGGTGAAGACTGCAGGGGGAAGGGAGGAGACCGTGCGCATTCTCGGTATCGACACCCCTGAGACCGAGGAGCACGGAAACTGGGGCACTGAATACGAGGGGATAAGCGATCCCTCGTACCTGACTGCGTGGGGGCACAGGGCCCGCAACCAGACGGAGAGGCTGGTCAAAGGGAAGAGCGTAAGCCTCGTGACCGATTGCCGGGCGGGAGAACGCGACCGGTACGGCAGGCTCCTTGCCTACGTCGGGGTCGAGGGATCTGACCTTGGCTCCCTGCTCCTCCAGGAGGGGTATGCGAGGGTCTACACCGAAGAATCGTTTGAAAAGAAGCAGCAGTACCTCATGCTCCAGTCCGGTGCACAGCTGGCCGGGGCCGGGATCTGGAGCGCCGCAAAGACCCCTGAGCGTCCCCCCGGAAGCCCGGTCTCGATCGCGTCCGTCCAGTACGATGCTCCCGGCGACGACAGGGACAACCTGAACGGTGAGTATGTCGTGCTCGCCTCCGATGGACCGGTGAACCTCTCGGGATGGACGATCGCCGACAACAGCGGAACCATCTATACGTTCGGCAACGTGGTCATACCGCCGGGAGATCACGTGACACTCTACATCGGTTCCGGCACCCCGAGCGGCACCAGTCTCTACTGGAACCTCTCCGCCCCGCTGCTTGGAAACGACGCGGATGCTGTCACGCTCAGGGACCCACAAGGAAAGGCTATGGCAGTCTACCGTTGGGGCCAGTGAGTTCCCGCAATGCGAGACTGAATTGACCAATCCGGTCGGTCTGCCCGAGATCCCCGCGGTCCCCCGGCTCACACCCCATCTTCATTCGCAGACGGTTGCGTCTCCCTTTTCGACGGTATCGTGCAGGGACCGCTGCTCGGGACGATGGTGACCGAGCTCTTCGGGATCTTGGACTCAAGCGACGCCTTCATCCGGTCGATCGCTTCCTGTACTTCGCACATACGCCGGTCGCCGTCGAACTCGAGGAAAATCTCAATGTACACGTTGCTCCCGCTCCTCCGGGAGCGAACACCGTGAAATGCTTCGTATTCGCAGAAGAACTCTGTGAGTTCCCTGATGATCGTGATCTGGAGCGATTCGTCGAGCGTCTTGTCAAGGAGGTCTGGGAGCGATGCAGAGATAACCCGGTAGCCGGTGGTAAAGAGGAAGCCGACGATGATCATCGATGCGAAGGGATCGATATAGACCGCCCACCAGAACTGGTGCAGCACGATGGAGAAGATGAGCGCGAGCAGGACCGAGAGGTCCGAGAACGCCTTGGTCCTGAAGAGTCGCCACTGCGACTCCATGATGGGAGAGTACTCCTTCTGGGCGATGCGGTAGTTCTTGAACCAGAGCCAGGTATTCACCGTAACACCAATGCTCATCATGACGAGCGCGAGCGCCACCCCGCTGATATGGAGGGCTTCGGGTGCGAGGATCCTCGTGATCGCGGTGTAAAAGACCAGGACAAGGGAGATGAGCATCACCGCGCCGGTGATGATGCTCG
>MVQD01000035.1 GCA_002067095.1 Methanoregulaceae archaeon PtaB.Bin056
ATGGTGATCGGTCGTTCCTGGACGAGTGGGTCCTTCCAGGTCCAGTAGACCGGACCATAGTCCCTGGTTGCCATCGGCCCCTCGTCGCTCACCAAAAAAGAGGGAGCGTCCCACCTGACGAAGTGCCCGTCTGAGGCAGTCCGGCGGAACGCGTACGCGCACTCGGAGGCATTGACCGCCCCAAGGTCAGGGAGGAGGGGAAGGCCCGGCACAGACGAAAGGCTATGGGAATACCGGGGCATCTCCGCGATAATTGAGGCCTCGACTATCGAAGGGCGGTGCAGGCAAAGGCCGCCGGTGAGGAGGCAACGGGGAACAGGACGAGAGCGCCCCTGGAGCCGGGTCGTTCACCCACCTCGCGTGCGAGAACGCGGGGCGTACCCTTTCCCCGGGGGATGGGATGGACGGGCCTGCAACCGCCCTTACCCTGACGCAATCTTCTTCAGGATCCATGCCATGTTCTCCCCGAGAGCCTGCATGGTCCTGATGCCCTCCCCGTCGTTCTCCACGTCACCGGGGTTCATGCCGAGGCCGATGTTCCAGTAGATCGACCCCACCGTGTACATCCCGCTGATGCCGAAGAAATGGTTGATGGTGTCAAATGCATGGATGCCTCCCGCCCTCCGTGCCGCAACTACCGCCGCTCCCACTTTCCGGGCGAAGAGGCCGCCGTTTGCCATCGCGACGAAGCCCGCACGGTCGATGAGGGCCTTTGTCTCTGTGGAGACATCGGCAAAGTACGTCGGCGATCCGATCAGGATGCCGTCGGCAGCAACCATCTTTTTGATGCACTCGTTGATGATGTCGTCATCAAAGACGCACCGCTGGTCCTGGTTCGTAAAGCACTTCCCGCACGCCGTGCACCCGTGCACCTTCTCGCCCCCGACATGGACCAGTTCAGTCCTCATCCCCTCGTCTCTCAGGACCCCGAGCACCTTATTCAGCAGCACTTCGGTGTTCCCTCCCCTCCTTGGGCTTCCGCAGAATGCGACTACACGCATGATCACCTGATGGAGGCGGGATCATATCAAGGTCACGGCGGGTATCGTGGTCTCCGGGAAAAACCATGGAACACCCCGGTCCGGACATCCAGATTCCGAATGAGACTGGTAGGAACAGTTGCCGGGGGTTTTTCCGCCTGGAGCCTCCACCGGCAGGTATTAGGCCAGACCCGGTCAATAATAACACGTTTATTCTAAAAATTGCGACCGCCGGGCATCCGGCCCCCCGCAACCCGGGTGATATTCATCCAGAAGAGCAACTCCTCCCACACGGCCTCCAAAGACATCGACACTCCTGATCCCACGAGAGGAGAAGAACACCGGCGTGAGGTCACCAGGGGCGTCTCCCTTCTCACCGGAGACCCGGGGGTCGCAATCAGGAAACTCTCGGGCCCGATGATCCTCGCGATGCTCCTCATGTCCCTCTACAACCTTGCGGACGCAGTCTGGGTGGCGGGCCTTGGCCCCGGCTCCCTTGCGGCGGTAGGGTTCATCACCCCTCTTTTCATGGTCTTCATCGGGCTCGGAAACGGCCTCGGCGCAGGGGTTTCATCCGCAGTAGCACGGTATATCGGGGCCGGAAACCGGAAAGAAGCAGAGAACGCCGCGGTGCACGGGATCCTCATTGGTCTTGGAATCGCGGCGGTCCTGACGCTGCCGCTCGTCGTCTTCGCAGAACCGGTCGCCGCGCTTCTCGGAGCAGGCGAGGTGACGTCCATTGCCGCCGAGTACGGGCAGATCGTCTTTGCCGGGGCCGCATTCATCCTCTTCAACACCATCGCCTATGCCATCCTCAGGGGCGAAGGCGACACGAAGAGGACGATGTATGCAATGGCCGCATCGTCCATCCTCAACGTCATCCTCGACCCCATCCTCATCTACGGGGCCGGGTGGGGGATCGCGGGGGCGGCGATCGCAACCGTCATCTCCATGGCGCTCGTCTCCGTTGTAATCCTCTACTGGTTTGTGGTCAAGAAAGACACCTACCTCTCCATATCCCCGCGGATATTTGTCCCAGAGCATGAGATGACCGGTGATATCCTCCGTGTAGGACTCCCTGCAAGCGTTGAATTTCTCCTGATGTCGATCCTGGGAGTGATGATCAACGCGGTCCTCGTCATGGTCGCCTCCACCGATGCGGTAGCCGTCTATACCTCGGGATGGCGCCTCGTGATGTTTGCGGTCATCCCGGTCATTGCCATCAGCACGACGCTCATATCGGTGATCGGCGCCGCGTACGGGGCCAGGAACTTCGATCACCTGAAGACCGCCCACGCGTATGCCATACGCCTCGGGACTGCCATTTCGGCCGTCATGGCTGTCGGCATCTTCATCTTCGCCCCGCAGATCGCGTTCCTCTTTGCCTATACCGACAGCATGGCCTCCCTTGCCCCGCGGATCGCCCTCTTCATGCAGGCGATCGCCGTCCTGCTCGTGTTCATGCCTGCCGGGATGATGTCCCTCTCTGTCTTCCAGGGGACCGGCCGCGGGATGATATCGCTTCTCATCAATATCATCCGAACGCTCGCATTCGTTGCAGTTTTTGTCTATATCCTCGGGATATTCCTGGGATACGGGGAGATTGGGGTCTGGGCAGGGATCATCACCGGCAACATCATCGGGAGCGCAGTCGCATATCTCTGGGCCCGGGCATATGTCTCCCGGCTGGTGGCGGTCGTGCGGGAATAAACCCGGACCCCTCATGCACCATGGCAGGTGGAATTGGGGTTCACTGACTCTCTTCAACGGCACCCGGATTGTGAACCTTTAAAGACTGGCCATCGGAAACCGGTGGTCCCGGCGATCTGCGTGAGGCCGGCAGATCGCCAAGGCATGCACTCCAGGAAAAATGGAGGAGACGGATCAGTCCTTTATCCAGACGTACAGGGATATTGCGCCGATCACAGCTGCGTTGGCAAGGCCGTAGACGAGGAGGTCCCCCTGGCCATTGGGCCATATGAGGGACTCGCCCAGGAAGAGCACGGCAAGCGCGATCACCACGAGTCCCAGGAGCTTCTCCTTCAGGTCATCGAGGTCGCATATCTTGAGCCAGCCAGGGAGGGGTGCTTTTGCGATGAAGAGCTCGTAAAACCCGAGGGCGATGATGTAGAAGACCGTTGCGACCAGGAAGAGGTCCACGAGCTCAACGGCTACTGCCATTGCCGCCTTCATTGCCTCGATCTCGAGCGAGAAATGACTGAATGCATAATAGAGGCTGGAGAGGGTAATGATAAAGCCGTATACAAAGAGGGAAAAGGCAAGTAAGGACGAGCCGAGGACTGCAAGGAGAAAGAGGAACCTGCTGATGCGCCCGACCAAGAACACCCCTTTCCCGGGACTTTGCCCGCACAGGTCACTTCCTTCCTGAAGGGGAGGGGCTTTTCCTTCTGCATCAGGTCCCATCTTGTTCCTTACCTCCTCTTTTCTTAAAGATCGCACCTTTTCCTACATAAAGCGGCAGGTGGCAGCCCGGGAAACGGGGGAAAGCTGGCAGGCAGCCTGGCGAAGCATGCCCCAGGCGGCCCTGGGAAAACAGTCTTTCTCTCCGAATCGTTTGGTTTCGGTTCACTGAAAAACAGAATATCCCCGCTCCCGGAAGAATCCGGACACGGCCTCGTCCCATTTCCGGTCGTCAGGGGTATCGAGGGACTGGCGGAACTCCTCCCACTTCCCGCGGAGGCCCTCGTCCTCAAGGCAGAGGTACCGCTTCTCCATGACCCGGGCAACCCGCCTCCCCTCCCTGTCAAGGACAAGGACCCTCCAGCACTGGTATTCCCGGCACACGTCAGGGCGGGTCTGGTGGACGGTGCAGAACGCCAGCCCCCGGGACCCGTCAATGCGGAGGAACGGGCACGGGTCCTGCCAGTGTCCGGGGATTGGAGACTCCAGAAAAAGCCGGCGAAGAGACGGAGCCACCTCCACTTCGCGCGTGTCCCCGGTGTACTCGTTTTGGAGAAGGTAGCGGAACTCGTCGAGTTGCCCGACGATGGAGAAGACCTGCCCCATCACGCTGCAGCATTCCCCGCACTGCTGGCAGAAGTAGGCCATGTACGGAGACTATCGACCCGGTGGAATATGCATCTTTGGGAGAAAAGGAATATTTTTCCGTGCCGGGGACGGTGTATTCTCCATGAAACGGCTGATGCGGATGAAGGAAGGGAAACTGCTCGGGGGAGTGTGCGGGGGAATTGGTATCTACTTCGAGGTTGACCCGGTTGTCATCCGGATCCTCTGGGTCGTCCTCACCCTGCTTTCGGTCGGGATCGGGGTGATCGTGTACATCGCGGCCTGGCTCCTGATGCCTGAGGAGGGAGAGGCGGGGACCGCCACGCAGTCTCCCTGAACGCCCTGGATTGCACGGGGACGAAGAGCCCGGGAGGGTGGATGGGCGTTCGCGGCTGAAAATGCCTTTTTTTCCATGCAGTGCGCCGAAAGGGACCGCCACGCGGATGCGACCTTTGTTAGTCCCCGCCGGGGACATCGATATCCCTTGCATACGGCTTGATATCGATGACAGGCGTCCCGTCGAGTGCATCCAGCCCCCGGACACGGAGGACACGCCCGTCCACCGCCAGGAGGTCGACGACAGAGAGGGAGACGGGGTTTGGCCTGTCCGGCGAGCGGGTGGCAAACACCCCGTGCTCGACGGGGTTGTGCGGAGGCGTCACCCGGAGCGTCGAGCGATTCGCCCTGTCGAACCAGCAGAGGACAAAGAGGTGGGTCTTCTCCGCGACCCGGAAGAGCCCCGGCTCGTATGCAGGATCGATCACGATCTCTGAAACTGCGTCAGAGAGCCTTCCCTGCCGGGGGGCGTCCCCCCTCTCCCTGTAGGGGGACCGGACGTACCCGATTGGGTGGAGCTCGATCTTCATGGAAAACGGCGTTCCCCGCCATGCACGCGCGACTCGGCGCAGGGGATGCAGACCCTCGAGCCTTCAACGAGCCGGGTCTTTGCGTCGGCAACCGGCTCCCCGCAGCAGGCGCATACCACCGATGCGAAGATCCGAGCCTTTTGGGGGGGTTCCGGCGGGATCTCGCTGATGCGAAGCAGCGTCTCATCCGGGACCGAGAGGATGCTCATCGTCGCCGCCTTCATCAGCGACCGGAACTCTGCTTCCTCTTGCGGAGACGCTGCCCCTGAGAAGACCTTCTTCCGGAGGTCGTCCATTGCGGACCGCTCCGGCATGTCGGACTGTGCGACAAGGACCCTGATCGCACGCCCGCTCTCGCGGGAGAAGAAGGAGAAGACGTGCTTTCCGTAGTCATGGATGACGAGGTTGCCCTTCCCTGCCGTGCAGCCGGTCACCACCTGGATGGCGTCGACCCCGCAGGCGTCGGTCTCAGCGATGCAGACGAGCTCCTCGTCGTAGGGCCTTGCGATCCCAAGCGTCCTCATCGCGGCGGTCGCGACCCGGTACCCGGTCGCAAGCCCCGGGCAGGCATGGCCGTGGAATGCGACGCATTCTTCAAACGAAGGGTAATGAGAGTGGAAATGGGTTCCTTCCTGGTTTTCACACATAGGTATGCACCTGTTTGTAAGGGAAAGTACATCAATCATTCAGCAGCCCGCAGGCCTCCCCTGCAGGGACCACACACCGCACGCCGCCAAGCTCGCCGATGACCACCGGGAGCCCGTACACCTCCTCGATCACTCCGGGGCTGATCACGTCGTGGCCCCCGTGCGAGAAGACCCTGCCGCCTTTCAGGAAGATGAAGCGGTCGGCGAACCGGAGCGCCTGGTTGAGGTCGTGCATCGTCATCACCGCGGCGATATGGTGCTCGCGCACGATCTGGGCGATGATCGAAAGGATATTGACCTGGTTCTTCAGGTCGAGGTTGCTCGTAGGTTCGTCAAGGAGGAGGACTTTTGGCTCCTGGACGATGGCGCGGGCGATGGCAATCTTCTGGAGCTCTCCCCCGCTCATCTCGTCGATGTAGGAGAGCCGGAGGTGGTCCATCTGGAGCCGCCTGAAGACCGCGTCCACGACTTTTAAGTCCTTCTCGGTCACGTCCCAGCCGATGTGAGGTCGCCGTCCGAGAAGAACCGCGTCAAACGCCGTGAGCCTCCCGGTCTCCACCCGCTGGGGGACGTAGCCCACTTTCCGGGCGATCTCCATCATACCGAGCCGTGAGAGGTCGTCGCCTTCGAGGAGGATTGCTCCCCCCTCCGGGGTGAGGATCCTGTTGAGGCACTTGAGGAGCGTGGTCTTCCCGACGCCGTTTGGGCCGAGGATCGCCACGATCTCCCCCTCATTGATGGAGAACGCGATATCTGCGAGCACTTCATGGTTCCGGTAGAGGAACCGGAGCTCGTCAACAGAGAGGATCATCTGCGGTACCCCCTGAGCAACAGGTAGATGAAGACCGGCGCACCCATGAACGCGGTCAGGACCGCGACAGGCAGCACGTAGGGTGCGACGATAAGCCGTGCCACTGTATCCGAAGCAAGCAGGAGGATTCCGCCCATCACGCAGGAGCCTGCAATAAGGTATCGCTGGTCGTCGCCGATGATCCTTCGAGCCATGTGGGGGCACACGAGCCCCACGAACCCGATCACGCCGAGGAATGCGACGATCACCGCTGAGACAAGGGCGGCGACGACCATGCCCACCAGGCGCACCCGTTCGACGTTCACCCCGAGGCCCTTCGCGGTCTCGTCGCCGGCATCGATCGCGTTGTAGTTCCACCGGTTCGCGACAAAATAGATCGTCGCTCCCGCGACAATGACTGCGATCAGCGCAAGCTCCGGCCAGTTCGCCCGTGAGACATCCCCAAACGTCCAGAAGACGACGGCTGCAAGCTGGGCGTCGTTTGAGAAGAACTGGAGGAACATGGTCCCGGCAGTAAAGAGCGAGGAGAGCGCGACTCCTGCAAGCACCATCACCTCCGGCGACGCCCCCCGGATCCGCGAGATGAGCAGGATCACAGCGGTCGCGAGCAGGCAGAAGAGGAATGCCATGATGGTGGTCAGGTAGGGGTTGTTGATGGTGACTGCATCCGCAACCCTCGACTGCATGGTGCCGGTCCCGAGCACGATGACCGAGACCGCAGCCCCGAATGCCCCCGCATTCGAGATGCCGAGGGTGAACGGCGAGCCCAGGGGGT
The DNA here is from genome assembly GCA_002067095.1 of Methanoregulaceae archaeon PtaB.Bin056. GTDB lineage: Archaea > Halobacteriota > Methanomicrobia > Methanomicrobiales > Methanospirillaceae > Methanolinea_A. The sequence continues at coordinate 7,107 of MVQD01000035.1, forward strand.
TGCGGAGGATCGACTGCATCGCAACGCCCGCAACCGAGAGCCCCACGCCTGCCGCGATCGCCGTCAGTGCCTGAGGGAGCCGGATGTTCCAGATGATGGCGTCCCACTTGTGGGAGACGTTCTGGCCAAGGAGTGTCGCAATGACGTCAGAAATGGGGATCTCGACTGCGCCGACCGAGATCGAGTACACAAGGAGGACGAGGAGGACAAGAAGTCCCCCGAGTATCCAGAACACCTTGTTCCTGACATAGCCGAGGTAATCGGCAGGGACCTCTCCGTCTGCAAAGTGCACCCTGCCTCACCCCTCTTCCTGTGCTGCGCCGGTCGTGGTCATGTCCGTATCTACACCGGGATCTGCGAGAACGCGAACCCTCCATACTGGCTGTTCATCTGCGAGAAGACCGGCTTTCCTACAAAGAACGTGTAGATCTCGTCTGCCTTCTGTACCGGGTCAATGTCTGCAAACCGGTCGGGGTAGAGGACCTTGCCCACGAAGTAGGCATCTGCAAACACCGACTCGTAGTTCGTGTTGTAGAAGTTGTAGGGGAGCACCCCGTAGACCCTGCCTTCCTTTACCGCTGAGAGGCCCTTCAGCGCCGGGTCGTCCTTCAGTTCCCCGACCGCACCCTGGTTGTCCATCTGGAGTGTCCCGACATCGATGAAGAGGTATTCAGGATCCCAGTCGACGAGGGCCTCCCTGGCAATGTCGGCGTGTTCTGTACCCAAACCGGCAGCAACGTTCTTTGCATGCACCCAGAGGAACGGCGGGTACGCAGGCTCGGTGGAGATGATCCCGTGGGCACCTGAAAGCGATACCCCGCCGACGTACACTCTCTTCTGTTCGGCTTCGGGGATGTCGCCAGTCCGTTTCTCGAGGTCGGCGATCATCGCTTCGATGTAGGCGATCAGGTCCTCGGCGCGGTCCTGCTTCCCGATGGCCTGCCCCATCAGGCGGAGACCGCCGTACATCTCGGCCTTCTCGGCGTCATTGCGCAGGGAGCCGTACGGGAAGGCGACGACCGGGATACCTGTCTTCTCCTGGAGCTTGTCGGCTTCACCGGCGTTCGTTGCGGATGGCTGGCCTGTAGTTCCGGTCTTTAAGACGACCTGCGGGCCTATCCCGATGATCTTCTCGGGGTCGTCCTTGCCCCTGAACTCGCCGATGAGCGGCAGGGATTTGAACTGTGCACCCCACGCGAGGGCATAGGGGCGACCTTCGATGGCCTGGTCCTTCTTCTCGATGCTATCCACGCCGACCACCAGGTCCTGCCCGCCAAGGTAGACCAGGTAGCGCAGGCAGCCTGAACCCGAGCAGACCACGCGCTCAAGGGGTACCGGGACCGTGACATCCCTTCCGAACCCGTCCTTCAGGTTGAGCGTGGCCGCTTTGCCTGATGTTGAAGGTGCTTTTGTTTCAGGTGCGCTGTTGCTCATGCAGCCCGCAATCGCGAGCATCGCGCAGAGCAGGAGTGCCAATGAGAGAATAAGAGGAAATTTCTTCATACTTCTCAATGTTTTTTTACATATTATTTCAATATAATCAAATTATCATCATATTATAGATAAGAGAATACATTCATCTGTATGAAAGAATTTGCAGGAATTTTCAACTTCATATATAATGCATATTTTTCCAGGCATCCATTTTGCTACTCCGCGGACGCCTTCCCTCCTCCCACACTCTCCCGGCGGGGGTTGGACTCGGACCCGAGAAATCCGTAGGTGGACATTACTGCTTCGCAGCGTGCCGTTTCAGGTGCGAGACCTGTTCTTTCCAGGCCTTCATCTCTTCCGGGCTGAACACTTCGATCGCACCGCCCTGGCGGTCTCCGGAAGATACGCCCATCTCGTCCTCGAGGTCACCTTCGATCTGCAGGTAGACCGCCCTTAATTCCTCCAGGACCTCGTCGTCCGCCTGCCACATCCCGCGTGCCTGGGCTTCGAGGAGCCTCCTCCCCATCTCTTCCATCGCCCAGATGTTGTGCTCCCTGAAGAACTCGCGGTTTTTTTCGTCCAGGAGGAACGTCCGTGCAATATCGTCGAAGATCCTGTCATCGACCTCCCCTGTGGTGGCGTCCCACCCAAAGACCCTGCCGGCCCGCTTGGAGAGTTCCGCGGCTCCCGCGTACCCGTGCTCCTTCAAGGCATCGATGTACTGGGGGTTCAGGAGTTTTGTCCTGACCACCCGGCGGAGCTCATCTGCGAGGGTCCGCACATCGACCTGCGAGGTATTCCTCGTGTCTCCATAGTAGGCGGAGACCTCTTTGCCTGAGACCTCCCGTGCCGCGGCGGTCATGCCGCCATGGGAGCCGAAGTAGCAGCAGCACCCGAGGAGGTCGTATTCGTCGGTCGCGGTCTTGTTGAAGGTCACGTCGACGGTCCGCAACTGGGAGACGAGGTGTTCTGTCGACTTCTCCCCAAAGACCCCCCTGCCGTAGGAGTACCCGTTCCAGTAAATGAAGACATCCGCAAGGTCGCTCACATCATCCCAGGCCGAGGCGTAGACCGCGAGGTTGACCCCCATTCCATACGTCCCGCGTGGCGCGCCGAAGATCCTTGGGCCGATACCTCCTTCGGCCGAGTGCTTCCGGAGATAGTTCCACTCAGGCGGCTCGTCGAGGGCGGCCACCGCCCGGATGGCATCGTCCAGGAATTCGACGCACCCAAAGAAGCAGTCCCGTAAGATACCGCTCACCCTGACCGTGATATCGATCCTCGGTCTCCCGAGACGCTCGAGAGGGATGATGCGAACACCCTTCAGCCTCCCGTGCTCCCGGACGGGTTCGGCGCCGATCAGGGCCAGGGCCTGCGCACACTGCTCCCCGTCGGCCCACATGATGTCCGAGGCCATCCAGAGGAGTGCCACGTTCTCGGGGTAGCTCCCATGCTCCTGCCGGTGGCGCTCAACCAGGATCCCGGCAAGCTTTGTCCCTACTTCCCAGGCCGCCTCCGTCGGGACCGACGATGGGTCGAGGGAATAGAAGTTCCTCCCGGTGGGGAGTATCCCGGTCTTTCCCCGGGAGAGGAGACCGGAAGGCCCCGGTTGGATATATCCACCCCTCGTCCCATTGATCAGGCTCCCGATCTCGTCCGAGCGGTCGAGTGCACGGGATATCTCCCGCACTTCCCTTTCCAGGGACGCGAGCCCCCCTTCGTCGATTCTGACCAGGCTGTCCCCGAGCACCCGCCCGGGCGCCTGCGGGAGCCCCTCTCCTTCCAGGATCCGGGAGACCAGGTCCTCCGAGAACCCGTCGAGCACCCGCACAAGCGCAGTCTCCGACGGGGATATCCTTTCATCGAGCCCCATCATGCCGGCAATGAGCCGGTGGAGGTGCCCGTCATGGTTCAGGATGGGCGCGATGAACCGGGCACGCGTGCGGCCGGCCGGAATTCGCCCGAAGACGTGCATCCCCTCCGGGATGCGGGTGCCGTAAATGCCCGAGATCAGCCGCCCGGCACCCTCAAGGAGGCGTTCGAACGCGGCAGGGTCGTGAAGGGATGTCAGGATACCCAGTTCTTTGTCGAGCCCCTCCTTTGTGACCAGGTCAATGATCTGGTGCTGGAGGGCATGGGCCCGTGCCCCATCCGACCCGGCGAACTTGTGGTACTCTGCGATCTTCTCCTCGAGATCCTTGAGGACCCCGTAAGGGCTTGTCGGGGCCATCACCGTCTGGAGGTGATCGATGATGGTCGCCCCGGCCCTGCGCTTGGCGATGGTGCCCTCTGACGGGTTGTCGGAGTTGTAGATATACAGGAGGGGAAGGTCTCCGAGGATCGCATCGGGCAGGCACTCATTCGATGGCGCGACCGACTTTCCGGGCAAAAATTCGAGGGAGCCGTGTGTGCCCACGTGCACGATGAGGTCTGCCCCAAAGACACGCTCGAGGTAGCGGTAGACCGCGAGATAGTGGTGGGGAGGGGGGACTTGTGGGTCATGCAGGATGCGGCAGACCTGCCCGTCGCACCGGGAGCCGGCGCATCCCCGCTTCGGCTGGGTGCAGACGACGGCGTTTCCAAACGAGAGGCCGGGTATCACCATCTTCCCATCATAAAGCATCGCGGGCGGGACGCCGTCCTTCGCCTCTCCCGGGGGATCTCCCCACGTCTCGGCGATGCGGGACCGCAACGGCGCGGGAAGCTCGGAGAACCACTCGTCGTAGGTTTCCTTTTCTACCATCCCGAGCGCCCCGCCGCGCTTCACGATGTCCTGGACCGTGGTCCACCGGAACTCATTTATGGCACGCCGGTCAAGGATTGCCTTTGCCAGGGCCTCGCCACTCTCGGGTGCCTCCACGCAGAACCCCTCCTCTTTCATCCGGGAGAGGATATCGGCGACGCTCTGGAGCGTGTCCAGGTGCGCTGCGGCCCCCACGTTCGCCTCCACCGAGGCGCAGGCTGAGCTGTTCAGGACAAACGCGACCCTCTTCTCCGCGGGAGGCTTTTCCCGGAGCCTGATGAGGCTTCCGATCCTCCTGACAAGGGCCCGGATACGCTCCCTGACCGGCGAGTGCCAGGCATGTCCGGGACCAAGGGGCCCCTCGGCCATGGCACTTGCGACCGGGATCATGCCGGTCATCCCGTACATCTCGGGAAGCACGACGGACCAGCCCAGTTCGATGCTGCCCATGCCGTCAAGGCTCTCCTTCCACTCCTCCTCGGTCCGGTAATACAGCATCAGGGGGTGGACGACCGGGACGCCGAGCGCCTCGAAGACCCTGACAGGCTCATCCGGGTCGTGGGAGAGGGCGGAAGACTGGAGGCAGACGAGCGCGTCCACATCCGGCAAAAACCTCTGGATCACTTCGGTGGCATCGAGAGCTCCCGCCGACGAATCCCCGGTCCCTACCGAGAAGACCGCGATCGCGTTGTATTCGCGCTCGCACTCCCTGATGAGCGCATCGATCGCCTGGAGGTCCCCGTTTGCCCAGTAGATCCGGTAGAAGAGGATGCCGATGGTATGCGGCTTTTCCCTGCCCCGCCACTGCCAGTACTCGTCCGCGGTGGAAAATACCCGGGGTGCGTCCGGGTGATACACTCCCTCCCAGAGGTAAAGCGAGGGTTCCTCCCACGTCACCGGCAGCGAGAGGACCCTCCCCTGGATGAACCGCACCAGGTTCCGCATGTTGTCGCTCCCGCCGTAGATGAAGTAGGCGTTCACCGTTGCGGTGACAGGAAGCGGGACAGTCGAGAGAGTCCAGAAGGACTGGTCGTGGCCGAACGATATGACAGGGACTCCCGGAGGGAGTGCGGGGATGAGCGTGTCCCAGTAGGCGTCATTGGTGGGGTGGAGGAGGATGATGTCCGAGTCTCCCAGTTCGCGGATGCAGGAGTCAAGATACGCGGGGTCCCTCATGCGGTACGTCGGATGTGCCCGGAGGGACACCCCTGTCTCGGCTGCGGCGGTCACGAGCATCGGGATCTCGCTCCCCCAGACGATTGCAGTCAGGCGCATGGGTTATATGTTCCCGACGGGTTCAAGAGGGACAATCAATGGATACCCGTCTTCTCTTCCGACCCTCGCGGACACGCCGTACACGTCCCGTATCAGCTCCTCGGAAAGTATCGCGGAGGGCGTGCCCTGACCGGCAATCCTGCCGTGGTGGAGGACCAGCAGCCTGTCGCAGTACCGGGCAGCGAGGTTCAGGTCATGGATCGCCATCAGGCCCCCGATCCCCTTCTGGTCCACCACAGAACGGATGATCTGCATGACCTCGAGCTGGTGGCGGAGGTCGAGTGCGCTCGTCGGCTCATCGAGGAGGAGGAGAGAGGGGTCCTGGACGAGGGCGCGGGCGATCACCACCTTCTGGCGCTCACCGCCGCTTATCTGGGTCACCTTCCGAAACGCGAGGTGGGAGATCTTGAGGCGCTCGAGCGCTTCGCTGACCATCCCGATGTCTGATTCCCCCACCCCCCAACGGACGTGGGGCCTCCTCCCCATCAGGACCGACTCAAAGACCGTCATGGCCATCCCGACAGAGAGTGCCTGGGGGACATACGCAAACAGCCTGGCACGCTCCGAACTTCCCATGCGGGAGACGTCCTGCCCCCCGAAGTGCACGCTCCCCCTTGGGACCAGGACGCGGTTGATGCACTTGATCAGGGTGGTCTTCCCGCAGCCGTTTGGCCCGAGGACGCCCACGAGTTCGCCCTCATCCACTTCGAGGGTGATCCCCTCGAGGACGCGATGGTCCTGGTAGGAGAAGGAGAGGTCCGAGACTTCGAGCTTCACCAGTACTCCTCCTTCTGGCGCATGAAGAGGTAGAGGAAGAACGGGATCCCGATGAACGCCGTCATGATCCCGACAGGGATGATCTGGGGTGCGAGGATGGTGCGGGCAAGGCTGTCTGCACCAAGCAAAATGAGGGCTCCGACAAAGCCCGATGCCACGATCAGGTAGCGGTGGTCCCCGCCGATGGCAAGCCTCGTGATGTGGGGGGAGACAAGCCCTATGAACCCGATGGTCCCGGTGAAGCAGATGATGGATGCAGTAATAAGCGATGCGATCAGCATGTGGACGGTCCGGGTCTGCTCGACTTTTACCCCCAGGCTCTGGGCCACCTGGTCGCCCATGCCGAGCGCGTTGAGGTCCCACGCCCGCCAGACGAGGAGGGGGGTGGAGACCGCGACCACCAGAGTGACCAGGGCAAGTTTCTCCCACGAAGTGTTCTGGAGGCTCCCGAACATCCAGAAGACCACGGCCTGGAGCTGCTCCGTGGTGCCGGTGTACTGGAGAAACGAGGTCATTGCCCCGAAGAGGTACATGAGGATGATCCCCGCGAGCACCATGCTCTCGGCAGAGACCCCGCGGTACCGCGAGAGGCCGTAGATTGCGATTGCGGCAAGGGCGCTCATCGTGAATGCAGAGACCACGAGCGCGATCTCGCCCGAGAGCGCGGTGGGGACAAAGATGATGGCGATCGCCGCCCCGAACGTCGCCGCGGAGGCGATGCCGAGGGTAAACGGGCTCGCGAGGGGGTTCCGGAGCACCCCCTGCATCACGGCGCCTGCGATCGCAAGCCCAAACCCCGCCACCACGGCGAAGAGGACCCGGTGGAGCCGGAGGTCCCAGACGATGGTGAACGCGAGAGGGTCTGCAGAGAACGAGCCCGGAAGAATCCCTGCAAGCACTGCGACACACACCTCCTCAACCGTGAGCCCCGCGGACCCGATGATGGTCGAGCCGACCGCAAGCAGGATGATTCCCACCGCGAGGACCGCCACAAAGAGGAGCCTCTTTGCCTGCATCTGCAGGTACCGGCCGGCGATCTTCTCTCTCTCGTCCTCCATTCCGCTACCGCTCCTTATCTTGCCGGGTACACGAACCGGGTCGGGTCCGCAAGGCCGGGGTCAAGGCCCTGGAACTCCTGGAGGTATGTCCGGTGCAGCGATTCCGGGTCCAGTTCGCCCGCCCTGTCGGGATGGAACCACCTGGCCATGTAGGTCACGCCGATCAGGTACTGCGGGCCCCCGACGATCGCGTTATGGAGCACGTACACCCTCCCGTCCCGGACGGCAGGGATGCTACCCCACCCGGCCCGTCCTGCGAGCGTGTCCCTGACCTCGGCAAAGCGGGTGCTGTTCTCCCCTGAGTATCCGCCAAAGATGTACTTCCCTGAACCCGCAAGCTTGATCACGACGTCGGGCTTCCTGGCGATGATCGATTCTGGATCGATCTCGGGGTACTCGGCAGGGTTGTCGCGGAAGATGTTGGCACCCCCGGCCATCGTGACCTTGTCATGATAGCCTGAACCCCTGGCTACCGTCTTGTAATCGTTCCAGGTCTCGAAGTAGACCTCGGGGGGTGCGGCGGATGCGGCGACCGATCCAACCCTCGCAAGCGCTGCGGTATAGAACGAGGCGAGGCGGGCGCCTTCCTCCTCCTTTCCAAATACCTCCGCGACTCGGGCCGCATCCTCGAGATACGTCTCAGGCCGGTAGCAGTCGATCCGGAAGACCGGGAGATCGGGCCTTGATGCCGTGACCCGCCGCTCGATCTCGTCGCACTCTGCCCTGCTCACCGATGCGTACAGGAAGAGTGCATCGGGGCGAAGCGAGAGCATCTTCTCGTAATCAGGGGCCCATATCGACCCTACCGAGGGGTACCCCGCGTACTCAGGGAAGAATTCCGGCTTCTGCGCGATGTACTTGTCCACGGCCACGATCCTCTCTTTTCCGACCCCAAGCGACCGCATCGTCTCAAGGGTCTCGCTGTTCATCACGATGATGCGGCGGAGCGGGCGCGTGAGGGTGAGGCTCTTTCCCGAAGAGTCGGTGATCGTCCGGGGAGTCCCGCCCCAGTGGACGTAGATCCATGCGGCATCCCGAAGGTCAGAGATTGAGGCAGCCGGAAGTGCAGTGCCCCCTGAGAGGTGCCCAAGGACAGAGGAGGCGAGCTCTTCCCTTGCGATGACGCCGTTGCCATCCAGGTCGCCGGGGAGTGCGGCATCGGCAAGCACCAGGGGGCAGAGGACCGCGATGACCGCGATGACTGCCACCGCGAACCTGTTCATTGCCCTTCCCTCCCGCGTAACCTGCACCGCGCCGCACCCACGAATGCAACCCCGGCCATGGCGAGGAGGAGGGGAAGAGGGGGTCCGGCTTTCGGGGTCACGGCCGTGAGCGGGACTGCCGGAGGTACTTCGGCGCCCTGCATGCCGTCACCGTGCACCCCCACTGTCCCTTCCTCCCCGGAGAGGTAATCCGTCCACGTCCCCCTGATCGCCCCCGCAGAGTCCGGGGGTCCATGCATGAGGTAAGAGACCTCACGTTCGCCAATTACCGCAAGAAAGAGCGTCGTCCCCTCGACCCTGTACTGGTCAGGGGGCAGTGAGACCTCGCTTACCTCGGTTCCCGGGGGGAGGACCTCGACTATCCCTGCAACCGTCTCTGCGGGCAGAGTCAGCACGACACGGGAAGTGGTCGGTTCTGCAGGCTCGATGGACCGCTCGACGATGCCGGCTGCTGCCCCCTGGACCAGCATGGCGCAGAGAAAAAAAGAGACGATCCCGGTGATGAGGTGCCCTCTCTTCATATGGATAGTTCTTTGGCTGTGGTACAATAAATAATAATGGTTATAATTCGTCTGTACCAGAATGGGGAAATAGCAGTTTGTCATAAAAAATGAAAAAAGATAGCACTGAGTAAGAAACAAAACCTCACTCATTCACTGCGCACCCCTCTTCCCAACCCCTGAATGGACCGCCAGCGGGTGGGTCGGAAGTGCTATCAGCATTGGCATAAGAGAGTAATCTGATACTCCCCCCGGAATCCGAGAGATGAGATGACCCCGATCGAGACCGTTGCCCTGACAAAATACTACGGATCACTCTGCGCAGTGGACCACCTTGACCTCTCCATCGGAAACGAGATCTTCGCCCTCCTCGGCCCAAACGGCTCCGGGAAGACGACGACAGTGCTGATGCTCACCACGCTGCTCCGGCCGACCGAGGGGTCTGCACGGATCTGCGGACACGACGTCGAGCGTGATGCAGGAGAGGTGCGAAGGCTCATCAGCTACGTGCCCCAGGACATGGCTGTCGACATCAAGCTGACCGGGAGGGAGAACGTGGCGCTCTTTGCAAAACTCTACGGGATACCGCGTCGTGACGAGACCATCGACCGCGTGCTCGAAATGATGGACCTCTCGGAACGGGCCGACGACCTGGTCCGGACCTACTCGGGGGGGATGCGCCGGAGGCTCGAACTTGCCCAGGCTCTCGTCCACGAGCCGAAGGTCCTCTTCCTTGACGAGCCCACGATCGGGCTCGACGTCGCGGCAAGAAAGAAGATCTGGGAGCACATCCGTACCCTCAAGTCCCGGGGGATGACCATCTTTGTCACCACCCACTACATGGACGAGGCCGACCACTTCTGTGACCGCGTCGCGATCCTCGACCACGGAAGAGTGGCCGCAGTCGACACCCCCGCCCGCCTGAAGGGAAGGCTTGGAAAAGACCTCATCAGTGCGAGGGTGAGCGGGGGGTGGTCGGGGGACCTCCCCGCAGGGATCGAGCGCCTCGGCGAAAAGGAGAACGGGGAGTATCTCTTCTCATCAGACCATGCGTCCGAGAAGGTCCCGGTGCTCTTCCGCTGGCTCGAGGAGCACGGGGCTGTCATCCACTCCCTCTCTGTCCGGGAACCGACCCTCGACGACGTCTTCCTCGCGCTTGTCGGGTCAAGGGACGATGTGACGGGGTTCGACGACCACAGGTTCAGGACGATGCTCCGGAGGAGATGATGAAGGACATCCTCTCTTACTTCGAGCGGGACATGCTCCGGTGGGTGAGGGGGCGCGTCTCGGTCATCTCCGCCCTTGTCGTGCCCGCCGCCTGGCTCATCTTTGTCGGCCTTGCGCTCCCCACCACGTTCACCGACCACTACATCGACTTCATCACGCCCGGGATCCTGGTCCTGACGATGCTCGGGGCCTCGCTCCAGGGGGGCTCCCTCCTTATCTTCGACAAGATCCTCGGGTTCCTGAACAAGTTCCTCGCGCTCCCCTCATCGCGCGAGAGCATCCTTTACGGGAAGATCCTGTTCATCACGACCAGGGGGCTCATCCAGGCAACCGTGATCCTCCTCCTGGCGTTCGTCCTCGGGGCGACGTTCCTCTCGCCCTGGAGCCTCGTCATCACCTATGGCGTCCTTGCAGTGTTCGGCGTGCTCCTGTCATCATTCTCCACGACAGTCGCCCTCTACCTCTCCGACCACGACGCGTATGCCGCCTTCAATGCCATGGTGAGCATGCCGCTCTTCTTCACGAGCAGCGCCCTGATGCCGTATTCCGTCATGCCCACGTGGCTTGCGCCCCTCGCGTACTGGAACCCGGTGAGCTATGCAATCGACGCGATACGTGCACTCCAGGAAGGTGCCCTTGCATGGGGGAGGATTGGTGCGCTGCTCCTCCTTGCCGTGATTGTGGTTGGGATCAGCGTCCGGCAGTTCCGGAAAGTGACACTGTAATCAGTACAGTGATTCGGGGGGCAGACTGGAAAGGCCAGAATTCTTCAGGGCCCTTCACTTGCAGCGATACCGGTTTCTTATGCGAGGATAAAAATCGCACATATTGCTACAAATGTGCAAAAATTTATTACGTTAATCTGCATACTACTTCACTGGCAGAATCAGCCATGTGATTCTTTGCCGCAGGGATCACCAAGACTTCCTGTCTCGTCGAATTCCTGCCCACATCGCCTCATGGAAAACGCATACACAGGAGAGAATGTCATGGAGATGACCGTGCACGAACAGAGTAATTCCACACTCGATACCGATCGGGACACCTGCCTGTTCCGGGCTCCAAGGGACCCGGACCGCATCGCGTATCTGCGGGGTAAAGATCTCTATGAGCACCAACGCAGGGGCCAGCCATCACTCTACTACATCCATCGCTGGTCTCTTGCACCCGGCGAGAGGGACACTCTCTCGCTCATCTCTCCGGTCATGGCAGGCCGGTTCCTTGAATCGAAAGGGATCTTCTGCCCCGGGACCGGAGACTTTCGCGGAGCGGCAATATTGCGGTCCTGGGGATATGGGATCCTGGAAGAATTCTGAAATACCGCCGCCTCACTGCGAGAGTGTATCCACACGCCGCCATCACCGTCCCCTCAACGGGGAGCCGGGCCACCGGTCCCCCGGAAGGCGGCGTAAGGCGTGAATTCCCTCCTCCTTTCAGTCAATTTCAGAAGGAGGGAAGGATGATCCCAAAGAGAAGCGTATCACTTCTTTTCAGGCGGCGAGAGATTGACAGTAAGGTTCTCACCTGGTAATATGACCACCTCGAAGTCCCGCTCGGAATCATCCCAGCGGACCCTTCCGCTGACTGTCCCAATCGCGAGGGAGTGAAATGTTGCCGGGGTTTTTCTCCCGGTGTCCTTGTTGAAGAAGGAGATCTTTGCACCGGGGGGATCGCTCTCTATGGTGAGTGATCCCGAATGATACACACTCAGGGGAATCGTGATGCGCATGTCGACTGGCTCATTCCGGTAGTCGACAAGGGTTACCACCTGCGAGGAGGGGTAATAACCAGGCAGGAAGAGGTCGACGCGGTGCTGCCCGGGGGAGAGGTTTCCGACGAGTGCAGGGGTCACTTTCCCGGTGTTGAAGCCATCGACGAGAACCTGGGCCCCGGGGGGTGTCGAGCTCACCTCGATCCCCGCAAGCCCCTCTGCAGTATCCTCCAAAAAGACCTCCGAGCCGTCCACGACCCGTGCGATGATGGTCTTCGAATGCCAGGCACCGTCCGAGAAGACTGTCACGAAGGGCGATATCCCCTCGACACTCACCTCTGCTGGGATGCGAAGTACGGGGCCTTTGCCATTGACGGTGAACTGGGCGCCGGACCACCCGGTCGAGTTGATGGCAACGCGCCGTACCATGGTGGCACCGCTCGAGAACTCGGCGGTCGCGATCTCGCCGGGCGTGACCCAGACCTGCCTCGTGTCAGGAGTGAAGGTGAATGACTCCATCTCGAGCTTTATGCTGTGCATCCCCCCTTTCAGCCAGTTGGCCACAAACGGCGTCTTTGCAGGCACTTTCCTCCCGTCGATGAAGATGTCGGCCCCCCGCGGGTAGGAATCGATGAAGATCCCACCGGTGACTGGCTTCTCCTGTGAGCCCTGTGGGGAGACCGGTGTCGTCTCTTCCTCTGCAGTGAGGAGGGTCACTTCAGTGTTCTCCTCCTCCATCCAGGGAGGATTCTCTGAACTGCCCTCTCCCCTCTCGATGGCCGGACCGGGCTCATAGAACGCGGGATTCCCCGCATCCGCCTCGTGAACCCCCCCTTCTCCTTCCCGAACCTCCCCCGTTACAGGTGCTCCCGTCGGCATTACCTCCTGGGGAGGAGTCCTGTGGATTCCAAAGATCTCAAATATCCTTGCAAACAGCCATTCCACGATACTGCCGGGGAACCCGGCCTCCTTTGGCGGGGGGACGAACTGCCCGGAAGAGGGGGGGAGGGCCTTTCCCGGTTCAGGCGATGTTTCCTGCACTGTTTTTCCCGGGACGATTATCGCAGTCTGGGTGCTGTGCGGTGCAGAGGTGGCAGCAGGGAGCAAAGCAGCGGGATCTCCGGCCACTGTTGGTGTTCCCCCGGTCAGCACCAGCACTGCGTTCCGGTTCTCCATGTAGTCGCCTGCCCCCGATACCGGGAGGCTTACGACCTCAAGCCGGTTTTTGGACCGCTCGAGCCAGGGGAGGACATCGAGCGTTGCGACGCTGACGCCGGACGACCCGCCCGTGAGCTGGTTGTACCACTCGCCGTCGTTGAAGAACACCTGGTGCTGATCACCTCCCTCCCCGGACGCCGCAGTGCTGACAAGGTAGAGTGTCGCCCCGACTATTCCGCCCTTCTCCACGTCCCCGGTGAATTCTGCCGTGGTGCGGGCATCCTCGGCAGTCGTGCCAAAGCGGGGGTCTGCAAAGACGATGTCTGACCCCTCGCAGATCCAGTATGCAATCCCGGGCGCGGCGGGGTCTTTTACGAGGGCGATGAGCATGACCCCGTACGCGGCAAATTCACGGCCACTCCCTCCGCTGTTCACGACGGTAACCTTCCCCTGGTCGCCGGGGGCAATCACTTCCTTCAGATCGTAGGCAAAGGTCTGGACAGGGTAATCGTAGACCCCGTCGCCCTTCCTGTCGGTGTAGGTGGCGTCCGCCTTCAGGAGTTTCCCGTTCCACGAGACCGCCGGCGACGCGGGCACCCCTTCCCTCCTGGTGGTGTCATGGCTCCAGGTGGTATACAGGTAGAGCCGCGAGAGTGCAATCTCACCCTCTGCAGGTAATGGATCCGGGAGGGTGTACTCATGCTTCTGTCCGGATGGGATCATCCCCGTGTAATCACTTGCAACCGTCGAGAAGAGCGTCCCGTTCAGCGTCCCCTGCCGGTACAGTGCGAGGGCCGAACCGCGGTATCCTGACAACCCTGTCCCACTCTGCGTGGAACCATCACCTGACGATGAGCCTGCACGCCCCACAGGCAGCAGTTCCTCTTCGATCGACAGCGTATCCCCGTCGACGACCTCCACCGTCTCCTTCCAGTCCTGGTACCCCGTGAGCCTGATCGTCACCTCCCGGTACCCGGCGGGAACGTCCGGGATTGCGCAGGGGGTGACTGCAGTGTGCTTCACCCCGTCGACCAGGACCTCGGCTCCGGGCGGGTCGGATACGACCGAGAGGGTCCCCTTCCCCTGCTGGAGGGTGAAGTGGACGGTCGTCGTTACCCCGGTCTGCACGGTGACCTGCTGCGGGCCCGGGTCCCTGTACCCCTCCTTTTCCACCGTGACGATGTGGTAACCCTGCGGGACTTCGGGGATCGTGGTGTTTGTCGCCGCATCCTGCTCCTCGCCGTCAATGAAGATTGTCGCTCCTGCGGGTGCCGAAGTGACCTTCAGGCTCCCGGCGTCGCTCCCGGGGTACCTGACGGCAAGGGTGGCCAGCATGATCTTGTAGAACCGGCCCGAATTGTCGTACGTGAGGTCCGAGTCCCTCCCCCTGCGGATACTGTCGGTCACGTCGTGCCTGTCGATGCCTGCATATGCGCCCTGCGGCTTTCCGGCTGCCAGGCTGTCGCGGTTGAACTCGTACTCGGCGTTCTCGCTTGCAAGGTGGACGACGGTAAGATCGGCCTGCTCCCACTCGTCATCAAGGGACGAGGTCGAAAACGAGGTCTCCCCCACGTAGCTCTCGCCGAGCATCTCCTCGGTCCGCTCGCTGTCCTCGTCGTGGCCCTGGTTGACCCAGTAGAACACCCGGTCCTGGTCGCCGTCTTCATATGCCACGACCAGGACAATCGCCTTGACCCGGCCGTCGAAGGTGCCGGTATATCCCGCGGGACGCGTGGTCTTTGCCCTGGCCTGGACGTTCCGGTCCCCGATGAGGCTTTTCACGTCGTACCACATGAGGTAGTCGCTCGTGACGCGCGTGGTATGGTCGTTCAGCCGCACCGGCCCGGTGCCTCCTTCGCCCGGGAACGTGTACGGGACGTTCAGGAGCTCGGTTGCAAGCGTGGAGGCTCCACGCCCCCCGTTGAAGGTTATTTCTGCCTGTGCCTGGTAGTTGTTCTGCATGTGCCCGCAATACACGACGACGTAGAGGCGGGCCCACTGGATCGCCGTATGGGAGGGAAGGGAGAACGATGCGCTCCCGTCAGTCGACATCGGGAACGACGCATCCACAAAGAGCCCTCCCGACACCTGGCCATCCCTGACAGTCTCGAGGGGGATCCCCCCGAGGTAGGGGTCGGCTGCCGCCGGCACGATGCACGATGCTGCCAGGAGAAGGGCAAGCGTGATGAAGAGAATTGTGCGGTCCATAGTGCTACCTCCCCGACCTGATCGCCTCCACGGGGTTGAGATGCGATGCCTTCCAGGCAGGGTAGAGCCCGGCCAGGAGCGAGAGTCCCACGGCGAGCAGGAGGCCTGCGGCGAGCAGCGGCCAGGTCACGAGCGCGATCTCGGTGTCGAGGAGGCCCAAAAATGCGTCCCCGAATCGTGATGCGAGGAACGGTCCGCCAAGGATGTTTAAGACCATGGCGAAGCACACCCCGAGCAGGTCGCCGCATGCGCCGCCGATGACTCCCAGCACCGCGCACTCTGCGAGGATCATCTCCATCACGTCCCCTTCCGAGGCCCCGACCGCCATGGCGATCCCGATCTCCCGGGTCCGCTCGTACACCGACGTGATCATGGTGCTCGCGATCATGAGGCCCCCGACAAGGAGCGAGAGGCCTGCGAAGATGCCCAGGAATATGACCACCATGTCCATCATGCGGTTCACGGCCTCGATCTGCTCGAAAGAGCCCCGCGGGGAGAGCCCGATACCCCGGACCCCTTCGGCGACGGAGAAGACCCGGTCCGGCCCCTCTGCCCTGATGAGGATGCCGCTGTACCCGCCGTCACCCTCGCCGAGCCGGACCGCGAGATCGAGGTCCATCAGGAGCACCTGGTCGTACGCGTCTCCCCGCTCCTCCATGACCCCGACGGGGAGGACCGTGGTCTCCTCGTCGATGGGCCTTCCCTGCGCATCGTAGGAGCGCCTGACGAGGACGAGGGGGTCACCGATGCGGACACCCTCGTACCGCTGGAGCTTCTCGCCAAGGGCGGCCCCGAGCACCACCTGGTCAGACCCTGGCGAGAAGCCGGACCCCCGGAGATACGTAGGGCGCAGCACGCCATCGAGCCCGTCGGCCGGGACCCCCACCACCTGGACATACGTCTGGCCTTTCGTGGCAAACGTCCCCCTCACCACCGGCGCTGATGACGCCACCCCGGGCAGGCTGCCTGCGGCAGTCGCCCTCGTGGGAGTGACGAGCTGGAGGACGTTTCCCTCGACTCCCGGCAGCGCCTCGATCAGGGTGAGGTCCGACTGGGTGCGGATAGCCTCCACCGCCTGGGTGCGGATGCCCTCGCCAAGCGCGACAGTCCCCACGAGGGCTGCAACCCCGATCGCGATGCCGGCAACGGTGAGGATGACGCGAAACCTCCTCCGGGAGAGCTGGCGGACGGCGAGCTGGAAGAACTCGATGAGCCGGGAGTTCATGCGACCACCCTCCCGTCGCGCATCTCGATGGTGCGGTCGGCGTAGGATGCGAGCTCCCGCTCGTGCGTGACGACAAGGAGCGTCACCCCGCGCTCGCGGTTGAGGCGCTGCAGAAGCGAGAAGATCCCCTCGCTCGTGGCAGAGTCGAGGTTTCCGGTCGGCTCGTCCGCGAGGATGAGGGGGGAGTCGGCCACGAGCGCCCGGGCGATTGCCACACGCTGCTGCTCGCCGCCGGAGAGCTGGCCCGGGTAGTGGGACGCCCGGTCCCCGAGCCCCACCATCGCGAGGAGCGCATTCGCCTTCTCCTGCCGCTCTGCCGGCGGGCGGTAGTTGAAGAGGAGGGGGTACTCGACATTCTCCCTGGCGGTGAGCGAAGGGATGAGGTTGAACTGCTGGAAGACGAACCCGACCATCTCTCTCCTGAACGAGACAAGGGCTCTCCGGTTGGAGAAGTCGAGCAGGGTGCCGTTGACTGCGACCGATCCCTCGCTCGGAGCGTCAAGGCCCCCGACGATGTTGAGGAGGGTGCTCTTTCCGCTCCCGCTCCTCCCGATGACTGCCACGAACTCCCCTCTCCCGAGCCGGAGGTCGACTCCTTCGAGCGCCCTGACACCTCCTGGATAGTGGCGGGAGAGTCCCCGGGCCTCGAGGATCGGGCTGCTCATGCCTCCTCCTGGTACTCGACCCTGAGTACCGCGTTGCAGAGCTGGAAGTAGTCGCCGTTGTCCCTGACCTCGATGAAGTTGTCGGAGTAGCGGAGGAACGGCCGGACCTCGCGGGAGGCGATCCCGATCTGGCGGGTCTCGTCCGCGGTGAAGACATCGGTCCAGGTCTTTCCCTGGTAATGGGGGAAGAGGACCCGCAGGACCGGCTCGACCAGGGGCGGGAGACTGCCGCTCCCGGGCGTGTTCAGGAGGAGCTGGTTCATCTCCGGGATCTCGTCCCTTGCAAAGCCTGCGGATGGTGCGACGAGGAGGAGGCGTGCCGACTTCACATGGGGCAGGTCGATCCTGCCCGGGAACTCCACGCGGGTGGTGGCAAGCTCGGGCGGGATGCCGTAACTCCGGTAGAGAAGGTCGCCCCCTTCGGCGATCCAGATGGCCGATTCCGGGGCAGCCGGGTCTTCGTACACGGTGAGAAGCGAGGTCCCCTGGACGATGAACGTGCTCCCGTCGCCTGCGGTGTTGTTGATCAGCACGGTGACACGGTCGCCGGACTGACCGGGGAGGAGATAGCTGTCCATCCCGGAGAAGTAGTCGTTCTTGCTTGCAAACCCCTTGCTGTCGGAGTACCTGGCGGCACGCTCAAGGACGGGGCCACCGGGGCCGCCGAGCCTTGCCTCCATTGTCGGGTAGGACGCGGCCTGGTCGATCCTGCTCCATGTCCAGTAGACGTAGAGGCGTTCGAACCGGACTGTTGCCCCCTTCGGCAGTTCCCTTGCGAACGAGGTTACATACCCGGGGCCGGGGTTGAGAGTCCCGCTGTAGCCGCCGTCGCCTAGCGTGAACTGGAATGATCCAGTTATGGAGTCTGAAAAGACCAGCTGGAGGGGGCGGTCGCCCGCGTAACTCGCCGCGGCCGGGGCGGCGAAGACGATGAGGATGGCCGCGATCGCAAGCCAGGGATGCACGCTACGGGAAGTCATACCTCGCGTCTGCCCGGTTGTTCCCTTTCTCCCGCTCCGGGACCTCACCCTTCTCGTCGGCAACCACCGAGATGGTGTGCGGTCCCGGGATGGCGTGGAGGGTGACCTGCTCGCGGACGACACCCCCTGCGGGGAGGCCAGCCACCGAGAGCCTGGTGACCCGCTCCCCGTCAAGCGAGACCGTCACCTCGAATGCAGGGGCGTCGCTCCCGCCCAGGTTCCTGACCTCGACGGGGAGCGTGTAGGCGGTGACCTGGGCGCTCCCTGCCGCCTGGGCCACGGGGACCGCGAAGGCTAAAAGGATCATTCCTGCTGCCAGGAAGATGGCGATGTTCCGCGACCGCCCCGTGGAGAGCCACCACCCAAGCACCGGCGCCCCCGCGAGCGCAGCCAGCGGGAACGGGGTGGTCGCCTGGGGGGATGCCGCGTTGTCCTGCCGGGAAGGCTGGCCGACCGAGACGGCGAGATCGACGGGGGTCCCGACCTTCACGGTCTTTTCGGCCCGGCCCGGTGATGCCCCTGGCGCCGCCGCTTCCACCGCGATGGCATGGGTCCCTTCCGACGCGGTCCAGGGGATGGTCACCTCCACCCACCCGCTGGCAGGAAGCGTGACGTCCCGGCTTCCGGCCGAAACCCCGTCCACCACGAGAGTGACCAAGACCGGGCCTCCCGGTGCCGCCCCCGTGCTCCGTACGACCGCGGTGACTTCTGCCGGCTCGCCCGCGTACGCGTTTTTGACCTCGAGCGAGTCGACGGCAAGCGACGCGGAAGAGGCCGGTCCCGACCGGGTCACCGCCAGGATTGCGAGGCACGGGTGGATATAGTCCTCGCCCTCAGGAGTCGCCCCGGTGGTGGTGATGTTCCCATCGCCGTCAAGGTCGCGGTCCCGCTCGAAGACGAGGAGGTTCTCGCCGCGGACGAGCCCGGTGACATCGAAGGACTCCATGTCCACGTACCGGGTCTCGACCCCCGCTCCCCCGGTCGCGTCGTGCGACTGCTCGTTCCCGATGTCCTTTGCCCCCGGAAGGTAGGTGCCCTTTGCCGGGGCGACCCCGAGGTCAGCGCCGTTGAAGAGGACGTAGTCAGGCTGGCCCCGGTTTGTCGCGACCAGGAGGACCGAGAGTTCCGCCTTCTTCACCCCGTCAGAAGGCATCCCACCGATTGGAACTTCGACCCGGTCCCTCCGCGTGGGGTTCGTCCCCGCCCACCCCTCGCCGTGGAGGTTCTCGTTTCCCTCCAGCACGATGTACCGGGTCGCATCCCCGCCGTCCTTCTCCACCGCCGCGACCACCATCACCGCGTAGACCCGGCCGTCGATCTTGCTCCCGGCCTCCCCCTTGCTGGTCGCGATACTGATGGTGTTCTCGCCTGGTCCAAGCAGGCCGGTGGCATCCTGGGCGATCCAGTACACGCCATGGCCGCTGCAGTAGACGCCTTCATTTCTGTCGTCCTGGCCGTAGAGGGTGATCCGGTCAGTCGGCTTCCCGTTCACCGTGAACTGTGCCCATCCCGAATACTTCTCGGTCCCGCCCCAGACCCCGCAGTATATCCTCGCCCACTTTGGGGCCCGGTCAAGGGTGATCGTGCATTCCATCGGGGGGTTTGCCAGGCCGAACGTCCCGCCAGTGACCACCTCGCCAACCACCTCCCCCTGTGCTGCGGGGCGGAAGGCGAGTCCCTCGAAGTCGTAGAGCGCGGTGCAGGGTATCGCGATGAGAAGGAGGCTGAGAAGAATGCAGGTGAATGCTTCGGGGCGGGAGGCGTGCATGAGTAGTAGTAGGGGAGGAAGAGTATTAACATTGTGACTTAATGTCATCCCCCTTCAAACCTGTGAGGATAATCTTCTTAGAGACATGGAAAAGAACTTCAAAAAGTCGAAAATTTTGTAAAAAAAATTTAAGAATTTGTAAAATATGATATGAAAACTATATGAATAATACAAATACAATTAATATTTAGTAAAAATTATATTTACACAGATAATTTTTTAAAAAATTCCTTGTTTTAAGCTATTATTTTGATTTGACAGCCGAATTGCACGATTTACCTTTAATCTTAAATACAATAAAATAGCATAATGTATTACAAAGAAAAAACAAAGTAACACTATCTGTTAATAATCAGCGATAGATCATAACATTTATCAGTTTTTACAACTCATGCGCACTCATACCCGCGGAATGCCACCCGCGGATGGAGTACTGTCTATGAAGACTCTGATTATTCTGGGCATTCTTGCCCTGATGATGCTCCTGGTGATCCCGGGAGCGGTATCGGCTGCGGACCTGAGTGTGTCCGGCAGCGTTGTGGATGAAGATCTTACCGTGACTGCTCTTGCAATCAACCCCGGCTCATCAAGCGGCCATGATGTGATTAGCGCGAACGAGCCGAACACGCTCCGCGCCACGGTTGCGAACACCGGCGGCCTCGCTGCAGGTGCCTTTGACGTAACGATGGTCATCGGCGCCTTCACCCAGACTGTCCGGGTAACGGGTGGCCTTGCCGCGGGTGCGACCACCACGGTGGACTTTACTGGGTACGCCCCCACGACCATCGGCGACGTGACTGTTGTGGTGACTGCCGATTCGAGCTCTGAGATTGCAGAATCGAACGAGGCCAACAACGTGCTCTCGCAGGTAAAGACCGTGTACTACAACGGGTACAAGGGCAAGCGCTTCACCGCGGGCAACGATTTCACGACTGTTGACACTTACAACGGCCGTGTCGGTATCGTGTACTCGACCGGGAACGCAGCGTATAAGGGAGCTCCTGCCGTGAATACCACGAGTAGTTACTCCGCCAGCTTCACTGCCGCTCCTACAGGGGCGAACCTGAACATCCCTTCCGGTGCCACGATCCTCTCGGCCCGGCTCTACCAGCCCACCAACTGGGACCAGACCTCTGGTGAAGACGCAGCCGCCCTCTGGACGGCGATTTTCAATAGCGGTTCTCCATTGACCCCGACAACGACCTACACCGATAGGAAGGGATACGGTGGCTACAACTTCCCGTCAAAACTCTATATGTATGATGTCACCGGCGCATTCGATGCTGATGGAACTAACACCTGGAGCCTCACTTCCGGATCCAACCTGAACGTCGCCCTCTACCCCACGTACATGGTCGTCGTCTTCCAGGACGCTGCAACCCAGACCGAGAAGACGATCTTCATCAATGATGAAACCGATCTGCTCTATTCCAAAGCGTCGTACAATACCAATGATGCGGAAGCAACTGCTTACGCGACCTTCACTGGTGTTGACATAACTGGCATGGGAAGCGCAAAGGCCATCGCCTTCGTCGCCGCTGTGAACGAGGACGGGGACAGCAAGTTCTATTTCAACAATGTTGTCTACGATGACTTCTACATCGATAGCACTAAGAGCACCGCCAATACGGTATCTATCAAAGAGTTCACCCTTACCAACGTTGCCAGCGGAAACAACGAAGCGAAACTCCAGAGCGCTGCTGTTACCGCTGATGGTGACAATATGCAGGCCCAAAACGTGATCCTCGTCATCGAGAAGAGCGAGGGCGCCGTTGACATCACCGACTTCACGGCAACACCGGCATCCGGAGACGCACCGCTCGATGTTACCTTCGCAGCCACGACCACCGGCAATGTGATCGGCTATGCATGGGACTTCGACAACGACGGCGACACGGACAGCACGGACCAGAGCCCGACCTACACGTACAGCACGCCCGGCGTCTACTCGGTAAAGCTGACCATCACCGGTATCAGCAGCTCGGACACGATGACCAAGACCGACATGGTCACCGTCAAGACCCCGGCACCGAACGTTGACTTCACCTACTCCCCGGCCAGCGGCGTTGAACCGCTCCTCGTTGACTTCGACGCAACGAACACCGGCGGGGCCGTGACTTCCTGGAAGTGGGAGCGCAGCGATGACGGAGGCACGACCTGGACACAGTTCGCGACCACAGAGGATGTTACCGCTGCTTCATTCAATGATGGTACCTGGTCCGTCCGTGTCACCGCAACCGGCCCCGATTACTCCGACACCGAGACCAAACTGAACATCATCGAGGTCGGTGCGTCCACCATGGTCATCACCGTGACCCCGGCATCCATCGACTTCGGCACCATGCAGGCCGGCGTTGACGAGACCGGCAGCAGCACGGTGAGCGTGGACGTCACTGGCGGCACCGCATGGTCCGTAGAGGCATCCGCTTCCAACTTTGGGTACATGACGACCGGCACGGTGAACCTTGCGAATCCGTTCCAGCTCTCGAACGACGGCACGAACTTCCAGGCAATGACCTCGGACTTCTCCGACTTCCTGACCGGCGCGGCGGGAGTTGACGGGAGCGATACCGCAGATGTCAAGCAGGCGATTGCCGCGGCCGATGCACCGGGCAGCTACACTATCACGCTGACCTTCACCGGCTCCATGGCCTGAAGGGACTGCTGAGGTGATCTTCCCCCCAACACTTTTTCCGGGTATTCCCCGGGAAAACTGCTACAGGATGCTATGGACCGGAGCAATGATTCCCCTATGAACCGGAACACCCCTACCTACATCTGCCTCGTCGCGCTCGCGCTCCTTATCGCTGGAGCCTTGCTCGTATCGCCAGCCATTGCGCTCAAGGTCGAAGGGGCCCGCATTGCCCTCGATGTCGAGCCCGGAAAGACCTACACGTCCCCCCTCGGGATCTCAATTACGGCAGAGGAATCGGGAGGGACATTTGCCATCGATGTAATGGGGTTTGGCCAGGCTCCCACGGACGGAAGTTATACCGCGCTTGACGCGGCTGCGGACACGAGTCCCTACTCAGCACGACCGTTCATCACCATCGATAAACCGACCGTGACCCTGCAGCCCGGAGAAAGGGCGGCGGTGACGGCAACGATAAACATTCCTTCCGGAACACGCGACGGCGGCCGGTACGCTATCATCCTGGTCCACCCGGCGGCTTCTGCCTCCGGTGCACCGGCATCGTTTGCCACCGCGGTGGCAATTCCGGTGCTGCTCACCGTCAAGAGCGGGACCATCACGGAAACCGGTCAAATCTCCGCGGTGGAGCCACCGGTTACCGAGGTCGGAAAACCCTTTGAGGTGAAGACGACTTTCCAGAACTCCGGAAACTACCACTACTACGGCGCGGTGCACAACGTGACCATCACCGACACGCAGGGAACATTGGTCGCCTCGGTGAAATCGGAACCGTTTGTCCGGGCCATCGTGCCGGGGCAGTCGGTCACGTTCACGGCGTCCGTCGCCAATGGTCTCCCGCAGGGATCCTACCAGGTAACGGCACGGGTGGAGAAGCAGGACGGCAAGGTCCTTGCCGAGAAAAAGGCGACCCTGCAGGCAGGAAGCCCGCCAACAACCCAGGCAACCACAGTCGCTCCGAGCAAGGGCTTACTTCCCGGGTTCGGGACCCTGCTGACGCTGATGGGACTGGCCGTGGCCTTCTTCGGGGTGCTCCGGGTCCGGAAGGGAGGAACAGGATGAGAGGATGATGAAGAAAGCACATCGACACCGGAATCACCATCCTCCCTTCTTTTTCTCGCTGGGGCGGCAAGGCAAACAAGCCATCGCCAGAAATGGTAGGATGCTGTCCACCAAGGAAGATCACCTGCATTGTCATGAAAAATTACGAGGATAACCTATGCAACGAATAACGAAAAAACTGAAATGGGGTCCTGCAGTCGTCATCCTACTGTTCCTGCTCTGCCTCATCGGAACGGCTGCAGCCGACAACTACGTCGGAGGGCAACTGCTCACAACGGTGCAGTCCGGCACGGTCTCCGGGGGGTTGTACATGGACGATGACATTTCGGGTCCGTACGTCAATAACCTGACCAAGACCTTTTCACCCATCCCGAACGTGGACAGCATCCAGTGGGCCCGGCTCTACGTCTCCGCGTACAGCGGGCAGATGCAGGAGGCGAGGGTTCTCGAGGTCACCACAAAGTGGGATGGCAACAATGACGGGGACTGGGTCGATGCCGAGGACAGGACCTGGACCGAGGGCCCGTATAATACCATCTTCACTTACAAGGTGAACGGCGGGAACGACAATACCGCCCAGGGCGGGGGCGCACACGACCCCTACCTGATCATAAACGACCACACGAACCGGGTGACGAGCGATTACCTGATGTGGTATGATGTCACCAACCTGATCACCAACTCCACCCCCACCGTTAACGTTGATGCCTCAGCCAGCTACGACGGCCGTATCAAAGTGATCACCCTCATCGTGGCTTACAACGATGGTGATACGGATAACATCCGTTATTGGGTGAACCAGGGCCACGATGTGGACTCCTATTACTCTGAAGAGGACTACATCGGGTCGACCGCCTTCAGCCTCTCCGGGATTTCCGGCACCGTGAATGCCGCCACCCTCAAAGTGAACCACATGGCGAGCACGGACGGGACCTACAAATGGAGGGGGAATCCCATCTCCAATAGCACGCCGGAAGAATGGCAGGGGGGATATTCTGGGGGGAACACCTGGGACGTGACCTCCACGGTGCAGCCCGGGCAAAATAACGCCCTGACCTACAACCGGAGCGCTGATTTCTACAAGATCGCCCTTGCAACCCTCGAGGTAGACATTACAGAAGGCACGGTGGTAGCTCCGGTCGCGGCCTTCAGCTTCTCACCGGAAACCGGGGATGCCCCTCTCACGGTCCAGTTCACGGACGAGTCCACGAACTCCCCAACGGAGTGGTTCTGGGATTTCGGCGATGGTGAATTCAGCGCGGACCAGAACCCCAGCCACGAGTTCGTGAGGGCCGATACCTATACGGTGAGCCTGACCGCGACGAACTCCGCAGGTGAGGACACCGTGACGCACGACATCACCGTCACCTCGATGTGGAGGGCGAAGGCGGTGTGGAATGCACCCGACCCGGGATCGCTTACCGCCCCCTGCCTGGTCGACCTCGACAACGATGGAGACTACGACCTGCTGACCGGTGAGAATAGCGGGTTTTCCTATGCTTTTGAGAACACCGGGACCCTCACGAGCCCGGTCTGGACTGGAAAATCCGCATGGAACGTCCCGGATATCGGGGCGCGGGCAAAGCCGGCGGCTGCCGACCTTGACGGTGACGGGGACTTCGACCTCATAGTGGGTTCAACAGCGGGAACATCCTACGGGTATCAGAACACCGGTTCGGCAACGGGCCCCAGCTGGACCACCAACACCTCGTGGAACGCACCGGATATCGGGACCTATTCCGCACCGGCGCTCGCCGACCTGGACGGCGACGGGGACTACGACCTCCTGATCGGTTCGAGTACCGGCAACTGCATTGGCTACGAGAACACCGGGTCGACATCTGCTCCGGTATGGAGCAGGAAAGCGGAGTGGGATACTCCTGATGTGGGATCGAATTCGGTACCGGCTTTCCTCGACATCGACGGCGATGGAGACCTTGATCTGCTCATTGGTGACATCTCCGGCGTTTCCTTTGGCTTCGAGAACACCGGGACCGCAGCAAGCCCCGCGTGGACCGCAAAACCGGCATGGGACGTGCCGGTTATCGGCACTGAGGCAGCCCCCGGCCCGGCCGACCTTGACAACGACGGTGACTTTGACCTCCTGGTCGGTTCCAACGCAGGGACACCCTATGGCTACGAGAACACCGCACCCCCGCTGACAGGCTGCGACCTGACCATTGCCGGCACCGTGAACGTTGCCCCCCCTGCCGTCCTCTTCGCCCGGGAGACAAACAGCGTCCGGATCGCCTCCATCACGAACAACGGCCCGGGCACCTCCCCTGCAACCGAGGTTCTCCTCACGTCCAGTGACGGGTTCAGCGGACGGGTGGCCGTGCCATCGCTTGGCAAGAACGAGGCAACGACCGTCACCATCCTCGACACCACCATCCGGGACACCGCAGGAGGCTCGGTGACCTACACCGCCACCGTTGACCCGGACAATGACATCCCTGAGACGAACGAAGGGAACAACGAAAAAGCCAGCGCAGCAAAGACCGTCACCTACAATGGCTACAAGGGCAAACGCTACTGGGAAGGCAAGAGCGACATCACCACCAAGAAGACCTTCGATCTCCACGGCGGTATTATTTACTCATCTGGTGATAGCGCGTATAAGTCAGGAGGTACGGGTGGTGGTTCCTGGAACGATTATACAGTGACCTGGACAAGCAGCGACCTTGAGTTGCCATCCGGAGCAACGGTCCGGGAAGTCCGTCTCTACGTCCCGTACACGTGGGACAATACGGGCGAGGTCCCCGACCGGTTCAGCGCGACATTCAACACCCACCTTCTCCCTGAAGATACCCTGTACACCGACAAGAGCAACTTCGGAGGGTATGTGAATCACGTCTACGGCCTCCTTGCCTACAACGTGACGGATTACTTCTCCACCAGCGGCAACAGCGTCGTCATCCACAAGGATGTGGCAGACAGCAACCTCGCCATGACCGGCCTTACTCTCGCAGTGATATACGAGAAGGCCGGTGAACCGCGCCGCCAGATCTTCCTGAACGAGGAGTGCGACATCCTGGGCGCGGACGAGACCGGGTATGCGACAACCCCCGACGAAGCGACCGCTTACGTGCCCTTCGATGGGATGACCATTACCCCTGACGATGCCACTCACGCCTACCTGACCACCTTCGTCGTCTTCGGGAATGGACCCGAGGGCAACCTGCTCTGGAACGATGAGACGATTGCCACAAATGTCTGGGACTTCGGGTCCACCGAGGGGACGCAGGTTGCTATCGACACCCGGGACGTGAAGGAGTCCCTTCTCGCAACCGGGAACGAGGCCGGGATCCGGAGCACGCCGGGAGCCACGCCGTTGATGGCCGCGAGCCACTCCTTCCTCGTGGTGGAGTACGCCGCGGCTCCGGCCACCATCGAGGTCACCCTGGGTGAGACGAGCGTCTCACTGAGCCCCATGATCGCCGGCCAGGACGCCACGAACTCGACCACGGTGACAGTCTCCGTAGAGAACAGCAACAATTGGGATGTCACGGCATCGGACGGGAAGACCACGAACAAGGGCTTCATGGTCAACGGGACCACGCCGCTCGCGAACCCGTTCGAACTGGGAAAGGATGGTGCTGCGTTCAAGGCACTAACGTCCGACTATACGGCCTTCATGACCGGGACCACCTCGGGAGAGACGGCAACGGCCAGCCTGAAGCAGCCGGTCGTCTCCGGGGATGCGGTCGGTGACTATGGTATCACTGTGACCTTCATGGGGTCGATCTCATGAGGAGCCAGGACCGGGCAGGGAGCATCATCGCTCCCCTCGCCATCCTCATCGCCCTGGCCCTGCTTGCCACCCCTGCCCTCGCAGGGAACACCGTCACCTTCACCGGCGAGATCACAGCAGTTCCTGCACCGGTCGCCCAATTCACCGGCTCGCCTCTCTCCGGCACCGCTCCGCTCACTGTGGCCTTCACGGACCAGTCGACCGGCTCCATCACGGCATGGGCCTGGGACTTCGACAACAACGGCGTCGATGACAGCAACGCCCAGAACCCGAGCTACACCTACACCACGGCCGGTGCCTACACCGTGAAGCTCACGGTCACCGGGCCGGGCGGGACCGATGACGAGGTGAAGGTGAATTACATCACGGTAACCGCGCCGGTTAAACCAGTCGCGGCATTCATCGCCACACCGACATCCGGTTACGCACCGCTCACTGTCCAGTTCACTGATCAGTCTACAAACAACCCGACCTCCTGGAAGTGGGAGTATAAGAAAGGTTCGGGCAGCTGGACGCAGTTCTCGACAGTGCAGAACCCGTCCTACACCTTCACCGCGACCGGGACTTACAGCATCCGCCTGACGGCAACCAATGCCGCAGGGAGCAACACCCTGACAAAGAGCAGTTACATCACGGTCAGCAAACCGATCAAGCCGGTAGCCGCGTTCACGGCAACCCCGACGAGCGGCCTACCCCCGCTTGTCGTGCAGTTCACCGACCAGTCAAGCAACTCCCCTACCTCGTGGAAGTGGGAATACCAGAAATCGGGCACCAGCAGCTGGGTCCAGTTCTCAACGGAACAGAACCCGTCCTATACCTTCACCACGGTCGGCAAGTACAGCATCAGGCTGACGGCCACTAACTCTGCGGGGAGTAACACCCTGACCAGGAGTAACTACATCCGGGTCGGACAGTGCGGACTGGTGATAGCATCGTTCACCGCATCACCGACGAGTGGAACAAAACCATTGACCGTCCAGTTTACTGATAAGAGCTACGGCCCCGTCGATACATGGGAATGGGACTTCCAGAACGACGGGACATGGGACAGCACGCTCCAGAACCCATCCTTCACCTACACGAAGAAGGGGAAGTATTCCGTGAAGCTGAGGGTCACAAACGCCTGCAGTTCGAGCACGATGATTCGTTACAGCTACATCAATGTGCAGTAGCTTTAGGAACATCCGGCCATGGCCGTCACTGCGGAAATACGGGAGATGAGGAGGGAATTTCCTCCCTCTCACCTTCACCTGAGTACACCAATGAAGAGCCGGAAATATGGAGCCATCCCTGCATGATATCCGCAAGAATTCCCATGGTAAGACCAGGTGTGGTACCATGATCATGTCCCGAACCCCCCATTCAGCCCTGAGCGTCATTCTGGTACTCCTTTCGGTCATCTGCACGGTTGTGGGAATAGCTGGTGGTCTGTCGGTCGAACCTGGCAGGATTGAGCAGGACATCGGGCCGGGAGGCACGTGGACCGGGACAATCGTCCTTTCCACGAGTCCCGATGAAACGGATGGATCATTCGCCATCGAAGTTTTAGGCCTCGGGCAGTCACCCCTGGACGGGTCCTATCTTGTCCTCGGGGAACCGGAGGACACCAGTCCCTACAGTGCACGGCCGTTTTTAAGCGTCAATGCATCTCGCGTCAATCTCAACCCCGGCGACCATGCCGGGATCCTTGCAACCGTAAGAATACCCGATAGCGAGAGGGATGGTGGCAGGTTCGCGGCAATTGCCGTCCGGAATGTCACACCGGCCACGGGAGAGCCGGACGGCGACCTCATGGCACTTATCCCTGTCTTCCTCACCCTCCAGGGGGGAAATATCACAAAGACCGGGGAGATCACCGCACTTGAGTTCACAGAGTCCACAGGGAGTGGAGGGGCCATGATTGCCACCTGGTTCATGAACACCGGTAACCACCAGATCGAAGGGGCGCTGAACAGGGTCACCATCAAGGACAGGAATGGTGTCGTTTTTACAAGCGTGGCGACCGACCCCTTGGACCAGGCACTCATCCCGGGCCAGGAGACGCGTTTCACGGTATCCGTCGATAAGAGTCTTCCTGGTACAGAATACGTCCTCACGACCCGGATCGAGAAGAAGGACGATGTGCTGCTGGCAGAACAGGACGAAATACTGCCCGGGATCGGACGGGAAGCCGAGGTACAGGACAGCCAGCCTTCCATGGAAGGTGTCCTCCCGACCATGAGAGTCCCCGGATTTTATGCGGGCGCGGCATTGCTTGCGGTTTTTCTGGGAATCGCTGGCCTGATAAGGAAAGCCACACCATGAGCCATCCCATGATCGGACAACCAACCATAACCAGAAGGAATCTGGTGCATACGCTTGGCTACTGTCCGAAAGAATTATCAGTTTTGGTATGTATTATCATCACAAACGTGATATCAGGACAGCAGATATATCGCAATACCTGGGGAGCTGAGATTCGATGAGAACGTGGATGGGATTTCCTGCACTTGCCATCATCACGGTCCTCCTCCTCTCCCTGCCCGCACTCCCGGTTCTTGCGGGAAATACCCTCACCGTATCCGGTGAGATCGTCGGCACGCCCGGCCCCCGGGCAGATTTCTCCGCAAGCCCTCTTGCAGGGAACCCTCCGCTCCTCGTGAAATTTTCCGACCGGTCGACCGGGACGGTCACCTCGTGGGCATGGGACTTCCAGAACGACGGGACAATCGACCGCCGGACCAGGAACCCATACTTCCTCTATACAAGGGCCGGGACGTACACCGTGAGCCTCACCGTTTCAGGTCCGGACGGCACCGACAGTGAAGTCAAGACGGGGTATATCACGGTTGGTTCGGGACCGACCGGGAAAAAACCCCTCGCCCTGTTCACGCAGGACAGATACTTCGGTATCACCCCCCTCACGGTGAAGTTCACCGACCGGTCGCGAGACAACCCGACGGAATATCTCTGGAACTTCGGGGACGGCGGCACATCGACCGAGCAGAACCCTCAACACACCTACACCCTCGCAGGACTCCATACGGTCAGTCTCCGGGTCTCAAACGCGTACGGGAGCAGTACTGCGACGAGCATGGTGATTGCGATTGACAACCTGTGGTGGAGACGGTAAGCCAGGGAACCTGCCAGCCTCCATGGGATCACCCGCTGCCCGGGAGAGCACGCTTTCAACGGTGCCGCCAGAGTAGATACACCGTTTGCACTTTGAGGGCGCTCTTCTCTTCCCGGTCCCTCACGGAAGGGAGGGGTAAGGGAAGGAGCCGCCATAGGAATTGCCGCATGGGTTCTGCCTTTTTGAGACCGAAAGGCGGCACTCCGGTGGGATAATATACACCTGACTCGGAGCCAACCGGGACCGGCCGTTATACATGAATTTAATCTCACTTATTCATACGAGTAAAATTATCATTCACACTCGATGGAGCGTGAATGTCCCCTTTACCCCCCTCTCAATGCCTGTCCCTGCAGGAGATGAAAAAATGATTAGCTCAACATTTTCTGAAGATGTCACGGAACAGGATCCGTGTCCTGACCCTCCTGGTTGCTTCAATTCGCTTTTCCAGTGTTCCCGATGGATATCGCATCCGCTGATAATTATTAATAGTAGTGTATGAAATAATCAGATGTTCATTCGAAAGGTGGCAGCACGATGAATGATAAGAGTACTCTATCTACCCAATATGTGAGATCCCTCACCATCATACTCCTTCTCACCCTCTGCCTCGTTCCCTGCACTTCCGCAGACGGGTACGTAGGAGGGATCCCGCTCAGCACCGTCCAATCCGGCACCGTGTCCGGCGGGCTCTACGTCGATGCCGAAGTCCCCTCGTGGGGATCGACGGATGTCACAAAGACGTTTGCACCCATCCCATCTGTCGATGACATCGAGTGGGCCCGGCTCTATGTCTCTGTCTATTGCGGGCACATGCAGAATAACTACCGCGGCACTGCGACCGTCTCGTTCGACGGTGTCGGTGACGGCCTGTCGTGGATCGTGGTGGGCACCGAGGCCCTCGACACCCCTGGCGGCTACACATACCCGGGCGAGGGAGGCTCGGGGGCGGTAACGGTAAACGACCACTGCAACAGGGTGACGAGCGACTACCTGATGTGGTACAATGTGACTCCCCTCATTGTCTCAAAGACCCCGAAGGCAAGGGTCGTGACCCAGAAGACCGATGGAAGTTTCGACGGCCGGATCAAGATGATCACCCTCGTCGTCGCGTATAACGATGGCGACACTGACGAGGTATGCTACTGGGTGAACCAGGGGCATGACGTGGATTCGTATTACGCGGACGACGCCGGCATGCCGTATACCGGCCAGACAATCTTCGACCTTTCTTCTGTCGCCGGCGATATCGATAACGCAACCCTTGTCGTCAACCACCTGGCAAGCAGCGACGGGACCTACGCCTGGAACGGCGACCCGATCCCGACCGACCCCTCCGGCGGGAACTCCCAGGGGGCATTCTTCGGGTACAACACCTGGGACCTGACTTCCGTGGTCATTCCCGGCGAGTCGAACGACCTCGCGTATAACCGGACCGGCCAGTTCTACAAGGTCCCACTCGCCGCCCTTTCGGTGGAGAAGTCATCCACGCCGCCCGGAGACCTCGAGGTCACGTTGGTGAACCCCGTGACCGGGAATGTCTTTGCAAAAGAGCCGAACACCGTCCGCATCACGGTGAAGAACAACGGTGCGGAGCAGTCCACTCCGACAGAGGTCCGTCTCACCGCATCGGACGGCTTTGACGGCCGCGGAAGCGTCCCCTCCATCCCCTCCGGGCAGACGACGATCGTCTCCGTGACCGACACCACCGTGCGGAACCTCGCCGGCGGGACAGTGACGTACACCGCAGCAATCGACCCCGACAACCTCGTCCCCGAGACAAACGAAGGGAACAACGTGAAGGACAGCACAGGAAAGACTGTCCGCTACAACGGCTACAAGGGAGCCCGCTACTGGGAAGGGAAAAGCGACCTGCTCACATCCCGGGCCTTCGATCTCCACGGCGGCCTCCTCTTCTCCCCGGGAGACAGCACGTACAGGGCCGGCGGCGTGGGAGGGTCGGGCTGGTCCTCCTACACGGTGACCTGGACCGGGACAGACCTCCCGCTCCCGCCCGGCGCAACGGTCCGGGAAGCGAGGCTGTATGCCCCCTATACCTGGGACGATTCGCAGCAGGTCCCGGACCACTTCCACCTCACCTTCAACGGGAACGCAATGGCCCATGAGGCGCACTATACCGACCAGAGCAACTTCGGGGGCTATGCAAACCACCTGTACGGCCTCCTTTCCTACAACGTGACCCAATGGTTTGACCCGGCAGGAAATACCGCACTGCTCACAAAGGACAACTCCAATACCAACTTCGCCATGTACGGGCTGACCCTTGCCGTCGTCTACGAGGACTCCTCTGCTTCCCGGAAACAGGTATTCCTTAACGAGGGCTTCGACATCCTTGGCGCGGACGAGACCCAGTACGGCACCACGCCCGAGGAGGCCACCGCGTACCTCCCGTTCTCGGGGATGGCAATCTCCCCGGGGGACGCAGCCCACGCGTACCTGACCACCTTTGTCCCGTCCGGAAACGGTCCTGAAGGCGACCTCCTCTGGAACGACGTTACCATCGGGACAAACGTCTGGGACTACGGTCAGTCTTCGGGGACCCAGGTCGCGGTGGATACCCGGGACGTGAAGAGCTCCCTGCTCGCCTCCGGAAACGAGGCGGGAGTCCGGAGCACTGCAACAGGGGCGACCCCCCTGATGGCCGCCTCCCATGCATTCCTGGTCGTCGAGTATGCTGAAGCCGGCCCGATCGCGGACTTTTCCGCGAACACCACGTCTGGGACTGCACCCCTCACGGTCGAATTCACGGACCAGTCTTCGGGAACGGTCACCGCGTATGCCTGGGACTTCCAGGACGACGGGGTCATTGACAGCACCGACCAGAACCCGACCTACACCTACACCGCTGCCGGCACCTTCACGGTGAACCTCACGGTCAGTGGACCGGGCGGGTCTGCAAGCGAAGTCAAGACCGACTTCATTACCGCGACCGGGCCTTCTTACCCGGACCTCGTCATCACCCAGATTACCACAAATGGAAACGAGCTCTTCGCGCATGAATACAATACCATCAACGCCACGGTGAGAAACAACGGAACGGCAGCGGCAGGACCGTTTACCGTCCGGATCGACGCAGAGGGGGCGGTGTATGACACCATCGTCCCGGGCCTTGACCCCGGGGCACAGCAGGAAGTGCAGGCGACCGACACCACGCTCCGGACCGCAGGCGATCTTATCACCATCACCGCGACCGCGGATCCCGACCTTGCAGTCGTGGAATCCGACGAGACCAACAACGCACTCTCCCTCACGAAGACCGTGGTGAACAACGGGTACAAGGGGAAGCGCTGGACCGACGGGTCCGACCTTGAGACCGTCGCGACCTTTGCTGGTCGCTACGAGGTCGTGTACTCTGCCGGGGACTCTGCCTACCGGAGTGCAAAGTGGCTCTCTGCGACCGTCAACTGGACGGCCGCAGACCTGCCGGTCCCGGCCGGGGCGACCATAATCGACGCCCGGCTCTACCAGGCATATTCCTACAACAAGATGGGCACAGACCCCGCGTTTGCCGCATCCTTCAACGGTAATACGGTGTCACCCGCGGCAACCTACATGGACATCAAGGGATACGGCTCCTACAATTACCCCTATGGCCTCTACGTGTATGATGTGACCGACCTCTTCGACACTGAAGGAAACACTCTCGTCCTGACCCCTGAAGGGACCCCCGGGACAACGAACGACTACGCACTCTACGGCGCATACCTGGTGGTCACCTACGGCGACCGTGCCGCGACAGAGAAGCAGATCTGGATCAACGAAGAGTTCGACATGCTGTATTCCGGGTCCGCCCGATCGGTGACTTCTGACGAGGGGACCGCGTACGCGGTCTTTGCTGGCGTCGACACGGCCGGCATGGCCGGTGCAGAGGCGGTCGCGGTCCTCGCAAGCGCCGGGGACGCAGGCAAGAGCAGGTTCTTCTTCAATGAGGACGAGTACACCGGCTTCTGGGCAGACTACCTTGCAACCCCGCAGATAGGGTTCTCGGTCTACGACGTGACCGGCGCTATTTCGAGCGGCGGTAACACCGCCCGTCTCCAGAGCTACGACTCAGGGAGCGGCGGCGACAACATGTACGCCATGACCACCATCCTGATCGTGGAAAAGACCGAGCCCGGCATCATTGCCGACTTCAACGCGACCCCGCGCTCCGGCGCAGCCCCGCTCGAGGTCGCATTCACTGACGAGTCCTCGGGAACGGTCACCGCGTATGCCTGGGACTTCCAGGACGACGGGGTCATTGACAGCACCGACCAGAACCCGACCTACACCTACACCGCTGCCGGCACCTTCACGGTGAACCTCACGGTCAGTGGGCCGGGCGGGTCTGCAAGCGAGGTGAAGACCAATTACATCACCGCAACCGGGCCTTCCCACCCGGACCTCGTCATCACCCAGATTACCACCAATGGAAACGAGCTCTTCGCGCACGAGTCAAATACCATCAACGCGACGGTGAGAAACAACGGAACGGCAGCGGCTGGGCCATTCACCGTCCGGATCGACGCGGAGGGGGCGGTGTATCACACCATCGTCCCGGGCCTTGACCCCGGGGCACAGCAGGAAGTCCAGGCGACCGACACCACGCTCCGGACCGCGGGCGATCTCGTCACCATCACCGCAACCGCGGATCCCGACCTTGAAGTCGTGGAATCCAACGAGACCAACAATGCTCTCTCCCTCACGAAGACCGTGATGAACAACGGGTACAAGGGGAAACGCTGGACCGATGGGTCTGACCTTGGGACCGTCGCGACCTTCGAAGGGAGAGGAGGACTGGCATACTCGACCGGCGATGCCTCATACCGGGCGGCGGGATGGAGTACTGCGACCACGAACTGGACCGCATCAGACCTGCCCATCCCCGGGACTGCGACAATCCTCCATGCCCGGCTCTACCAGGGATACACCTACGACCAGACCCCGGGGGGAAGCCCCGTATGGACACTGCAGTTCAACGGCCAGGAAGTGACCCCTGTTGCCACCTACACTGACCGGAAAGGATACGGCAGCTACAACAACCCCTCCGGTCTCCTTGTCTACAACGTGACCGATCTCTTCGATAAGGCAGGAAACACGCTCACGGTCACCCCGGGGGCCGGGAACAACAACGGTCTCTACGGCAGCATCCTCGTCGTTGTCTACCAGGATAGCAGTGAACCGGTCAGGAAGATCACCATCAACGAGGAGTGCGACATGCTCTACGCGGGTGCGGCCCGGTTCGCATCCGACGAGGAGGCGACTGCCTATGCGCCGTTTGGAGGCGCGGCGATATCCGACCTGGAAGAAGCGAGCGTCCTTTCCATCCTCTTCTCTGCAAACGAGGCAGGAAAGAGCGCGTTCATCTTCAACGGCCAGGACTACGGCGACTTCTCGTCAGGGTACCTGGCAGGGCCGCAGGTGACGCTCAAGGAGTTCGACGTGACCGACGAGGTCGCCGCTGGAGAGAACACTGCGCTGTTCCGCAGTGTTGCGGTGGGTGCGAGTGGTGACAACATGGTCGCCGCAGGCGCCATATTCGTGACAGAATACACCGAGGCCCCACCGGTTGCCGCGTTCTCTGCCAGCCCCACCTCAGGTACTGCCCCTCTCCAGGTGCAGTTCACTGACCAGTCGACAGGGACCGTCACCGAATGGGTGTGGGAGTCCCGCCCCGAGAGGGGGGTATGGGCACAGTTCTCGACAGCACCCAATCCTTCGTATACGTTCACCAGTACCGGGACCTACGACATCCGGCTCACCGTCCGCGGGCCGGGCGGGGAATCAACCGAGGAGAAAGCAGGGTATATTTCGGTGCTCTCTCCGGGCGGCCTGCGTGCGGACTTCTCCGCGACCCCTACCTCAGGGGGTGCTCCGCTCTCTGTCAGGTTCACTGACCAGTCGACGGGAACCGTCACCCTTCGGACCTGGGACTTCAATAACGATGGAAAGTGGGACAGCATATCCAAAAACCCCACCTACAGGTACTGGAACCCCGGCGTCTACACGGTGCGGCTCGGCGTGAGCGGCCCCGATGGATCCGACGAGACGACCAGGCAGGATTACATCACCGTGACCGCGCCTCCAAAGCCGCCGGTGGCACGGTTCACGCAGGACACGAAGTTTGGGAATGCACCGCTCACGGTCCGGTTCACTGACCTCTCGACAGGGTCTCCCGAGTCCTACCTCTGGACGTTTGGTGACGGGGGGTCCTCGACAGACAAAAACCCCGTCCACACCTACCAGGCGCCCGGGCTGTACCGGCTCACCCTGCGGGTCGAGAACGAGGGCGGAAGCTCCACCGCGAGCGGGTTTGTCTACGTGATACGGGCCATCAGGCCATACTAAATCCTTTTTTCGCCGCATTCACACCGCACGGTGTACAGTCCGCCTCTCCTGCCCGCTTCACCCCTCTCATCACCCACCCTGAGGTTCCAGTTACAAATAATTAGGAATAAATGCTACCAAAATAAAAATTTTTAATACCAATGGGAAAGAGTAATGATCTGGCAGAGATCCCTCGTTGGGTCTGCTGTCACCGGTACTGCAACACCGGTTGCGTGGGTCCACGCATACAAGGCCCACGGTATCATCATACTATCAGGAGAGACATGGTCACCTGGGGCAGCACACTTCCGACTTTCCCTCGAATCTATCAGGGGGCGGGCAGCATACGGCATACCACTGAGGAGGATGGCATGCCAGGGGGGTCTGCCCGGTCACCACTTCCCCATTTTATTCCAAAATGCGATGCCGGGAGAGGGCATCCACCCTATGAAGGACTTTATACTTCCGCACACCGCGGAAGAATGCAAAAAGCCGGGTCCCTGCTGCCCCGTGACCATGGAACCTGGGTGACCTGAATGCCGCTCGTTATCCCGGTATTCAGGGTCTCTCACCGGACCAGGTTCAGGATACGGCAGATCGAGTGCTGCGACTGGGGGGATTTCGGCACAGTCGATCTCTCCCGCCAGGAAGAGAGGCTGCTTGGTTCCATTCCGAGATACCAGTAAAACGGTTCTTAATCGTCCTGACATCCACGGTCAGGAAAAGACCCTGGCGAATTCGTTCCGGGCGATGTCACCGACGACCCCTGCTTTCAGGTCGCTGACGGCGTAATACCTGCCACAGGACTCTTCTGCGATGTCCCTGCAGTAGCCAAGCTGCATCTTTAAAAACCCAGACCCTGTCTCCTCTGTGTCGATCACCACCGTGTGGATGCCACGGGAGCGGAGTGCCTGGGCAGCGCTGCGGATCTCGGCCCGGATATCCCCGCCCCGGGAGACATTGGCACGGCCGTCGGAGATCAGCACCAGCACCGGGACCGCTTCACCGTTCTTCCGCTGTTCGCGGTCAAGCACTTCGATTGCTTTCCATATGCCTTCTGCGAGCGGGGTCTTTCCCCCGGTTGGGAGGTCAGCAAGGCTCTTTTTTGCAAGGTCGACACTGTGGGAGAGCGGCAGCAGCACATCTGCACGGTCCGCACGGAATGCCACCATCCCGATCCGGTCGCGGTGCTGGTACGAGTCAAGGAGAAGCGAGAGGATTGCACCCTTTGCCGCCTCCATCCTCTTCATCGCACCCATGGAGCCGCTCGCGTCCACCAGGAAGACGCAGGACGCCGAGACCTTCCCCACCCTGACACGCTCACGGATATCATCTTCACTGATGGAGACCGCGAGCGCCCCCCTGGACCTGACCGCCTGGTAGGGGGCGGCAGCCCTGATCGTGGCATCCAGGGCAAGGTCATTTGTCCCGCATGGCATCCGCGAGGTGATGGGTGAGCCCATCTTTCCCGAGGAGTATGTCTCGATCCGCCTCCCGTTCAACCGCTTCCTCTGTTCCCGGTCCCGGTCACCCGCGAGGAAGACCCTGCGGGTGTCTATCGGGTCGCCAATGCCTAAGACCCTCTCCTGGGCGGGGCTCTCCTTCTTCTGGGGTGAATTCCTCTGCTCTTCCCCTCCTGTAACAGGAGGTGCAGGATGAGGGTCCTCTTCCCTCTCCATCTCGGACTGTTCAGGGGGCTCCTTCTGTTCCTGCCGCTGTTCCGCGTTCTTCATCGCGGAGTCGAGCCGGTCGGGGTCGAGCCTCGGCTCCTCGAAGGGCTTTCGCCGCATCCGGTGAGGGAGTGCAAGCTCCATCGCCTCCCTCACGTCATCGAGTGTGACTTCGCATCTCCCGTCGAGGGCTGCGAGAGTCCTTGCCGTCCTCGCGACAGCGATCTCTGCCCTGTGCGTCTTCACCCCGAGTTCCACGCAGGCGTTCACGAGCGCCCGGAGGATATCCTCAGGGACTGTGACAGTGGGCAGGATTTCCCTCGCCTGTATGATAGTGTTCCGGAGTGCCTCCTGCCGGTTATCGAACCCCTGGGAGAACCCTGCAGGGTCGATATCGAATGCCTCTGCATTCCGGACGATCTCCATCCGCATCTCCGGGTCCTCCAGTGCCTCGACCGAGACCTGGAGCCCAAACCGGTCCAGGAGCTGGGGCCGGATCTCCCCTTCCTCGGGGTTCATCGTCCCGATGAGGATGAAACGGGCCGGGTGGGAGAACGAGATCCCTTCCCTCTCGACAACGTTCACACCGAGGGCCGCCGAGTCAAGGAGGACATCGGCTATATGGTCGTCGAGCAGGTTCACCTCGTCGATATAGAGAATTCCCCTGTTCACTGCCGCAAGGATCCCTGGCTCAATGGCCTTTTTCCCTTCCTTGATCGCTTGCTCGATATCAATGGTCCCCACCAGGCGGTCCTCGGTGACCCCAAGGGGGAGGTCGACCACCTTGACCCTCCTCGTGATATGTTCCAGGGGAATGCCATTAACAACCTTCTCTGCGCAGTGCTCGCACATCTCCCTTTCGTCACGGGGATTGCACTGGAACGGGCACCCCTTCACGACCTCTATTTCCGGGAGGAGTTCTACGAGTGCCCGGACGGCGGTGGACTTCGCGGTCCCCTTCTCGCCGCGGACCAGCACGCCGCCGATGCGGGGGTTGACCGCGTTCAGGAGGAGGGCCTTCTTCATCTTCTCCTGGCCGACGATGGCGGTGAACGGGAGGATGGTGCGGCGGGGGGAAAAAGTAGTCATAATTTTCTTTTAATATGTTACCCAAGCTACAAAAAGATATTTTCGTTTTAAAATATTTGCCGTATCTGGAGAAAGGTATAATTATATTGAGAATAAATAGTCCAGATTATTAGTAAAAATTCCCGCCTGCCCTTCCGATCTCGTCCTGGATCTGCTGCATCCACGCAGGAATACTGACTCCTTCCCGCGGGTAAAACTCACTCACGTAAGGCTTGATATCAATAACCGGGCTTCCATTGATGGCGTCAAGGCCGGTCACTTCGAGCATGTTCTTTTTCCTCCCGACCAGCCGGACGACCGTGGTGAGCACCGGGTTTGGCCTCGCCGGACTGCAGGTGGAGAAGATTCCCACTTCCGGCAGGTCCTTTCTCCCCATCGGGTGCACCCGTGTCAGGGAACGCCGTTCGTCGGGAACTGCGTGTGCCCAGTAAAGGACAACGAGATGGGAATACTCTTCGATCCCTTCGAGGATACCTTCCAGGTCCTCACGGATAACGATTCTTGAGACTTCGGTATCGGTTTTCCGGACGCGTTCCACCATGGTGGCATGGCCTGCCTGCATGATGAGACCGTCCTTTCCGGCGACCAGGGAGGGTTCCGTGATGGTGTTGTGGATGATGCCCACGGGGTGCAGAATTATCCCGTTGATAGAATGGTAACCGGATTTATTCAGCCTGTTCATGCCTATGCTTGATAAAATG
Source organism: Methanoregulaceae archaeon PtaB.Bin056 (assembly GCA_002067095.1). Classification (GTDB taxonomy): domain Archaea; phylum Halobacteriota; class Methanomicrobia; order Methanomicrobiales; family Methanospirillaceae; genus Methanolinea_A. The sequence continues at coordinate 47,421 of MVQD01000035.1, forward strand.
TGAATACATTCATTGTTCTTGACGATACTTTGAGAAAGGGGTGTGAATTTGCTCCTTCCTGGGGTTTCCTCCATACCTGCATATACCACGTTGTTCTTCCTGAAACGGGTTCACAGGAATTTGCCACTCCTCGCTGAACACATATGGGGGGAAAAAATTAAAGGCGTGCCCGCCCATACAGCAAGATACCCGCTCCCAATGCCAGGGGAAGCATAAGAATATCCAGGGATGACTGTGTTGGTGCAGCAGTCGCGTGACCTGGCGTGGGCTCTTTTGGAGTGACAAGCGCCTTGTTATAACGGATGACGTCGGGAAGAGTATCAACGCCTGGAATCGACTTCGGAAAATTGGTGAAGATTACCCGTTTTACAGGGATTCCCTTGTTCCGAAGCGCCTCTTCGAGACCCTTGGCAAGTTCTCCTGACTGCATGTTCTCAATGACATACTGAACGTTCCGGTACTTCGCGGTGTTGTTATTGATGTCATCAACAACTTTCACGGGGGTGAATTTACCTCCCTGGTAGAAATCCGGGGCATATATGCTTACCACGTTCAGCCCGAGCCATTTCTCGGCCGCGTCCTGCTGCCAGACCATCACCACCGTGTCCTGCCCGGCAATCAGGTTCTTCTCTTCGGCTGATACGTCTGCCGCATCGATTTGTCCGAGGTACTCGGCCAGCCTGGACTCGTAGTAGGTCTTGTTTGCAGGATCAGCCGCAATGAGCCAGCCGGCAATCTCTGTCGAGAGCGCCTTTGCCCCTTCGGGCGTGTTCCAGGTCATGGAGGGGTTCTTCAGGGTGACCCACTTCACTGTCCCGTAGTTGTTGGCGGCCATGAAATCGTCGACATATGGCATCACGTACGAGACGTCAACCGATCCGTTGTGCGCGATGAAGAGGTCAGCGGTGCGGATGAAGTCCTTCTCCATCTGGATGCGGTTTGGAATGATGTCAGCCTGCAAGTGCGGGCAGATGGTGGGATCTGCAATGTAAATCGCCTGGACCTTCTCCCCACCGATGTACTGGGCAGGGTCCCAGAGGACCGCGGTCGTCGAGACAACGTTCAGTGCACTCACTCCTGATATGAAGAACAACAGGAGAATTAACATGGAAAGAATACATTTAGAATGCATACTTTCACTTTTTGCGAGAAGAAGATTAAGATTTTCGAAATGTCACGCGCCTTTTCGGGGAGAGCAGCACCGCGACGATAAACACCACCGAGAACAGGACCGCGGTAAGCGGAGCGACCGGTAACGAATACTCGAGGCCGGCAAGTGCCCCCGAGATGCTGATGGCGGCTGCCACCAGTGGGGCGACGACGAACATCGCAGACAGGCGGTAGCAGAACTGCAGCGCTATGGCCGCAGGGGTCACGAGCCATACATAGAGAAGGAGTCCGCCGATAATGGGCAGGCAGAGGGCGACCGTCAGCGCAATCACGAACAGCATGGCGTAGTAGACCGGCTTCACCCGTATCCCAACCGACTCTGCGATCTTCTTGTTGAAGATGATCCCGGTGATCTCCTTGTAGAGCAGTACCACGAACACGACAGCCACCACGCTGATGATGGCTAAAAGGTAGATCTCTTCCCGGTAGAGTGAAATGACATCACCGAAGAGGAGCCCCATTGCAGAGAAACCCCGCCCCAGCGTCTGCATGTAGGCGATGAAGAAGATTGCCACCGCCATGCTGATCCCAAAGAGCAGTCCGAGCGCCGTATCAGGGGATACCCTGGCCTTATCCGAGAGCGGCCCGATGAGAAATGCCACGCACACGCCTGCGATGATCGCGGTCACCATGGCGTTGATCGAGAGGAACATCCCCACCGCAGCGCCGGCAAATGCGGCATGGGCCATCGTGAACCCGATGGAAGAGATCTGGATCTGCGTGATGATCACTCCAAGGATGGCGCAGGCAATCGACGCAAAGAGCATCGCCTCTACGGCGTGGCAGACGATGTTGTTCTGGATGAGAAGTTCAAGCATTCGCCGTACTGCCCCCGCAACCCCTGATGACCTGCTCGACGAGGCCGGGCGCACACTCGCGGTCGAGCACGATCCTCCCCTCCTGCATCACGACCACGCGCACCGTGCGGTCCGGGAGGTCGTCGAATGCATGGGAGACGATGACCACCGTGACCCCCTGTGCAACGAGGCGGGTGAGGAGCGCGTTGATGGACTCCCTTGCAAACATGTCGAGGTTGGAGAACGGCTCGTCGAGGAGAAGGATATCCGGGTCCCGGGCCAGGTTCTGGGCAAGCAGCACCTTCTGCTGCTGCCCGCCGGAGAGCTGCCCGATTGGGCGGTCTGCGAGGTCACCTATTCCAAGGAGCGAGAGCGCACGGGCCACGGCCTCATGGTCCTCCTGCCCGGGTTTTCGGAACAGCCCGATCTTCCCGAACCGGCCCATCATCACGACCTCGCCTACCGTAAAGGGAGTGAGCGGATCAAAGGAGAAGTTCTGGAGGAGATAGCCCACACGGCACCGGACCTGGATTCCGTCCCCCCGGACATGGTGGCCGCAGACCACGGCATCTCCGTGGGTGATGGGAAGCATCCCGTTGATGGTCTCAAGGAGCGTCGTCTTCCCGGCCCCGTTGGGACCGCCGATGACCACGTACTCGCCCCGCCGGATGGTAAGCGAGACGTCCTGGAGCGTGGGGCGGTCTGCTCCCTCGTAGGCAGTGTAGACTCCCCTGATCTCGATGATCGGCCCTTCTTCCCCCATGGTCATCAGGAGAACGAGACATCGAAGAGATCGCGGTCCGGGCGGGAGTACATCTCCTCTGCGACCGCCTCGATGGCGGCTTCGTAGTCCATGTCCTTCTTCGGGAGGGGGAACGGCCGTGGGGTGATGGAGACACGAGTATTACCGGCGATGAAGTCGCACCGGACAGTATCCGAGACCACGATCTCGATATTCCGCTTCCCAAGCGTGCACCCGCTCCCGAGCTGGACACCGTCCGCAAGGCAGGACTGCGGGGGAGTCCCCGCGCAATACACCTCGGCCTTCATCCGGAAGGGGTCGTCGCAGAAATGCTCACGGACGTACTTGCCGATCCGGTAGCCAAGCACGATATAGGGGCCGAGATGCCCATGAAAGGCTGCGAGATCTGACATGGTGAACTCAGGGTCCAGGTTGTAGAATCTGCAGTGCGAATGGGTATGAGCATCCATGGATAAGTGTCTCCAGATTGATATTTATAAATTGGGAATTAGGACTTGATATGAAATAAATACCATAATTTCCCACAGAATTTTATGAAAATAAATACGATAAATATGAACTGCGATAGATTTTGGCCCGGGGTCGGTCCATGACCGCGAAGGTGCACGGTGTCATGGATGCCGCCGGGTATGACCAGCTCATCAGGGCAATCGTCCCAGCCCAGCCCCTTCTCCTCTCGACTATCATCGACAGCCTGCCTGAGGACTGCGGGAGTATCCTTGAGCTCGGCTGCGGGACCGGTATCCTGACCGGGATGATCAGGGAGGCGCGTCCCAGGGCAGAGATCACCGGAATCGACCTCTCGCCCGAGATGCTGAAGGTTGCATCCGGAAAGTTGGGCCTCGAAAGCGTCACGTTCCTTGCCAGGGACCTTCGCGATCCCTGGCCGGAGAAAACGTTCGACGCCATCGTCACTTCTCTCTGCCTGCACCACGTATCACCCAATGACCGGTATTCGGTCGCACGGAGAGCGGCCCGCGTACTCAATCCCGGGGGCCGTTTCATCTGCGGGGATATCTTCAGGGCAGCAACAGACTGGGAAGAGCGGTTGCTGACAGAGTCCTGGGTGAGGGCGATGAAACGCGGGGGAGCGCCGGGCGAAGTGATCGACGGGATGATCAGGCAGCGGGCGGAAAGGCGGCCTTTCCTCTCGACAATCGAAGGGTTCCGGAGGTCCCTTGTGGATGCAGGGTTCTCACGGTGCTGGGTCCCCTTCACGTCAGGGTTCGTCAGCCTCGTGGCAGGCGAGGCATAGAACTCACGCTCCTCTGGAGGCGAGGGCGAGGCCCCCGCCCACCCGGTTGTCCGTGATGGCTCACTAATCTGCAGGTCATGATGCACACTGCATGGATGGAACATCCATACAACTCATCTTTCACCTTATCCCCCAGATGGACTCGTCGAGTGCGGTTCCGTGTCAGATACCTCTTTTTCGGGAAGGTGGAATGGCAACAACAAGGAGAGAATGAAAAGGCATTTCTCCTTACATTATTATGAAAAAGTTGTGGAATCATCATAATGTTTAATATCTAAAACATTATTCATATGATCAAGGTGAGCAGATCCTTCCCCGAAGGCCAGTTCACCTCTTCCGCATGCGAGGGAGACCAGATTCCCCCGGCATTGACGAGATGATGCAACTCATCCGGTAAAGGAGCTTGATTGATGGAGAAGAAGACACCTGCGAAGGAAACAAAAAAGACCGCTGATACAGGCAAGAAGAAAGCCAGTGTACCAGAGAAAACCACCACTCCAAACCTGAACCCTGCACGCACACCAGTTGTCAAGAAGACCCCGGCACCTGCTGCAAAGGCGGCAACAGCAGCAGAAGCACCGGCCAAAGCGACTGCAAAACCCTCACCCGCGAAAGAAGAAAAGTCTTCCGCCGGGAAAGCGGCCGGAACGGCGATAAAACCGCCTGCAAAAACCGCTGCCAGTACTTCGAAGAAGACTGTGGCAAAGAAATAATGTCACACATTTTTTTCGATTTGGCAACATTTTTCAATTGCTAAAAATCCCCTGCTAAAAGGCGTTTATACGTCATGAAACCCGGGAATAATGCGTTTCGCAGCATGCCGGAAGCATTCCCCTGGGAGATGGCGTAAAACCCAGGTTTCTCTTAACCCATATGCCCTTTGGGAAGCATTTCAGGGATACATCATGATGATCGCGAATACGGTTTTCGCAGGAAAAGGACTTCGTTCACCCAGATCTCTACGATATCCGGAATAATGCAGTATCTCCTTAAAGGGCCTCTCCTTTCTGGAAAAAGTAGCCGCTGATTGCCACCATCGCCGATGAGATGATGATCAATATTCCAATGTCGATAAGGAGGGAAAATTCAGAAAAGTCAATCATTATCCCGCGAAGCGCATCCACTCCATACGTCAGAGGGTCGAGGTAGGAGAATACCCGGATTGCCGCCGGCAGATTCGCGACCGGAAAGAGTGCCCCGGATAGCAGGAAGAGGGGAAAAACGATGAAATTGATGATCAGGTTGAACCCGTGAAAGTCCTTCAGGACCGATGAAAGAGTAAGCCCGATATTGATGAATATGACACAAATCAGGAGCATGATGAATACGGCAGCGAGAATAGCCGGCAGACCCGGCAGCCGGAAGCCGAGGAGCACGGACAGGAACATCATCATCGTCGCCTGGACAAGAGAAGTTGTCGCACCTCCCGCAATCATGCCGAGCACAATCGAAGTCCGGCTTGCCGGAGTCACCATGACCTCCTTTAAAAAACCGTATTGCCGGTCCATGATAACCCCCATGCCGGTATATGCCGAGGAGAAGAGGAGCGTCATCCCAAGTATGCCGGGGACGAGGTACTGGATGTATCCGATAGACCCCGGGATTCCCGGGATATCGACCCGGCGGAACCCAAGCCCGAGGAACACCAGCATGAAGACCGGCATCGCGATCGCTCCCACCAGCCTGGACTTCGCACGGGCATACTTGATCATTTCGCGCATCCAGAGGACATAGATGGCGTTGACCTGTATCATCTCATCATCCTCCTTCTCATCCTGTCCCTTATCGCAGAGCGCCGGCTCCCGTCCTGTTCCCGGATGGATGCGCCTGTCAGGTGAATGAACACGTCTTCGAGGGTCGGGGTATGGAGGCTGACCGCGCTGACGGAGACGCCGAGCGAATGAAGGAGATGAAAAAGTTCCGGCAGGTTCTCCTCCCCCTTGCTGACCGAAAGGACGAGGTTCCCGTTTTCAGAGAGGATATCCTGCACCCATGCCCTCTTTTCGAGCTCGGTGACAAGGGATTCCGGTATGTCCGGAACGGCGAGAGTAATCCTGTCCCTCTTATACTGGACCTTCAGGTTCGCAGGGGTATCAAGCGCAATGATTTTCCCTCTGTCGATAATCGCGATACGGTCGCAGAGATAGTCAGCCTCTTCCATGTAATGGGTCGTCAGGATGATGGATGTCCCATACTCCTTATTGAGGTTCTTTATGTAATCCCAGATGCTCCTCCGGGTCTGCGCATCAAGGCCGAGTGTTGGTTCATCCAGGAACAACACGCGGGGATAGTGGATGAGTCCGCGTGCGATTTCCAGCCTCCGTTTCATCCCGCCGGAATAATATTCTACCAGGGTGTCGGCTTTTTCGGAAAGGTTCACGACCTTAAGGACTTCGGCAATGCGCTTTTTTCGTTCACTTCTCTCGATGTTATACATCATCGCATGGAACTCGAGGTTCTCCCTGCCTGTCAGTCCAATATCGAGGGAGGGGTCCTGGAATATGATGCCGATATTGCTGCGGACGCCGTCCGGATCCTTTTTGATGTCGGAACCTGCAATCAAGGCACTCCCGGCGGTGGGAACGAGAAGGGTCGTCAGCATATTGAGAATCGTCGTTTTTCCGGCACCGTTCGGTCCGAGGAGGCCGAAGAGTTCGCCGGATTTGACTGAGAAGGACACGTTGTCGACCGCAACAAGATCGTCGAATCTCTTCGTCAGGTTATCGATGACGATTGCCGTCATGGCTCCGGGGTCCGTACACGAGCTGCATCGCTCATCCGACCCGGATCAGCGGACCCATTTGGATGGAGAACAGCACTACCGCTCAAACGAAAATCCCGCCTTATGCCAATGTCTGGCTTATATGTGCCCGGATCGAAGCGGCTCTTGCATCCCCATGCACCGGCAGGAAAGATAAGGCTGAAATCATTCAGGACGACCCGGATTTCGTTCCCAGTACTTCTGCAACGCTTTCAATTTCAGGGTAGAGTGAAGAGAGCTCCTGTCCCGAAAGGCCCGCGACAAGTATGGACTGGTCCTGGTTTATCTCTCCGATAATCCTCTTGTTGTCGTGAATCCTGTCCCGCAAAGCCCTTGCGGTCATCGTGTCCGTTTTGTTCAGGATGTAATAGTGGGGGACATCGATCTGTTCTGCCATGGAGGCGACCCGCTCTGCGAGGTGAATGGATTCGTAGGACGGGTCTATGACCATGAGGATACTGTTGCACACCTTGTCGATGCCCCGCCCAAAATGTTCTATCCCTGCTTCGGTGTCGATGATGACAATATCATTCTCGGAGAGGATCAGTCCGGACAAGAACTGTTTTGCAAGAACGCCCATCGGGCATGCACACCCTTCTCCCGCCTGGTGTATCTTGCCGATGGCAACCAATTGGATGCCGTCCTTCTTTGAGATAAATTCTTCAGGGATGTTGTCAATCGCCCATGCACAATCCAGGGGTTTGGGGACATCATTCTCCCTTGCCTCCCTGAACGCCTCCATCATACCTTTCTTTCCCCCAAAAAAACCGAGAAGATCCTTCGGGACCCCGATTCCCAGCAGGCGATGAAGACTGGCATTCGATTCATCAGTATCGACGACAAGAACCCTGCGACCGGTCCGGGCATACTGCTTTGCAAGCAGCGCGGCAATCGTGCTCTTTCCTGATCCGCCTTTTCCACACACAACCAGTTTCATTTGTGATGCACTCCAGATTATAAATAATAATTAGAATTTCTCTACTAAATATAATCTATTTTTTTAATTTTCATACTTAATAGGTAATTTAAGGTATTTTATTTTTAAATGAGAACAGTAATCAGGCCCGTTCCATGTTAACCTGGCTTCCGTGTGATATTGGCATATAATCCGAGCGGATCCAGATACTTTCTGTTGTTTGAAATTCTTGTCGTGTTCGTCTCTCCGGTCATCTTCTCAACCCTCGCTCAGTTCATATTCTTGCGACTGCGGCAAAGGTTCCTGCACTGCCCGGGAGAATGGAGGGGCGCCTGTCCGGCCAGTTCTTTCGGAGGGGATGGTTCAATAAGTGATTAGTGCTTCTGCGGACGGTGTATGGATTCGTGCCCGGGGGGATATATCCCTTGTCTATTAAAGAGAGAGCACCCGAGTTATCCCTGCGGGTACGGGTCATCCGCCGGCGATCAGGAAGAGATCTCGCCATCCAGCTTCGGGAATAGCGATAGGAAAACAGGCGGGGAACGATCTCCTGGTCATTGTATGATGTCCGGCATTTCGGCATAGAAATGCTGCTGATAAATAGAGGGATTTTTTCCGGACCCTATGCGCAGGAAATACCCATCCCATCCCTTATTCATTGGCATCGAAATTCAAATGATAATGTTATATTAAGATCCTCAAACAATGGTAGTTACTGATATCTCGAGGTTCAAAATTTAAGATGATCTAAATGGATTTGATTGAAGAACTGAATGAAAACCTTGTCGAGTTCTTCGACCGGTTCACATCGTGGGAAAACTCCGTAATCCAGCAGAGTTCGATGACGGTTTCGGGAGCCCATGCGATAGAGAAGCTGGGCCATAACGGCAGCATGAGCATGAAAGATCTCTCGAAGTCGCTGGGGGTGACGACCGGGACCGTCACGGTGACCGTCGATCGACTCGAAAAGGGAGGGTATGCCGTACGTGACCGTTCCGAGAGCGACAGGAGGTCTTATATCATCCGCCTAACCGAAAAGGGAGAACAGGCATTCTCGGATCATCACAGTCATCACATGAACCTATCGGATGAGATCGCCTCTAACCTTTCGGAGGATGAAGTAAGGAGCCTCGTCCGGATACTCGAAAAGATCAACAGAACGATTTAAAGGGAAAAACATGGGCAAAACAGAGGATTATGTGAAAAATAGCGGAAGCTGTGGAGAAAATCATTGTGCCGGCCCTGCCTGCGGGTACGGGCAGAACTCCCATCACGAAGAAAGTGATGTCAGGAAATATGTCATACTTGCCGCAGCGGGTGTTTTGCTCGCAGGAGCAATATCCGGCGAATACATTGGTCTTCCCGAAATTGCGGTAAATATCCTCGCAATCCTCTCGGCACTCTGCACCGGAATCCCGATTCTTGTCAGTTCCATACAAGGGTTAATCGGGGGGAGGCAGAATGTCTGTGAGTTCGCAGGGATTGCAATAATCGCAGCGATAATAATCGGCGAATATCTCATTGCAGCAGAGGTCGGGCTGATTCTTTCCATCGGTGAAATCGCCGAAGAGTATGCCTACCAGAGATCAAGGAGAGAGATAGAGAAGATCGCGGCGCTCCATCCAGACCATGGCCTGGTGGAGAGGGACGGCGGATTCATCGAGGTTCCGGTCGATGATATCGAAATCGGCGATGTTGTCCTTGTAAGGCCCGGGGATGTGATCCCTTCGGACGGCGTTGTTCTCAGCGGTTCGACATCGGTGGATGAATCATGCCTGACTGGAGAGAGCGTACCGAACGAGAAACAGGCGGGGTATACGGTGTATTCCGGTTCGATCAACATCAACGGTGCAGTCCGCATCGAGGTCTCAAAGAAGAATAGTGACTCGACATATTCGAGAATTGTCGGGTTCGTTCGGGAAGCGGAAAGCAGGCGGCCGCCGACGTATCCGTTCATCGATACATTATCATCGGTCTATACCCCGCTGACACTTGCGGTAACCGCGCTTGTATGGATATTTACCGGGAGCATCGAGCGGTCGATAACAATAATAATCGTCGCGTGCCCATGCGCCCTTCTTCTCTCAACTCCTTCGGCAGTAATCTCCGCAATCGGTGCGGGTGCAAGACGCGGGATTCTCATCAAGAGCGGATTATATCTGGAGGAGGCCGGAAAGATCGACAATGTTCTGTTCGATAAGACCGGGACGCTGACATCCGGGAGGATGAGAGTAAAATCTATCAGGACATTCGGGAATTTCGACGCTGAATCGGTAACGGCCCTTGCCTCTGCAGCAGAGAACGGTTCGGAGCATCCGGTTGCACGTGCAATAAAGAGGTATGCGGAAGAGAAGGGAGTCAACGCTGCCGGGTACGTAAAGACGAACAGCAGGGCCGGTCTCGGGATACGGGGGGAGTCTGATTCAGGCACTGTTCTTGTGGGAAATGCCAATTTTTTGAGAGGGATGGGTGTCGTGATCCCCTCCAAGGTACAGTCGGAGGCAGAATTCCTCTCCATGGGAGGTGCAAGTCTGGTATTTGTCTCACTGAATGACGAGGTGATAGGGTTTTACTGTCTGGAGGATTCTGTCCGGGATGAGTCGGCGAATGTTATCGAAGACCTGAAAAAGTCTGGTATAGACTGCATCTCCATTGTCTCGGGCGACAGGAGAGAGGTTGCAGAAAGTGTGGCGGACGCATGCGGAATCGATCGAAAGAATGTCTATGCGGGTGTTGCTCCGGGAGAGAAAAAGGCGGTCGTCGAAGGTTTCCAATCAACTGGCGACACGATCTGCTTTGTCGGTGACGGTGTAAATGACGCTCCCGCACTCGCGCAGGCAAATATCGGCGTAGCGATGGGTTCACGGGAGAATACAGTTGCGATTGAGACCTCTCATGTTGTCCTGCTTAGGGACGACCTCCGGTTATTGTTAGGCTTCATGCGGCTTGGCAGAATAACGGCCTGGACGATAAGAGGAAACGTCGTCTTTGCATTATCGTTCACTTTCCTGCTCATGGCGCTGGCCTTTTTCGGGATTGTCCATCCGGCGGGAGGCGCGGTTGGCCACCAAATCGCTGTCCTCGCGGTACTCGCGAATTCCGCGCTGATTCCGGTTTGGATGGAGAGGAACGGCTGATTTGTGAATACTCCATCAGGCAACTATATTTTGTCGGGCAGGGGAACGGGGGGGTTCAACGAAAACTAAAAAGTGAAGTGTTACGAAATATAGGATAAAACCGATACTAATTATTACTTATACAATAAATTTTCATATACCGATTTTTCAGTCATGGTCCCGGCCATCCTGGAATTCACGGTGGATTTTCCCGCGAGGTATCTAATATGGAAAAGAAAGGATTACTGCTTGTCGGGCATGGGAGTTCCCTTCCCTATAATAAAGAACTTGCAGAGACTGTTGCTGCGATGATCCGGGAGGCATGTCCGGAGTACATCGTGAAATGCGGCTTTATGAGGATCAACCAACCGACGATACCGGAATCGCTCGAGGCATTCCGTCATGAACCAATCGATCTGCTCGTGGTAGTGCCGCTCTTCCTGGCGGACGGGATCCATGTCGCGAAAGATATTCCGTCGCGGATCGGGCTTCCGGAAGGAGAGAAAAGGTTATCGTTTGAGATAAATGGGAGGTCTATTCCTCTGGTCTATGCGGATCCTATCGGTGCGGAACCATTGCTGGCCGATTTGATGGTCAGGAATGCACGCAAAGTGCTTGCACAAAATTAATCGTTTTTATCTCTTTTCTTCGATACCATTTTCAACAGGTTTTGCGGATCCCTTCCCCCACTTCGATGCAGGTTGGGATATGCCCGGAACGGTCTGGATATCGGCTCGATCTCCGGCATATGATCTCAATCTTCCGATTCGTACAACTCGTAATAAATCCCCTTTCTCTTCATCAGTTCTTCGTGGTTGCCAAACTCTGCGATCTTCCCGTGGCTCATCACGTAGATTGTATCCGCCTTCTTGATCGTCGAGAGGCGGTGGGCGATGATGAATGTGGTGATGTTTTCCGATATCCTGTTGATCGAGTCCTGCACGATTGCCTCCGATTCATTGTCGAGATTGCTCGTCGCCTCGTCGAGCACGAGGAACTCGGGATTCCGCACGAGTGCGCGTGCGATTGCGACTCTCTGCTTCTCTCCCCCCGACAGCTTGATACCCTGGTCTCCCACGATGCTGTCATACCCTTCGGGAAGACCGGCCACGAACGAGTGGATATTGGCTTTTTTTGCCGATTCGATGATCTCTTCCTCTGAATACTCCCCGCCGAAGGTGATGTTTTCACGGATGCTCGCATTGTAGATGAAGGTGTCCTGGCTCACGTACCCGACCTTTCTCAAAAAGGTATCCCTGTCATAATCCCGCAAATCGCATCCGTTTATCAGGATCCTGCCGCCTCCTACATCATAATAGCGAAGGAGGAGCGAGATCAATGTGGATTTCCCGGAACCTGAATGGCCGACCAGCGCGGTCACTTTGTTCCGTTTTATGGTCAGGTTAACCCCTTTGACGAGTTTCCGGTTTGCAAAATAGGAGAATACCACGTGTTCAAAGACAATATCTGACGAGAGTGCGGTAAAAACCCTCGTGCCGTTTTTTATCTTATGGTACCGTGAATCAGTTAAAAACTGGTAAATCGCCTCGAGGTTGGGCCATCCGTCCATGATTCCCATGTACTGGTGGCTCAGGCCGGATAGCCGGGGAATGACTTTCATCGCCGAAAAGACAAATGTTCCCATCAGCGGGATGATATAGAGGAATCTTTCCTGGTAGAGGTAATAGAGGGATATTACCAATAATGCGATTCCAATGAAGAAAGAGAACTGGAGTGCCGCACCTGGCAGGTGCCGGAAGAAACTGAGCCTGATATATTTTTCCCAGTATTCATCGAGTGCGGTGTTGTATTTATTCTTCCAGTACGCATCCCCGCATACAGACCGGATCTGCCGCAGCCCCGCCACGTATCCGCTGAGTACCTCGTTCTCGGACCGCATGGACCGCATCTGGAGCCTGCCCAGCCGAAATGAGAATTTTTTCCCTATAATCCTGACGATAAAAACAAATAAAAGGCCTCCAGCAACGATCACTGCGACTGCGGTCGTCGACACCATCAACATGGTGACAAGTATGGTGAGGATCACAATGCTGTCGGAGAACATCGAGGTTGCGATCTCAAGGAAATGCCTGACCTGGGAGGGGGCAGTAACGACGTTGTAAAGTATGTCCCCCCGCTTGTTCTCCACGTAATACTGGTAATCGTTGCTGACAAGTTTGTCGAAAATGGTCCGTTTCGTCTTTGTTATCACTTTTTTTGTGAGATGCAACGAGAGATACCTGTATACCAGGGAGAGAAGGAATGTCAGTACGACAAGAACGATAAAAAGGAGAGAGAAGAGGATGATATCCGGCAGGGTAAACGAGCTTCTTACGAGTTGATAGAATGGTTCAAATACCGCAATCTGCGGACCCTCGAAATCAATGGTGGCGTTCATGATGGGATACAGGAGGACGATCTGGAATGTCTCCATGAGACCCAGCAGCACGCTCATGACAAGGAGTGCAACGAGATAGCCCTTGTACCCCTGGCTGTAAAACTGCAATAAATGGAGCAGCCGCCGGAAACCGTCGAGTTTGCCGGCCAGGAAACCGGCCGTCTGGCTTTTTACCTGGACGGCCTGGTCCTGGGCAAAGGTTTTAAATGTCATTGGGTTACCCGGACCCCATGCAATCAGCCATTCTCCCGACCCGGAAAAGGCAACAGGCCCGCGCTATCTTCCCTGCAGATCCCTGGTGACTGTGCTTCATTCATAGCTACCGGATACCCTTCTCCGCGCATTCCGCTCATCCCCCGGAAAGGATTATCTTCCCGAATCCGAGGTTGTCGCAGTTGGCATTGATTTTTTCAAAGACCGGTTCTCCGACAAACATCGTGTAGATCTCATCCGCCTTCACCTTGGGATCGATATCTGCGAACCGGTCCGGATAGACGACCTTGCCCACGAAGTACGCATCTGCTAGTATCGTATCCAGGTTCGAACTGCGGTAATTATAGGGCAGGGTTGCATATATGTTCCCGCTCCTGACTGCCTGCATATCCGCAAACACCGGGCTCCTGATAGCATCCAGCCCCCCGATCTCGTCGGTCACACCAAGAGTGCCGGCATCGATGAAGATGAATTCCGGGTCGGCGTATATCAGGGATTCCCTGGAGAACTCCGTGGTCTGGATAATTGATCCATTTGCGATGTTCTTTACATGAACCCACAAAAACGGAGGGTATTCGGATTGCGTGGACATGAGGCCATGTGACCCCCCATACGAGAGTCCCCCGATATACGCGGTCTTCTGCTGCGATTCGGGAATGTCTCTTGTCCTTCTGTCGAGGTCCGCAATTGTTGCCTCGATAAAGGCAATCAATTCTTCCGCACGCGACTCTTTGCCGAGAATCTTCCCTATGAGCCGGTAGGAGGAATATAACTGCGCCCGTCCCTCTTCTGTCGTATATGCCCCTGATGGCAACGCCACAACGGGGATCCCGGTCTTGTCCTGCATCGTGTCGGCGGGGGAGACGGTCTCACCGGTCTGGTTGGTCGCAGACCCCATCATGAAGATCAGCTGCGGCTGGATAACCATGATCGACTCGAGATTGGCTCCTCCTGATGACGAACCGATGACGGGAAGCGCGGCAAAACCGGGATTGGCAAGAGTATATGATCGGGTGTCCCGGGTAGTCGACGAGGTGGAATTCGGCTGGTCGCCGCTGTCAACACCGGCAATCATGTCGGCGGCATCCATGTACACCAGGTACCTGACACACGGCCCCCCGGAAGAACAGACGACCTTCCCAACACCGGAAGGGACCGCAACGGTCCGACTGTATCCGTCTTTTATCGTAATTGTTGTGGATGAACCCGGGTTGGAAACAGGATTGCTCGTAGCGATACAGCCGCCGAGCGCCAGGAGAACTGCCAAAATACCGAATACTATAATTAACCGATTGATGCCTATCATCATACTTCCACGAGAATTATTCGCAATTACTCGTAAAAAATATGATCATATGTATTCGCATGATTTATTGAGAGAATTCATAAAAATCTCCTGTATCCACAAGCACCTGCCTGTATTCATTGAACCGAAGGGCGATTGAATAATCAACATGATTCCCTGATCGAGACGCAGCGATACCACACAAAATAGGCGGGGCTATTCCCATAGTAAACCCTATATACGCTTTGGTTCGCATTTCAGGCATAAATCATAAAGATCACGAATGCGATTTTCACCGGAAAAAAGAATTCATTTAGATTGCAGAAGCCCTGGATCCCGGCCTTCTCAACAGGGAGAATCCGGTTTCCAGGCCTCCGATCCACCGTTCAACCCCGGTTCAGGGGAACTTTTTCAAATGCGAGGTTATCGCAGTTGGCATTGAGTCTGTCAAAGACCGGCTCCCCGACAAACATCAGGTAGATCTCATCTGCTTTCACCTTCGGGTCGATGTCAGCAAAACGGTCCGGGTAGACGATCTTTCCCACGTAATAGGCATCAACAAGCTGGGTCTCCAGGTTTGTCGAACGTGAGGTGTAAGGCAGGGTTGCGTATACGTTCCCGTTCCTCACCGCGCTGAGATCTGCGAATACCGGGCTCTTTATGTCCTCAAACCCACCGATCTCGTCCGTTACGCCGAGCGTCCCGGCATCGATGAAGATGAACTCCGGATCGGTATAAATCAGGCTTTCCTTTGAAAAATCGGCATTCTGAACGCCTGATCCAGCAGCCACGTTCTTCACGTGGTTCCAGATAAACGGCATATACTCCGACTGCGTGGACATGAAACCATGGGCCCCTCCATGGGAGAGACCCCCGATAAATGCTGTCTTCTGTTCCGATTCAGGAATGTCGTTCGTCCTTCTATCAAGGTCGGCAAGTATTGCCTCAGTATATGCAATCAGTTTCTCTGCACGCTCCTCTTTACCAAGAATATCCCCCAGGAGCCGGAACGACGCATAGAGCTGGGCTTTGCTGTCGTCATCCTGGAACGACCCTGATCCTATCATCACCACAGGTATGCCGGTCTTGGCCTGCATTGCGTCGGCGGATGAGAAGGCTTCGCTGGACTGGTTGGTTGTTGATCCCATCGCGAATATCATCTGCGGGGCTATGACCATGATCTGTTCGAGATTGACTTCAACACCCCGCGAGGAACCGGTTGCGGGGAGTTCCGCAAACTGTGGATTGGCAATGACATAGGCCCGGTTATCCCCTGCTGTCGCGTTGTACTGCTCGCCGCTCTCGACTGCGGCAACCTTGTCGGCTGCGTCCATGTATACCAGATACCGGACACAGGTACCCCCGGAAGAGCAGACGACCCTGCTGACTTCTGAAGGAATGATGACCGTTCTCCCTGAGCTGTCTGTGATGGTCCTATCCGCCGATGACCCAGCAGGTCCAACAAGCCGGGTAGGGTCGGTACATCCGGAGGTGAATATCAGCGCGAGAAATGCGATAAATACGAGATAATGGATCAATTTCTTACTCATTGGATAATTATTCATAATTTATCTTAAAAAAATAGATCATTCATCATTCATGGTTTTAATGATCTTTTCCAGAGGCAATCTACTCTTTTATCTCCCATTTATCAGACATCTTCCGCCCCTCCCGAGGATTAGCCGAGTATGGGAAATGGCGAACCCGGAGGTTGCAGGATCAGGAGCGCAGATGCCCGGTTCATCGCATGTCCCTGTTCGCCGCTCTTCCACCACAGCACAGCAGTCTCCCGGGTCGGGATATGCCAGCCACCAGATACATGCAGGATATTGGAGATGTTGCTCTTACTTTTTGAAACCCGCTGTTTTCTGAGGAATCCTTGAAAGAGGAATGATATATGGTATATCCTCTGTAATCCTGACATTTGCCTGGATTCCATATACGGACGCAAGGTTCTCCCCGGTCAGGACATTTTCTGGTTTCCCGGCGGAAACGATCTTCCCTTTCTTCATCATCACGATGATATCCGAGTACCGTGCCGCCGTATTGAGATCATGTATTGCAATGATTGCGGTAAGATCCCGTTTACGCACGAGCGATCTGAGGATCTCCATCACATCGATCTGGTGCCATACGTCAAGGTTGCTCGTGGGTTCGTCAAGCAGAATTACCCCCGTTTCCTGTGCGAGCGCGCGGGCAATCAGTACTTTCTGCTGCTGGCCTCCCGAGAGCTCGGTGAATGCTGCGAGTGCCAGGTTGTCGATGCCGAGAAGCCCAAGCACTTCCCATACGACATCATCGTCCCTTTTACTCCCTTTCCAGCCGAGATAGGGGCGCCTCCCCATGAGGACGACATCGAATACCGTGTTAGGGAAGACACGCAGGGAATTTTGAGGAACGTACGCTATCATCTGTGCCAGTTCCATCTGCTTCATCTTTGTTACATTACAACGGTCAACGGAAATGTCACCTGCCGACGGTACAAGGATCCTGTCGATGCATTTTATCAGGGTCGATTTTCCAGAACCGTTGGGGCCGACGATGCTGGCGATCTGCCCGTCGCCCACTTCAAGGGTGAGGTCTCGAAGAACCTCTGTGCTGTTGTACCCGAAATGCAGGTTTTTTACGGAGAGTCTGATTATCATGACCAGTATTCCCTCCTTCTGCCTCTGAGGATAAGATACAGGAAGAACGGGACGCCTATCACCGCCATTATGGTTCCGGTGGGTATTACGGTGGGCGCAAGGAGATTCACCGAAATTGCATCTGCAACCAGAAGCAGGATTGCCCCGATCGCCCCCGCAGCCAGGATGAGGTAACGGTGATCGCTGCCGAGGATAAGGCGGCCAATGTGCGGTGCAACCAACCCGATGAAACCGATGACTCCGACAAAGGCCACCAGGGCCGCAACCAGGAAGCTCGAAACAACCATGATGAACAGACGGACACGCCCCGCATCCACCCCCATGCTCTTTGCCCCCTCGTCGCCGATTGTCATCAGGTTGAGGTCCCAGGCCTTGCTATAGAGCAATGGCACGCAGATTATGGTAGCAATCCCGATAACCATGATACTGTTCCAGTTGAGACCGGAGATACTCCCCATCCCCCATGCCGACATAAGGGAGCGTTGATCGTCGTTGGCAATGTAATTGAAGAGCTGGTTTGTCGCCTGGAAGAGATAGTTGAGGGCGATACCCGCGAGGACCATGGTCTCGGATGTAGCACCCTTGAGTCCGGAGAGTGCAATGATGACCCCTGAACAGAGAAGGGCAAAGACGAATGCATTCCCGATAAGGAAGAACGGGCCGCCGAGGATGGTGATGCCGAACACCGCTGCAAGCGATACCCCGAACTGCGCTCCGGATGAGATTCCCAGGGTGAACGGACTTGCAAGCGGGTTTTTCAGTACCGCCTGCATCACACACCCGCAGATGCCGAGGCCCAGGCCCACAAGGATCGCCCCCATGATACGGGGCATCCGGATAAGCCAGACGACATTTTCCATCGACCGGCTGATGGAGAATATATCGGGAATGAACTTGTTGATCAGGGTGCAATAGACTTCGAGGACCGTGATCGGCATCGGCCCAATCGTGATGATAATCCCGGAAGCAAGGACGATGATTACCACCAGCGCAAGGATAAAAAGCCCTTTTTTCAAGACGGAGTGGGAGTGCTCTTCCTGGATTTTACTTTTTTTTCCGGTTCTGGTCCGCTTGAGGTTCACCACCTCCCTGCCACGGACCGGCCCCCTCCTCACTGCCATTCACCTGTCCAGCGCCTTGACGACTCCCACCGTCGTCCCAAGGTTGTCAGATCCGGAGGTGACGACGATGAGGTTGCGTTCCTTTGCAATCTCCGTGAGTGTCTGGAATTCGCGGAGTTTCAGTGCGACAGGGGTCTTTTCATAGAGCCGGGCGGCTTCGCTCATACGCTCCGATGCCTGGAACTCGCCGTCTGCAAGGATGATTCGTGCCCTTTTTTCCCGCTCGGCCTCGGCCTGTCGTGCAATCGCCCGGAGCATATTCTCGGGCAGAGAGATATCGCGAATAGTCACGATATCGACATGAATTCCCCAGGGAGCGGTCACGACTTCGATCTCCTCCTGGATCTTGCGGTTCAGGGTATCACGGTCGGAAAGGATTGTGTCGAGTTCGTTCTGGCCGAGGACGTCCCGGAGGATAGTCTGGGCAATTAACGCCGTCGCACTTTCAAAATCTTCCACTTCGACGATTGCACGGCATGCATCAGTAACATGGTAGTAGATGATTGCATCGACATCGACGCTGATATTGTCCCGCGTCACGATCGTCTGCTTCGGTACATCCAACTGCCTGATCCGCAGATCGACCCTTACGATCCGGTCAATAAACGGAAGGATTACAAATATACCCGGCCCCTTCATCCCCTTAAGCCGTCCGAGCCTGAACATGACTGCCCGTTCATATTGACGGGTTATTTTTATGGATGATATCCCGAGGATGACAAGGACCACCAGCAATACCAGGATGAGAATCATTTCAATGACAGACATCTCAAAACACCGTCCTTACAGGATGTCACCGGCCTTCAATATAGCCATAGAATAATAATCTGCGGGAATCATTAAAAATGTGATCTTTCCAAGCTAAATTATGATTAATTAAGAATTTAAAGTAAATTTATTTTTACTATCCGTTCCGGAGCAAAATCAAACATGATCCTAAAAAAAAGACGATTCCATCCCGATAGATCTGCCTGCGCATCCATGAAAACGGCGCGGTGATTGTCCGCAGAGAAAGATAAGAGAGTATTTCCAATAGACAAGACTGAGTCCTTCTACCATATAATCTGTTTTTAACAAAAGATGACACTAATAAACCAGCAAGTAGTATTCCTACATATGAGTGCGGGGTTAGGGTATGGATCCTATTATTGAGACGTTTGCCCTGACCCGAAAATTTGGATCGGTAACCGCGGTGGATGCAATCGACCTGGCGGTTGAAAAAGGCGAAGTCTTTGGGTTGCTCGGGCCGAACGGAGCAGGGAAGACCACGATGCTGTCGATGCTCTGCACCATCCTGACGCCGACTTCCGGCTCCGCAACGGTGAACGGGTTCGATATCATCAGGCAGCATTCCCAGGTCCGGAAATCAATCGGCATCGTGTTCCAGGACCCAAGCGTCGATGCCGACATGACGGCTCTTGAGAACCTCCAGATGCACGCGGATCTGTACGGTGTCCCGGTATCCGAGCAAGTGGAGAGGATACAGGAGGTCCTGGCACTGGTCAGGCTCGAGGAGAAGGCGGACGCTTTTGTCTCCACCTATTCGGGAGGCATGAGAAGAAGACTTGAAATTGCACGCGGTCTCCTCCATTATCCCAAAGTCATGTTCCTTGACGAACCCACCATCGGCCTCGATCCTCAGAGCAGGGAGCACATCTGGGACTATATCCGAAAGCTGAAAAACCGGGAAGAGATGACGATAATCCTGACGACCCATTACATGGAGGAGGCGGATCGGCTCTGCAACCGCGTGGCAATCATCGATCATGGAAGGGTCGTCGCGCTCGATCGCCCGGCCGCCCTGAAGAAGGAGCTTGGTGGTGATACGGTCATCCTTGGCACAAACGAGAGCCAGGCACTTCATGACCTTTTACTCAACAACGGGATGGCAGAACGCGTATCGATCCTGAATGGCGAGGTCAGGGCGCTTGTCAGCAATGCAAATCTCCTCCTCCCCCGGATAATCAATGCCGCGGCAGATGCAGGACTTTCTGTCGAATACGTGTATCTCAGCCACCCCGACATGAATGATGTCTTTATCCATTTCACTGGAAAGGATATCCGGCAGGGACAGGCAGGGGAGCAGTACGGGCGACTGGCAATGATGAAACGGCGACGTGCACGATGAGCGAAGTGAGAGGCATCTACACCCTCTGGAAGCGGGAGGTGAAGAAGTTCCTGCGCGAAAAGCCCCGCCTTCTCAATGCGTTCTGCCAGCCCCTGCTGTGGCTTTTCATCTTCGGTACAGGCATGCGGTTCTCCGCCGGCATACCGGGCTACAATTACCAGGAATTCATTTTTCCAGGCCTTGTCTGCCAGGCGATGCTCTTTACGGCCATGTTCATGGGTGTATCCGTTATCTGGGATCGTGAATTCGGATTTCTAAAGGAAATTCTCGTCTCTCCTGTATCGCGTTCATCTATTTTCCTGGGTAAGATGTTCGGGGTAAGCACCGACGTCATGCTGCAGGGGATCATCATCTTTCCGTTTGCGTTCCTGATCGGAGCGCGTACCGATTTTATTATCTTTTTAAAGGCGCTCCCGATCATGCTCCTCATCACGATCGGCCTTACCTGCATCGGGCTGACGTTTGCCAGCCTCCTGAAAAGTTTCGAAGGATTCGGGCTGATCCAGACGTTCATCAACCTGCCCTTGTTCTTTTTAAGCGGGGCACTCTTTCCACTCACGAATGTACCGGAATGGCTGTTGTGCGTCAGCTATGCGAACCCGCTCACATATGGAGTGGACGCACTCAGGACTGTTATGATGGGGGGTGCCTGGGCGCCCCTGTTCCCGATGCATATCGATATCGGGGTGTTGATCGCCTTCGATGCTGTCATGTTTTCGATAGGGACGTATGCATTCAGCAGGAGGGAATAACGCATTTTTTTTATGAATTTGAAAATGGGTTTATCTCAGTAGACCGAATGGAGCGCAAAAGCATACCCGGATCAACCCCACCTGCTTCACCTCGGGACCTTTCCATCCTGCGAACAGATAAGGATGCACCTGCGAGAATCTCGGGTCTTTATCACGCCCCGTAGATCAGGAACCGGCATTCACCTGAAATCGACGGGGCTGGGATGTCAATCAAGTTTTTCCCTGCATTATCCCCGGGGTCCGGCACTCACGGTATGCTCTCTTCCAGCAGCCACTTCCAGACCAGTTTTATCATAACCGTCTTTCCGTTCACAGTCATCTCATCCTCCTGATCGCTGGTCAGGATCAGTCCCCGCTTCAGCCCGAACTCGTCCATCGCCTCCAGCAGGCTGCGTATCTCCCTCTCCCGGTTCTTTTCCGTGATCTCGTAACAGACCTGTACGGCCATGATAATTTTTCCGGTCCTTCAGCACGAAATCGCATTCCCGATCTTTCGCAAAGTAAAAGATTTCACTCCCCCGTCTCTTCATATCGATAAAGACGATGTTTTCCGGGATCCTTTCCCTGTCCGGGGTCACGGAAAAACCATTCGGCATGCACGACGCCATATCGATCCCATAGATCTTGCGGGGGGAGTTGAGCTGTTTTTTGATGGAGAAATCAAACCCCAGGAGTTCGAAGAAGAGGTAGGCGCGTTCCAGGTACAAGATGTATTCCTTGACCGTGATCGCGTTTTTCAGTCCAAGCGTTTTTTTCAGCGAGTTATACGTGAAGGGTAGTGTCACCGTGGATGCAAGGATACCGACGAGTTCCCGCACGAGCCGCTGCCTCCGGACAAAGGTCTCGAACTTCTCCACGTTCTGGATCTCCTCAAAAAAATAGGTGCCTGACGGCCCGTACACTCCCAGTAGGACCTAATTGAACACTTCGAAGTCCTCTGCCCGGAAGGCGGGCAAACGCTCATCGTCAAAATTCACCCACCAGTAACCGGTGCAGGATTGCATGAACTGTTTTAAGAATGTGGACTTCCCGCTTCTCCGGATGCCGGCAAGGATGAGCACCCGGTCGTCATGCAGGGCACCGGATACCTTTTCGAAGATTTCCTGGTCAATAAAATCCCCGCGTCTTTCTATCTGTGTCTTTGCTGGATAACGAGCTGCCGCAGGAGATCTTTTGACACTATACTAATTGGTAATTCGTAAAACAAACTTCTCACTGGCAGTTAGTAGATCTGGCGGTCCTGAAGTGTGCACGGCGGTAATATCACCCTGCATATTCCATTCCGGAACACCCGGCCCGACCAAAAAACCGGCGCAGGGAAAAAAATAGGCGGACGATTTCTTTGCTATTCCCGATACATCCTCTCCAGCGGGTCCTTCCGATCCGGAAACATCGCGCCGAACGAATCCGATCTGCCGGTATCCGTTACCGTGCAATAATGCATCGCGGCGTTCGACCCGGTCATGAAGAGCGGTTTTGCCCTCTCCACATCCAGGGAACCGTCCGGGCAGTAAACCGCATCGTCAATCTCGAGATGGACAACCTTTCCCATGATCAGGATGTAACGCGGTTCTTCGAAGAGCTTGTCGAGCGTGCACTCCATCCACGCATAACACCCTTTGATGCCGGGCGGCTTCACGACTACGGACGGCTTCTCTTCAAGGCAGGCAAGCTCGAATTCGTCGGCCTCCGGTGGCGAGTGCCTCGCGGTGGGTATCACCTTGTCACAGAGATTCGTCCCCGCAAGGTTGATCACGAATTCGCCTGTCTGCCGGATGTTGTACAGGGTATCCCGCCGTTTTGCGGTTGCAATGCAGACAAGGTCGAGTGGCCGGAGTACCGGCATCACGCACCCGTACGGTGCGATATTCCTGATTCCATCGTTGCTGACGGTTGAGATGAATGTGATGGGGAGGGGGATTATCGATTCCCTCTTGAATGGTTTGAGGATCACGCAGGGTCACACTCCCTGGTGCCAGCAATTATAACCCGCAGGGCCGGATTGTGTTCATGTTCCCCGCCCCTCCCTCCTCCGCATGTCCCAGACCATCGTCCCGGTCGTTGCCGTTGTCTGTGACGCGTATTTCCCGTCCGTTGCCCGGGCCGCAAAATACTCCCGCATTCTTGCTTTCATAGACTCATTGATCTCTTTTGTCGCGGAAAAGAACCCGGCAACGGTCTCAACCAACTCCTCAACGGTCTCGTCACCCTTCCAGACATCCTGCCGGATCCTGACAACCGGGTGAAACCCGTTTACGTACAGGTACATGAAGGGATACAGGAACCCATGGGATCTTTGCTGGAACTCTTCGTTGAAGAGCATGCGGTAGAGTTCATGGTATGCTCTGTCCCAGCGCCGGTCGATCCAGCCGCTGTAGTAGCAGACACCCCTTGCTGAATCAAGCATGAGGCCGAATGTTTCAGGTGTCTGGACTGCCGGCGTCATCGACGCGATGACAAGGTCGAAGTTCTTCCGGAACCCTGCGGCATCGAGGTCGACCTCGTCCCACGAGACAAGGACGGTCCGCTCGATGCCGGCCTTCTCTTCAGCTGCCCGTTTCACCAGGTGTTTCAGCATCCCTGCGGAGAAGTCCAGTGCTGTCACCCTTGCCCCCATCTTGGCAAGCGGGATGGCAAGGGCGCCGGTGCCTGCACCGATGTCAAGCACCGTTGCGCCGTCAATCTCAAGGCCGGTCTGCCCGATAAGATCAAGCACCCCGCCAAGCCGGTCCTCCTCGCGCCCGGCCGGCTTTTTCGCAAACTGTCCGGCCCGGTTGTCCCAGAACCCGGCCTGCATCGGCCCGCCCTTCCCCTTTTGGCCGACCGTCTGCTGCCAGTATTCCGTCCAGTGCCTGCTGTTCTCACTCTGGATATTATCTGCCATGGTTCAAATCTCCTGTCAATGGGTTCTGTTCACCTGCATGGTGGTTGTGGACATGGTCGTGGCAACAGAGCCCGATCCGCGACCCAACCAGCCTTTTCGTATGTTCGCTGCATGGGTTGAGCATCACCTCATGGGCATTGCCGATCTCCACGATCTTCCCGGCATCCATCACCGCAATCCGGTCGGCAATCTTCAGCGTTAGAGAGAGATCGTGCGAGATATAGATCATTGCAAAACCCTTCCGGTTCTGCAGTCCTTTGAGCAGGCGCAGCACATTCGCTGCCGTGGAGACATCAAGCGCCGACGTGATCTCGTCGGCAATGAGGAGCTTGGGCCTCATGACCATGGCCCGTGCAAGGGCAACCCTCTGCCTCTGGCCGCCGCTCAGTTCACCGCAGTATTTCCCGAGAAACTGGTCGGTTGCAGGGAGATACACCCATTTTAAAGCGTCTTTCGTCATCTCCAGGCGTTCATCGGGTGTCCCTATCCTATTGATATCGAGCGGTTCCCTGACCGCGTCAAGCACCGTAAAGCGGTTGCTCGTGGAGCTGAACGGGTCCTGGAATACGATCTGGATGCCGCCGAACCTGTGGCCGTTGTTCCCTCCGTGGACCTCTTCATCAATGAACTGGACCTTTCCCGACTCAGGCCTGATGATTCCTGCTATCACATGTGCCAGCGTGGACTTGCCGGAGCCTGTCTGGCCGACGATGGCCAGCACCTCCCCCTCGCACACTTCCATACTCACGTTATTGACCGCATGCAGGGTCTTGTTCCCGGGCAGCGGATACCTGAAGTGTACACCCTCCGTTTTGAGAAGCGTCGCAATACCTCCGCGGTGACAGGCAATCTCCCTCTCCTCGCCGCAGGGCTGAAGGGAGGGGACCGATGTCCGGCAGATATCGATGGGTTGCGTGCACCGCCCGCTGAAAGGACAGCCCTCCGGTGCGTCGTTCGTGGCAGATTCCGCCGGGATTCCCCACAGGTCCTTGTAGACGAAAATATCCGGCGTGGAATGGACGAGACCCCTTGTGTACGGATGCCGCGGGCCGTTGATGATATCCGCTGTCGGGCCTGTTTCCACCACCCTGCCTGCATACAGGACGATAAGGCGGGATGCAAGGGAGGAGACGAACGAGAGGTCGTGCGATATGATGATCAGGCTGTAGCCGTTCTTTTTCTGCAGATCGAACAACAGGTCCCGGACTTCTTTCCGGGTGAATGCATCGAGAGCTGATGTCACCTCGTCGAGGATAAGGATCCTGGGATCGCAGGACAGCGCCATGGCAAGAAGAACCCGTTGGCGCATGCCACCCGAGAGCTGGTGTGGAAACGATTCCCTCCAGGAAGGGTCGAGTCCGACAAGCCGGAACAGGTCCGCGCAGCGCACCTCGGCGTTTTTTGCCTGTGGATCGTGCTTCAGTATAGGTTCGATAACCTGCTGCCCGACGGTCATCACAGGGTTCAGGGCCTCCAGGCTGTTCTGGAACACAATCGCGATCTCCTTCCAGCGGATCCTGTCCATCTCCGGCCCGGGAAGCGTGGCAAGATCCCTCCCCTTATACAAAACCGTTCCGGAAACGCTGGCATGATGATCGAGCAACCGCATGATTCCGAGTGCTGTGGTGGTCTTCCCGCTTCCGGACTCGCCGACTATCCCGAGTATCTCCCCGGCCTCCAGGGAGAACGAGATGCCGTCGACCGCCTTCACGACACTTTTATCGGTAATATAGTGACATTTCAGGTCAGTGACCTCCAGGACTGCCATCATGAACCTCCTTCCTGCCGGATACGGGGATCGAGCACTCGTTCGAGGTCGCGGCTTATGAAGGCGAGGCAGAGCAGGAGGACAATCAATGCCGCCAGGGGAGGGAGGAGCCACCACTGCCAGTATGGCGTGAAATAGATTGACCTGAACCCGGTTGCGTAATTCAGCATCATCCCCCAGCTCTTCGAGGTCGGGTCGCCGAGCCCCAGAAACGCGAGCCCCGTCTCTGCGACGATGGCGTACGATGTGATGCTGATAATGAGGACAAAGAGGATAGGGAGAATCTCCGGAAGGATGTGCCGCCGCAACAGGTACCACGGGGTAGCCCCGTAATTCTTCGCGGCGATGATATACGCATTTTTCTTGACCGACAGCGTCTGGGAACGGGCGATTCTTGCTGGTTTCGCCCAGCTGAAAAATACAAGAATAATGATCACATTAAAAATACTCGGCCCCATGAATGCGGAGATGACCACGAGGAGCGGAAAACTGGGAAGGGCCATCAGGACATCGACGCTCCGCATCACGAGTTGATCCGTGGCCCCGCCGAGATACCCGGCCAGTATCCCCAGTGCCCCCCCTCCAAGTCCGGCGATGCAGGCGACAGCAAGGCCTATGAAGAGGCTCATCCGGGCACCGTAACATATCTGGGACCAGATATCCATCCCCAGTTCGTCGGTGCCTAGCAGGTGGTCCGGGCCTGGCGGTTCAAGCGATCCCCCCGTGATTTTTCCGGGCGGATATACGGAGAGCAGTGGCGCAAAAATCGCCATCATGAGTATCATGGCGATTCCGAACAACCCGATCTTGCCCTCCAGGCTGAACTTTGCATACGTGTTCGCTAAATGAGTGAATGTGCCCCGGCGGTATGGCAGTTTTATAATGTTTATATTAACAGCGGTTTGTTCAGCAGGCATACCCGTTCACCTATTCGTCGACCCTCGGATCAAGCTTCTGGTAGACGCGGTCGACAACCAGGTTGCAGAGAAGGATGGAGACTGCCACGACCAGCAGGATTCCCTGGATCAACGGATAATCGCGGCCTACCACGGCGGTTCTGAGCGTCGACCCGATCCCGGGGTAACGAAAGACGCTCTCCACAAGCACAGCCCCTCCGATGAGCATCCCGATCATGAAACCGGTCCTTGTCACGACCGGAAGAAGGGCGTTCCTTAAAGCATGGCGGGTCCAGACGATGTGTTCGCCCAGCCCCTTTGCCCTGGCAGTGCGGATATAGTCCTTTGTGGAGACGGTGATCAGCGTATTCCGCGTGAGGAGATACACCCCTGTCAGTTGAGCGAGGGCAAGGGTGATGATAGGGAGAAATGCATGATATGCGATATCTCTGGCCTGATCAAGGATGCTGTCATAGTGCGCAAACGGTGTGACCGCCCCTGCCAGCGGGAATATCCTGAAGAACACGCAGAAGATCAGGAGGAGGATGAGGCCGAGTAGGAATGAGGGGATCTCTGCAAAAGCGATAAGGCCGGTCATCATCAGCCGGTCCGATCCCTTCCTGCGGTTTCTGGCCGAGATAGTTCCGAGCAGGACGCCTGCGATCGTGCTGATGACGGTTGCACAGAGGACTATCAATATCGTCCATGGCAGGTGGAGGAGGATCACATCGGTGACCGGCATCTTGTACTGGATGCTCTTGCCGAGGTCCCCGTGCACAAGGTTTGACAGGTATACTACGAACTGTTCATGCAACGGGAGGTCCAGTCCATAATAATGGGAGTAATACTCGCGCTGCTCCTCTGTCATGATGATCACGTCCTCCCCCTGGACATCCGAGGAAATGGTCGAGAACGGGTCTCCCGGCATCATGCGGGGCAGGAAAAAATTGAGGGCCAGTATTACCAGGAGAGTTATTACGAACCTGGAGAGGATTACTTCCCTGTTTTTTTCGCTCATCTGCCTTTAACCGTCCGGATCTTCATAACACTGAATGGTGCGGGTTCGGATTTGAGTGTGCCAGCAGCGAAAATGGTACGGAGAGTCCCGGATTCTTTCCTTTTCCACCCGGTAAAAAAACCCGGGTCTCGAAAGAAAGTCCATGGGATATGGCACAGGACTCCGCCAGTGCAAGGCAAAGACGGATGTGTCTTCCCCGCGCCGATATCCCTCGCGGATTTGTTGCCGGGATCTCCCCGACAAACGTGCCGATTGTTTCCCGTGGGAATTTCCATGACTCGCACACATATCCGGGCTACCGTTTTGCGGCTAATCCTTCCCTCACGAGATACGACAGCTTGCTCTGCGTCCGTGCGTGGTGGTCGTACATGTTCATCCATTCGTCATAGGTCGAAATGGGCCATGCATCGATACTCGTGGTGTAGAACAGCGGGATCGTCGGAACGTCTTCCGAAAGTATGCGCTGCATGTCGAAGACGATCTGCTTCCGCTTCGCATCATCCAGTTCCACCAGTTCCTTTGCGGCAAGGGCGTTCAGGTTGTCATTGTGATACCCGAAGACCGCTGCCAGCGGGGCGACGCCGCTGGCCGATCCCGATGCGGTATCGCTGTATCTCGTGCGCAGGTAGTCGGCATCCTGCCCCCATCCTCCGAACCCGGCGATGAGAAGCTCAAAGTCGCCTTTCTTCAAATTGGCATCACGCGATTTGCTCTCGAGTGCCTTTACCTGGATGTCGATGCCGGCATCCTTCAGCCGCTCCTTGATCAGCTCACCGATTCTGACCTCCTCGCTTCCAAGGCTGAGAGTATACGAGAGTTTTTTTCCGTCCTTTTCTCGGATCCCGTCACCATCGTTGTCCTTCCAGCCGGCCCTGTCGAGAAGCGCCCGTGCCTGGACCACGTCGAACTTGTACTGAGGCTGGTCGGAATTGTACCAGATATGGTCATCAGGGAGGATACCCATGTTGCCCGGCTTTCCCGCACCCCGCTGGATCTTCTCGACCAGTTCGTTCCGATCGATTGCATACGCAAAGGCCTGTCGGACATTCCGGTCGCCCAGCTCGGGGCACTTTTTCATGTTGAAATAGAATTCGTATCCCCAGAAAGCAGGTTGCTCTACAAGCCTTATTGCCGGATTGTTCTTGAACCTGTCAAGCACGTCCGGCGTGATACTGGTGAAATCGATCTCACCCTGTTCGAAGGCGATCAGCGCATCGCTGACGGGAATGAATTCAACGGTCTTGATTGCGGGCTTTGGCCCCCAGAACCCGTCATATGCGACGAAACGGTAGGAACCGTGTTCTTTGTTGTATTCTGCGAGTGTATACGGCCCCGTCCCGATTACTGCCGCAGAGTCGAGGAATGTTGTCGGGTCATAGACACTGCTGTAGATGTGTTGGGGGATAATCTTGAAACTCGCGAGTTTGTAAAGGAAGGTGGAGATCGGCCGGACGAGCACGAACTTCACGGTGTTATCGTCTATTACCTCGACGCGATCGATAATCCCGTCCTCTATTCCGCCGGATATGGGGACGTGGCCTTTCTCGTACTCAACCGTGAATTTTACGTCTTTTGCAGTAAAAGGAGACCCGTCCTGCCACCTGACATTCTTCCGGAGTTTGAACGTATATTCCTTGCCGTCAGGGCTCACCGTCCAGCTCTCGGCGAGCCACGGTATCAGCCCCTTCTCATCCCTCTCGAGCAGGCTGTCGAAGATCATGGTCACCTTGGAAGACCCCGGGCCTCTCGGGTAGATCGTGAATGGCTGGGGATACCCGTAATCCCCCCCGGCAAGGTGGACGACGTCCGCGCTTCGTGCAGGTGTTGCCGTGTTGCCTGTGGTCTTCGAGCTTCCCTCCGACACACAGCCCGCCAGCATCACGGCCAGGCATACGAATGCAACCGAAATAAGTATAATTCCGCGTTTTTTCATGACAATCTCCCTCCATATGGGATGGTTCCCCTCACCAACCCCTCGAGTATTCGTCAAAGCATGGGATACAGACAAAGCCTCCGTCCTGGACCCGCGCCCGCGATTCTGCAACCATCTCCCCGCATTTCGAACATTTCACGGAGTTAAAGAGCCGGGCCTTGCCCGGAATTTCAATTTTTACATGCTTCACATCGAAGTACTTGTCGGCAGGCCCGGCGAGCATGCGATCGATATCCTCCTGCATCAGAGAGCGCATCTTCTGCATCTCCTCGGGAGTGGCTTTTTTTCTCCTGACTCTTTCCCGGATTTTCTTCAATGCGGGGTCACCCTCACCTTCCCTTTCCTTCATCGAGATTCTCACGGCATCGTTCGTCACCCGGTTGATGAACGTATACACGTGCTTGCCGTAATTACGGAAGATGAGGTTGCCTTTCCCCATGGTACAGCCAGTAACGACCTGTATCGCATCGATACCGCAGGCATCGTTCTCGACAATGGCAACGAGTTGCTCGTCGACGTCCCTCCCGGAACGCAGTTCTCTGATTGCAATTTTTGCAGCACAATACCCGAGGGTCACGCCCGGACATAGATGCCCGTGGAATTTCACGACTTCGGAGAACGGCGCTACCGGCGGATCGGGAGGTTTCAATCCAGCACTTTCGGAACCTGACGTATCGTCCATGCACATTGTTATCACATACTTTCATCGAGGTAATACGAAATAAACTTATTTAATATTTTTTTTCTTATTCCATAAATAATGAATTATATAATGTATATTTATTTCAGTACTTCTCATGGTTTTTTATGAATTCAGTGAAGAGAGTGCGCCTTATTGACAGCGCGGGTTCATAGAGAATGATCATCCTGCATTTGCCGTGATATGTTCATGGAAAAGGTCCATTCGAGACCGCCGGGCACGGGAAGACCGGAATGATTTGTTGCTCCAGGGTTGATTATCCCGGAAAGGACCTATCATTCAGGATGCCGATTAAATTCCGATGGCAACCGGCGTTGCAGCAATGGATAGGTCTGGTGCAGGCGGCAGTATGGCAGGTTTATCCCCTTCGTTCGCAGTTCGAACCGCCACATCCATGGGAATAACTAAGACCTTGCGTGAAGAGGGGCAGCCCCTCCTGTTCCGGCCTGCTGACGGTCGAAAACCGACCGTTCCGGAATGAAAGTGCTTACAAAACCGGAAAAATCGAGGAAACCCTCCTCGTTCGGTTCATGCTTTTTCCCGGGTATCCACCGACCATACCATCATGCCGCGGTAGGTCTCGGACTTGGAGCGGTACTTGCCATCCGGCGAGGCGTCCCTGTAAAATCCCCTGATCTTCTCCTTTTCCCCTTCGGTAAGTTCGCGGCGGCGCTCAAGTCTTCCAATTGTACGATCGGCGGCCTCGTTCCAGTCCTGTTCCCTTTTTCTCGTATCATGGGTCAGCGTGAGCAGCGGTCGGTATCCGAGCGTGTAAAGATACATGAACGGGTACACAAGACCGGGGCCTGGTCCGTGTTCATGGCCTGCGGGCCCGTGATCGTGGTCCCTCATGCCCGGGTCGTGGACCTGGCTCGCATTCATCTCCCCAAGGATCTTGTGCAGTTCCTGGTGTGCGCTGTTACCCATGTCGCGTTGTATGAAATTGCTGTAATAACAGTACTTCCTCGAGCAGGCCATCATCCGGTCGAACGTCTCAAGATCCCTGACCGCAGGGGTCATGGACGCGATGACGAGGTCGAATTTGTTCCTGAACCCGAGCTTGCCGATATCCGCCGTATACCATGACCCCTCCATGACCCTGATCTCCAGTTTCTCTTTCTTTGCCGTTTCCCGGAGCCGGTCGAGCATCCCCGAGGCGATGTCAAGCGACGTGACCCTCGCACCGGCCTTTGCAAGGGGGATGGAGAGGGTTCCCGGTCCGCAGCCGATATCAAGGACCGCAGCTCCTTTGGGGTTAAACCCTGCTTTCTTCAGGAGTTTGAAGATTTCTGTCGCTCTTTTCTTCCTTTTTTCGTCGTCCCCCGCTTTTCCGAAATGCTCCGAACGCTGGTTCCAGCGGGCTGCCTGCGTCTCGTCGCCGGTCCTGTCGTATTTCTTCACCGATGCTTTCCACAGGTCGGCCCAGCATTTTGCATTGTCGTTTTTCGCCATGTTGCAGCTTCCTTTTCAATTCCAGTCCCTGTTCTTCACCGTCCAGACCATCATGCAACTAATATTGCGGCGTTCAGGTTTGTATCTCCCGTCGATTGCAGCATCCCTGTAATAGTCCCGTATCTTCTGCTTCTGGCCGTCGGAAAGCTGCCGGTTCCGTCCAAAGCGTTCAATTGCCTTTTCTGCGGCCTCTGCCCAGCCCTGTTCCTCGTTCCTGCCCCAACCGCTGAATTTCAGCAGCGGGCGGACGCCCAGCGTGTAGAGATACATGAACGGATAGAGCATCCCGGGCCCGCCGTGAGCCCTGCCCCCGGGTCCGAACGCATGGCCTTTCCGCACCTCTTCACCGAGGATTTCAGAGATAGGGTGTCGGGCGCCTTCCTTTTCTTCTCCCATCCCGATGAAGCCGCTGTAATAACAGTACTTCCTTGAACAGGCCATCATCCGGTCAAACGTCTCGACATCTTTTATGGCAGGAGTGCTCGATGCAATCACGAGATCGAATGTGTTCCGGAACCCGAGCTCGTCAATATCCGCTGACCACCACGAGCACTCGGCAGTATCTATGGCAAGCCCTTCCTCCCGGGCCGTCTCCTGGAGACGGGCAAGCATTGCTCCCGAAATATCCAGTGATGTAACCTTCGCCCCGGCGCGTGCCATCGGCAGCGACAGGGCGCCGGGACCGCAGCCGATATCAAGTACCTTTGCCCCCTCGGGAGAGAACCCCGCTTCATTGAGGAGGGCGAAAAGTCCTGCCATCCGTTGATGCCGCCGCTCCCCGTCCATGCCCTTCCCGAAGTGGTCGGCCATCCCGTTCCACCGGGCGGCCTGCACCTCGTCCGTGACCGCTTCCCGGTTCCGCACCGAGGCCTTCCAGAAATCGACCCAGCATTGAATGTTCTCGTCCTCTGGCATGGTCTTATACCATCCCGCCGCGGGATTTCTTTACCTTCCAGACCATCATGCCGGTATACATCTCGGACTTCACGGTATACCTGCCATCCTTTGCATTATCCCTGTAATATGCCAGGATCTTCTCACTGGTCGCGGCGTCGCAACTTCCATCGTGTTCGAGGAACCAGATCGCACGTTCTGCGGCTTCATTCCATTCCGTCTCCATCTTCCACCGGCTGTGGCCGAACCTGACGAGCGGGCGGTAGCCCAGTGCATAGAGATACAGGAACGGATATGCAATCCCGGGACCATGTCCCCGGGCGCCCTGCCGTCTCGTCCTGTCATCGGTCCTGTCGCCAAGGACCCTGCTGATATCCGCAATACCACCATGGGGCCCACCGCCCAGGAAATGACTGTAATAGCAGTATTTTCTCGAACATGCCATCATCCGGTCGAAGGTCTCTGCATCCCGTACCCCCGGGGTCATGGATGCAAGCACGAGATCGTACTTCCTCCGGAACCCCAGCTTGTCGATATCCGCCGTCCACCACGAACACTCGAGCGGATGGACTGACAATCTTTCTTCTTCTGCGTATTTTCTTAATTCCTCAAGCATACCGGATGCGATGTCGAGGGAGGTTACGTCTGCACCTGCCCGTGCGAGCGGGATGGAAAGCGTCCCCGGCCCGCAACCGATGTCGAGGACACGTGCCCCGTCCGCCCTGAATCCCGCCTCTTCAAGGAGCCCGAGAATCTCGGAGGTCCTTTTTTTGCTTCTTTTTTCCCGGATGTGCCTGGCAAATTCTTCCGATCGTTTGCTCCACATCTCGGCCTGCCGGTCTTCCGACATCCCCTCATTCTTCCTTCCATGCGCCGTCGATGCTTTCCAGCAGTCGACAAGGTTCTTGACATTCACGTTCTTTTGCAATTTCTTCCCTCTTTAGAATGAAACTGAGCGAATCGCATATACATAAGGGTCATACGGTGTTCATTGCCAAAAAAAAGAGTTTTTATCTATTTGCAGGTCGTACAGATAACCCCTATGACCTCGTAAGGATTCTTGGCCGGGTCTTTCAAGTCGGCAAGCATTGACTCATTGACATCGAATTCCTCAAGTACGACGACATACTTTTCCGGCGTCTGGAGGTTCTCTATCATGTCCAGCACTTTCTTGGGTTTTTCACCCCAGGAGGGGCCAGTCCAGGTCGATTCATCGAACTTGAACCCAAGGAGGAGCGCGTGCCCCGACTTTGCCTTGCTGTCCCACCGGATGAAGATCCCCGCCGGCCTGGTTCCGTAGTATGCCGTCAGTCCGTCCTGGTCTTCCTGAGAAAGGTCGTAGATATAATGCCCGCCTTTGCCAGGGGTGAGATCCCAGAGGATCGGGAAGACATCGTCCTTGCACCACCTGGGACTGGAGATATACACGTAGGACATACCTCCGGTGATTGGCATCTTCTCTTCAACATACTTGGCGAGGATATAGCCGCTTGAAACGCCGGGGCAGAAGTGGTCGTGGAGCATCACCGCCGACAGCATGTCATACGGTGCACCGTGCGCCCACGCATTGGCTATCGCAACGACCCCTGAATTACCGCCGAGATCCTTCATGGTCTTATTGCCGACCTCCGTGTCGGCGAGCATCTTCTCAAGGTCGCCGTTCACCACCACGTGCCTGGAGAACGTGTCGTAAAAACGGACCTGCGAGACTTCGGCATTGCTCTTGGTATAGAACGATGTGTCCGGCTCGAGATAGACGCCCTTCCCGGTCTTCTTATCATAGAAATAGAACCAGAGCGGTTTCCATTCGGGGCGGTTGACCACCCAGAGCGTGTTGTCCCCATTCTGCAGGCCGCTTATCTTTGTGATGCCCGAGATCGCACGTTCGGTCGTCTGGCCGTCAACAATGGCCCGACCGGCGTTGGTCAGGACGACCACGTTGTAGTCACCATTTGTAAAACCCAGGTCGCTCATCGCGGTATATGCCGCTCGCTGCCCGATTTGCTCCATGCGGTTCCCGTCCGGCAATCCTGCCAGGACCGGAGCGCAGAGAAGGCACACGATCAGTATGCCGATTACCAGGGGGGTATGTTTTCCCATTTCAATCACCATGTGAATTTTTCTGCCCGAACGGACCTGCGGCCCCATTATATCGGAACTGTTCCCGGGCAGTAGAGAAAGGGATTGGGGAGTTTCCCATCCCTTTTTTTCAGAGGTTTGCGATTACCGAGTACGGGTTCGCCGCACTCTTAAGTTCGGAGAGTGTCTCTTGATCGATTGTGAACGTCTTGAGCGTACTGACACTCAGCTCCGGCTTATCGATGGTTGCCATCGACATGACGACGCGATACGGCTTTGCTGCCCACTCAGGGACGTTATTCTCAGCCGTCGAAGCCTGGGTGACAGATCCGAACACGATACCGGTGCCTGACTTTGCCCTGCTGTCCCAGCGGACGAAGATTCCCCGCGGGCTGGACCCGTATTCCTCCTTCAGGGCTGCGGTCTCGTTTTCGGAGAGGGAATGGACGATCGCCCCGCCCTTTCCCGGCGTCATGTCCCAGAGGACCGGGTATGCGTCCTCCTTGCAGGAGGTCGAGGTGGTTATGTAGGTATAGGACTGGGCGCTGTTTTCGATCGGCAAGACTTTCTCCACGTACTTGATGGGGAAGTAACCGCCGAGCAACCCCGGACAGAGGTGGTTGTGGAGCATGGCCGCAGCCATGAGGTCGTACGGCGCCCCGTGGGCCCATGCGTTCGTGATCGAGATGATTGAGTTCGATTCTCCTCCAAGCGCATCCCTGGTCTGGTTGCCGACATCGGAATCGGCGATAATCTTCAGCAGGTCGCCGATCACGAGAGCCCTCGTCGAGAACGTATCGTCGAACGAGACCTGCGAGAATTCTGCCTTGCTCATGGTGTAAACCGCCGTATCAGGCTCGAGGAACAACCCCTTCCCCGTATACTTGTTGTAGAAGTAGAACCAGAGCGGCTTCCACTCGGCACGGTTCACCGTCCAGAGCGTGCTGTCCCCGTTCTGGAGACCGCTGATCTTCGTAATCCCTGAAATCGCCCGCTCGGTCGTCTGGCCGTTTACAACGGCCCGACCGGCGTTGGTCAGCACCATGACGCCCGGGTCTCCTTTTGAGAACTGCAACTCGCTCAACGCGGTGTATGCCGCCCGCTGCCCGATCTCTTCCATGCGGTTCGCGTCCGGTAGTGATGCCAGCGCGGGGGCGCAGAGGAGGGCGGCGATCAGGAGGGCGAATAAAAATTTTTGATGGGTGTTCATCCTTCACTTCTCCTGTGAGTGCAAGCAATGACCCATCACGGCTCGATGACCATCGGTGAAGATGAGATTATCTTGCCGTCAGTCGTGAGGATCTCAAGGTAGGCCGTCTTCCCGACATTGATCTGGTTGTTCAGGCTCGTAGTATAACATCGCATGCCCGTACCGTTAGTAGTCCCCATTCCCCCGTGGACAACCGGGTTGTAACAGGGTGGCCAGTCAGTACTGCTCTGCATAATCCCACTGTTCTGGAGATCCGTTCCACCCAGGACATACATGGACTGGCCGGGAACCCACGAAGTAACTCCGAGTGTACCATCAGCGTTACGCCAGTATGCTAGATCTGTGGTGTTAAAGTACGATGAATATGAACTGGAGATTGCTTTCGTACCGCTCGTGATGCATGATACGTTCACAATTCTTGCACCCAGTTCACTTTGTGCGACACCGAACTGATCCGATGGGCGGATAATGACTCTCAGGGAAGTCGTGTCCAGGCTGTCTCCTCCCATGTGGGTCATCGTCAGGCCGTTGTACTGGCTGTACTTGCCGACGATGGATGCCTGCGGTGCCTTCTTCTCGGTCTGCATGAGACCTCCGGCAAAGGCGCTGACGAGTGCTGCGATGATGATGACCACGACGAGCATCAGCATCACCCCGACAACCGGGGATACTGCGTGCTCTCTGGAAATTCTTTCCTGTGTCATTGTCTTATCCCTCCACGACAACGTCCTTCTGCCATATCGTCCTGCCGCTGGGGATGTGGATGAGACTCACTTTGACAATATCCCCGACGCGGAGCTTCTCCCATCCCACTCCCAGGACCGCGGTCATCGGGTCGATTGTCCCATACGTAGCATAGTTCGCGTCTATAATGGCGATGGGAGCGGAAGTAGTACTTTTTCCTATTCCGAGGTCAATGTCGGGCAGCGTCGTCACTTTCGGGTAATAAAATTCTCCACACCCGGAAGGCTCCTCTGTCCCCTCTGTATACTTATACCGTGTGTTATTCACCCCATAGCCAACGGTATAGGAGGTCGTTCCCATTCCACCACCTGACGGACGTGCGGTCTCACCATACGGTTGGGCCCACATCACGGTCCCGACTGCAAGGTCGTAATAGCCGAACATGTATTGCTTATCACTATATCTCATCTTTGTTTGCCCACTGGAGCCACCTGAATCACCAAGTCCCGGACCCATTCCAAGCGGTGCCACAAATCCATAATTAGCTCTATTAGAACATGCTTGACTAGGGGAGGCGTGTATAATGCCATTCCCCTGGAACGGGATGCAGGTTGCCCCTCCCGAAGATATCGCTCCGGTTGAATTCCTGATGGTCCATTTTGTCGCCAGTTTCAGGTCGCTCGTCGGAATCGCCCGTTCGACACTCAGCACGCGTGCGGAAAAATAGCTTCCGACCCACGAACCGCTGTTCTTGATATGCACGTCCATCGAGAGGGTGGGCGTCTTTTCCTGGTCACCCAGAAGTCCACCCGCAAACCCGCTCACCACCGCCGCGATGATAACAACGACAATGAGCATCAGCATCACCCCGATGACCGGTGAGACTGCATGGTCTGTCAATTCTCTGATATGGATATTCATCCTCCTCACCCCTTCACCTTCACGTTCGTGAGAGCAATCAGGTTCCCGTTCCTGTCACCGACGGAAACGACAAACTCCTTGCCGATATTGTTTGCATTCTTGATACAGAGCCCCCAATGGGAAGTCTCTGTCCCGGCGTAGGACGAACTCCCGGACACGTAGTCCGACGGCGCAATATTAGGCTGCAACACATCACATTCACAGTCAGATGCGCTGATCGTGAGAGTGTCCCCCGAAATTAATGCCGTCCTGTTGAACGCACCGGTACTGGTCTTGATCGGGTTTCCTGACTTATCCTTCATGATCGCCATGTCGAGCACCTGTTTTGTGCTCTGCTCCACGTTCGGCCCGAATGTCGGACCATCCCAGATCACGACCTCGAGATCGTTCATTGGCAGCGGATCTCCTCCTGCGTGCCGGATCTCCATACCGCTCGTGATGCTGAATTCTGCCTGGATGGCCGCCTGCGGGACCTTCTTCTGCCCGCCCGCAATCCCTCCTGCAAACGCGCTCACGACTGCGGCGATGATGATGACCACGACGAGCATCAGCATCACCCCCACCACCGGGGAGACCGCCTGTTCCCTGTCTCTTTTTTGATCTTCTCGTGTCATTTTCCCATCACCCCGTCACCATGACTTCCTTTTGCAGCAGTACCTTCGCCGTCGGGACATGGATGAGAGAGACGGATACCGAATCTCCCGGCCGGAGTTCATTCCACCTCTTCCCCAATATCGTTTGTGCGGGGTCGGTAAGACCTGTTAAAGGATCCGAAGTCACGTAGGAAGCGGTGTAATTAAATAATGACGTGACTCCATACCCCTCTGCGGCACTCCCACCGCTCACCCCATTTATCGCATCGGGATCACTGGTATCGACACCCGCGGGAATCGCTGCAAGCCCGGTACCCTGGACGAGCGTGTAATTGCCGAAGTGCTGATTCGGAGAATAGGGCTCAGTGAGTTTCTGGGGATACGTTTCGTCAACACCCGAACCAAATCCAATGGGGGGGTTGTAGGTCCCGTAAATCTGACCGTAATAGGGATTAATCAGCAGCTGTCCGGTTACAAAACCTCCGCCGGCGATGACGGTCCCGTCACTTGCTCTTTTCATCCAGGTGGTCTCAATTTTCAGGTCCTCTGTCGGTATGGGATCACTGACACCCGTCACAGTGGCATAAAATCCGCTGCCGACCCACGTTCCCGTGTTTGCAATCTTGACATCCATTGCAATCGTGGGGGCCTTGGGAGTGTTTCCGACCAGGTTGCCGGCATACCCACTCACCACTGCCGCAATGATGATGGTGACGATAAGCATCAGCATCACCCCGACGACGGGTGAGACCCCTTCTTCTCTCTCTTCATAACCGATTCGCAAATGCATAGCGCATACTCCAGACACGTAGATCCTTGCTACAGTGTAAATAATCAGTAGCAAATAGTACTATATATTTTTTTATTTTAGTGCGTGGCTTTGTAAAAACAATAATATTTTGTTTATTTTATCAAATCAATTAAAATTTAATATATCGGTATTAAATTATTTAAAAAAAAGTTTATTCAAATATAATCTATATATTACAACATCTTCACGTGAAGGACATGGTTCAGATCCTGTCACTTGAAAAAACGAGAGGAAAATATGGGGGGATCTCTCCAATTACGCCACCGCATCCTCTCTCTTACAACGTCAAGCTTCCCCGGGCAAGGATCCCTCCGCTGCTGCGCGATATGATGGTCCAGGTGAGGATTTTATCGTGCTCGATGGTGATTGGCGAACCGTCCTTGATTTGGAATTTAATATTCGAGGAATTTCCTCCTCCCTTCAGCACAATCGTGTCCCCGGCGCGGATGAGATCTCCCGGAGTTCCCTTCCGGCTTAAATTATTCCCCTCGAAATCCCTGTCAATCGTGTCGTTCGTGATGCTGATTCGCGAGTCCTTCTGGTCGAGGTCGATCCGGAGGTCCTCGAGGCTCAATGCATCGCCGCCCATGTGATCGAAATAGATGCTTACGTTGTCCACGGATGCGGTAAATGTCACCTGCTGGGGCTTCTCCTTTGTCCCGATCATCCCGCTTGAAAACGCACCCACCACCGCGGCGATGATGACTGTCACGACGAGCATCAGCATGACTCCTACGACGGCAGATACGGCTTCATCTCTCTTCGCCGGCTTATTTCGGTTTTTTCTCCCTCTTAATCTCATGGTAACACCAGTTTTTACCTATGTCTTACTATTTCATAATATATTCGAATTCACGAGTGCGGTACATGAAGCGGAACGCCCCGCTCCCAACTGATTCTGTTCAAAGATCGTTTCTCTCGGATCTTTTCCCCTCCGGGCGGAATTGCCTGCAGCGGTCCTGTTCCCGGCGCTCTTCAGCGGGTGCGGGGTTCTCTCTTCACAGTGGTGGATTTCGTGCCGGAAATGGCTGCGGGGGAAGGATTGCATGAACAATCACTCTACGGAAAGGACGATGTCCAGGCGTTCAAGGTTGAGATTTACCGTC
The DNA here is from genome assembly GCA_002067095.1 of Methanoregulaceae archaeon PtaB.Bin056. GTDB lineage: Archaea > Halobacteriota > Methanomicrobia > Methanomicrobiales > Methanospirillaceae > Methanolinea_A. The sequence continues at coordinate 87,690 of MVQD01000035.1, forward strand.
GGACTGTTGTTATGGTAAATCATGTATTGAGGGTAATTTGTAGATTTATATGTAAGGTTATTATTAGCAGCCAAACTTGAATTCGTGGTATTATATAACGAAGTTGGGAGACTGCCGCTAAACTCTAAAGTAACATTTGTCACGTTGTAAAGAAGTACAGGAACAGAAGATATTACCGTAATTCCGAACTGCGCAATCCCGTTGCCGCTTATCACATTTCGTGTGCTGGGAGTCATATTTACATAAGCAATTGTGAACCCGTCCCTGTTCGTAACTGTTATCAGGTCTTTGGCAAACTTTGCCTGTTCCTCGGGCATTCTCCTCTCCAGCAGGAGAGGCGTAGTCACGTTTCCCTTGGTGACATTCACAACACCATCCTGCCACGTGTAGCCCTGCGCTATCCAGAAATTGGATACAGGGGTGTATGTAACGTTAGATAAATACACTTCATAAGTGGAACTCTCGTTAATTGTCAATGTAATCACTGCTTCATTTTCAGATATTTCGGTTTTTAGTTCTCCTCCTGATCGGAGATTATTGAACATGATATCTCCCCCTCCGAGGGGAACAGGTATGGAGAGAGAGCCATTGTGCTTATAAAAAATCGCATCCCTTATCGCGGAATCGATTCGCACCATCCCCTCTTCGACCTGCTTCAGGTGCTGGACTTCAGACTGCTGTTTCAGCCCGGGCAGGTATATAGTGTTCCACAGGGAAAAGAGGGAGACAACGACGGTCAGAACGAGCATCATCGCCACCACTGGGGATAGCGCATCGTCATTCATGGCACCACTCCGGCATATAGAACTGCCCTGGAAGTCGCGAGACGGATGGACTCCCCGCTCGACAGGGCTCCGCCCGGCTTCCCCGCTTCGATCCGATCGCCAAGATCAAAAAGGACATGGGGATCTGTAAATTCCACTCCGTTCAAAAGGAAGGTGGCGTTCTCGGTCCCGTTGATAAGTACCTTTAAGTCCCCGGCCTCGATGGCATCTCCACCCTTGTGGTGAAACGTGACGGAACCGGGGCCATTCTTCTCTATCAGCACCGTCACGCTCGGCTCCCTCGGTGGCGGGAGAAGGCTCTGGGCATTGATAGAGACGAGCCCGATGACGATCACCACCAGAGCAAGCATCAGCATCTCGCCGACAATGCTCGACACCGCTTCGCCATCGTCGGTTTTCCCCCGGAATTTCGATCTATAGCACATACGCAAACATCACCACCGCAGCGATGAGAAACAGGATCACGTGCTTGAACCCGGCCATGATGCTCCCCGAAGAGAGCTGGCCGGCCATGATCCCCGAGAAGAACCCGAGGATGATTGACATCCTGAACATATCGAGTACATTGCCGGAAATGTCGATATTCGTCTTTAGGTTCTCAAACGATGAGATGAACGAGACGTTCAGCTGGTACGCGGTATACAGGAAAATCCCGAAGGAGAGGTAGATGATCATGATGTATGCAAACGATACGGTGTATCGTTCCCTCTTCATCTTCAGGTAGTGCTCCATGTCGCTGATGGCGATGAACAGGATGTCCCTGATGTAGTCGGTAACCTCGCTTGCACGGATGATCAGCGAGATCACCCGCTTGATCACCAGCACCCCGATGCGCTCTTCCAGCCGCACGAGTGCCGAAGTGATGCTGGTCCCGAAGCGGACGTCTTTTGACACCAGTTTCAGCTCCGAACTTAGAAGGCCGATCTTGGACTCGCTCATTAGCTTCACCGCACCCTGGAGAGTCATGCCGATATCCTTCAGGTCAAGGAGTTCCCTCAAGAAGTCAGGGACCTGGGCCTCGACCTGATGGACGTAGTAACGACGGATCTCGTATGCGATTACGAGCGGGGCCAGGATGGCCATTATCAGGATGCATACCAGGATCTCTCCGGGATACTTCGGGAATACCCCCTGGAATGCGCCCAGCATGGACAGGACTACGATTACCGATCCCGTGATGGTGCCGAGAACAATGCCGAACCGGTAATCGGACATGTAGTAACGGATGGGGTTCCTGATAATCGAGGCGATGCGGAGCAGCCTCTTCCGCGCCGCTATTTTCTGGGTGAACTTTTTATCAGGGGCTTGCGTGTCAGTGACCCGGATCCCGGTCCCGAATTCGGTGCTCTTGCTCTCGCGGTAGGTGATCTCCACGTTTTCGCCTGGGACGACGATGGACAGTATCCAGACCATTGCAGCGGCACCGAGGGGAAGGCCGATGAAGAAGTAGGGCATCAGTGCCGAGAGCGTGGACTGGCCGCTCATGTTCTCGGCGACCGCCATGATCATCACCGCGATCGGGGCGGCCACGAACGCGGTGACGTAGACCTCCGCCATGATCTCCATCGTCTTGAGCGCCATGTCGAGTTCCTTCTCCGCCACTTCACGGTAATGCTCCGCCCGGGACGCGAGGAACGCGGGGAGGTCACCCCCGCTCTCGAACATCAGGATGAGATCGTCCAGGAGTTTCTTCAGGTTCTCGGAAGGTGTGGTGCTGCTCAGGTTGCGGATCGCGGTGATAAGGTCGTCCCCGAAGAGCTCGACGTCCCGGACAATCATCCCGAACTCTTTTGAGACCTCGCCATAGAGATCCTCCTGCTCGTAGACCCCGCGGATTGCATTGTACATGGTGAGGGTGGTCGAGAGCGCCTGCATATAGGTAATGGCATAGGGGAGGTCCATCTCGATCCGGGCGCATCTCCCCTTCGCCGAGAGCATCGGCTGGAAGTAGAGACCCAGGAATACCATGGCTGCCGGAATCACGAGAATACACACGTCCTGCACGAAAGGGGGATACGGTTTTAAGATTGTGAACCGGATCGACAGGAGGTGGAACACCACCACCGCCATGATGCCGCCCGCGACGGCAAGGCCGGTCTGGACGAGGATCTCCCGTGTGTATTCGTGATACGATTTCTTGATCCTTGCGGCCCGGAGGTTCCTGGAAAACACTTCACGGTCGAAGATGCGGTCCTTGAACGTCCCGAATCCTTCACTCATCTGCACCGGCCGCCTCCTTCCCGTCCGAGAAGCGTGCGGACTTCCTCATCAGGTGGAATACGCTGCTCACCTGGTCCGAACGGAGAATCCCCTTCTGGGCCATCATCCCGAGCGTGTGAGCACGGAGCGCAAGCTGGTCCTCGACTTCGCTCCTGGACCACCCACGGGAATACGCGATGCTGTCAAGGACCCTTGAATGGTTGAAGTTCCTCTCGAACGTGTCGGAACGCGGGTTCCAGCGATACAATTCATGGGGGCGGATCGTCGCCGTACTATCCACCGATATCTCGTTGAGGGAGAGGCATCGGCGTACTGCTCTGCCTTCCTGGAACTGGAGGAGCTGGATTACCATGAGGTCGAGGGCCCCGAACATCGCACGCGGCACATTGATTGGGGGATTGACCAGCCGGTTGATCGACTCCTCCACGCTCCCCGCATGCAGGGTGGAATAGGTGGTATGCCCCGTGTTCATGGCCTGGAAGAGTGTCTGGGCTTCGGGCCCCCGGACCTCCCCCACAACGATGTACTCGGGGCGCTGGCGCAGGGATGCACGGAGAAGCGAGAAGAGGTCGATATCTCCCTTTCCCGACTGTGTCGACGTCTCCCGGGTCTTAGTCGGGAGCCAGTTCTTGTGGGGGAGCTGGATCTCCCGCGTGTCCTCGAGGGAGACAATCTTTGCAGTGAGGGGGATGAAGTAGGAGATTGCGTTCATCGTCGAAGTCTTGCCGCTGGCAGTCCCGCCGACAATGATCATGCTCTTCCGGTTCTCCACGGCAAGCCAGATATACGCAAGGATCTCGGGGTTGTAGGTCCCGTACCGTATAAGGCTGACTGGCGTCATGGGATCGCTCTTGAAACGACGGATCGTAAAGGAACTCCCTTTCGAAGACACCACGTCTGTATAGGTGATCTGTGCCCTCGAGCCGTCCGGGAGCGGTGCATCGAGGAGCGGTGACGAGATGGAGACCTGCTTGTCCGCCTTCTGGGAGAGTTTCAATACGTAACGGTTCAGTTCCTGGGCGGTAAAATGGACCGAGGTGGGGATGGAGCCGTATTCGGTGTGGTACACGAAGACCGGGGAGGTATAGCCGTTACAGCTGATATCCTCGATGAACTGGTCGTGCATCAGCGGGTCGATGGGACCGTAACCCTGCAGGTTCCGCTCGAGGTAATAGTGGATCACTGCCACCCTGTCATCCGGAAGTCCCGGCGTGAAACGGGAGATCGCCCTTTTCACGTCGTCGTGCGAAAGATGGATGTCCTCCTTCCGGTGCATGGAATCGTAAATGAGCACGTCGCGCAGGTAGTCGTGCACTTCCTCGAGAAGGATGCGCTCTCTGCTGCTGACATCTGGTTCTGTGACCTCGTACAGGATATCGAAGAGCTCGTTCTCGATTATGGACGCGTAGCAGAATCCCCGTTTCAGCCAGTACCGGTCACGTACTTTTCCATTGCCGCCCACTTCCGTTCCCGGCATGAAAGGAGGGGCATCCGGTTCGGCAAGGATAGGACCCGCAGCACCGCCATTGTTATTCTTCTTTCCCAAGAACCAGGCCAGGGACGAAAACGAAGACCGCTTCCCGGGAGAGGCTTCGTGATCGGCTTTCCCGGTGTCCGAACCCCCATTATCACCCGGTTCTATTGTCCTGCCACAACGAAACAGGGAAGATATCGACCGTGACGGCGGCATTAAAGGAGCCCCTCCTCCCTTCCCTCGGAATGGAAGATGATTTTTGGTACGTTCTTTGAATAATCTCCTGGAAGGGGGTAATCCTCACGGTCACCATGTACCCTGGCCTGATTCCTTCGCCGTTCGACTCCTGACGAGTCCTCGCCCTTATCATCGATTTCCTTTCCGACTCTCAAAGGCGCATGCCTGCAGGCTTCCTCCGCCAGACCGATCCCCCGGCTCACCCGGTCGTTCTCCGGCATGAGGAGGCTGGCTTTCCTGAACGCCTCCAGCGCTTCTGCAGGACGCCCTGATTTCAACAGGGAGTACCCCAGGCAGCTCCATGCATTGCCGTCACCAGAAGACTCCAGCGTGATGTGGGCAAACGCCTTCGCGGCATCGTGGTATTTGCCGGATGAATAGAGAGACGCTCCCAGCTTGTGCCATAAGGTAAGGTCCCGGCGCGCGATCCGTAACGCACGGGCGTAGACCTTTGCCGAAGAGAGGGATTCTCCCGCTTCACGGAGGGCGTCCCCCCACGATATCATGTATTCTGCTGTCGTTGGGGAGAGAGATGCAGCCCTTTCCCATGCGGCGGCCTCTTCCCTGTGGTCTCCCACAATACGGAGAACCAGCGCCATCTCCTTCCATGCCTCTGCATTGCCCGGCATGATCGCCAGGGCATTGTCATATTCTTTCAACGCTTCCCTTTCTCTTCCGGCACGGTGGAGGATGCGTCCCTTCTCGAGGATCAGGGAGGTTTCGCGGGTTTCGTCCCCGATTGCCCTGTCCAGGATGGAGAGCGCATCATCCGTTCTCCCCAGTTCCGCGAGTATGACGGCCTTCTCCAGTATGAGTGCCGAAGAAGAGGGATCCATGCCGAGCGCGCGATCGCATGACTGGAGCGCTTCATGATCCCTCTTCATGCCATGGAGCACCCGTGCCCTTAACGACCAGATATCCACTGAGTGAGGATTGAGCGAGAGGGCCTTGTCGCAAGCGTCGAGAGCCTCCTTCCATCTGCGCGTGCTCTCGAGCGTTTCACCATACAGTTTCAGGATTTCAAATGTGCTTTCCTCTTTTTTCATTGATGTTTCACATATAGCCAGTGCTTCTTCCGTTCTCCCGAGTTTCAGGAGCGCTGACGCCTTCAGGACATAAATCCCGGGATATTGCCGGATTTCATGGCACTCTTTTTCAAATTCCTGGAGAGCCTCCTTATACATCCCCATGGCATAATAGGAGAGCCCGCGCAATCCTTGAGTATCAATCTCCGAGCCCGAAAGAACCCTGTCGTACCCCTCGATAATCTGTTGCCGGTTCTCCGGGTCTCCCTCGCACCCTGGATATCCGCAGGAAGGATCGAATTCCCCTCCCGCCATCTGCAGCGGCCCCGGGTTACTCAGATACGACCGGTCGCGTTCCATGGAAGGACTTTTATTGTTGGATTCACGGGCTTTTCCGCGAAATGAGGCGGCGATGCCATCGAATAACGTATTTTTCGGCTGCGACGCATCGCCTGATACCAGACCGCCCTGCTGGATTCCGCCAACCTTTAGGGCCGTCGATTTCCGGCGCATATTGCCAGGGAAACCAATTTTTAAACGACCCGGCCGGGTTTTCCCCGGAGCGCTGCTTCCATCGGGTCCCCGGGCAGGCGATGCCTTCACTTTTCTCTTTTTATTCCATATTCCAAGCGAAACCGCGCAAACCACGATGATTCCCCCAACGCCAAGAATGAGGATAAGGGGATTTTCTGTGATTCCCTGCAGGGGGCTGCTTGCCCTGACGCGGTTTAACCTCTCCTTCACCAGTGGGTTGTCCGGTTCCAGCGCCGCAGCCCTCGCATAGGACTCGCGTGCATCGGTCGTCCTTCCCAGGGACGAGAGCGCGTCACCGCGGTACATCCATGCCGGTGTGTTCCCGGGGTCCCGGTCGAGGACAACCTCAAAGGCGAGGATCGCGTCCTGTGCTCTTCCGAGCGAGAGGAGTGCGATGCCCCGGTTCACACGCGCGGGCAGGTATGCCGGGTCGGCCGATATTGCCTGGTCAAAGAGACCAAGGGCCCCCGAAGGGTCCCCGGTTTGAAGCAAGGCCGCGCCCTCCTCGGTCAGCGCTGCCGCGTCCTGTGCCCATGCGGTCTGGCTCATGAAGGAGATGAGACAGATGAGGAGAACTGCCATCGCGAGCGTACGTAACCAACGCCCCGCTCCATGAAGGCATGCGATGGATCCAGTTGGAGGGATGTGCGGGAAATTCATGGGGGATCCCTGATATTAAGAATACTGACGGTTATTAACATATTATCTCATACTTTTATTTCAGTTTTGTCTATCATGACTGATCTAGGCTCATTTTACGAATGACCAGAAGCCCTGATGCGGGATCTCTTTGATCATCACCTCTCGCCTGGACGCCCAATATTTCGGGGTATCCTCCACTCTGGCCATGCTCCCCCAGACGCGTGGGGCTCTTCCCGCGAGGAGGGTGTATCACAGGATAGTCGGTATATCCGGTCTCGACCGCCAGGTGCCTGGTCACCAGTACTTTCGCCATCATGGGGATGGACACCAGGAGGCCCCCTCGCGACAGGGAACTCTACCGTGATGCAATTCTGGATTGTATGGCCGGGGCCAGGACCCTGGCATTGGATACCGCTGCACTTCGTCATTATCCTGTTCTCCTCCGAAAGTCCGAAGCGGCAGCGACAAAACGCCGGCAGAAAGAATCGCTGAAGTATGCATGGGTATAGGCCCCGATAACCCCCCATTCGGTCAGCCCGTCGTATCCGCCTCCGATCCCGTTGCCCATCATGAGGCGGATTCCAAACCTGGCATCGGGATCGCACTCGACCCGGGAATAGTGGAATTCATGGCCACGGAGAGAGATGCCCCCCGTCCATGAACAAGACCCCCTGGCATACCTCCCTTTCACGTATCCCAGTGCCTGTATCTTTGTACTCATCTCTGCCTTTGCCGGCAGCACTCCTGCCATCCGGTACGTTTGGTCAGTCGAAAGAGACCTGCACAGGTACATGAGCCCGCCGCATTCCCCGTAGATCGGCATGCCAGATTCCGCCATATCTCGAATGGAATGCCTGCAGCGCGAACCCTCGAGCTCTTTTGCATACAATTCCGGGTAGCCCCCGCCAAGATAGATGGCATCCACGTCCGGCACGAGGTCGTCCATAGGGGAGAAGAACCGGATTCCGGCCCCCGCCCTGGCGAGCCGGTCGATATTATCCTGGTAATAAAAGCAGAATGCAGGGTCGCGGGCAACCCCGATAACTGCACGCGTCTCTCTCTCAATCGTTTCTGGAGGGAATTGGGGGATCCCCAGGAAAGGAGCATTCCGGGCTGCTTCCAGTATCCGTTCGATGTCGCAGGATTCCCGGACGATCCTCCCGTAGGCCTGCATCCCTCCGGACTCGTGGGCCATGACGAGGCCGAGGTGGCGTCCGCCGATTTCATCCCCCCTCCGGTGAGGGATCCATCCGAATACAGGGACCGGCCCCCGACTTCCAATCATCTCCCGGTGCCTCTCTGACGCGATCCGGTTGAAGACGACCCCTGCTATCCGGATACGGGGATCGAAATCACAAAATCCCCTGACCATCGCAAGGGCGCTCCTTGATGCAGCGTACGCGTCCACAACGAGGATAACCGGTGCCCTGAGGATCCGGGCGACGTGAGCAGTGCTGGCGATGTCGGTGTCGTCGATTCCGTCAAAGAGCCCCATGACACCCTCAATCACAGATATATCCGCATCTTTAGACGCGGAGAAAAACGTCCGGAGGACTCCTGCTTCTCCCATCATGAAAGGGTCAAGGTTGCGCGAAGTCCTCCCGCACAGAAGCGAGTGGTGGGAAGGATCGATGAAGTCCGGCCCTGTCTTGAATGGCTGGACCCGGAAACCAAGCTCCGTGAGCGCTGCCATCAGACCACTTGCAACAGTGGTCTTTCCGCAACCGCTGTGAGTGCCTGCAATTACAATTCGGGGAGTGGTTATCCGCATGCAACCCTCCCGGCCCTGTATCTGCCGCCGGGACTGCCCCCTGTTGCTGGCAGATGGATATTCCCCCGGCAGCCGGGAAGGGACTGACTGTGTCTTTCTCCCGTCCTTAAGTTCATCATTCGTTCCTCATCCGATGCAGGATGAATACCAGGGAGATGAGCAAAAGTGCACTCCCTGCACAGAATCCCGGCGATTTTACCGGGATTGCCAGCGTATTGTCAGGAGTAGTGGTAGTTCCCCTGAAACACTCCGGGTGGAGAAGCCGGGCGACCTGCTCGGTAGCGTCCACAATGCGCGGGGCTGGGCGGCTTATGATATCTGCATCCACCGCGTAGACGCGGTTGTTCCTGACCGCAGAGAGGGACGCATACTGGGGGCTTGTCATGAACACCTCCAGGATCACATCCTTTTCGGAGGAGTCCATACCCCCTCCACCGCTCACGATGATGACATCCGGGTCCTTTAATAAAAATTCTTCCAGCGGGACAGTGCTCCACCCATTCCGGTCAAAAAAAGCGTTCTCGCCGCCGGCATGAAGAATCACATCATTCTGCAGGGTGTCGTTGCCGCTTACGTAAAGCGGGTCGTGCCAGACAACATGAGCGACAGTCGCCTGATCAGCATCCTGTGAATACTGTGTGACAGCGGTAATACGTTTCGAGAGTTGTCTCACCAACTCATCTGCCTCGCGTTCCTTTCCGGTGATCGTCCCGACCACGCGGATATCCCGCAGCATGTCGTCAATGTTCCGCGGAGAGACCACCATGACGTTCAGACCGAGCCCCCTGAGCCGCTCAACGGTTGCCTGCGGTGTGATATCGGATGCAATCACGAGATCCGGGCGGGCGGCGCTCACTTTCTCGATACTGACAGCAGAATAACCCCCGATGCGGGGGATTTGTTTTACTTCCGGGGGATAGTCACAGACATCTGTCACCCCCACCACCCGGTCGAGAAGGCCGAGCGCTGCAAGGATCTCGGTATTAGATGGTGCAAGCGAGACAATTCGAGAAGGGGATACATCAAGAGTGAGGGTCATCCCGGCATCATCGGTAACTGTAGCCGCATACGATGAAGGGTTGGGAAGGACGAACATCATCGTGATCACCAGGATAACCCAGGCAGGGTTTTTCCGGATTCTGACAGGATTCATTCACTGTTCTCCTTGGTTCAGGGTTGAAAGATAACGAATACTCTGGTCGGCACTTGGGAGTTCCCGTGTCTCCACTACGAGGGTTGCATCCCGTGGGATTTTACGAAAGAGAGCGGGAAAATCGATTGTTCCGTTCCTGCATGCACCATGGTCGTCGTATTTGCCGTTGTTGGTATGAAGGTGGACGTGGCAGAAATTTCCCATTGCAAGGAATTCATCGAGATTTCCGTTAAGCCAGGCATGGCCGCAGTCGAGCGTGCAGTAGAGACCGCGGGAGGAAAGTTCTGGCAGGAACGAAGGGGTACGGAAGTGGCAGCATTCCCATGCGCCCATATTCTCCACGCAGACTATAGTCCCGTATTCATCCTGAAGGGAGGCGAGGTCATTGAGTGAGCGCAGGAGTGATGAATAGGATCGGTCGCGGACCTGATCATATGGTGAATATCCAGGGTGGACGACGAGATGTTCTGCTCCGATGCGGTTGCAGATCGCACATACATCACTAAGTTCTGCAATGGAGGCAGCTCGTATTCGCTCGCTGACTGCAGCAATATTCACCTCGCTCGATGGTGCATGGACAGAATACTTGAAGTGATGCTCGCCGCATGGCTTGCTGTCCAGACGCAGATCATGCAGTCCGTCAGAGAGGATCTCCACGTGAGATGTTCTGGTTGCCAGGGTCTCGAGCGCCGTATCGAGCGAATGGTCGATGCAGCAATACGTCGAGATGAAAAGAGGTTTCTTCATTGTTGCACACTCCGTGTTGAACCGGGTGCTCCGGGCGGTGTGGACAGGAGTTCGAGGATTCCATTGAAGGTGCCGGTACAGTGCGCACCGGCATTGCACAGGTCCTGGATCACCGCAGATGCAGCACCCCGGGTAAAATCATACGAGGAAATATCCCGGCCTTCCGGAAGATGGATGATGATCCGGGCCGGGTCAACCTCCCGAA
>MVQD01000036.1 GCA_002067095.1 Methanoregulaceae archaeon PtaB.Bin056
TTGACCGGGATGAGCTGGATCCCGTCCTCGTCGGCCTCCAGGAGGAATTTCCGGGTCCGGTATTGTTTACGGATTTTCCCCGGTATTACCACCCGTCCATTTTTATCCATAAGAATAATTTCTGCCATTAAATGTAATATTGGTTAAATAAATATTTATGTCATTCTCAAAAAGTTGGTAAAAATACAATATTGGTGAGAAGATCGAGGAACTGGTTATCGGCATCCAACGACCGCATGCCCGTTTTTGTCCCCTCTCCCGATTCCCTTGTACACCCAGCCGTACCGGATGAACGAGTCGGGATCCACGACATTTCTCCCGTCCACTATTACCGGGTGTTCAACTCCTGCCCATCGCTTCAGAGAGCCAGGATCGAGTGCCCGGTATTCCCGGTGGCCGGTAAAGACCGCCACAGCATCTGCCCCAGTAATCACCCGCTCAAGGTCAGAAGATATCGCCACGCCGGGGTACTCCTCTACCCAGGGGTCGTGCACGCTCACCTCTGCCCCCTCCGAAACGACGAGATCCCTGTACACCTCCGACGGCGTGTTCCTGGCATCGTCGGAGTCCGCGATGAACGCCCAGCCGAGGATGGCGACCTTCGATCCCTTCATCTCCTTCCCGGCACGTGCCAGCCCGTCGTGGGTCAGGTGGAGCATGTGCGTTGGCATGAAATCGTTGATCGCCCGGGCTGTGAGAAACAGGGACCTCTCCCCACCCGGCCAGTCGAGGTTCCCGCCGAGAACCTTGGCTCCCCGCTCCAGGTGGTAGGTATCCTTGGTGAGGCAATGCCCGCCCACCCCCGCACCCGGCCAGAGGATGGCACGGGTCACGCCTTCCTCCTTCAGGGACGCGATCCCTTTCCGGACATCGTAGAAGTTCACGCCCATGGCCTCGCAGTAGAGGGCGAGCTGGTTCGCGGCCGCGATCTGCAGGTCGCGGAACGTGTTTTCGGCGGTCTTTTCCACCTCGGCAGCGGTGGCGGACATCGGGATGATTCGCCCCTGCACAAGGATGGGTGAATAGAGATCGCATGCCCGCATTGTGCTCGTGTCGTCGATCCCTCCTATGATCCGGTCGTGCTCCTGGAGGTTCCGAATCAGCCTCCCGACCATCACCCGCTCGGGTGCATGTGCGAGGCCGAAGTCCTCCCCTGCGACCATCCCCGACTCCTCTTCGAGAATCCGGCGGGCGGTGCCGGCCGTAGTCCCGGGCGTGACCGTGGATTCAAGCACCACGAGCGTGCCCTCGGAAAGGTGTCTCCCCGTAAGGCGGATACCCTCGTGGAGGGCAGAAAAGTCGGGCAGGAGATCCCCAGGGTCCCGAAACGGCGTCTGGATTGCGATGGTGACCGCATCGCACGAAGAGATCCGCGAAAAATCGGCGGTGCAGGAAAATTTCCCTGCAGCAACGACTTTTTTGATCAGGGCGGCAAGACAGGGCTCGTCACCGCCGAGCGGGCTCTCGCCACAGTTCAACATGGCGATCTTGTAGCCGGAAGTGGCAGAGTCCCGCTGGAACCCATATACCTTTTGGTACTGCGGGACGTCTGCAAAGAGTGCGGCGGCAGGAATGCCCACGTACCCCATTCCCACCACCCCGATAGTCCGGATTGGCCCCCTCTTCTCAAAGGCCTCCGCCAGTCCCCGTGCCATCTATCTCCCCTGAAGGCTCGACTTGATCTCCTCGCAGAGGGCCAGGTTCCTGGTCGCCTGCTCGGGCGTGACCGGGAACGGCGCCCCCCTCTTTACACAGTCGAGGAAGGTCGAAAGCTCCACCTTGAGCGGCTCGACCTTGTTCACCATCACCTTCTCGATGATATTCTCCTGGACATACCGCTCGTTCTCGACGCGGTAATGCTCGGGCTTGTAGTAGGTGAAGACCTCCTGGTTCATGAAATCCCCCTCGAGCGTGAGATCCTCCTCCTCGATGTAGATGCGCCGGATCTTCTTTGAGGACTTCCTGCTGGCAGAGATGAAAGCAGAGGTCGAGTTGAAACGAAAGAGCGCGGATGCCGCATCAAGGCTCCCGGCGGCAGAGAGATCATACCCGCCGGAAAAGAGCACGTGCTGGAGGATGTCAAGGTCATGGATCATCAGGTCCTCGATCACTGAGGAGCCCATGGGCCGTGACGAGGCAGGGTTGTGCCGGTTCATCTCCACGAAGAGGGGCTTTCGGATGATCCGGCGGATCTCTCCCACGATGGGATTGAACCGTTCGATGTGCCCGACACCCACAATCGTGTCATGGTCCATGAGGGAGAGGAGCTCCCGCGCCTCTGTCTCCGTTGCACAGATGGGCTTCTCGATCAGCATGTGCACCCCGGCCGAGATCACCTGCGCTGCCGTTGCCCGGTGATACGGGGTGGGGACACACACGCTCACCGCGTCGACCGATCTCAGTAGGTCATCGAGCGAGTCGCAGGGAGTCGCCTCGAAGGCAAGGGCAACCCCCGTGGCCGCCTCGCGGTTGAGGTCGTAGAGATACACATTTCCTGCCTGTTTCAACTCCGAGTAAACCCGCACGTGGTTTCTTCCCATCAGCCCGACCCCTATCACCCCAACGTCCATTTCAGGGCACCTCCTGTATCACGCGGCATATGTACGCACGCTCGTCATCCGAGACCCGCGGGTGCACCGGCAGGCTGAGCACCTTCCCTGCGAGCTCGTCTGCCACGGGGCACCCGTCACTCCCGGCAAACCCCGAGAACACGGGCTGCCGGTGGAGGGGGACGGGGTAATGCACCGCCGTGCCAACCCCCTTGTCCCCCAGGTATCTGGCCAGTTCGTTGCGGGAAAGGGGGAACTCCCTGGTCACCCTGATCACGTACTGGTGGTACACGTGTGTCATGCCAGGGGCGACCACGGGGGTGAAAATCCCATCCCTGCGGAGGTGGGAATCGTAGTACCGTGCAACCTCCCTCCTCCGGAGATTGAACCCGTCGACCTTCTTCAACTGCTCCTTTCCGATCGAAGCGGCGATATCTGACATGCGGAAGTTGTATCCAAGGCTGGTGTGGAGATACTTCTCCTCCTGGCCGTGGTTGATGAACATGCGTATCCTCTGTGCCAGGACTTCGTCGTCAAGTGTCACCATGCCGCCTTCCCCGGAGGTCATGTTCTTCGTCGGGTAAAAGGAGAAGCACCCCGCGGTCCCCAGTCCCCCCACTCTCCTTCCATGATACTCGGCACCGTGGGCCTGTGCGGCGTCCTCGATAAAGGGGATCCCCCTCTCGTCGCAGAGTTCACGCAGAGGCCTCACTTCGCAGGGCTGGCCGAACAGGTGGACGCCGATCACCGCGTGTGTCCTCTGGGAGAGCAGCTCCTGGACACTCCCGACAGAGAGGTTGAAGGTATCCGGGTCCACATCCGCAAAGACCGGCCTTGCCCCGCACATGCACACTGCCGAACCCGTGGCAAAAAACGTGAACGCGGGGACTATCACCTCGTGGCCGGGGCCGATCCCCAGCGCCGCGAGGGCGGCATGGAGCGCTGCGGTACCGGAATTCACTCCTACTGCGTGCCGTACCCCACAATACCGGGCAAACTGGTCCTCAAACCCGGCAACTTCGGGACCCTGCGCAAGCATACCGGACCGGAGAACTCGTGTTACCGCCTCCTCCTCCTCCCGGCCGAGAGTCGGCTTCCCGACAGGTATCACCCTGCATCCCTCCTCATCTCATGGGGGAGGTCCCGAAGGGTGGCCGGAACCCCCACCGCCATCTTCCCGGCGGGGACGTCCCTCGTGACCACCGCTCCCGCCGCAACCGCCGCCCCTTCTCCTATCCGGACACCGGGCAGAATCGTCGCATGGGCTCCGATGACCGCGAAATTCCCGATCACAGGGCCTTTCAGTTCAGGTTTCCCGGTCGGAGGGTAGCGGTCGTTTGTCAGGACTGCCGCCGGCCCGATAAAGACGTGGTCTCCGATCTCTGTGTGAGTGGGAACGAACACCATGCTCTGGATGCGGACATCGTCCCCGATACTCCCATATCCCTCGATCACGGAAGAGGACCCAACAGAGGTATTCCTTCCGATGCGCATCCTTTCACGAATCAGCACGTGGTGTCCGCACTGGAAATGATCACCAATCTCAACCTCGCAATAGATGATCGTGCCCGACCGGAGAACTGCGCTGTCCCCAATCCTCACGCCGGGATAATTCTCCTGGTGCATCCTCTCCCTGGATGGAAATCCCACAATCACCGGTTCAAATATCTGGAGACCCTTTCCCAGGATATTTCTCCCGTATTCAATCATGTGTTCACGATCCACCCTGATGAGAATGGGAAGGAGAATATCAACCCATCTGAAATAGAAAAACGCCATGATGCACAATAAATCCATCGTGGAAAAAAGATTGTCGCGTGATCGAAACACCCTTACATTCGCCAGGCTCCCGGAAAAACCCTCTATACAGGAGAACGCGAGACTGAGCTGCGGAAAAAATCCACTACATTATCGCTCTGTACGATAACATTCAACAAATGCCACCAAGGGGTTCCCAAGGGTCCTGCCTGCTGTGCAGGAAGACAATTACGAAGAGAGAGGCCGCATTGCACGTCAAGGACTGCCTTGAATCATCAGGCTGGCCCAGGGGCCAGAACCCATCGCTTCTCATAGCTGTACAGGGACACCGGATGGGATCTTACTGGCTCCTCCTGCTTGCCCGGCAGGATAGCACCCTTGCCGAACTCGACTCGCTTATCCGCGATGTCTGGGTCGAATGTTGTGGTCATCTCAGCGGATTTACCATCCAGGGGCAAAGGTTCACACGAAGTGCGGAGTGTAGCGAGATGGACATGAAGTTTCCTCTCTCTCGCGTACTCTCCCCGGGTGTTCCATTCTTATATGAATACGATTTTGGTTCGACGACCATGCTTGACCTGCACGTCGTCGATTCCCATCCCGTCTCCCCCCCGGAGAGCCCCCTCTGCCTCCTCGCGAGGAACACTCCTCCCAAGGTTCCCTGCGATACATGCGGAAGACCGGCAGAATTCCGGCTGCGTGATGATGATGGAGAATCCTGTATTCATCTCTGCCGCAGGTGTGTTGCAGCCCCTGATCACGATCCATGGTGCATCGAGGTGATCAGCAACTCTCCGAGGGATAGTGTATGTGGATACGAGGAAGATGCGGGAGCTGCGGTCACATGGTACCCTCCCGGATGGATGCATGAAGACCTTATTGATCCGGAACTCGAAGCACTCATCGAAAGAATCCAGTAGGTATGAACAGGGCTTCACTCACAAGTCTTCCCGCTGTATTCTGCAGGTGCAATGGACAGGTTTTCCTTCACAAAACTGCATCTGACCTGGTACACGAATTCCCCGCTTCCCTCGATATACAGCCCGATCGCGTCTTTTGAATGGATAATCCTTCTTCCCGGTTGTCTCTCCCTGGAAGAGTGGTATGCCTGCATCCAGATCACGCGGCACCAGGGATCATTGCCCCAGTCCCTTTTTTTCGCCCCTCCCTGCAACAACCTATAAAACTCCTCAGGCCAGACCTCAATAGCAGCGAATTCCCATGAAAGGCATCATCCTCGCCGGC
>MVQD01000037.1 GCA_002067095.1 Methanoregulaceae archaeon PtaB.Bin056
AGGAGGTCGGGGAGATCAGGCAGGAGTTCGGAAGCATCAGCATGGACTCCCTGTAAGTGCACACCCTTCTTTTTCCCAATTTTATAAAGATGTTCATACACGGAGACACTCATGTCCGCGCCTTCCTGGAAATGCAATACTTCGGAAGCCTGCCGGATACCCCGGTTTGAAACAGGAGAGAATACTCCACCCCACTTTTTTTCGGCGTTCCCCGTGTGAGGGTCCCCTGCATGCGTCAACTCAAAAACCGTGACCTGTGTGCTGCGTGAAAAAAACTGCGATCTCCCTGCACACCGCACGACCGGGTGAACCGCAAGGTGCTTGAGAGGGATAAGGACCGGAGTATTCTCGCTATTTCAGGTTCAGCGGCTCCCGGTAACTCTCCAGTATCTGGATCACAAAATTCTGGTGCTCGTCGAGCGACTGGCCGTCGTCAGGGGACTGGAGATATGCGGCAGTATAGAGGAGCAGGAGTGCATTGTCGAGTGCGAGGGTGTCCTTGTCCTCGACCTGGTCATCCCTGAGGACAACGGGGAGGTACGGCAGGTCCGCGGCATCAAACTTCTCCGGCGAGAACTCTCCGACCCTGGCTTCTTCGAGGGCCCTGGCGCGGTCTCTTAGGATCCTGAGGGCTTTTCCAATCACCTCGCCGGCTCTGTCCTCCGGGAGGCGGGAGGTCGCTTTCCCCACATCGGTCACCGTCTTTGCATACAGGCCGAATTTGAAGGAGAGGACCGCTGACGCAATCTCGTGGGCAGTATCGGGATCAATAACCCGCAGAAAAGGAGTCATGCGGTGGATATAGTCATACAGGTACTTTTCCATGGAATCTTCCTCTTTGGCAACGGTTTTAGGGGTGCTGAAGCGGTAATGAAGCCTGACAAGAAGGAGGGTGATGCTCACGGCATAGAGTGCCTGAAGGAGCAGGGATGCCTTCGTCTCGAGAGGGACGATAAAGATGAGGAGCGCGTAGAATGGTGCAAAGAGGGAGACGATGTCCCGCCTGGGCTTCAGGTACGCAAGGCAGGAGAGGATCACCGATGCCGCCACGCTCCCCCAGTAAAAGTCCGCTGCATCGGCGATGATCCCTGCATCCTGGAGCAGGACGGCAAGGCCGAGCCCTCCGAATGCACAGACAGGCACGGCCAGGGTGAGCTGCATCTCGCGCTTCTTCCTTTGAGGGTCAGGGTTCTCGTTCATACTGGCTGGCAAGATACCATTCAGAATGTGGGGACACCACCAGAAAAAGATTTCAATACGCATCTCCTGCATTCCCCTTTGGGTTCACCGGCGATCTCCGCGGGGATACGTCTCCCAGATGGTTTAAACATCTTCAAGTGGAACCATTGGGTATGAAGGTGTGTATCATGTGCGGGGGAGAGGGGACGAGGCTTCGCCCGCTCACCTTCGAGCGCCCCAAGCCATGCATCCCCATCGTGAACCGCCCCTCCATCCAGCACCTGGTCTCGCATCTCTCGAACCTCGGGTTCCGGGACATCGTGATCACCCTCGGCTACATGGGAGGATCGATCGAAGAGGCCCTGGGCGACGGCTCGCTCTTTGGGGCTGACATCACCTACGTACATGAAAAGGTCAAGCTTGGGACCGCGGGAAGCGTGAAAAACGCCCAGAAATACCTTGAAGAGGGCGATTTCCTGGTGGTCGGCGGGGATCACGTCACCGATCTCAACCTCCTCGATTTTTTTCGTGAGCATGCCAGGCACCCGGCGCCAGTATCGATAGGGCTGATCAGCATCGATGAGCCAGGCGAATACGGGATTGCGGAGATAGACGCGGACTTCCGGATCAAGAGGTTCAAGGAGAAGCCGGCCCCCGGTGAGATCTTCTCGAACCTTGCCAGCACGGGGATCTACGTCTGCGCACCGGAGATCTTCGATGAGATCCCCCTGAAGAAGAAGTATGACTTCGCAAGGGACCTCTTCCCGAGCCTCATGGAGAGCGGTCATGTCCTTCATGCATGGCTCGCACGGGGGAACTGGACCGACGTCGGGAATCCCGCCTCCCTTCGACAGGCGGAACGCTGGAAGCTGCAGGAGATCCCCTACACGAGCATCAGCGGCGACCTGACGATTCGGGCCGGGCAGATCCAGGGGCCGGTGCAGCTTGGGACTTCCTTTTCCATGGGGGAGAACTCGCGGATCATCGGGCCGGTTGCAATCGGGGCAGGGACCGCCATCGGCGACCACGTGCTCATCGGGCCGTACACGAGCATCGGCGAGAACTGCCTTGTGAAGAGCAATGCCAAGATATTCTCCTCCTCGCTCTACAACAGGGTCGTGGTCGGGAGAAACAGTACCGTATCGGGCAGCATCATCGACAACGACACGGTGGTTGGGGACGACTGCAGCCTTGAGAACGACACAGTCATCGGGCCGCGGGTGGTATTCAGGAACGGCGTGGTGGTCCACTCCAGGACACGGATCTGGCCGGAAGTGGTCGTGCCTGACAGGGCAATTGTGAAAGAGCACCTCCTGAACGAGGAGTATGCCGTCAAATACGAGGGGTCTTAACCCCTCCGCACCAGCCTGTGCGTGATGGCCACCAGGGGGTGGCGGGCATAATCGAGGACCTGGATATCGTCAAGTGAGCGCAGGTTCATCGCCCGTGCGGTCCGCTCCATCCCGAGTTCCATGTCCTCGTTCACGTCGATGACATAGGCGTCAAGAGTCTTTATCCCCATCTTCTTTGCGGCAATGGCCCGGTGGTGCCCATCGACAAGGATGAGCTTTCCCGGCCTTCTCACGACGATGAGGGGTTCGGCCAGGCCTTTTTTTATCTCGTAGATCCGGCCCTCCAGCTCATCCTCGTAAATTCGCGACTGGGTGGGAAGGAGCTGGTCTATTGGGACGGCCTCCCTCTTCAGCTCGGGTGCTATCCCGTGGAGCGTCTTCAAGGTGGTGATGAAGTTGAATACTTTCTCGGGTGAGACATGCTCAATCTGGGAGCGGATCACGTCGGTATTGGATATGATGCCAAGCAGCCTGTTCTGCTCGTCTACGACCGGGAGTTTCTGGATCCCTGAACGGAAAATGACCCTTGCCGCATCGTTGATGCTCATGTCGGGGTCGGCTACGATCAGGTGCTCGGACATCACCTTCCGGACAGGGGTGGATACGGGCTGGAAGAGGAGGTCACGGGCTGCGATATACCCCACCACCTCGTTTCCTGCCACGACCGGGAACCCGTCATGCCCGGTCTTCTGGATCTTCTCCATGACCTCCCGCACGGTCCCCTGTACGTCGACAGTGACCACGTCGTAGGTCATGTAGTCCCTGACCTTCTTCTTATCCATCGTATCTCATTGTCGGGTCAAGGGACTAAAAACCATCGGAAAAATAGGTGATTAATCGATTTTGATACGGCTTCCCCGCTCTTCCTTCGATTTCTTCATCCGTATCTCAAGGACACCGTTCTTGAAGCTCGCGGAAGCCCCTTTTTCCGTGACATCATGGGGAAGAGCGACGATCCGGGCCATGGACCCGTACATCCTCTCCCTGACGTAGTACCCTTCATCCTTCTCCTCTTTGTCCATCTTCCTCTCGCACGAGATCTCGATGGTGTTCGGGTTGAGAAGGGAGATCGAGACGTCCTCCTTGTCGACCCCCGGAAGGTCGGCGACGATCATGACTTCATCCTCATGCTCCCTGACATCAACCCTGAACTCTCCGCGGATCGCCGGGAGCATCCTGTCTGCGACCCCCCCGGGGGGAAGAAGTCGCCCTCCACCACCCCAGAACCGGTTCTCCAACTCCGACATCATCTCCTCAAAGTCGCGCATCATCCAGCCAAATGGGTATCGCCTTCTGTATACCATTGTTACACCCTCCTTAGGTCCCCGGCGGCAAATGCCGATGGACTAACTTTATGTGAGGCTTCGTAGTATAAAAAAATTCTTATCATGCCAATGACCATCGCCTGGTCCGGTCACAACAACCTATAGGGATGCGGTTCAGAGAACCCGGCACGGTCTTTTAGTCCCTGAAGGTCTTTTTCCCCCCCGCGCTGTAATGTTTATTTTCCCCGGGACCAATCGTACAAGGATGAAAGATCCAGAGAAAGGAAAGAAAAAGAAGAAACCCGCCTCCCAATGGACTGCAAAAAAGATAGGGATCATTGTCATAGGCGTCGGATTTGCGTTGATCATGGTGGTCAGCTCTCTTGGTATGGGCTGGCTTGTATCTATGCACCCTGCCGCCGCTGGCGATGGGGCGGTTGTGGATGTTACGTTTTATGACGGGATGGGCCGCCCGGCACTCACCTCCAACATCCGTACCTTCAACGCCACGACCGAGTCCGGGAATATGATATGGTTCTGCGGCCAGTTCTCCACGAGGGTGAATGGAACGAGCCAGAAAGAGATAATCTCAATCCCGGTATACAACTCCTTTTACGGTGAGGCGAAATATGCCCTCTTCTCCCCTGAATGGAATGCAATCGCCGCCCAGCTGGAAGGGATGCGGCAGGGCGACTCCCGCAGGGTCACATTCCCTACACCCGAGGGTTTCGAACGGGAGATGACTGCTGAAGAGTTTAACGGGATTGGGGGGAACTTTACCACCGTTGCAACCGGTGACCAGATCGTGCTCGGCTTTACCGAGAATCCCGAGGTCTCACTTGAAGAGAATGTGACACCCAGCTACGTGATCCGTACGGGATATGTCATTGAAAAGACAGACGCAGGGATCCGGGTAAATTATGCCTTCCCATCGGCACAGATAACCCTGCTCCAGCTCACCAAGGCTTAAAATACCAGAGTTTTTTTTAAGATCATCTCCCATTTTTCAGCATGGCACTACGGATACTCTATTTCTCACAGGAGGGGTGCATGGCCTGCGAAGAGCAGGAGCCGATAATCGCTGAGGTAGAAAAGGACTGCAATGTCAATGTCGAGAGGATCAGTATCAGTCCAAGGGAGAGCCGGGAGGTGATCCGGGATTACCGCCTGACCGTGACTCCCACCATCGTCGTGATCCGGGATGGAGCCGAGGTGGAACGCTTCGAGGGCCTGGTATACCGTGAACAGATGGACGAGGCCATCCGCCGTCATTTATAAGGGATAGGCAAATATCCTCCGGATCTCGCGGGCTTGCGCTTTTGCACCCTCCCTGCGGAGCATCGTTCCTTGCCGTATTTTGATCCGGGATACCCTTATCCTCCTCTGGCCTGCCTTGTACGCCTCCCCGACCACGAATGGTTCTTCTCCGGGGACGATAATCTGGAGGGAGGTGGTTGTCCGGCCTGAATGGAGTGAGATCCTCACTGCCACCTCCTCGACCTTCCTCGTCCAGATTGTGGTGATATCGTTGCTGATCGCCTTTTTCGCCCGGGACCCCCCCCGCTCGATTGCGGTCACTTCCACGCCTATATACTCATCCCCGCACAAGGCCACGAAACGGTCGCCGATACGGCAGGGTTCCCCTTCCTCCATCTCGACCTGGCAGACCCGGGATATGCCCTCTGCGCTCACGATGGCTTTCACCCGGAAGGTCTTCTTCTCTTTCGCCGCCTCAAAGGAGTGCACGCTCCCGCATTCAAGGCACCGGGCAAGGGGGTTCCTCCCCCTGGCGATCACTTCGTGTTCCATTACCTCACCGCAGGCAGGGCAGAAGCACTCCACGTCTTTCTCCATCACCCTTCACCATTCCCGGTATACCATTCCATCTCCCCTGCAATATAGACTCCCGCCCCTCCCCGGCCAGTCCTCTTCCGTTTCATCTCACGACTCCCCGTTGCCATGACCACATCCTCATCCGGCACCCTGCCCATGCATGCTCTGGCATCCACCCGCCCGATCGTGGTGCGAATCGGTCCCCAGCCTCTACCACCAGAGAGAGGAGAGGGCGATGGCGCATACCCCCCCGCCAAGCGTCGCAAGGAAGTTCGTCCCCGCATTCCCGACAAACCCGGGGTTCTCCATCAACGCTCCCACCACGCTGTCAATGTTTGTGCCGATGAATCCGGCAACCATGCAGGCTGCCGCAGTCGGCAGGTCAATAATCCCGAGGAGAAAGGCAAGCAGAGAGACAATGAAGGCTCCCGCGATCGCCACTCCCTCCCCGGTGAGCGTCACGCCGCCATTCGTCCCCGCCGGCACCCTCTCGAACGTGGTGATCAGAAACGGGCTGCCACCCGTCACCCCGATCTCGCTTGCCATGGTATCGCCTGCCGCGGTGGCTATGCTGCCCACGAAAAGGGCGAGGAATACCGGAGAGCCGGTCACACCCCACAGGACTGCCGCGGCCGCGGAGACGCTCCCGTTCGCAAAGACATTCAGGTATCCCCTTGCGCCACCGTGAACCTGCTCAACGCCGATCCGGAGTTTATAGTCATACCGGTATTTTGTACTGGCCGATCCCATGATGAAGAATGCCAGGACGACCAGGAACCAGCGGATGTCGGCAAAGATTATCAGGATGATTCCTATCAGTGCAGCCGAGAAGAGCCCGCTCACGTCCGCGGTCCCCGCCCGGTACGAGAAATATGCAAAAGAGAAGGCGATTGCGACAGCAATCCCGATGAGGGCCATGTCTGCATGGTAATTCAGTTCGTAGATGAGGAACATCGTCATGGCGATGCCAAGCGCCTCGATCATCAGCGCATCTTCCCGTTCCCTGAGAATCGCCCTCAGGAGGACTGCGACGACGACCCCGAAGAGCACGACAAGGGGGACCCATGTGTTGAGGTAGGCCATCACGAGAACGCAGCCCACCAGTGCCGCGGCAATATACCCGATGTACGAGTAAAGACGCTCATCCGTCCCCCTGAATGCAAGCTCGCCCATCACCATGATGGTGAGGGTGCAGGAGAAGACCAAGAGGGGAAGGATTGAGACGCCATAGAGGATGGCGATGGGGATGAGCGCCATCGCAAGGAACCGGGTCTTTCTGATGAGAAAGAGCACCATTGAAAAGAGCACCACCATGATTGCCAGGAGCCACGGCGGCTGTACAACGGGTGCGATGAGGATGAAAGAGAGCACGAGGACAGCGGCGAGGCGCTCCCCCAATCGATTCATCATTCTTCTCTTGTTTGCCCGGACAAGATAAGAGCTTTTGTCTGGGTCCGCACGTTCAACCCGGGATGCTGATCCGTGCCGTTCAGCCCGGTTCCGCAGATGCCGCCCAGTCCGGCAGTATTTACGTTCGATTAGGTATATCTCCTGTAAAGACCCATATTGAGAAAATGTCGCCGTCTTTGGATCTCCCCAAGAATTACGAGTTTTCGGAGGTGGAACGGCGCTGGCAGGACGCCTGGCGCGATGAAGACAACTATTTTGACCCGGCATCCACGAAGCCAAAGTACATCATAGATACCCCTCCCCCTTACCCCACCGGCACGTTCCACATCGGAAATGCCTTCAACTGGTGCTACATCGATTTCATCGCCAGGTACCGGAGGATGAGGCAGTTCAACGTGATGTTTCCCCAGGGATGGGACTGCCACGGCCTGCCGACCGAGGTGAAGGTGGAGGAGATCCACGGAATCACCAAGAACGATGTGCCAAGGGAGGAGTTCCGGAAGATGTGCCGGGAGCTGACCCTCTCCAACATCGAGAAGATGCGCCGCACCCTCCGGAGGATGGCCTTCTCAGTCGACTGGAGCCACGAGTACATCACAATGCTCCCGGCCTACTACGGCAAGACACAGCTCTCTTTTCTCAGGATGCTCGCAGGCGGGTATATCTACCAGAGCGAGCACCCGGTCAACTTCTGCACGCGGTGCGAGACTGCCATCGCTTTTGCAGAGGTTGCATACGAGCCCCGTGAGACCACCCTCAATTATTTTGATTTCGATGGACTCGAGATTGCCACCACAAGGCCCGAACTGCTCGCGGCATGCGTGGCGGTGGCGGTCCACCCGGAGGATGAGCGATACCAGGGCATGGCAGGCAGGAACCTCACAGTGCCGCTCTTTGGCCACGAGGTCCCCCTGATCACCGATCCCGCCGTCGATCCGGAGTTCGGATCAGGTGCGGTGATGATCTGCACATTCGGCGACAAGCAGGACGTGCACTGGTGGAAACAGCACAATCTCGATTTGAGGAAGGCTATCGACCGGCAGGGACGGATGACCGGCATCGCAGGACGTTATGCGGGCATGAAGTCCACCGAGTGCCGGCAGGCCATCCTGGATGACATGAAGAGGGCACAGATCCTCACCCGCCAGGAAGTCCTCGAACAGAGGGTTGGAACCTGCTGGAGGTGCAAGACCCCGATCGAGATCATGAGCGAGCGCCAGTGGTTCGTGAGGATCGACCAGGACGCGATCATGAAGGCAGCCCGCGAGGTCACCTGGAATCCTGATCACATGTTCCTGCGGATGGAGAACTGGGTCTCGCAGATGGAATGGGACTGGTGCATATCCCGCCAGCGGATCTTCGCAACCCCAATCCCGGTATGGTTCTGCAACCGCTGCAACGAGATGGTGGTACCGCCCGAAGAGGATCTCCCTGTCGATCCCACCACCTCACGGCCCTCCCATCCCTGCCCCAGGTGCGGTTCGACTGAGTTTACCGGGGAAGAGGATGTTCTCGATACCTGGATGGACTCCTCCATCTCGGTCCTGAACGTGACGGGGTGGAACGGAACATCCAACCCGCCGCTCTTCCCTGCCGAGCTCCGGCCGCAGGGGCATGATATCATCAGGACGTGGGCATTCTATTCCATCCTCCGTTCCGTAGCCCTCACCGGGTCAAAGCCCTGGAACCAGATCCTCATCAACGGGATGGTGCTCGGTGAGGACGGGTTCAAGATGAGCAAGAGCCGGGGCAACATCATCTCCCCGGAGGATATCATCGAGAAGTACGGAGCCGATGCCCTCCGCCAGTGGGCAGCCGCCGGGGCCGCAACCGGGTCGGACATCATGTTCAACTGGAATGACGTCGTTGCCGCCTCCCGCTTCCAGACCAAGTTCTGGAACATCGCGCGCTTCGTCCTCCTTCAACTCGAGCGCAGGCCATATTCCCTTGACGCGCCAGTCGAGGCTCCCTCTGACCGCTGGCTCATGGCCCGCCTCTCAGGAACGGTGCGGGAGGTGACCGACGCGATGGAGGCATGCCAGTTCGACCGCGCACTCAAGGCTTTGAGGGAGTTCTCCTGGGACGTGCTCGCCGACAATTATATCGAGCTTGCCAAGGGGAGGCTCTATTCCGATGAAAAGGACCGGGAAGGCGCCTGCAGGGTCCTGCATACGGCCCTCGACACTCTCTGCCGCCTGATGGCGCCGTTTACCCCGTATTTTGCAGAGGAGTGTTACTCGCACCTTGGCATGGGGAGCGTGCATGCCTGCACCTGGCCCGACCCGGGGCCAGAAGACCCTGAAGGGCTGGCAAATGGCAATCTCCTCGTGCGGATCGTTGCCGAACTTCGCCGGTACAAGCACGAGAAGGGGCTCGCCCTGAATGCCCCGATGGGGAGAGTCTCGGTATTCTCTTCTCCCATCACAGACGACGGCGGCGACGCAGGCCGGGCGCTGAATGCCCCATTTGACTGGCACGCAGAGCCGCCGAAACTCGAGAAGGTCCCCTCAGAGCTGAAGTTCAACATGGCAGTTATTGGGCCGAAACTCCGGAAAGACGCAGCCGCATTCATGAAGGCGGCACGGGCGCTGCCCCATGATCTCCAGGAGAACCCTCCCCGGGAACTCGATATCGGGGGGAGGAGTATCGTTGTCCCGGAGGGTGCATTCTCACTCGAGTACCGGTACCTCGAGGCCGGGGAGCAGGTGGACGTGATCAGCGTCGGTGACGTGATCGTGACGATCCACACCAATCCCTGACCACCCCTTCCGCAAAAGAGGCAAGTTCTTCCTCCCCAATCTCCGCGTCCACGACCATGAACCGGTAAGGCTCCTCTCCTGCCAGGCGGAGGTAATGCTCCTGGACCCGTTCCAGGAGGGCAGCCTCTTCAAAGTGTTCCCTCTTCCCTGCATGTTTCTTTCGCGAAAGCGCAACCTCTACCGGGAGGACAAGGAGGAGAGTATGGTCGGGAGGGACCGTCCAGCCGGCATGCACCTGCCGGAGCCAGGCGAGAGGATCCGGGAGCACCCCTTCGAGGGTGGCCCACTGGTATGCGTACCTGCTGTCGGTGTACCGGTCTGAGATGACGATCTTCCCTTCAGCGAGCGCGGGCCTGATGACTGCATCCAGGTGGGCGGCATGGTCTGCGGCAAAGAGGAGGGCTTCAGTGACGGGGTCGACCTCTTCTGCAATGGCCCTTCGCACCTGATCACCTATCCAGGTGGCGCCGGGCTCCCGGGTAAAGACGGGGGAAAGGTCCGCGAGATCTCGCTGGAGCGCGGCAAAAAGGGTGCTCTTGCCACTCCCATCGATCCCTTCCAGGGTGATCAGGACCATCTGCCCCTCCGCATGTCCTCGAGAGGGATACTGCCCCTGTGTATCGCGGTGGCGACAATCGTGCCGTCGAACCCCAGTGACGCCAGCGTATCCAGGTCAGCAGGAGACGCTACACCTCCTCCGTAGAGGAGGGGCTTATCATATGCGTCCCTGAACCCCGCCAGGGACCGGGGAATGATGCCTCCTTCCGTTCCCACCGCTCCGACGTTCAGGATGATAGCCCCCTCAAAATGCCAGTCCCCCGCCTTCCTGAGGAGGACGAGGGGGTCTTCGCCGGTTGGCATGACCCGGCCGCTCTTCATATCGACGCTCAGGTACCCTCCCGGGTACGTCGAGAGGTCAGCCTCAGATGTCTCGGTTGCTGCAACATCCGTGATTCGAGGCTCATGGAGGTAATCCCCCGGGCCCCTGCAGCCCCTGTCCAGGTAGCAGGTCTCAACCAGGTAACTGCAGGTCACGACCTGGCTCCTGTGGTCGCCATTCCGCATGATGCGGTCAAGATCCGCGACATAGAGGTGCCTTGGAGAGAGTTGCTCCACGTAGCCTACCGGATCTGCGGTGGATGAGAGTCCCCATGTGAGCGGCCGGTAGGAATCCCGGTCTCCTGATGCGCCGTGCACCACCTCTCCGGCCTTCAAATCCATGGCTAAAATCAATTCCATGCTGTCAGCGCAATCACTATTAGCCAGCAGGATCATTAAATCCTATGCAATTACTGGTCAGCCCGAGGGACATTGAGGATGCCAGACGTTCTCTTGCTGCTGATATAGTGGACGTGAAGAAACCGTCCGAAGGATCTCTGGGTGCAAATTTTCCGTGGGTGGTGCGGAGCATCAAGGCCATCTCCCCAAAACCCGTCAGCGCCGCAATCGGCGATTTCGATTTCCGGCCAGGGGGAGCCGCCATGGCCGCATACGGAGCAGCATGCGCCGGGGCTGACTATGTAAAAGTAGGGCTGATGTTCGATGGTGCCGATCGTGCCAGGGAGCTCATTCAGGCTGTGGTGAGGGCAGTCAAGGAAGAGTTTCCCGAGAAGAACGTCGTGATTGCAGGGTACTCTGACTACCAGCGCCTGGGGAGCATCTCACCTTTCGAGATATCCTCTCTCGCTGCAGAGGCCGGGGCAGACATCGCGATGGTTGATACCGGCATCAAGGACGGTCGGAGCACGTTTGAGTTCATGGACGAGGAGTCATTGCTGCGTTTCTGCACTCTCAACCGGGAAGCGGGAATGGCCACGGCAATCGCAGGATCGCTCAAATTCGAGGATCTCCCTGCCCTGAAGCGCATAGGACCTGACATCATCGGCGTCAGGGGTATGGTCTGTGGGGGAGACCGGAACGACGGTATCCGTGAAGAACTGGTCGACCGGCTCGTCAGGATGGTGCACTGATCATGTTCAGGGATAAGCTCGAGGCCCCGCTTGCCCTGACCTTTGACGACGTCCTTCTTGTCCCTGCACCCTCGCTTGTAGAGCCAAACGAAGCCGATATCCATACCCGCTTCTCCCGGAATATCCCCCTCAACATCCCGCTTGTGGGGGCAGCGATGGACACGGTGACGGAATCTGCGATGGCGATGGCACTCGCACGCGAAGGGGGAATCGGGGTCATCCACCGGAACATGTCCCCGGAACAGGAGATAGAGGAGGTGCACCGGGTCAAGCGGGCAGAGGAACTGATAGAGAGGAACGTTCTGTCGGTCAGCCCCACCACCAGCGTGGCGGAGGTCGAGCGCCTGATGGTTGAGCACGGCATCGGCGGCGTACCGGTTCTTGAAAACGAGAAGATCGTGGGGATCGTAAGTCGGAGGGATGTCCGTGCTATCGCCTCCCGAAGGGGTTCCGAGAGCGTGCAGACCATCATGACAAGGCAGCCGATCACTGCTGGCGAGGACATCTCCATGGAGCAGGCGCTTGAGACGATGTACACCAGCAAGGTTGAACGGCTCCCGGTTGTCGACAAAGGCGGCCGCCTCCTCGGGATAATCACCATGCAGGACATCCTCGAAAAGCGCCAGTACCCGAATGCCACGAGGGACGCGAAGAAGCGGCTCAGGGTGGCCGCCGCGGTCGGCCCGTTTGACATTCCCCGGGCGCACCTCCTTGACGAATGTGGTGTCGATGCTCTGGTGGTCGACTGTGCCCACGGCCATAATCTCAACGTCGTCAGGGCAATCAGGGACATCAAGGGGAGCGTGAAGGCCGACGTGGTGGCGGGCAATATCGCCACGCGCGAGGCGGCAGAGGACCTCATCGATACTGTTGACGGGTTGAAAGTCGGCATCGGGCCCGGGTCCATCTGCACGACCAGGATCGTTGCCGGCGTAGGCGTCCCGCAGGTCACTGCGATTGCAAGTGTTGCAGACGTCGCAAGAGGGACTGGGGTCCCGGTCATCGCGGATGGAGGGATACGGTTCAGCGGGGACGTGGCAAAAGCCATCGCTGCCGGTGCCGACTGCGTGATGATCGGGAGCCTCTTTGCCGGGACCGATGAGTCGCCAGGCCGGGTAATCACGATGAAAGGCCGCCGTTACAAGCAGTACCGGGGCATGGGGTCACTCGGGGTGATGAGCGGCGGGGTCTCAAGCGACCGCTATTTCCAGAAGAAGGAGATCGGGAAGACCAAATTTGTCCCCGAAGGGGTGGAAGGGGTGACTCCTTACGTCGGCACCGTCTCCGATGTCGTCTACCAGCTCGTAGGCGGCCTGAAATCCGCCATGGGGTACACGGGTTCACGGACCATCCCAGAGATGCACGAGAAGACGAAGTTTGTCAGGATCACCGCTGCCGGGCATACAGAGAGCCACCCCCACAATATCATGATCACGGACGAGGCTCCCAATTACCGGATCTCGGATTGAACACTTTTCCTTTTTTCGATTGCAGAAAAACTCTCTTTCCCGGGGTGTTCATGGGAGACGATTCAATAAACTATAAATACTGAAAAGACTAACATGAAGTAATCAATGCTGGATCAGGTAGAGGTCTCACGACTCCTCGATATCCTTGGAAACCGGAACAGGCGCCGTATAATCGAGCTGTTGAGACAGAAGCCCTGTTTCGTCACCGAGATCTCAGACCGCCTGGTGCTCTCTCCAAAAGCCGTCATCGAGCACCTGCAGCTGATGGAGCGCGAGGAGATACTCTCGTTCCGGCTCGACGAACGAAGGAGAAAGTACTATTTCCTTGCCAATGACATTGATGTGATGGTCAGGCTGCTCAGGCAGGACCAGATCACCGTCGAGGCAAAGGACAACTCCTACCGCCTCCGCTCCTCGCTCGCCAGGCTCCAGAAGATGGTAGAGACCAGGGAGGAGATGGCAGAGAGCCTGAAGAACCTTGAGAGGGATATCGACCAGCAGATAAAGGATATCATCTCATTCGGGCAGGAGATCCTTGAGAACGAGACCCAGATCGACCTCCTTATCAGCCTTGCCCACTGCAATCTCACTCTCCATGAACTCTCGGAGCTCGTCGAGGCCCCGCGCGATGCCGTATCCGATAACCTTGAATGGTTGCGCAAGAAA
Organism: Methanoregulaceae archaeon PtaB.Bin056; assembly: GCA_002067095.1. Lineage (GTDB taxonomy): Archaea > Halobacteriota > Methanomicrobia > Methanomicrobiales > Methanospirillaceae > Methanolinea_A. Next base: position 13,904 of record MVQD01000037.1, read on the forward strand.
CACATAGTCGAGAGGGAAGGGGAGACCTACCGTCTCTGTGATGCACATGCCCAGTAATGAGAACCCGTATGACGAGTTCATCAGGAACCTTGCGAAGATGGTGGAAGACCTCCTGAAGAAGATGCCTGATCAGGACACCACGCACATCATCGGATGCACCATCATCACCGGGAATGGCCCGAACATGCCCCATATCATCTTCAACGGCAATCGGCAGGACGAAGAGACCACGTTCGAGTTGATAGAGGGGCCTGACAAGGTCTTTGTCACCGCAAACCTGCCCCCCGTCCTGCACTCGGCACCGTACGCAGATATCACTCCCGACTCCCTGCACATCGTCGTGAACGAAAAGAGGACCAGGGTGGAGCTTCCCTGCAGGGTGGACGTGATCCACAGCTTCTACCATGTCCGCCATGGGGTCATCGACATCATACTGAAGAAGAAAACAGGTGCTGCCGCCAGTACCAGCATCGAGCACGGGTAAGCCACTGGCACCCACCGCATCCCATCTTTTGTAGAATCATCATGCCCGAGGACAGCTGCCGCTCCATTCATCCACGCATTCCATGCACCCGTAATCGATGGGAACCCGAAAGATCGGTCCGCCAGGCAAGGCCGGGTGCGGTGAATTGGTGGGACTGGGTCCCTCCCGTAACCCTGGAATAGGGGGAGGAGGGAGATCCTGCATTTACGTCAGGCCTGGATCCTTCCCCCGGCAGACACCCACTCCGAGATCCTGTTCCTGTCGCTATGGAACTCGCGGAACTGGTGGAGCGAGACCGTGAGATCCCTGGTGAAGGCAAAGTACCCGATCTGGGTCGTTTTGCAGAGGTTCATCGCCATCTCCATCAGGCCCCGGGGATCCGGCCGTGACTCGCCGAGCCAGATATGGAATATGTTCCCGCCGTCAACGATGGGGAAGAATACATGCTCGATCGACATCCGTTCGGCCATCGTCACATTTGCCCCAGGCGCGACATGGGTCCCGTTTGTGTAATAGATCGGGAGGTCCCTGGTGGAGCCAAGGCGGGGGAGAGCCTTTTTGAGATCGCCCTTGATCACCTTCGCGGCCCCGTCACGGTATTCCTTGTTGAGGAGATCGGCGACGGCAAAACGCTGCCCGGTCGTTTCAGCGGGGGTCCGGGCAAGCGCGATAGTCATGTTGTGCCGCTTCGAGAGCTCGCGGGCGTACTGCTCCATATGGGTCATCGCAAGGATGGCCAGGCGGAACGCATCCCTCGACTCGTGCAGTTGTGACCCTGCATGGTGCTGGACCATCTCGTTTACTCCCACCACCCCGATCGTGTAGACGAGGCCGTCGAGGTCGACTGCAACCGAGCCCCTCTCGCCGGTCACCGGGTCCCTCGGGCGCTGCATCGCAAACGGCATCCTGCCCTGTGACCGGATCGTCTCAAGCCACCTCCGCTTGATGCGGAAGACCTCGACGCAGACGTCCATCAGTGCGCGGAGCTCGGAAAAGAGCCGCTCGTTGTCCCCTTCCGCCCTGTATGCTGCACGCGGGCAGTTGAGGGACACCACCTGCCAGGAGCCCATGGAGAAGTGCTTGCCTTCCCTGAAGTACAGCTTCTCATCGAATTCCGAGTCCTGGTCCGCGACCGCTGAGAACTGGTATGCGCAGCACTGGTAGCAGGAGATACCCTTGCCTGCGCCGCGATATGGCGGGATCTGGTTGTCGTAATATGGGGTCCCGAACTTCGACGCAAGCTCGAACGTGAGGAGGTAGAGGTCCTGGTATGTGGGAAGGTCGGGGTGGGCTTCGTTGTACGCGTTGTCCTCATGCATGAACTCAGGTTCGATGCTGATCTCGGGTTTTGGGAAACTGAAGGGCTTGCCCCATGCATCCCCCTCCAGCATGACCTCCATCAGTGCCTTGAAGAGGAGCCGGACTTCCCGCTCGAACTGGCCATACGTTCTGCGGGCACCGCTGCTGCCGTCCCAGACCCTGCCCCGGAATACGACGGGCTTGTCCTTCCAGAGGGATGGGACGCCAGGGCTGAGCTGGACCGATGAGAAGACGAGCTGCCCGCCTCTTGCAACCATCATCTGGGTCATCTCGTAGACAAACATCTGCATCAGCTGCTTGATCTCGCCGTATTCCATCCCTTCAAAGTAAGGGGCGAGGAAGGTGAGGAAGTTGTAGTAGCCCTGTCCCCCGGCAAAGTTTGTCTGGGCGCTCCCAAGCGCCTTGACCGCGTGGAGGACCGCCACTTCCGCACGCTTCGCAGGGCCTGCAACCGATGCCTTGGTCCCGTTCCCGTCGGGCATCAGGCCGTAGTAAAAGAAGTAGCGGAGGTCCCAGTCCTGACAGTTGTGGACCAGGAGACCGTCGGCGGCGTAGTAAGTATGGCTCTCTTCGGATCCGTCACCATCAAGGAAAATGTCATATACATACTCTCCGGTAGAGAAAACCTCTTCAATAGAGACGATCCTTTCAGGTTCCGGATTGCGGGAGATGGCGTTTACCCTGGAGAGGAACGAAGTGATATGCTCCTGGCGTTCGTCGTTGAAATGGGCATATCTTGAGAAGATACGGATATTTGCCGCCCCGTTCATCTGGATACGGTATATAGTGGCCCGGTCCTTCTCTTCATACAGTTCAACGATATGCAGCTTCATCCCAAGTGATGAGAGGAGGAGGGCAAGTTCCTGGCGGAGAGCGGGCGAGGTGGTGGTATAATTGACGATGCAGTCGGATTTCTCTGGGCGATAAAAGACTGATCCGTCCCCGGTGAAGAGCGCAGAGAGGAACTCGGCAAGGAGCTCGTCATCAAGGTGCCAGACGATCCAGGGAAGGCGCTTGTCCACGGCCTTTTCCGGGATGGCGAACACGTAACGGAAGAGGAGCCAGAGAATCTTGCCACTCATGTACACCTGCATGGCCCTCGGTCGTGTGACCGGAACGCCGTAAATCTCGGTCGAGGCGATTGCACCTCCTGTCCTCGTGGCGTTGCACTGCAGGGAGACGTGGGCGTCAGCGATGATTGCGGACGACTGGTGGTTCTCGGTGATGACAAGATTGTAATGCTTTCCGTCATTCACGTTGTAATTCCCCTCTGCAACGAAATACCCCAGGAGCCGTGCAAGGGATGCATCGATCGGCAACTCAAGGGGGAGGTCATGTTCGCTCCCGGCAGCACCGATCCGGATGCCGGAAAGGTCAGTAATGTCGAACCTCTCGCAGAGGCGGTGGAAGACTGCAACAGGCATTATCCCCCGGCTGTACCACTGCTTCCTGTGGGGGACCCCCAGTTCCCTGGAGATCTCGCGATATCTCAGCCCCTTTTTATGCAGTCGGCCAAAGATCTCCCCTGCCCCCCTGATATACAGATTCCTGAGGTGTTCAGGAGGTACCCGCGCGACCAGTTCCTGGAGGAGGTCAATTGAGTAGACCGGTTCCCCTCTGATATCGCGGGTCTCTGGGAGGGAGAAGAGCTCGTCTCCAATCTTCAGGGCCTCTGCACGGATGACCTTCATCCCTCCTTCGTTTACAGGGATGCGGTGCTCCCCCGTCACCCGAATGGCTCTTCCCGACCCAGTCCTGATCTTCAGCAGCCGCTCTCCTCTTACAGGCCGCCTGGTGAGTTTGCGGACTTTCCTGAATCCCTTCCGCGAGAGAATAAAGAGATCGGAAGGCACGTGGACATCTCCATCGTAGGGGAACGCATCAGGCCTGATTATCTGATGCCTGCCCTCGATGACAGCAGGGATATGCGTCGCGCCATCGATGCAGAACGGCCTTGTACCGAAGTATTCCAGGTCGTGGATATGGATATCGCCCGAGAGGTGGTGATCTGCGAGGTGGGGGGGCAGCTGGAGGAGGTACTGCTCCTTGCTGATCTTGTCGGCCTTCTTCTTGTGAGAGGTCTCGGCGTTCTCCTGGAGGTTGGCGTTGTCTTTTGCCTCGAACCCCCGCCCGACATCGATCAAATGCGCATCGAAAACCGGGGTACCCACCCTCGTGCAGACGTTCCTGTACTGCACCATCCCCTTCTCGAGGAGGGTGATGTTCATGATCTCCCTGATGAGTGGCCCGCTGAGCGTGCGAAGGTTCATCGACCGAATCCGTTGCTCGACAAGGCGGGCAATCTCCTGGGCAGTCTCTTCCGACGCGCTTTCGTAGCCGTAGAACGTCTCTACGAGTTTTGTCTCTTCCAGGATCTGGCGCACGATCCGCTGCCGGTCCCATTCCATGATGTGCCCGTCAGACGTCCTGACCGGGGGCATGCTGGGAATGAAGATCCCATCAAGCGTGGACTGGCGCGTATCGCGGGTGGGCATCATTCACCCTCGATGAAAGGGATGACCTGATCCTCTCTTATTGCCCCCTGGGAGAACATCTCGGCAGACGTGAGGAACCGGGTATCCCTCTGGAGGACGGGGGCCTCCGAGACAAAGACACCATTTATACGAAGTTCAGTGAGAGATTCTGCGGTAGAAAGATCCCGCTCCTGGAACGGCACTGCCTTCTCTTTCAGGAAATGCTTCAGAGTATCGCAATTCGGACAGAATTCCAGTGTATATACAATCAGGTCGTTGGGTCTGCTCAAATGTGTCCCCCCGGTTTGACTCTTGAATCAATGATAGCTCTTCTGTGAAAAAATATTTGTTGATCTGACTGTAATTGTACGTTGAGAATTGAGAATTTTTCCAAAAAAAAGCACATTTAACGCGTGAAAGATGATGACCCATACGATGGCCCTCGGCAAGGGGCCTGCGCGGGAGCCGGGCTGATGGAGAGGCTCTTTGTGGCCGTGGAACTCCCGGGAGAGGTGAGAGAGGCGCTTTCTTTTGTCCAGGACGCCCTCAAGGCGAGCCGTGCTCGCCTCACCCTTGTGGACCCGGGCATCATTCACATCACCCTCAAGTTCATCGGGGACGTTCCCGAGTCCCACGCGAGGAAGATTGGAGAGGTACTTGGCCAGGTGAAGGCTGAAACGTTTTTGCTTCGCGTGCGTGGCATCGGCGGGAACAACCCGCGCCAGCCCCGGGTGATCTGGGCAGACATCGACGACGGGGGGAAGTGCAGCCTCCTGCATGCACAGATAGAGGACCTGCTCGCTCCCCTGGGGGTAGAGAGAGAAGCCCGCGCGTTTTGTCCCCATGCCACGGTGGCACGGGTAAAAGAGTTCCACCCTGACCTTTTGGAACACCTGAAGCCTTTCCGGGAAAGGGACTTCGGATGCGGGATGGTACAGGGGTTCACCCTGAAAAAGAGCACCCTGACACCCCGGGGCCCGGTCTACCAGGACGTAAAGGAAGTGTGCTTTTGACCCGCACCGCACTCGAGGAAGAAGTGCTCACGGCGATTCGGCCTGATGCCGGAGAGACACGCCATATCCATGAAGTGGCGGAGAGAATCCTCTCCCGCGTCGAGAGTTCCGGGAAGGCGACCGCAATGGTGGTAGGATCGGTTGCGCGGGGCACCTGGATCCACGGCGACCGGGACCTCGACATCTTCCTCCTCTTTGACCCCTCGCTTCCAAGGGAGGAGCTCGAGTTGCAGGGACTCTCACTTGCCAGGGAGGTGGCACACGCCGAGTCCGGCAGGTTCCGTGAGAAATACGCCGAGCACCCGTACATCAATGCGAGCATCGACGGCCTGGACGTGGACCTGGTCCCCTGCTATCAGGTGGAGTCTGCGGCATGCATCCAGAGCGCGGTCGACCGCACCCCGTTCCATACGCGGTACATCAGGGAGAGGATCCCGCCATTCGTTGACGATGTCCTGCTCCTCAAGCAGTTTGCAAAGGCGGGAGGGATCTACGGGTCCGACCAGATGACGGAAGGGTTTGCGGGTTACCTCTGCGAGCTCCTCGTCCTCCACTACGGGGGTTTCCTCCCGCTGCTCGAGGCCGCGTCTCACTGGAGGCCTGGGGTTCTCATCGATCCGGAAGGACACCGTTCGCGCGACTTCTCAGAGCCGCTGGTAGTGGTTGACCCGGTAGACCCGGGGAGGAACGTCTCGGCATCGGTGTCTCTTTCCAGGATGTGCGAGTTCATCGAGCTCGCCCGGGGCTACCTGGAGCACCCTTCAAGGGAGTTCTTCTTCCCTCCTCCCCTCCCGGTCCTCTCCCTGGATGAGGCGGCAGACCGCCTCGCAAGGAGGGAGACGTCCCTCTATGCCATCACTCTCCAGACGCCCCCGTACATCGAGGACATCGTCGTCCCGCAGTTGCGAAAGAGCCTCGATGCACTCCAGGCACTCCTCGACCGGCACGGCTTCCTGGTGAACCGTGCCGATTGCGAAATGCACGAGGAGGAGTCGATGCTCCTCTTTGAGCTCCTGGTAGAGGAGCTCCCCGCGGTCAGGCGGCACGCAGGCCCCCCGGTCTGGAACCGGGTCAATGCCGGGAAGTTCACCGCCAAGTACCTCGATGCAGATGAGCGGGGGTTCTTCGCGGGGCCCTTCATCGACGAAGGTATCTATGTCGTGGAGATCCGCCGGCCGTTTACCCGGGCGATCGATCTCCTGCGTTCCGATCAGGTGCTGCAGGTGGCGCTCGGAAAGCACGTCAAGCAGTCGATGGAACGCTCGCTCCAGGTCTTCCGTGGCATCGAGTGCTACCAGGAGGAGTTTGCCCCGTTCATCTCGGGGTTCCTCCAGAAAACGTCTCCGATGATGCGGATCGAGCGGGCCAGGAGAGATCATCCCGGAAATTGATGGAAAACAGCGGCGATCCTTCCCTGTACAGATCCGGCCAGAGGCCACCTCTCCGCCGGCCGCATTTCATCTGAATCCGGACGAAACATGCGAATTCCGAGCCGGATATCCCCATTTCACGGTGGATCTTTTGATACTTTTATATAATGACCCGCCACACATACTCAATAATCTCCATGCCGTCCGGACGCCGCGAGGATGCACTTTCAGAGGTCATCGGGTTCATCCTGATCCTCGCCCTGATTGCGGTGCTCGCCTCGCTCTACCTCACCTACGTGGTCCCCGCCCAGGGGAGAGAGGCAGAGATACGGCACATGGCAGAGATCAACGACCAGTTCCTCGGCTACAAGACTTCGGTGGACTCGCTCTGGATCAATGACCAGAAGAATGTCCCCATCTCCAGGACTTTTACCCTCGGGACGCTCACCGGTCTGACGCAGGGTGCGTTCGTGGTCCCGCTGTTCCAGCCGTATCCGTCGAGCGGGACGATGGTGGTGAACGGGAGGGGGGAGACGATAACTATCAGTGCTGATGCGCTGGTGCAGGGGTTCCCGGGAAGTGCAACGCCGAACCTGACCACTATTCGGTACGAACCGGATCATATCTATGTGCAGATCATGACCACGAATGTGTCGAGAGAGGGTGGTTTGAATCTCTCTCCTAGTTCTGGAAATTGGCTCATATGGTTGAATATTACAAAGACATACTCCTCTCAAACAATCTTGATAGGAACTATTCCGACGTTCCCTGATCCTGGCAGTGGAAGTTTAAAAAATTATATTGATAACAGTTTAAATAATCCAGGGGGCTGGGTATCTCAACTTCAATCAGTCTTTTCATCAACCACCAATTCGAGTTTTTTTATTTCAATGACTCTTATAAAAAATGGCAATGTTGTATTCGCTGAATTACCAATCGTGAAAAATGTACAGAATAACGCCTGGTATACAATAGATATCCTTGATCCAGGATATGGACTAGAAAATCAGTTGTTATTTCCTTTTTCTCTCAATGTGAGTAATTCTACAAGTAACTGGATTCAATACCGGTATCCTATTCAGGTGGGATATTTACCATATTCCATCAATCAATCCCACCCCCTGGGATCACTCGAATTCCAGTCAAGCAACAACTACTGGATCCAGCAGAACTATTATTACCAACAGGGAGGAGTTTTCCTCCAGCAGCCTGACGGCATGGTCACAAAGGTCGTTCCCCTGATAAGCATCACCAACCAGAGCGGAATTCCATATGTAAAGATCGTGGATGTTTCAATCTCAGGGTCCGGAAATGTCGGGGGAACATCTCCCGTACAGGTCGTTACAAAGCTCGACTCGGTTAATAGAAATGTCATCGATGGATCGACCCTTGCACAGGGGATTCCCAATGCCAGGAATGTGACTCTGACCGTGAACGCCCAGGATACGGCCACTGCACAGATGTGGAACTCCACCTTTGCCGCTATCAGGAACGGTGCAGGAGCCGGGATTCAAAACTGGATATCCAGCACCCAGACAGGCAACCAGGCAACTCTCTCGGTGAAAAATCCCATCCCTGGAAGCGATTATGACATTATCCTTGACTATACGAGAGTGAACCTGACTGTCGAACTCCAGCCGGTCGCAATATGAGTGCCCCTCCTCCCCGCGATTCAGCGGTGTCAGAGATCCTCGGTGCTCTCCTTCTCATTGCCGTCATAAGTCTTGCAGTGAGCATCGTAGGCGTGACCATCCTCTCGAATGTCGAGACCTCTCAAGTTCCTGCCGTCTCACTTCTTATCACAAACCAGAGTCAGAACATTTCTGTCATGCACACCGGCGGAGACCCTCTTTTGGCCGGTTCATACCGGATAATTGTGAATGATGTGGACCAGACTGCATCTTTTATCCCTGATCCCGGCATCACAGTGTTCAAGGCAGGAACAGTATTACATTCGGATGGTCAATTTTTACCTCCGGGACAGGGGCCGCGGACTGTTGTGGTGATATCCCGTGGGGCTGACGGGAAAGAGGTTGTCCTCATCCAGAAATTCTTCTCCTGAATATATTCACAGGCCAACTGGTTAGAAAGACACTCAATTATATCAATACCATGAATAGAGTAATTGGAAGAGAGGGGCGATCGAGGGTGGCTGTAAAAGAGAATGAGTCCCATGCGGTTTCTGAGTTGATTGGAGCAATACTCCTGGTCGGGCTGGTCATCACCGCCATGGCAATAGTCGCGGTAATGGTATTATCCAATCCACCTCCCGAAGAAGTCCCGCATCTCAATGCGCTGGCGGGAAATACGAGTGATACGATATTGCTCTACCATACCGGCGGTGACGAACTGAAGGAGGAAGAGACCATCATCCGGATCAACAATAACCCTAATGATATCCCGCACTCAGAAATCTATCTGAAATCAGAGGATGGTTCAGTTGAAAGTTCCCCATGGACAGTGACGAAAACCCCCTGGGCCGTCGGAAAGACTCTTGTCGTTCCCTCTCCTGTTCCTCCTCAGAGCATAACCGTCACTTACCAGGGACCGACTTCGCAACATCTCATCCTCTCTACCTCGTTCATCGCTGGCAGTGGGGTTGGCGGAGTCATAACAACAGGTACAGGGACTGTGACCGCTACCGTAACTACCACCGCCACCACAACTGTTCCAACAACTAATACAACGACACCTGCAACCACTTCACCTACACCAACCCCTACCCCTGCCTGCGGCACAATATCCGGGTATAAATGGAATGATCTCAATAACAACGGCGCCTGGGACACAGGAGAACCGGGGTTATCGGGATGGACAATGAACGTATCCCAATGCAATTCAGGGAACTGTAACTCCCTCACATTTCTTACTTCGACAGTTACCAATGCAAGCGGTTATTATGCATTTAACGGCCTCAACTATCAGCCAGCCACTTGGTATCGGATACAGGAAACAGTGCAACCGGGATGGGTGCCCACCTCGCCCTCTAGTGGTTACAGAGATCAAAAGTTGGAGCCGCCGGGACCCGGATCCGTCGGTGTGCCACCAAAGTGTTATGACACCGACGTGAATTTCGGAAATCGGCAGCTTCCGATTCCCACAACGCCTGTGCCAACACCCACTCCTGCCACTGGAGAAGACACGCTTTTAAACACTGAACGGCAAGGTTTTGTCCTGAATGGAGGCACAGTGTCCTTTACCGTTGAACAGGGAAGCAGCAGTTCAAACATACGCGTTGGTGGCGTGCTGTATAATTTTGCGGTCGGCGACGTAGTCTCACTTACCATCAACGGGGATAGCACGAATGTCGAGATCGATATGAATAGCAACCATATCTCGAGGTTTTCTTTCCCGGATGTTACTGTCTATCGCAACGGCGCTTTCACGGCACGTGGACAGGTGACAAATATTTGGATCAGCGAATACAGCAACATGGCCTCATCTCTTTCCATTGTCGTCCCATCCAGGTCTCCTGTATGGACACGGTTTGTGTTTGACGGCAACACCCTCATTGACGGGCAGAATGGACAGAGGATTGAATTATTCAATCTCTATCCCAAGGCGTCGAGTGGATTCATGCGGCTTGAGGTTACGAATTCAAAAACCTATTACGATGGCGCTGCAACCGCATACCAGCTTACCTGAAATCCCATTTTTTCCTCTAAATCATGAACCTTGCACCATCCCGCAGAAAAATCCTCCTCGCAGCCCTCTTCATGCTCTGCATAATCCTGCTCGCAGCACTCGCCATCTCCCTCCTCACCACCCCAACCCCCCGCATCACCACCAATTTCAACCTCACCGTATCCGGTGACCAGGTGCTCATCACCCATACCGGCGGCGAATCGCTGGATTGCGGCCATCTTGCAGTTCTCCTTGATGATGTCACTTTTTATCTCCCCGGAGAAGGCACCATCGACTGCCCCTGGTCGATAGGGGAGACATTGATCATTCCATATACTCCGTCATATTCGGGCCGGGAAATCCGGATAACATACGATGCCGGGAAAGGGCCGCAGGAGCTCATGGTCGCCGAGATACCCGGCCGTGGAGAAGAACCCGGCGTTCCTGCAACACCAACGGTCCTTCCTACCACGCTGCCTGTAACTCCCACTCCCACTCCAACCCCGACCCCGACCACCACCCAAGGCCTCCCTGTCTCCTCCTTCAACGCCACCCCGCGAGCCGGTCCGGTCCCCCTCACGGTCAGGTTCACCGACACCTCAACCGGTATACCGGAGGAATGGCTCTGGACGTTTGGGGACGGGGCGACATCCCCTCTTCAGAACCCAGTCCACACCTATACGGAGGTGGGAAGCTACCAGGTGGGCCTGGCAGTGAAGAACGAGTTCGGCGGGCACACCAGGATCAGCCAGGGCTACATCACGGTCACCCCTGCGGAAGAGAGGAGTCTCTACCTGGAGGCGCAACGCAGTGCAATAGTCTCACCCGGAGGATTCCTGGAGTTCTCGGTCACGAAACCGGGGGCCAGGGTGAAGATCGGGGGACAGACGCTGGACATGCCTCCAGGTTCCCATGTACGCTTGACCATCGACGAGGGAGGAAAAGGGAAGATATCTTTGCGGGATGGAACTATCGTTCTGTTCTTCTTTGACGAGGTCATCCTCTCGATCAACGGAACGGAGAGTGCAAGAGGGACAGTGCAGGATATCGTGGTTCCTGGGTATGACTCCCTCGTTTCCAGCATCAACCTTGCGATCGACGGTGGGAAAGGGGAAGTGCGAGTCTTCGAGAGCGGGTTGCCCTCGCCCCTTTTCCCGGGTGAATCACCCCTATTTCTCTCATCGCTTCGCCCGGACCCGTCAGGCGCCCTGACCCTTGACTGCTACCGGGAGAATACCACAGTCTTCCGGGGGGCAGTCACCTCTTACCGTGTCGAATAATCTCCCGTGTCTTTGCCGCAAAGCCCCGGTATTTCCACTCATAAGACACCCCTTTTCACCCATTCACGCCGAAAAATTACGGATTTTTGGGGATAGATTGATATAGGGTCAGGAGAGATGAAATTTAAATACCTAATCTGAAAGGCCAGTGAGCCAATCGGCCTGTTTGGAGAGGGGAAAGGCATATTTCGAGTGGAGCAGCATGGATCGGGAATCGGCAATCTCAAAAAATATCATACTGGCGCTCGTTGCAGCGGTAGTGATCATCATGGCAGTCATGGTGGTGGTGATGATCTTCTTCCCCCCGCAACCAGACATCGTCCCACAGTTCAATGCCAATATCGAACGGTCAGGGAACATCGTCTACCTCTACCATGACGGGGGAGACCCCCTCCAGAAAGGACGGACCATCGTGAGGATCAACGGCCAGGACGTCCCGGAATCCTCTATCGCGTTCCTCCATGCCCAGGACTGGCCCTGGACTCCGGGGAAGACCATGCGGATCCAGTATGACGGTCCCGGGACTCCCGCCCTTGTCCAGGTGATCTACTCCGGCGGGGCGGGCGAGATGCTGGTCTTCTCGGACCAGGCACCCGCGGTCCAGGACACTCCCATTCCTGTCTCGACCGTGCCGACCGCGGTGACCACCACTCCGCCGGGTGCGACCGCAACGCCTACCGGTGCAGGAGCGGTAACCGCGCCTCTGTCGCCTGCCGCAACCCAAACCACGTCATCCGCCCCGCAGCCACCCCAGGCTGCATTCACCGCCGACCCGCGGGCCGGCCAGCTCCCGCTTTCCGTCCAGTTCACCGATGCGAGCACCGGAACCCCCACTTCATGGCTCTGGAACTTCGGGGACGGCGAGACCTCAGACCAGAAGAACCCGGCTCACACCTACAAGAACCCGGGGATGTACTCTGTCTCCCTGACGGTCCGAAACCAGTACGGGACCAGCCAGAAGGCCGAGACCGGATTCATCTCTGCAGGCACCCTGCCCGTTGCCCAGTTTACCGCGCTCCCCGCAGAGGGAACTGTCCCGCTGATCGTCCATTTCACCGACCTCTCGACGGGTCTTCCCACCGCGTATGCATGGGACTTTGGGGACAAGGCGACATCGAACGAGAAGAACCCGCTCCATACCTACACGAAGGCAGGGACATATGACGTGAGCCTTACCGTCGGGAACGAGTACGGGTACAACACCCGTATCCAGACTGGGGCAGTCCAGGTGAAAGAGCCCGCGAGGGTGGACGTGTACCTGACAGGGAGCAGGATGGGAACCCTCTCCACCGGGTACCTGCAGTTCCTTGTCACCGGGGAGGGCGGCTGGATCAAGATCGCAGGGTCCACCTACCCCTTCTCGACCGGCGACACCGTGCAGCTCTTCATCGATCAGAGCCAGAACGGAATGATCGATGTGAACGCACGCGGAATAGCCGGTTTCCGCTTCGAACAGGTGCGCATGTTCGTCAATGGCAACCCTGCCAGGAGCGGCATTGCGACCGATATCTCTGTGCCCTCTTATGCGGGCCTCCAGACCACGCTCTCCATATCCATTCCCCCGGGAGATTCAACCACGGTACTCTTCATCAACAGCGGGAGGATCATCCCGGGCCCGGCACAGCAGCTCACCATCTCGAACCTTGCCGAGAACAGCCAGGGACAGATGAGCCTTGCAGTAAAGCCCGGCTCGGTTGAATACCGTGGAGGCGCAGGGTCTTACACGGTATCGTGATGTGACCTCAAGTAGTCCAGGTATATCCTGGATAACGATTTTTTTCTGGTTCCAGAACGGGCGCAAGGCCAATACACTGAGGCATCACAGGTCGCGAAGCCTCTGCGACACGAAATCCACCAGTTCCTTTGATTCCTGGCGGGCATACCGGAGGAACCCTTCGTATGCCGTGCGAGCCTCGGCGATGCGGGAAAGTTTCTCGCAGGCAAGTGCCTTGTTCAGGTAGGCCCGGGCATACCCGCGCTGGATGGAGAGTGCACGGTCAAACTCGCGTATCGCCTCCTCGTTCCGGTTACGGTTGTAATGGATGTTGCCCATGTTGTAATAGGCCTCGGCAAGGTCGGGCTTCAGCTCAACAGCACGCGTGAAATCCGATATCGCCTCGTCGTTGAGCCCTTTCTTCCCAAACTCGATCCCACGGTTGTAATATGCGGTCGGGTTCTCGGGATTGATCTCGATGGCACGGGTGAAATCCGATATCGCCTCGTTGTACATCCCCAGCCCCGCATGCGCATTGCCGCGGTTGTTCCATGCCTTCTCGTTCCCCGGGGCAAGCATTATTGTCCTCGTGTAATCTTCAACCGCCTCTTTCAGCCTCTCAACCCTCTGGTATGCGACCCCGCGGTTGTAGTATGCCTCTGCAAGGTCAGGCTTGATCTGGATGGCACGGGTGAAATCATCCATCGCCTGGTCTATCAAGCCTTTCCGCCCATACTCGATCCCCCGGTTGTAATACGCGGTCGGGTTCTCGGGATTGATCTCGATGGCACGGGTGAAATCCGATATCGCCTCGTCGTAGAGGCCCTTCCCGGCATAGGCATTCCCACGGTTGTTGTAAGCCTTTTCGTTGTCAGGCTGGAACTCCATTGCACGGCCGTAATCAGCGATCGCCTCGTCGAGCATCCCCTTCTTGTGGTAGGCGACTCCCCGGTTATAGTATGCCTCGCCGAGGTCCGGCCGCAGTACTATCGCCTCGCTGAGATCCGCAATCGCTTCGTCGAGCATCCCGTGCTCCCCGTACTCGATTCCCCTGTTGTAAAACGCCGTGGCATTCCGGGGGTTCCGCTCGATTGCCCGAGAGAAATCGGAGATGGCCTCGTTGAAGAGGCCCATTGAGGCATAGGCATTTCCCCTGTTGTTGTATGCCATCTCGTTCCCGGGGTCAATTTCGATGGCGCGGGAAAAATCCGCAATCGCCTCTTCCATTCTCCCCAGCCGGTCATACAGGAGACCGCGGGCAAGGAATGTACTATCATCATCAGGGGATATCTCAATCGCCCGTGTGAGATCAGAGACCGCCTCTTCGTGCCTTCCCATATGGCCAAACTCGGCAGCCCTCGCGAGGTATACCTCCCTGGCCCCTGGATTCAGGGAAAGAGCGCTTGTAAAGTCTGCCACAGCTTCTGCGGTCTTCCCGCAGCCGCTGTACTCCTGCCCGCGGCGGAAGAAGGCCTCGAAGCATCCGGGGTCCGCCTCGATGGCGCGGGTGAAATCCGCGATGGACTCGGGTGCCCTGCCGGTGCCCGAATAGTCAATGCCCCGCTGAAGGTACGCGTGCGCATTCAGCGGACTGATCTGGATGGCCCTCGTGGAATCCTGGATCGCTTCCTCGCGCTTTCCTGCCTGCCGGTACGCACGGGCCCGCAAGAGGTATGCATCGGCCCATTCAGGGTCTCTTGTTATTGCAAGGGAGAGATCGGCGATTGCCTCGTCAACTCTCTGACCGTTCAGGTATTCCCTGGCTCTGCCCAGGTACGCCTCTTTCTGCGAAGGGTCAACGGAGATGACAGATGTGTAATCGGCTATCGCCTTTTCAGAATACCCCTTCCTTGCATACTCGACACCACGGCAGAGCAGAGCCTGGACGTACCCGGGACGGATCTCGAGTGCACGTGAAAAGTCCCTGATTGCCATATCGGAGAGGCCGATACGGGAGAATTCCCTCCCTCTCCGGTAGAGTGCATCTGCGTACCCAGGATTGATCTCAAGGGCCTTCGTATACTCTGATATTGCCTTGTCTGATAGACCTGACTTCTGATACTCGTTCCCCCGCCTGAAGCAGGCATCGGCATACTGTGGATTAATCTTCAAGGCACGGGTATAGTCATCGATAGCGTCCTCAATTCTGCCAATACGGTCATACTCGTTCCCCCTGTTGTAATACGCCTCGATATAGCCTGGGTCTATCTCGATCGCGCGCGTGAAGTCATCGATGGCATGCGCAGAAGATCCCAGGCGTGAATATTCCATGCCTCTCCTGTTGTAGAGTTCCGGGTCATCTGGGACATGAGTGATCTCACGCGTCAGCTCGAGTATTGCGGGGTCCTCAAGATCGGCCACGGTCCCGCCGTGCCCAATCTCTCCGCCAAACTGGTGAACTGCGGGGGCGGTCACGCTGGGAGGTTCAGGGACTTGCCCTGCTGCGGGGTTGGCGGCAGGCACTGGCGATTCTGTTGCGGTAGGCTCATCGACCCATGTGGGCCCTTTCAGGGACTCCTGGTCCTTTATATCGACGCGAGGAGAGATCCCCTCCTCTCCGGCATTGGTATCGGGGGGGGCCTGGTCGAAGATCTCGAGGGCATGTGAGAAATCCGCGATCGCCTCGTCGTATCTTCCCATGCGGTTGTACAGCACCCCCCGATTGTTGTATGCCTCCACGAACCGCGGATTGATCTCGATGGCCTTTGCATAGTGCTCGAGCGATGTGTCATAGAGGCCCAGCCTGCTGTATTCGACGCCGAGGTTGTTGTATGCCTCTGCAGACCGGGGATTCTTCTCAAGGCAGGCGAGGTAATCAGCGATTGCCCCTTCTGACTGCCCCATCTTTCCAAGAACAATACCCCGGTTGTAGAGGATGTCAGGGTTCCCGGGATCGATCTCCAGTGCGCGGGTATAGTCATCTGCCGCGTCCTGGAGGCGGCCCATTCGCGAGTATTCGATACCGCGGTTGAAGAGCGTCTCGATGAATTGCGGGTTTATCTCAAGCGCCCTGGTATAATCCGCGATCGCCTCCCTGTGCATGCCTTTCCGGCCGAAAATCACGCCCCGGTTGTTGTAGGCAGCGACATACTCGTGGTCAAGTTCCAGTGCCCGCGTGAAATCTGCAAGCGCAAGGTCATCCTCTCCGATGTGTGCATACTCGAGTCCCCTGTTATAATATGCCTCGATAAAATCCGGGTCGGTCTCAAGAGCGGTGGAAAATTCCGCGATCGCCTCTTCCGGCCGGCCCAGGAGAGAGTACGCAACGCCCCGGTTGTAATACGCCTCGGTGAAGTGAGGGTTGAGCCTGATGGCAGAGTTATAGTCCTCTATTGCACCCGCATAATCACGCTTCCCGGCTTTCGCAACCCCACGGTTGTGATACGCCTCCGAATCAGCCGGATTGATCTCGATGGAACGGGTATAATCCGAGATTGCCTCGTCGAACATCCCCTTCTTATGAAAGGCAATCCCGCGGTTGTAGTATATCTGGCCGTCCATCAGTACCCCCGTTCACCCGCAGTATGCATGAACACGGAAAAATATTACCCCTTGTACTCCATGGGTACCAGGAATAATAAATTATATCGCTTTTTCTCCCGGATCCCGGAATATCCGGGAGCTGCGGGTGCATGCACGGGCAGGGAAGGAGGCTATCCCACTGCGATGCCAGCCTTGATTTCGAAATTGTTATAGAGATAAAGGCCAAAAAACAATTACAATCCAATCCTGTCCGGACCACGTGCCCCGTATCCTTTCACCGCGGGACCGGACACCCCCTGTCCGTGACGAAGAGGAACGCAGATGGGGACGGTTTGAAGAGGAGATGTATCATGACAGGAACCAGAGTTTTCGTACTCCTTCTGCTGCTCACCTGCGGTGCGGTAATTTCTTTCCCTTCCCTGGCAGCAGAGACCACGCAGCAGGCAATACTGTATCAGTCAGATTTCTCCCAGAACCCGGGATGGACCACCAACAGCCCGACCCGGTACTACTGGGACCCATCCCTTGAGATGTATCACTTCAAGGCAGAGGGAGGAACAAACGGGTATGCATTTATCCCGGTGAAGTATAACGGGCAGTCGTTCACGCTCGATTACGACGTGATCATTCTCACCTCACAGAAGGACAGCGCATTTCGTTTTGGCGTGATCAGTTCAGAGATGGACTTTACACGGGGTACGAATGTCCTCTCCTCCTTTGAGAATGGGAAATACGGCCGGCTCATCACACTCCGGGTGATAGACCAGAACAACCAGCTCCGGGAGACGACAAGTTATTATGCCTCCTATTGCGGAGACCTTCCTGATTGCCGGACCGTCGAGTTTGAGAACAATGTCACTTACCACGTCACGGTCCGGTATAACAAGGACCTGGGGAACGCTGATATCAAGGTGACCGAAAAGGAGACTGGCAACCTCCTGTGGGGGTACTTTGTCACAATCGGCAAGGAACTCTTCTTCATGGACCGCCTCGCCGTCACGACAAGGGGAGATTATTCGTTCGGGCCATTCTCCGAGGGCTACATCGACAACGTGGAACTCGTGACCTATGTTCCTGTCGAGGAGACACCTGCCACCCCGGAACCAACGCAGGTGCCAACCGATGTGACCACTACGCCCTCCACCAATCCCACAACCGCAGAACAGACGCCCGCGCCGACCCCTACCACGCCACTCGGGATTTCCCATGTCGTGGTCGCGCTTGCGATCACATGTCTCCTGTCAGGGAGCCGCGTCTGGAGAAAAGGCTGATGTCATTCCTCTCAAATCGAAATTTTTTTTGGCAGCCCCCGTTTTTAGTGTAAAAAATTTCTCGGCACTCAGAAAGGCCAGGCCTGACAGCACTGCAATATCCGGTGAACTGCAATGGGATTTGATTTTCAGGACCTCAATACCTGCAAAAAATCACATGATTCTTGTCGAGACACATGCACACAGAATGAAAATCGCGGGTGCGATTTTTAATAGTAACCGCCTATGACCGCCATGCGATCGAGCATTCCGCATGAGAATGGCAGAGCCATATTCATTAGAGAAAAGAGGAAAAGACCTCCCGGAAAAGAAGCCTGAATGGGGAACTCATCCCCTTCCGCTCCCTACCACGATTCCATTCTCAATGATGTAGAATCCTTTCGAGTGCCTGACCTGGTAGTTGCGAAGACCCGCGGCTTCTGCCTCGTCAACCTGCGTTCTCATGCGCTTCTGTTCATCCGGAGGGTGGTTATGTACCATGTTCTTGAACCTTGTCTCGGGCATCTTGAGCCCTCGCACGTAATTGTCCCTGGCATCATAGCCAGACTCTTCGGCAATGTGTTTTTTTGGATCAAAGTCTCCCATGGCAACTCCGTCAATCCCGTGAGTTATAATGCCTGTCATCGTGGCAATGGGTCAATCATTCTTTTAGAAAAGAGCGATAACAGCTCAAGGATTGTTGCATTCCCGGAGTGCCTCCCTGGAACACTGTCGCGCTTGCCTTTTAACAATGGATTGAGCCAGTGTTTTCAAGAGAAGAGGTCCTCAAGTCCGAATGCGAGGGATGGGATTTGAACCCAAGAACTCCTGCGAGACCAGCCCCTCAAGCTGGCGCCTTTGACCTGGCTCGGCAACCCTCGCTCCGTGCCATATTACATGGATGCCGCTTCGAAATAAGGTTATCCATATCAGGAGACGCGAAGTGGGACGAATTGCCCGGGTCCTTCATCCACCGGTTTATTACCATCATTCGTCATTGTCCATATCTGACCAGGGATGTATATTTATTACAAGCCCATAGATCTTCACTATGTGGTCGGAGATCATAGGGGAATTTGCAGATTCCCCCTCGCAGACCCGGGTCCTGCGGTTCCTTCTCGAGAACGGTTTCGGTGTCAATGCAGACGGCAGGGTCACCTGCAACGGGATTGAGATACCTGCTACACAGGTCGCAAAGGCACTCGATACAGACCGGAGAGTGGTGGATACCACCGCACAGCGCATACTCTCACTCCCCCTTCACCGCAGCATATTCATGCATATGCGGGTCGCTCCTGACCTCTCGCGGGTGGCGGGGCACCTGGGCCTCTCGGTGATGACCATATATCCAAAAGACGCAAGTGAGAAAGGCATTGTCAGCGCCGCGGTCAGGGTCATCGCAGAAGAAGGGCTCTCAATACGCCAGATCTATGTGACAGACCCTGTACTCTCGGAAGAGCCCAGGCTTGTGGTGATCATCGACGGGGACTTTCCCCCCGCAGTGATCGAGGGGATCAGGCGCCTCCCCCAGGTGCGCCAGGTCATGTTCCAGGGCTCTGCCTGAACATCTCCATCTCAAGCCATAGACGGTAAAGTCGCCGTTTCAGCCTCCTTGGGAGGTGTGCTGCACGCATCATCCTCTCTTCCAGGGTGATGATGCGCGTACCCGCCACCCGGTTGTCCGCATGTGCGACCACGCGTTCCTCGGGAGTGAGTGGCATGCAGCCGATAGGAAGGAGTCCAAGAAGCGTGCACTCATCAGCAGTGAGCCCGGCTCCGATATGGCGCTCGACCACCCTGGCAACCTTCTCCGGCAATCCCTTGCGGCGGCAGAGATCTGCCCCTGCCTGGGCATGGCAAAGGCCATGGGTGATACCCCTGCCGATATCGTGGAGGTAGGCACCCGCTTCCAGCACTTCCCGGTCCATGATATCCTCATGCCAGTATTCGAGTGCCAGTTCGTGGACAGATCTGCAGTGTGCGATTACCCTGTTGCTGCAACCGGCTTCCCTGAGCAGAGCCTCCCACTGCTCCCCTGCCTCATGCATGCCCAAGGGACTCTTTCATGCTCCTGATCCTCCGCTTCAATGCCCGCAGAAGGATCTCGTTATCAAAGTGCTCCAGCCCCGTATCGCATGAGGGACACTGGAACTGGCAGTCCATCGCCTGGCTGAACGTGAACATGAACCCGCACGATTTACAGATATAGAAGTCGTTCTCCTCCTCGAACTTCTCCCTTGCCTCAAGCTTCTCCAGTATCGCCTCCATATCCTCGGCGATCACATCGTACACCCTGTCTATGCGGAGGTGCCACAGGTAGGTGAGCCATCCCGTTTCGTTGTTCTTGATCCTGCGGTACTCGGCGAGCCGTTTCTCATAGAGGGTATAGAGGGTGTGCCTGACCGAGTTTAAGTTGATCCCGGTATGGGCGGCCAGTTCCTCATCGGAGTACTCGCCCTCCCGGGGAAAACTCTCCAGGAGAGAGATGCCCTCCTCTCCTATCAGCCGGGCGAGGTATGCATGAACCGGGGTATTTGCGAGGATCTCTTCCATAGGGCAATCAACCCATATATTGTCGTACCCTCTTCATATGTGTATCCAGCAGATCCATGGCGGCATCAAGGCTCCTGCCCCACCCATACACGCTGACCACCGCCTGCCCCTCCTCAAAAGAAGTCCCAGGCCAGGGAATGTCCGCCACTGCAGGAAAGAGAGAGGAGAGATCATGGTTCACCACCATGTCGCGGTCCGCGAAGAGGATCCTGCGTACCGCATAACCTGAATGCAAAGGCCGGCGGGAGGGGAGTTCTCCCCTGCACGCCCGGGCATGGAGAGAGAAGAGGTTCTGGCCGGTCGCGGCCTCGACGGTATCAAGGGTGGCCTGGAAACGCGGGTTCACCTCGATTGCCCAGGGCTTATCTCCGATGACAAAGTCGATGCCGAGGGTGCCCCTGCAGCCAGATACTGCCGCAATCCTCTCGGCGGTCTCCATCATCGGTTGGACACCGGGATGATCGAGCGGAGTGACCGACCCCGAGAACCCGAAGTAGAGGCCCTCTTCCTCGCGGAGGATCTGGCGGTTCGCGGCAATCGCCCGTGCTCCGCCAGTCCCATCGGCGACGCAGCAGACAGAGGCGGCGACCCCTGGTACCACCTCCTGCAAAAGGAACGGCTGGTGCGAAAAGGCATCGAGCCATGATGCCAGTTCCCCGTCGTTGTGGACCACCATATTCCGCCACCCTCCGGATCCTGTCCTTGGCTTTATCATTGCGGGATACCGGCCCGGCCCGACGATCCCTGGGACAGGGATCGAGAGCGACTCGAAAAATTCCTGCGTGAGGATCTTGTCCATGAACCGGGCGGCCTTCTCAGGAGAGGTCCCAAGGACGGGAACCCTCGAGGGGAGCATCTCTGCGCCTGACGTGGGGACCAGCCACTCCACCTCATGGCGGCTGCAGATCTCCTGGATCGCACAAGGAATATCCGCAAGATCATCAAACCTCACCCTGTCAGCGGTATACCAGGAGAGATCCTGGTCGCAGAAGTGATCCACTGCATAGACCGTGTACCCTGCTGCATGGGCAGACCGGGCCACGTGCCGGGTGGCAAAACCACAGACGAGCACCGACCCCTTCATTGTTCCTCTGTAACCTTTCCGTCCGGCGAAGGGATGACCCGTATCCTGGCGCCGGGAAATTCCCTCTCGAGTTCGTTGCCCTGGAACAGGCGATCGAGGAATACCGCGAGGCTCCCGATCTCAGAGTGGGGCTGCCCCGTCACCGAGATGTTGTAATCGGCCATGCCATAAATCTCTCCCGGGACCTTCTCCGCTCCGACGACTACAAGGATGCGGTCACATCCCCTCAGCGCCTCCTCGCTGCTCCTGATCCCCTCACCGTACATCGTGAGGTGTACGACGCACCCCCCCTGGGCCTTCCAGTCCCTGATGCACCCCCTCCAGGAGACCTGGTCCTCGACAGTAAAGTCCCCTCCCCACCTCGATACCACATCGCGGATGCTCTCCACCACCCCCGAGTCCCGTGAGGCAAGGTACATCCCCCGTGCTCCGAGCGCACGTGCGGTGAGCCCGACATGGGTGGTCACCCTCTGGTCGCGTTCCGGCCGGTGGCCGATCCGCAGCACGAAGACCTCAGTCATCCTCCCCCCGACTGCCCGACCTCGGACGGATGACTCCACCCGTTATCGAAAACGGACAGTTCCTGTCGTAGCGGGCCTGGCAACGAAGCATCATCTCCGGGACAGAGAGGATGCGGACGCCGGAGGGCGTGCATTCCAGGAGCATGGCGCTCTCAAGCCGCTTCATGGACCGCTGTATATCATCCAGGGAGCACCCCAGGAGCGCGGCAAGTACCCCTGCTTGCCTTTCCGCGTCCTCCAAGAGCATGTGGTATACCTGCCAGTCCAGCTCTTCTTCCTTCATCTTCTGTCGCGTGCGTAAGGTATGGAGAAAAGAGGAGATAATGCTCATGCATGTATCTCCTGCGCAAGCTGCGGCCAAGGCGTGTCTCTTGGGCTTTGACCAGGCATTCTCCCTGGATTCCCTCCCCTCTTTTATTTGCGGGCGCAGGGTGCGCGATGATGATTCACCAAGTATAAGGGGACTCCGGCTCCATCCCTGGGTATGGAAGGCCGGGAGAAGATTCCCACCTACAGGGAGCTTGCAGGGATCGCAGAGCATCTCCTCGAGAGGGCCGACGAGGACGAGGCACTCCTCGCCAGGGAGCTTGATTTGATTGATCCTCCCATCCGCCGGGAGCTGCTCGTATCCGACTTCCTGAACGCCTACCAGGTCTACTATTACTTTTTCCGCGAGGCCCCGGGCGACCTGGAGCGGGAGAGGCTCATCCTGCAGCCGGCATCAGCGCTGGTGCAGGGCGTGATGATGGCGGAACTCGAACTCCTCGAGATAATCTTCCGGATAGAGGACGACAGGCCGGTGATTAGTGTCAGTGACGGCGAACAGTTCCTCGTGAACTACCGGGGTAAAGACGCGTATAACAGGGCACTTCGTTTTATCGACGATGCACTCTAGCCAGCCGGGGAGCAGGCATGGCTGCGCGCGGGAGGTGTCCCTGTCTCCCCACAGGCTGCGCGCGCTTATTCTCCTGAACCCGGGATGCCGATCACCTGCTGGATGATCCGCTTCATCCTGGCAAGCTGGATCGCCTCGGGGGTCTCCTCCCTCTCCTTTTGGCTGTCCTGCTCCTGTTCAAGGAGCAAAGAAAATGCCTGCTGCGCCTTGACTATCCGGGACAACCTGCAGTATTCCTCGAGGAAACTCCGCTCGGTCCCCTTCTCGCAGGCCTCGTGAACGATGCCGGAGAGGCGTTCCTGTTCAAGGAAGGCTGTCCGGATGCTCTCTTTCAGGCTGCGGAGATCAAAGGGCTTGAGAATGTACCCGTCAATGAGGGGGGCATACTTCTCCGCCTCCTCACTCGTCGGGTGCTTTGCAGTCAGCATGATGACCCGGACCTTCTTCATCCCAGGCTGCTCCCGTATCCTTTCGAGGACCGTCCATCCGTCCATGGGCGACATGACGATATCGAGGAGTACAAGCCCGGGCTTCTCCTTTTCGAGGTAGGCAAGGCATTCTGCACCGCTGTAGGCCGCATGCACGATGTATCCCTCCATCTCCAGCACAGTCTCGAGGAAATCGACGATCCTCCTGTTATCGTCGACCACCAGTATGGTCCTGTCCATTGCCACTCTTTGCAACCCCTGCGGGTGCGCCCATCGTAACCTCTGAACCGATCTCTCCTGCAGGGAGTATGGTCCACCACTGCACGCATTCCTGCATGCCTATATCTCAAAGAACATCACGTAGTCTTTTTGATCCTCACCAGGGACCGCCCGTCACCAGGTCACGGTCCACCCTCGCCCTGACCAGGGGGGGCAGAGTGCCAAACGAGGAAGTCCACTCACCCGCCACGACGTAGACACCGTCCACCTCCTCCCAGGGCACCTTGTCGATGATGCTGGTGTCATCCGGCGTGATGGTGTTGCAGATCGCGGTCGCCCAGGCATCTGCGAGGGCGGGATCGGATGAGAAGACACAGACCGCATCCGCAGTGCCGAGCGAGAGGGAATGCCCGACTGTTGCAGATGAGGTGCATATCCCAAGGATCTCTTCCTGCGCAGGGATCTCGAAGGCAAAACGGTCGCTGTGCGGCGACCGTCCGGCATGTACACCCACCCGGAGAACTCGGTCCGAGAAAAGAACGATGTCTCCCCCGTTGTCAATCACCCCAAAGGAGGCCCCGGCAGCGGCCATCGACTCCACGCCGGCCCACGCGATCGCCCCTGCCACGGCGGCCATGGGACCCACGCCTGCAGAGAGCGCAGCGGCAATCATCCTCCTGGCGACCCTGCTGTCAGACTGCCCTGCGTATGGCTCTAATGTAGCCAGAAAGAACGGATCCTGGGCGATATGGTGCTCGAGTTCGTGCCGTGCCCGCACCAACCCTTCCCGGGCAGCATTCACATGGCTCTCGTCGTCTGCGAGGATTGTGGCGATCGTCTCGCGGAAATGGAACCGCCGCCGGATCATAAGTGAGAATTAGTTCCTCCCAATCTGAAAAAATGGCATGGTCGCTGCTTGTGCGGTACGCACTTATTTATAGGCACCCTCGCAAGCGATCTTCTGGAGAATCCCATGGCGCGCAAGGGCCGCTCCGGCCACAAAAGGCGTATGACCGGGAACCACCGCCCACCCGTATACCTGGTGACAGCGCAGGTGAACAGCCGTTTCGCAAGGGAGTGTCTCTTGCGCCTGGCAGTAAAGTTCACGCTATCGCGCAGTGAGCGGCATGACCCCCATATCACCCTCTTTGGACCATTCACGCTGGAGGATGGCTGCGACCCGGTATTACTCATCAGCCGGGTTCTTCCGCATTCCCGGGAAAGTATCACGTCATGCACCGCGCGGCTCGGCGATCCCCTGCTTCTCAGGGGGAGGAGAGGGTTTGCGGCGGTTGTCAGGGCCTTCCCCGATGAACACCTCTCCAGGATCTCTGCACGCATCAGGGAACAGCTGCTCCCCCACACCCGTTCCTGCACCTGGATCGACCAGCGCCCGGGTCAGCGTATCTTTCACGTGAGCGTTGGATTTGGGTTACGCGAGGCAAGGGCCAGGGAACTCATCAACTTCCTTGAGACGGTCCCTGCCGGTACGCGAGGCGCAGATGGGATAGGGAGGCTGGAAGGGACAACCATTGTGTCGTTTCGCCTTGCAGTGATCCGGAGGGGAGCGCTCTGGAAGGTCTTTGACTTCCCCACGGACCGGTGGATCGGCCGCGGGCGGGCGTTCGGAAAAAGCGCAGGAGAGGAGACCCTGGAGGCGTTCAGGAAAAGAGAAGGGTTCGAGCTCGATCGGCCACGCTTTTGCGAGGGAGATGCCGCATTCGTCATCTCTGACCTGCACCTCGGTCATGAAAATATCATCACCTATACCTCCCGGCCATTCCCGGACGCTGCCGCAATGGACGATGTGCTCATCCGCAACTGGAACTTCCGGGTAAAACCCACTGATACGGTCTATTTCCTGGGCGATCTCGCCTACGGTCGGAGTTCACGACATCCCGCAGACTACCTCTCCCTCCTTTCCGGAGTGATCCATTGCGTGGCCGGCAACCACGATACGGGGCTTGCGCACACCAGGGTGAGAATCGAGGTAACCTGGAAGGGCCAGCGGTTCCTGATGGTGCACGTCCCCGTTGACGCACCACCGGATTATCCGGGGTTTGTAGTCCACGGCCACCTTCACAACAACCAGCCGGATGAGTTCCCGTTCCTCAACATGGAGGATCGGAGGGTGAATGTCAGCGCAGAGGTGGTGGGATACGTGCCTCTCTCCCTCGATGATCTCGTGGAGATCATCGGGGCATCACCTGAGCGGGCGCGGTTTGCGACGCTTGCCGATGCGCGCAGGGCGCTCTGCCTGACCTGATCCACTCCACCGCTCATGAACCCCCGATGCAAGGAGGGGGGAGGCTCGCCATCCCCCCCGGGAGTCTCAACTCTCGATCCTGCGTGAAAGGGCGCGGTGAGGGCAGATCTCGATGCACCTTCCGCAGAGCACGCAGCGTTTTGCGTCCACGCGGAGGCGGAACTCTTCATCAAACGAGAAGACCTCCTGCGGGCATATGCTGATGCAGGCACCGCAGTCCACGCACTCGTTCTCGTCGAGACTGATCTCCTCTTCGAGGATTCGCACCGAGGCGCCGAGGTCTGCCAGCTTGTCCTTGACGATCCGGCAGGACTCATCGGGAATATCGATGAGGGCTTCCCCTTCCGATGAATCGATGAGGGCCCGCTCCACGTTCACGAGCACTCCCGTGTCCCGCACCACCTGGGCAATAATGGGTTTTTTTCCTTCTTTTCTCGAGAAGGTGACCAGGAGTTTCATTTCAGCCACCTCCCGCCAAAGAGCTTTCCGAGGTCCATCGCAGTGAGCATCCCCACTACGCGGTACTCTTTGTCGACCACCGGGAGGGCGCTGATGTTGTGTTTCTCAAGTTTCCTGACCGCGATATCCACCGGTTCGTCCGCGGTGGTGGTGATCACTTTGCGGCGCATGATGTCCCTGACATGGGATATCTTCTCGGGGTTCACGACGGCTTTGGATACATCGTACGTCGTGACGATCCCTACGAGGACCCCCTCGCCGTTTATCACCGGGAGGTGGTTGGTCTCACCTTTCAGGAGTTTTTTTGCGGCATCCCTTATTGGCTCTTCCTCGGAGATAGTGATCAGCCTGCGATCCATGATCTCAATCACCCTCGGGCCCTGCGCGGTCTCCCTCATCGGTCCCGCTCTCCTGGCCGGATCGATCCTCCGCGTCGGCAGGCAGACCGTCATTTTTCCGGACTCAATCCACTTTTTCAGGTCTGATGCAACCCTTCTCGCCCTGCGGAAGCTCGAGAGCGATGAAGTACGCACCTCCTCGCCATTTATCTCCAGGCGGCCTTCCCTGAGCATTGCATAGTTCACTTTCCCAAGGGAGGGTCGGTCCCGCGAAGGAACCCCGTAATCGATGATATCCATCCATATATCCTCGTCCCTCACGGCAGTGCTTCTCACTGTCTCAATATCGAGTACGGGAATGGGGATCCCGAGCCCCACGTACAGCGTTACCCCGTATCCCGTCATCGTCGCGGCCCTGATATACTCCGTGTTCATCTCCTTCATGTTGCCGGTGACCATCAGGGTCCCAAACCCTGCGGCAGGTGAGGCCTGGGTACCTTCGCCAATAACCATCCCCGGAGCCCCGCCGAGGAGACACGGCACCCCTGACCCGATGACCCTGAAATGGGGGTCGTTCGAGATGGGATTGAGGAGGCCTGCCCCCGAGTAGGTGACGTTGCCGCACCCGGGGAGGAGCATTCCCATGTAGGTATGAAGAACCCGGTCGGTTGAGTTGCTGGCTGCGTTGTAACGCTGGTACCCGTTCCGGGGGTTGCACATGATTGCCTGGTTGAGGTTGTCGATGAGGAGATCGGTGGTGATCGTCCGCCGGGGATAGCAGTCAGTGCCGTGGGAGATTGCCCTGAGTTCCACGGCTTTTCCGGCGATGAAGTCCTCGATCACATGGGCGCCACCGTAATTCTCCTCCCGCGTGGTGGACTGCTGTGTGGCGCCCAGGTATGCATCGACTGCGGCAAGCCCCGCGTATGCCTCAACATCGTTCAGCCAGACACGCTCCATCCGTATCGGGGGATCCGCATGCCCGAAGTTGAAAAAGCTCCCTGACGAGCACATGGCGCCGAATGTTCCGGTTGTCACCACGTCGACCTCTGCAAGTGCGCCTTCCTCGCCGAGCTCGGCAACGAGGGCGGGCATCTCTTCTGCGGTGACCACCCTTGCATTGCCTTCGCGGATCCGCTCGTTGACCTGATGGATGGTCTTCTTCATGCGGTAATATTCTATAAAGAATATTTAAAGATGTTTCGTATTACCCACAGTAATATATCATTAATAAGCCCGCGCACCGATATACCTGTCATGGAGATCGGGGAGTTCATCCGCATCATGGAGTCTCTGGCACCGCCTGAACTTGCGGAAGAATGGGATTCAGAGAAGATCGGCCTGATCGTGGAGGGAAGACAGGAACTTGAACAGATCTGCTGTGCACTCGACGCGACCCCGGAGACTGTCGGCCGGGCAGTCTCAGCGCGAGCCGATATGCTCGTGGTGCATCACACGCCCCTGTGGACTCCTGTCACTGCGTTTCGCGGGCCCCTTGCTTCACTGCTGCGGGAGGCTGTCGGCTCCGGGATGAACATCTACGTGCTGCATACAAACTACGACCATGCTCCAGGAGGTGTAAACGACGTTCTTGCAGACCTCCTCGGGTTGGAGAATACGCTCCCCCTCTCGCTTGGTATTGTCGGGGAATGCGGGATAGGGATCCAGGAGATCGCCGACAGGCTGAACAGCCCGCTGCGGGCATGGAACGACCCACACCTGCCGGGGACGCTCGCAGTCGTAGGAGGATCAGGATTTTCACCCGAACTTATACGCGAAGCGGCGGATGCGGGGGCAGGATCCTTCCTCTCCGCAGAGTTGCGGCACTCGGTCGCCCGCAGCTCCCCCATTCCCCTCCTGGAAGCGACCCACTATGCCCTGGAAGCCCCTGCCATGAGAGCGCTGGCGGAGAGAATGGGCTGGACCTATATCGAGGATATTCCGAATCTGCTGACATGGACCCCGAAGAGTTCTGGAAGTTGTTGACGGGGGAAAAGTGCCTCACGCCCTGGCTCCTCGACGAGTTCATCTGCATGTATGGTGACCGTGCCCAGAAAGCCCTGGACGCGTACAGGAACGGGAAGGTCAGGAGATACCGGGATTTCGTCGTCGTCGCAGGCAGTTCACAGGAGTATATCGTCGAGGAAGACTTCTGCACCTGCCATGACTTTCTGTTCCGGGGGAAGTGCTGCTGGCACCTCCTTGCGGCACGCCTCGCGGCAGCATGCGGGGGATACGACGCACGCGACGAGTGGTACCAGGACAGCTGGGACCTCTGAAGGAGTGGAATCCAACAGTTTTTATCGTGAAAAACCGAATAAATGGAGAAGAAGAGGGTTTTATGCTCGAAGAGGAATACCAGCTCGAATATTTTAAGACCCACGGGCTCACGCGGAAGATATGCACCAGGTGCGGGTCGGCGTTCTGGACGAGGGACCCCGACACCGATATCTGCGGCGACGCCCCCTGTGAAACGTACAATTTTATCGGGGCCCCGATCTTCAGGCGCCACACCGTGGACGAGATGAGGGAGGCATACCTCTCCTTCTTCGAAAAAAACGGCCATACAAGGATTAACCGCTATCCTGTCGCAGCACGCTGGCGGGACGATATTTACCTCACCATCGCCTCGATTGCAGATTTTCAGCCATGGGTGACCGGCGGGATTGTGCCTCCTCCTGCAAACCCGCTGACCATATCACAGCCCTGTATCAGGTTAAATGACCTCGACTCGGTTGGCCGATCAGGGCGGCACCTCACGCTCTTTGAGATGATGGCCCACCACGCCTTCAACTCTGAAGTCGAGGAGATCTACTGGAAAGAGCGAACAGTGGAACTCTGCGAGCAGTTCCTCTCTTCTATTGGCGGGGACCTCTCCCGCGTGACCTACAAGGAGCACCCATGGATCGGCGGGGGAAACGCCGGCCCAAGCCTGGAAGTGCTTATCGGGGGTCTCGAGGTCGCGACGCTGGTCTTCATGAACCTCGGGAAGCAAAAGACCGGCAAACCCGGCATCGAGCTTGCGGGGGAGCCCTACTATCCCATGTCCAACTGGATCGTGGACACGGGGTACGGCCTGGAGCGTTTCGTATGGGCTTCACGAGGGTCGCCCACCATCTACGATGCGGTCTTCCCCGAGATGGTCAGCAGAGTGATGGAGGCCGCGGGCCTTGCCCACGCCCTCGAGGACAAGGAGTATACCAAGATCCTCTCACTGAACGCCAAGTTCGCGGGCGTTATGGATATATCGGGGACCAATCTTTACCAGCTGCGAAAGAAGGTCGCCACCGCTATCGATGTGCCCATCGAGCGCCTTGACAGGATGATCGCCCCCATCGAGAAAGTATACGCGATCGTCGACCATACCCGATGCCTCGCCTACATGCTTGGCGACTGCATCGTGCCCTCCAACGTGAGGGAGGGGTATCTCGTCCGGCTGGTGCTACGCAGGACGCTGCGCATGATGAACGACCTCGGGATAAAGGAACCCCTGGCAGATCTTATCGAGCAGCAGATGAGAATAGTGGGGACCTCTTCCTTTGAGCAGGACATGTTCATCGTGCGCGAGATCGTGGAGCGCGAAGTGGAAAAGAGCAATGCCACGATGGAAAGGGGCACCAAGATCGTCCAGAGGATCGCCCGCACTTACAAGAACAGGCGGGAGAGGGTCCCCTTGAAAGAGGTGATCACCCTCTACGATTCGCACGGGATACCCCCCGAGATCGTCCGGGATGTGGCACTCAGGGAGGGTGCAGTCGTGGACCTTCCCGACAACTTCTACTCCCTCATCGCGGACATGCACTCCGAATCCGGAGCCGTCGTGGAAGAGGACCCCTTCGCCCGTTACCGGGACCGTATCTCCGCGCTTCCGGCAACAAGGAAACTCTTCTACGAGCAGCCCTGCGACATGGAGTTCGATGCAATGGTCATCGACTTCTTTGACGGATACGTAGTAATGGATCAGACGCTCTTTTACCCCGAGGGGGGAGGCCAGCCCCCTGACAGCGGAATGCTGATGACGGCGGAGAACATGGTCAGGGTTGACGATGTCAGGAAAGTAGGGGACGTGATCGTGCATCACGTGGCAGGCGGGACGCTGCGGAGAGGTGACCGTGTCAAGGGGATTGTAGATGAGGAACGACGCTGGTCCCTCATGCGCCACCATACCGCAACGCACCTCCTCCTCCACGCCGCAAAGGAGGTTCTCGGTGCGCACATCCACCAGGCAGGGGCCCAGAAAGGCCTTGAGAGCTCCAGGCTCGATATCCGTCACTACGCGCACATCACCCCGGACGAGCTGAAAAAGATCGAGATCGCGGTGAACCGCATGGTCATGGCCGACCAGGTAGTCGACGTCAAGCACCTTGACCGCACCCGGGCCGAGCAGCTCTACGGGTTTGCCCTCTACCAGGGGGGTGTCCCGCCGGGACGCGAGATCCGCATCGTGCAGGTCGGAGGGGACGTTGAGGCATGCGCAGGCACTCACTGCAGGAGCACCGGTGATATCGGGTTCGTCAAGATTATCAGGGTTGAACACATCCAGGACGGGATCGAACGCATCGAGTTTGCAGCAGGGCTGGCCGCCGTAGAATACGTGCACCGCATTGAATCCCTGATGACCCAGGCCGCAGATGTACTCTCCGTCCAGTACGAGAACCTGCCAGCAACCGTGAGCCGGTTCTTCTCTGAGTGGAAAGGCCAGAAGAAGGAGATCGAACGACTCCGCCAGAGAATCGTGGAACTGGAGATGGAACACCTCACGCCTGAGACGGTCAATGGCACCCCGCTTCTCGTGCGCCAGATTGACCTCTCCAGCAAGGAGCTGGCGGCAATCGGGGGGAGTCTCGCGGAAAAAGGAGGGGTCGCTCTGCTTGCAAGCGGCTCCGACCCTGCAACCGTACTCCTCATGTCGGGTTCCGAGAAGGTGAATGCCGGAGAGATAATCGGCCAGGTCTGCTCGCTGCTCGGCGGCAAGGGGGGCGGCTCAAGGACCATGGCCCAGGGGGGCGGCCCCGACGTGCAGCAGGTCGACCTTGCCCTGAGGGTCGGAAGGGAACGGATACTTGAGGCGCTGCGGGGCTAGACCTGCAGGCAGGGTGCAGCAGATGAACAGTCTTCACGACGGTGCAGGGGAAAAGGACCCGGGGGTTTTGGCAGGAGATGTGGTCGTGCTCCAGCCAGGCGACGAGCGGGCCCAGAAGATCGGCAAGGCGATTGCCAGCCAGTCTGCGAACGATATTCTGCACGCGCTTCAGGAGAGACCAAAGACCGCCGGAGACCTGGCATCGGCACTTTCCATGCCCATGGGGACAGTCAAGTACCACCTTGAGAACCTCCTTGACGCGGGCCTCCTCGAGGTCCGCGAAACACGTTACAGCGTGAAGGGGAGGCAGATAAAAGTCTACGGGATCAAGGACCAGCTCCTCATCGTCGCGCCGAGAGTCCAGAACATCAGGTCCATCCTCCTCAAGTATGCCACCCTCTTTGGAATCATCGTCCTTGCCTCCATCGCGGGATATGCGATGCTGCCGATCATGACTGCTCCTCCCGGGAGGGGAGGCGAAGATCTCGCAGCGTTCCAGGGGGAGAAAGCGGTCGGCATTATGTCCGAGCCTTCACCTGCGGCCGGCGTCCTGCAGCAGGGAATCGCACCTGACCCGATCCTTGCGTTCTTTATCGGAGGGTGCCTGGTCATCGTCCTTCTTCTTATTTACGAAGTGGCAGTGTGGAGGAAATTGAAGTGAGAAGAACGCTGCATGGGACCAATGGCAAAGGAAGGCTGAATTCGCTTTCCTTCAAGGACCTCTACCGTCTCAAAGGCTGATGCCATTTTTTCCCGTCTTTTACAGGATTCCGGCTCCCCTGCAGTGAATGCCCGGGCTGAAACGGCAAGTGCCCTTCCGGCCTTACAACCATGGTGCATCCCCTTCTCCCCGATCACCTCTTCCGGATCCGTGGTGCCAGCACGCCTGCACCGATCAACGCTGCACAGAACCCTGCAATGGGTGCAGGTACGACAGTGGGGGGCGGTGTCTCCCCGGGGGACAGGGTGATCGCAGGAGATGCGATCGGGGTCTCTTCAGGGGGGCTGTCCACCATGAACTTCACCGTCGCCATGAATCCCCTTACATCATAGAAGTCCACGTAATAGTTACCCCTCTCTGTGACCGGGATGGTCCTTGAGAAATATCCTTCATCCTTTCCTGTCCGGGTGGTAGTCCGGACATCCTGCGGGGGGAGTACTGCCCCCTGCGGCCCGCTGACTTTCAACGTGATCGTCGTGACTCCTGCCTTTGGAATATACCCTTCTATCCGGAGCGCTTCTCCCAGCACCTGATCCGAAGGGACGGTCAGGACGATCTCGCCTGAACGGTCAGTGATCCGAAAGACCCTCATGGTGACCGAATCTGACCCGAGTTTTGACCCGGGATCCGTCAGGAACCTTGCCTCTACCTTGTAATCTCCCGACAGCAATCCGGATGTCGGAAAGGATTCCTGGAAAGATTTGGACTCATCCACGATGATGATCTTCCTTGCTACTTCCTCGGGGGTGGTGGGCTGCAGCCGGTAGATCACCAGGTCAAACTGGGTCCCCACGGGAAAGGTGGTGGTCCCCGAGATCTCAAGAGGCGCCCCTGCCCTGATCTCTGCAGGCGCGGATATTGTGAGGACGTATGCCTGTGCGCTTCCGGCAAGGAGGAGCAGGCAAAGGAGGAAAAAAACTGCTGATCTCATGAGATTCACTCAGTGGGCCGAAGATAATTAGTTTCTGTTCAGGAAAACACGGGGCAGGAGAATGGAAATCCACAATGGCGGGGACTGAGTGCATCCCGCCGGGTGTGGTTTTTCCAAAATACCTGGAATTGAGAACAATTTCTGATTCTGTCGGAATAAATCTCCATTTTTCGACCGATTTTGGAATAAAATATATAAATAGTGAACACAAGTTTCTGTCATATGGATTCTGTGAAACTGAAGGTCCAGGAACGCGCTTTTCCAAGCAGGGGACGTGCCAGGTTGCACGAGAAATATCTCAGGCAACTGGGTATCAACGAAGGCGACGAGGTAGAAGTCTCAATCGAAGGGGCGGAAAAACCCGGCATCGTCGCAGTGTTTGCCGACACCCTGGTCGAGGAGGGGCATATCCGCCTCAGCCCCCAGGATATCGCGGCCATCGGAGCTGCCCCGGGGTCGACGGTGACGGTCAGAAAGAGGCCCCCCCTGGTGGACAGGGTGAAGAAAGGGGCGGAAGGTACCGCGGAGAAGATCAGAGAGGGGGCCGGCCAGGCCAGAGAGAAGATCAAGGGGGGAGCACCGCAGGCCTCGGAGAGAGTCAGGGAAGGGGCCGGCAAGGCTGCTGACAAGGTCAAGGAAGGAGCGGCTGCTGCAAAGGAATCCATCGAAAAGGGCACAGAGTCGGTGAAGAAGAGACTGCAGGACAAGGACCTGTGACCAGGGGAGGCGACCGATGACAGATATCTGGGTGACCTTCAATCAATCCTTCCCCATCCTCCTGATCATACTCGGGCTGGTCATCTTTTACTTCATCATCCGCGAGATCCGGATCATGTACACAAAGACCAGGATTGCAAAGCTGGACCTCGAGAAGGAGAAACTCCAGCTGATCAAGGCAGATCTGGAGCAGAAAGGCCACCCGTTCTTTCGCGTCTCTCCTGCAAAGCAGGAGGAGCTCCGGAGCCTTGACGAGGAGAACACAATGCTTGAGACCGATATATTTGCCCAGCAGAGCGCGGTGGAGAAGCGGATCCAGAGGCTCGAGAGCAAAGTCAAGCTGACCAAGCTCGACCACATGATCGAGAAGATCAAAAAAGAAGAGGACCGCCTGGGGTGATCATGCATGACAGTCTATGAAACACCTGATGCGACTGAGGGGAAGCATTCCTTCCTCGACGGAATAAAGGAGATCCCTGGCTATATCGACCAGAGACTCCCGACCCTGGACAAGGACTTTGACCTTTACTTCGAAGAGAACCTGCCAGCAATCATCGAAGAGTGGGGCCTTCTCAGCAGCGTCCATCTCACCCAGCTCGAACGGCGTATCACACGGATCCACCAGCAGGTCGATTACCTGGAGAAGGAACGGGCCACTCTCGAGGAGAGGGCCGCCAGGCTTGATAGGGAACTCAAAATTCTGGAGGGATTATGATGCGATCAGACTACATGGAGCGTTATATCGACCGCCGGATGAAGTATCTCATCGATGAATGGAACCTCGCAACGAGAAATGACCTCGGCGACCTTTATACGAGGCTCCATGTGATCGAGGATGAAGCGAGGAGATGTGCCGGATTTGAAGCAACCGCCTCAGCAAAGATGACCGAACTCGAGAAGCGCCTCCTGCACCTGAAAGGAGTGATGAAATGACCGTGGTCGAAGCGCTCCTGATCCTCCTGCTCATACTCCTGATAGCGTTCATCATATACTACTACTTCCGCGGTTCATCCGGCAAGCTTGAGATATCCCGGCCGATGGAGAGCAGGATTGATGAATACCTTGACCGGCGTTTCGATGCGATGATTGACGAATGGTCACTTGTCCGGAGGCCACAGGCGCTGAAGTTCAGGGACGAGAAGCTCGCCGACATCTCCCGGGAAGAGAAGAGGATGGCCTCCCTGGTCGGGTTCGAGAAAGAGTTCGGGGAGAAGATGGCTTCCCTGGAGGAGCGGCTTGAGACTCTGGAAAAGCAGGTCATCAGGTAGCAGGCGACCCGGGAGTGAGAAGGGGGACCTGGTATCCCGGCTGAAGAAGGACATTCCACGGATGAGGAACCAGGGGGAGCCCCCTGAGAAGGATCCGGCTCATTTCTCCGGGTTCCTGTGCGATCTCTGCAACAGCGCGTTCGCATACCATGAACTCAGGCAGTGTATCCTGTGCGGCAGGTGGGCATGTCAGTCCTGCTGGACACCGGAGTTTTATGTATGCAACTCATGCAACGGGATGATCACGCTGCATACCCTTGGCGATAAGAGCACGAAGTAAAGAAAAAGCTCCATTTATCCCCTCTCCCCATTTATCCCGGATTTTTTTTATGATGCGTGGCGGGTGAATATCCCGGGATCCCGGCGCTTTCTGCGGTGGAAGCCTCGATATATTGATACATGGCGGATGCGCCATACATCTTTATGCCTGACACGGTAGTTGTGGTCACCCCCTGCGACAGGGGATGGGGTGCGCTCCTTGTTCTTGGACTCCTCTCGATCCTCTTCGGGGTCCTCATGATACTCTTTCCCGATCTCACGGCGATTGCGGTCGTGACGCTCATCGGGGTGCTCGTCATCATCCTCGGCGCCATCATGCTCCTCTCGTCACTCTTTTTACCTGCCGGGGCAGCGCGGTCAACTCTCCTCCTCTTCGGAGGCCTGGCAGGGCTTCTGATCGGAGTGGGGATAATCGTCTACCCCATCCTTGCCGGTGCCGTGATCACCGAGATCATCGGGGCGGTGATCTTTGTCATCGGGATGATGCAGATCCTCTTTGGCCTGGTATTTGAAAAGGACAGAAGGAGGGGCCTGTACTTCATCGCAGGGATACTCTCCGCAATATTTGCGCTGCTGATCGTCTTTTATCCCTTCATCGGCAGCATTGTCCTCTTTGGGTATCTCCTCGCCATCTACTTCCTCCTCCTGGGGATTATGATGGTGATCGCCGGGTACCTCGGCCACTCTCTCTGCACCAGGTATGCAGAGTCCTGATACCTCTGCTTGCTTTTTCCTTCAGGGCCGGGAAACCTTATCCCACCTTTTTGCGGGCGAGCTTCCCTGACAGCACCAGGATAACGATTCCCGCCGCTCCCACCACCCCAAGGATGAATACGTCCTCAATACTCTTTATGTGCTGAGCAATGAAGATCACGAACGCCGCAGCGATCACAAAACCGACCGTGGTAAAGACCGCCGCAAGCCACCGGTTCCACCCCAGTATCCATGCAATGATGGGTGTCCCGTAGAGACCTATCCCTGGTATCCAGGCAATGAGGGTGCACGAGACGGCCCCGTACTTCTGGATCGCGGGATATTTCTCCATCTTCTTTCCAACCTTCGCAATCCAGCGTGAGACCCGTTCTGACGTGAGTGCCAGGCTCTCGCATACTTCCAGGATTGCCAGCACGACGCCGAAAGAAAACGATGCCATGACTGCGAGTATTGTGACAGGAGAAAGCCCAAGCGGCCCTCCAAGCGGGGGTGCGGCCGCCTGGAGGATGAACGTGGAGGCGAGAAAACTGAGGATGGTTGCTGCCGGTATTTCGAGCACCATGCCCAATGTGACCGGGACTGCAATCACGAAGAGAAAGAAGAAGATCAGCGCCTTTGAGAGTTCTTTTAGGACCCTGAGTGTCGAAAGGAACCTGGCGCGCATACTCAGACATCACCGGGAGCACTGTTATCTCTTTTCATCATCGGTTGCCGGATATCCGTTCTTTTTTCCCTTATACGCCAGGCAGCGGTATCTATAGGAGTGGTGCGTCTTCTTGCCTTTCAATTCGCGGTATCCTCTCATCAGGGACTCGGACTCTTTCGCACAGCGCGCATCTTCTCCCGCAATCTCCACCCGCTCGAGGCCATGGCGATCCCGAGGAGGAACACCAGTATCCCGAAGGTCTCCATGAGCAGTTCAAGCATCGCATCGGGCACGATCAGTATGCCTGCGGCCAGGATAAACGAGAAGACGCCAATTCCCATCCGGCGGAAAAAACCTTCCGGCACCTCCCTTCTTCCCCGAGCCACGCGGGAGAATGACATATAGGCACTCCCAAACGCCCAGGACGCAAGGATCAAAAGAAGGAGCTGGATCCACACATCCAGCGGAAAGTCAAATGTCACGATGCCAAGAACCACGAGGGAGATGCCGATAAAAAAACTCCCCGGGGAGACCAGGGCTCTCTGGTGCAGGCTGATGCCTTTGCGGGAAATGACGATCCCAAGCGCGATGATCCCGAGGGGGAACAAAAGAGAGACGATCCCCCCGAAACTACCCAATGGATTTCCAAAGACCCATATCCCTATGAGTGCAAGGGCACACCCTGCAAGGAAAAGCACCTGCCAGGTCCGCTTCTGCTCCTTTAATTCCATGTCAACGTACCGGCCGGGACCGCGCCTTGCGGCGGCAACCAGCGTGATGAAGGTATCGGCGATCATCAGGAGGAGGGGCGCATCGTCCAGGAGGTGGAGAAGAGGATGGGCTTTCGGGTCATAACGGTCAAGGTGCACCTTCCACTCCGCAACAGTCTCGTGCGCATGGTACTGGCCTTTCCTGTAACTTGCGATGGTCCCTGGAGTAGGGATGTTGATCAAAGACCGCTCCCACCCTGCATCCAGCGGCTCTGTGACCGATTCTTTTGGAACAGCAACCTGCCAGATCCCCTGGTGCAAGGGGCCCAGGAGATCGTCAAGTCTGGTCACGTCACTCACATCACGGTGGGTTGGAGCTTTGCATCAACATTGTGAAAATGGTTCCTGCGAAGGCAGCGGCAAAACCGATAATTCATGATGGGGGGTGAGAGTGTTTTCATATATCCCTCACCCTGCATCTTCCCCTGGTGAAGTGAACACCTCGCCTTGCCCTCCACAACCCGCGTGACCGATAGCTTAAGGTAGCCGACCCTTGAGTATTCATGCATGAAGAAGGCCTTTGCCTGTCTCATATCAGGGGTGCTTGTCCTGGCGCTCTGCACCTGCGGGTGCAGCGTCCTGGTCCCCCATGGCGAAAGCCCTGGAGGGGCAGGGCACCCTGCAGGTCCTGCGGCGTCCGGTGAAATGACCGGGCTTGAGGGGGTGACGTGGTATCTTATCGTGTTCCATACGGCATCCGGCAGATCGGCCGAGGTTCTTCCAGGGACAAAGATCACTGCCTTATTCGGGGGAGAGGGCGGGGTCAGCGGCCTCGCCGGCTGCAACAGGTACCAAGCATCCTGGACGCAGAATGAGGGGGGACTTTATTTCAGGGACCTTGCCGTCACCGAGCTCTATTGCGGGTCGCCTTCCGGCATCATGAGCCAGGAGGCCATGTACCTCTCGTTCCTGCAGCGGACTGCAGGATACAGGATTGAGAACGGACTTCTCACCCTCACCAATGCAGAAGGCAGCCCCCTCCTTACTTTCAGCACGGCAAATCCACGCTCCCCCTGAGATGAAGAAGGGGGGAGGAACCCCTTCATACTCCCTCCTTCAGACCATCGCGATGAAGTTACGAAGCATCCGGAGGCCTGCTTCACCGCTCTTCTCCGGGTGGAACTGCACCCCATAGACGCGGTCCCGGTTCCATATCGCTGATGAGAACGGGCAGATATACTCGGTCCCTGCAAGGGAATGGGCGGTGTCGGTGTCCGCGTAATACGAGTGGACGAAGTACATGTATTCCCCGGACGAGATGCCCTCAAAAAGCGGGTGTCCGTCAGCGGGAATGGCGAGCGTGTTCCACCCCATGTGGGGGATCTTGTACCCCTCCCTCCTTGGGAACCTGCGCACCACTCCAGGAATCAGACCGAGACCACGGTGAATGCCGTGCTCCTCGCTCCAATCCAACAGCATCTGCATCCCGAGGCATATGCCGAGCATGGGGACCGATGACGAACTGGCAACAAGAACCCTTTGCAGCGCTCCCAGTTGCTGCATCCCGTCCCGGAACGCTCCCACCCCTGGGAGCACGATGCCCTCTGCAGAAGATATCTCTTCGATGTCAGACGAGATGACAGGTCTTCCTCCCGACTTCTCGATTCCCCTCATTACAGAACGCAAATTCCCAAGCCCGTAATCAACAATTATAATCTTCTTCACCAGGCACCCCCTTCATCCTCCAGCGGGCCTCTCCCGTCCACGAATCAGGGAGATTTTTCTCCCTCTGCCAGTCTTCCAGCCGGGTTCTCCACTCTTGCCAGAGCGCAGGATGGCTCACCTCTATCTGCCGGAGGACGGCGACATCGCTCGAGGGGCACATGAAGCACCCGATCCGGTCAAGCCCCTTCTCGTACAGCGGGTTGTAAGGTGCCTTCTCCCTGAAGAGGTAAAGCCAGACCTGCAGTGCAGTCCAGTGATGGATGGGCGCGGCAGAGAGCTGCCGTTTCAGGTGCGGGTTTCTCCAGACCCTCCTGCTTGCCATCCGCCGAAACGACTCGTACTTCCTCTGGCCGATAAACGAGAGGCATTCGCCCCATTTCTCCCTGATCGTGTCCTCTACAGGCCCAAGCTTTGCGGCACGGCAACACCACCGGAAATCAACTGCAGGAGGCCCGCGGGTCTCAAATGCCTTCCAGAAAGCATCCTTTCCACATGCCCGCACGACCGGTGCGTTGAAAGTGCGTGAGACCTCGTCAACGTTCTGGCACGTCTCGGGGAACTCAAGCCCCGTATCTGCAAAGAGGATCGGGACAAGACCGAGCGCTTTTCTCACCAGGAGGAGTGTTGCAAGGCTGTCCTTGCCACCCGAATACGACACGTTCACCGGCAGAGGGTTTCCTGCTGCGACATCCCTGATAAAAGAGACCGCCTCCGCCTCCTGTTCTTCGAGAACCCCTTCACACGACCTCACCGCATCGTCCCATGTCGCCTCTCCCTTCGTGCATACCGAGGGGAAGTTCCGCCTCGTCCTGACGACCGGGCCCCGTTCCATCCGCGTGGCATCGTCGGCGTCCACCTTCGCCCTGCCGACGGCGACAACGTTCCTCTGCTCGTCGAGGACAAACACCTCGTCCCCCCGTGTTACCGATGGCTCTATCTCGACGAGCCCGGGGGCGAGCACGCTCGCCCCTTCCCCCTGTATGGAGGGGACCGCCCCGTTGTCCACGACGACATATTTCCTCCGGGGCGTAAGAAATACCGAGGCCTGGGGGCGGGGGATCGCCTCCCACCTTGATTCATCGGGGAGGTACTTTATTGACCCGGCGACGCCCCCTCCCAGGATTATCTCTTCCATTCGATCGGGATCGGGTACCTTATTAAGCAGCGCCAGGTGCCCCGGGGGAATGAGAGGCTCGCCGAAGTGCTCCGAGTACACCCTGTTCACCAGTGCGATGTCGGCAGGAAATGCGGGTCTCGCGTCCCCCGGGGGGGTAACCGTGACCTCGCGGGACCGTGAGCCGCACCATGAGCAGACCCTTGCGAGTGCGGGGGTATGGCAGGAGTCACACCACCAGATCAGACCCCTGCGGGGTGACGGAGGGCGCATTGGTGGTACACTTTGCAGATATATCCATAAATATCCACAGGTAGCTGCCTTCCTCATGCATGGGTAACGCGGAAAGGGAAATTTGCTGTGCAAGTGATTTAAATTGCTTTTTTCTTTCAATAAATCATTTAAATCGTTTTGGGAATTGCAGGAGACAGCATTATTTATCTCACTTCATTTACATAATTGATCATGATAAATTGAACACTGCGGAGAAGTACCCACGTCTCCTCAGCTAGGTAACTGTTTCCGAAAAATCAGGCATCCTGTGATATCCATGATGATTGGTGCATCTAAAGAATACAGGGGCAACGCCCGCCGGAGGTCTGGATGATCCCGTTCCTGCTCACGTTTCTCCTCGCTCTCCTGCTGTATCTTCTGCTGACAGCCGGAAGCGGAAACCTCCTGCTCTGGTCCCCTCAGGAACTTGTGGCAGGAGTTGTCCTCTCACTCCTTGCCGCTGCGGTTGCAAAGAACTTCCTCTGCAGGTCGCACAACTTCCGTATGGCGAACCCGCTCCGGCTCATCCTCATCCCCCTATATCTTCTCGGACCGTTCCTGCTGGAGGTCACATTGGCCAACCTTGACGTGGCATACCGGGTGATCACGGGGAAGATCCGTCCCGGGATCATCAGGGTGCAGTCAGGGTTGAAGACCGATCTCGGCATCTTCATGCTCGCAAACTCGATCACCCTGACCCCCGGGACAATCACCGTCGACATCGACGAAGAGAGCCACGACCTCTACGTCCACAATATCAATGTCCCCGCAGGGTGGGAGGCGGAGACCGGGGTTATTGACAGGGAGCTCTTCTCCCTCGCGGACATCCCTGCCTGGATACGGAGGATTGCGGAATGATCGAACCATGGTATGCTGCAGTGTTCGTACTGGTCATACTGGTCTGCCTCGCGCTTGCGAGGCTGTTCCTTGGACCAACCGCCGCAGACCGGGCTGTCGCGGTTGACACGGTCAACACCCTCTCGGTGGCCGTGTTGATCCTTCTCGGGGTGGCCTACCAGCAGATCATCTTCATCGACGTGGCAATCGTTTATGCGGTCCTCTCGTTTGTCAGCACGCTCTATATCGCGAAGTATCTCGGAGGAGAACTGTGATCGCAGATATCCTGGTCCTGGCATGCCTCTCCATAGGAATTCTCTTCAATACCCTGGGTATCGTGGGACTCCTCAGGTTCCCTGATGTCTATACAAGGATGCATGCCACGACAAAGATGACCACGTTCGGGTCAATGTTCACCGCACTCGCGGTGATCATATTCGGGGGGGCACAGTTCATCTCGACCGGGGACAGCCAGTACGTGACGCTCTCCACCCACACCATTATCGCAGCACTGGCGCTTGCATTCACAAACGCCGTGGGGTCCCACGCAATCGCGCGGGGAGCACACCGGTCCGGCCTAAAGCCCGCCCCGGCGGTCGTTGACAGGCTCGAGGAGTGGGCACCATGATGGAGATGGCAATTCACTCGCTGGTCATTGCCGGGCTGATCGCATCCGCCCTGATGGTCTTTTACTTCCGCGACCTCCTGGCGGCGACGCTGGCCGCAGGCTTCTTCAGTTTTCTCATCTCGGTCGAGTTCTACATCCTGCAGGCACCGGACGTGGCGATCTCGCAGGCTGCAATAGGGGCAGGGCTCACCACTGCCATCTTCATCATCGCCATACGGGCGACTGCAAGGTACGAGGGGGAGCATCCATGAGGAGGGGCCTGGTCATAGTTATATTCGTCGTGCTTGCCGCAGGCCTCTCCACCATCCCCGCATTTTTCACCTTTGGAGAGCCAGCAGAGTCCGGGATGGACCGGTACTTCATCGAGCACGGGCAGGCGCAGGCCGCCGCGAACAACATCGTCACATCTGTCGTCTTTGACTACAGGGGCTTTGATACGCTTGGCGAGTCGGTTATTCTCTTCACCGCGGTCATTGGCGTGGGACTGATGTTCAGATCGATGCGAGGGGGGGAAGAGCATGAGGATGAGTAAGATCGTGCGGACCGGTGCAAACCTCCTCTACCCGTTCATTCTCATCTTCGGCCTCTACGTGATCATGCACGGCCACCTCACCCCAGGCGGGGGTTTCCAGGGAGGAGCGGTGGTGGCGACTGCGGTGGCGCTGGTCATCGTCGCATACTCCTTTGAGGAGGTGACGGCAATGATAAAGAAAGTGGGAATGAAAGCCAGGGAGTCGATCGGGCTCCTCCTCTTCATCGGCGCAGGGATTGCAGCGCTTGCGATAGGCGCGCCGTTCTTCTCAAACTTCCTCGCAAACAGCGGCCTCCTCTTCGGGCAGGTCGTCCCGTCCGGTCCAAACCCCGGCGACCTGAACACCGCGGGAGTGATCCCCATCATGAACCTTGCGGTGGGAATCGAGGTGTGGGGAGGTCTCGCCGTAATCCTCCTCTACATGCTTTCAGGCATCACAAAGGAGGGGTCCTGACCATGTTCTGGAACCTGCCGCTCGTCGCGGTGGTCGCACTGGTCATCATTGCGCTTGCAATCATCGTCTTCAAGAAGAACCTGATCAAGGTCTTCCTGGGGATCGTAATTCTGGAGTCCGCGGTGAACCTCTTTCTGATCACACTCGGGTACCGGGAGGGTGGAATCGCCCCCATCTACACGAACGCACCCCCTGCATCGATGGTGCTCCCCACGCCGCAGGCACTCACCCTCACCTCCATTGTGATTGGGGTGGCGACGAGCGCCCTTCTCCTCTCGTTTGCCATCATTATCTGGAAGAAGTACGGAAGCATCGATATCGACCGGATCAGGAGGCTCAAGGAATGATCCCGGCGTTCATCGTGGAGAACTCCCCTGCCCTGATGGTCATCGTCCCCCTTGTTGCGGCGTTCCTTTCGCCGTTCATCGGCCGCATCTCATCGATGGTCCGCTCGATCTGGGTGGGGGGGGCAATGGCCGTCACGTCCACGATCGCACTCATCCTCGCGCTCGATGTGTATTCCGCCGGGACCAGGCTGTACGTCTTTG
Source organism: Methanoregulaceae archaeon PtaB.Bin056 (assembly GCA_002067095.1). GTDB lineage: Archaea > Halobacteriota > Methanomicrobia > Methanomicrobiales > Methanospirillaceae > Methanolinea_A. The sequence goes on from MVQD01000037.1 coordinate 57,859, forward strand.
GTGCCTCCGCAGCATCCGCTGCGGTCCCTCCCGATTCTGGTGGAATTCCCATACGGATCATCTTCGAGATTGACCAGATGAGCGCCCTGATGCTCGTGATCACTGCCATATCGGGGTTCGCGATCATCCTCTACTCACTCTCGAGCGAGCGCTCCCACACGGGCCTTGAGAGCTTCTACACCCTCTACCTTTTGATGATCACGGGGATCCTCGGGATGGTCTCCACCGGCGATATCTTCAACTTCTTCGTCTTCCTTGAGATCCTCTCCCTTGCATCCGCCGGCCTCATCGCTTACCGGGTCGATGGGGGGGTCGCAGTCGAGGCGGCCCTCAAGTACTTCGTCCTCAGCACCATCGGGGCCCTCGCGATACTCGTCGCGATCGGCATATATTACGGCCAGTACAATGCCCTGAACATGGCAATGATCGCCGCGAGGATGCAGTTCTCGGTCCTCGACCAGGTGGCGCTTGTCCTGATCATCGCCGCACTCGCGATGAAGTGCGGGGCAGTCCCGATGCACTTCTGGACCCCTGATGCCTACTCGATGGCCCCTTCCTCCATCACCGCGCTCCTGGTAGTCGCAAGCCAGGCAAGTCTCTACGGGCTCTTCAGGACTGTCTTCACACTCTACAACGTCACATTGAACGCTGCAACAGTCGGATGGCTGATCATCATCCTCGGCGTCCTCTCTATGGTTGTGGGAGTGACCATGGCGATCCCCCAGAAGAACGTGAAACGCCTGATGGCCTACCATGCCGTGTCCCAGACAGGGTATATGCTCCTTGGGGTGGGAGTCGGCCTCGCGGTGCTCGGGAACCAGTCGCTTCTCGACGCGTTCGGGTATATGGCCATGGAAGGGGGGATCTTCCACATCATCAACCATGCGATGTACAAGGGGCTTCTCTTCCTCACCGCGGGGGCAATATTCCTCCGCGTGGGGACTTACAACCTGAACAGGATGGGAGGCCTCGGCCACTCGATGAAGTGGACGATGGTCTTCTTCGTGATAGGAGCACTGGCCATTGCCGGGATCCCTCCCTTCAACGGATTCGCCTCGAAACTGATGATCTACGAGTCTGTCTTTGTCTTCAACCCGTTGCTTGCGGTTATCGCGATGGTAGTGAGTATCCTGACCCTCGCGTCTTTCGTCAAGGTCTTCCACTCCATATTCATGGGGCCCGCACTTCCCGAATATTCGGGTGTGAGGGAGGCGCCGATGCCGATGCTCGTCGGGATGGGGATCCTCGCTGTCGTGGTAATACTCTTCGGCCTCTTCCCGGGTATTGTCGTAGAGAGCCTGATCACCCCTGCGGCCCATGCCCTCGTGGATCAGGGAGCCTATATAGGCGCAGTGCTGGGAGGTGCCTGATACGATGGATGCAACCTCAACGCTCCTGACTGGAGCCGGATACTGGAACCCACTCGCATGGCTCCTCGGCCTCCTTGCTGCAATCATTATCGCCTGGCTCATCTACTCGATGGGTGAGAAGGGGTATAAGCCCGGCACCGCTCAGGCAGAGCCCTTCATATCAGGAAACAAAGAGCCCGAGAAGGGGATGGTACATGTCAGGGCCGGGAACCTCTACTGGGGATATCTCGAGGCGCTCAGGGGATATTACGACCGCCTGGTCCCCCTTCATTCGGGGAACCTTCACGACTATATCCTCTGGTATCTCGGGATCACCGCGCTCTTCCTCGTCCTGGTGGTGATAATCTCATGAAATTGAACTCCCTGTTCAACCGGTCCCTCTGGGTCTACCACTTCAACTCGGGATCATGTAACGGCTGCGAGATAGAGATCGTGGCGACCATCACCCCGAGGTACGACCCTGAGCGGTTTGGCATGAAACTGGTGGGAAGCCCCCGCCATGCCGATGTCATGCTCATCACGGGCCCGGTGGTCCACAGGATGAAGGACCGGCTGCTTCGGGTATACGCCCAGATGCCTGATCCGAAACTCGTGATGTGCATCGGAACCTGCGGGATCTCGGGGGGTGTGTTCTACGACTCGTACAACCTTGAGGGGCCGGTTGACGAGGTCGTCCCTGTCGACATCTATGTTCCGGGCTGCCCCCCCCGGCCTGAGGCGATCATCCACGGCGTGGTGAAGGCGCTTCAGAAACTTGAGAGAATGCAGGGGGGTGGATCATGACCGACGCATTTCTGACACCCGGACAGGTGGCGGAGCGGTTCACTGCCAGGTTCGGGGCCGGAGTCCACGGCACCCGCATCGGTGAGCGGCGGGAAGGGAAGAAGAAAGAGCCCAACTACAATATCTGGATCGACCTGGAGAGAGATCTTTTGAAACCGGCCATACGCGTCCTCATGGAACTGGACTACCCGCACCTCTCGGTCATCTCCGGGAGCGACATGGGCGATTCCATCCGTCTCCTCTACCACTTCTCTCTCTACTACGGGAGGGTAAAAGGGGAGTACACGGTTACCTTCTCAGTCCTCCTTCCAAAAGACGACCTCACCGTTCCGACAATCTCCGACCTGATTCCCGGGGCAGTCTTTTCCGAACGGGAGAAGCAGGAGTTCCTCGGTGTGAAGGTCTCGGGCATCCCCGATGGCCGGCGGCTCTTCCTCCCCGAGGACTTCCCGGAAGGCATCTACCCCTGGAGGAGAGACGACACCGGAATCCCTGATGGCATGGTAAAGGACCTCTGGGCCTCGAAGAGGCCAGCCGACAGGCCGGCACCACCCCTTCCCGAGGCACCGGCATGTGAACCGGATAAGGAAGAATCCACACCCTCACCCGCAGGCCGGGAGCACGGAAAGGAGGGCAGTCAGTCATGAGCGACGAGTCGAAGAAAGCACCCTACATCGTCCCCATCGGGCCAAACCACCCTGCACTGAAGGAACCAGTGATGTTCACCTTCGAGATGGAGGGAGAGGTCGTCAGGGAGGTGGACTTCGCGCCGGGGCAGGCTCACCGCGGGATCGAATGGATGGGAATGCGCCGGAATCCCGTCCAGATTGTCCACCTCACCGACCGCATCTGCGGCATCTGCGGGGTCTCCCATACCCTTGCATTTGCGCGGGCGGTCGAGCAGGTCGCAGGGATCGAGGTGCCAGAGCGGGCCGATTACATCCGCACCATAATCGCCGAGTTTGAGCGCATCCAGTCGCACCTCCTCTGGGCAGGCGTGGCTGCACACGAACTCGGCTTTGACTCCCTCCTCCATCTCACCTGGAAAGTGCGCGAGCAGTCGATGGACGTCATAGAGAACCTGACCGGAAACCGTGTCAATTACGGGATAGTCCAGGTCGGAGGTGTGAGGAGGGATATCGTTTTGGAGCAGCACCCGATAATCGACGACTGCCTTGGCACATACGAGGGACTGCTCGGGAAGCTGTTAAGCCTCTTCCTGGATGACAAGACTATCACTATGCGGTGCCGGGACTGTGGCGTGCTCTCGAAGAAGGAGGCACTCGAGCTCTGCACTGTCGGCCCGACGGCACGGGCTTCAGGAGTGAACGTCGACCTCAGGCAGGATTATCCCTATGCCGCCTATGGCGATCTGGATGTGAGGGCCATCCTCCCTGAACAGCACATGGGAGAGACCCATGGGGATGTCTACGACCGGATCGTCGTCAGGCTTCTCGAGGTGGGCCAGTCCTGCCAGATCATCCGGCAGTGCCTCTCCGAGATGCCTGCAGGACCGGTCACGGCTGAAGAGAAACTCGCAAAACTCCTGGCAATCTGCAAGAAAGCACAGGGTGAGGCCATAGGGAGAGTCGAGGCCCCGCGTGGCGAATGTTTCCACTATGTCCGGATGGATGGCAAGGATGCACCCCACACATGGAAGGTGAAGGCGTCCTCCTACAGCAACCTGATGTCTTGGATCCCGATGCTGCGGGGGGAGCAGATCGCAGACATCCCCATCATCATCGCATCGATCGACCCGTGCCTCTCCTGCACAGACAGGATTGCGGTGATCAGTCATGGGCACCGGAGTGTCCTTGCAAAGGAGGACCTCCACAGGCTCTCAGTGGAGAAGACCCGGAGGCTCCAGCGATGACCCCGGCTGGAATTGCCGTCCTCCTTTTGTGGTGCGTCGTCCTCTCGTTCTTTGCACTAGCGGGCGGACTCTTTCTCCTCGGGGTTGACAGAAAACTCGCCGCTCACATGCAGGCCCGGATAGGACCGCCCATCCGCCAGCCGTTTATAGATGTCGCAAAGCTTCTCCAGAAAGAGAACGTGGTCCCTGGAAACGCCATCCCGGGCATCTTCCACCTTGCCCCGGTGATCGCGCTGGCATCGAGCATCGTGATCCTCTTCTACCTCCCGGTGGGCAGCATCCTGCCGGTGCTCGGCATGTACGGAGACCTGGTGCTGGTGATGTACCTCCTGACCGTGCCCGCGCTCGCGATGGTCGCAGGAGGTTTCGCATCTGGTTCACCGTATGCAACAGTGGGGGCCCAGCGCGAGATGGTCACCATGATCGCATACGAGTTTCCGCTCGCGATCGTCGTGATCGGAATTGCATGGCGTATCGGGGCGGCAGGTCTCTCCTCGCCGTTTGCACTCGCGACGATCGCGGCAACCCCGATATGGACGGTGGTAGGGCCACTGGGGCTCACAGGGGCCTTCCTTCTCCTCCTGGTGCTTGCAGCAGTCACACCCGCCGAGCTCTCCCGCATCCCCTTCGACACCCAGGAGGCTGAGACCGAGCTTGCCGGGGGGTTGCTGGTGGAGTACTCGGGCAGGAACCTCGCCATGTTCTATCTCGCCCAGGGAGTAAAGACGCTCGTCCTCGCGGCTGTGATCGTCGCAATCTTCTTCCCGTGGAACCTCTCGGGATTCATCGCGATGCCCCCGTGGCTTGCGCTCCCCGCAGACCTTCTCTTCTTCCTTGCAAAGGCACTCATCGTGCTCTTCTTTGCCGTCACACTCGTCCGTGTGGGGATGGCAAGGTTCCGGATCAACCAGGTGGTCTCAATCTACTGGATTTACCTCTCGATGATAGGACTCCTCGGCCTCCTCCTCCTCATGGCCGATGCCGCGCTTCCCGCGCTCGTGGGGGTGGGGCCATGAGGTTCCTCCCGCTCTTCCCCGAACTCGTCCGCCAGCTCTTCCGCGAGCCGGCAACGAACCGGTTCCCTGCAAAGTACCTCCCCCCCACGGTTACGGGATTTTTACATGACGTGGCTGCGGGGAGAGCACGACTCACCCCGCCAGTCCCCACGCCCCCGGAGTTCAGGGGCAAAATCGCCTACGCGCGTGATTCCTGCATTGGGTGCGGCCTTTGCACAAAGATATGCCCATCTCATGCCATCGAACTGCTACCGACAAAGAAGATACGCATCTGGATTGACCAGTGCATCTTCTGCTCGCAGTGCACCAGCATCTGTCCAAAAAGCAGTCTCACAATGAGCCCCGAGTTCCTCCTGGCGGACGAGGACAGGTACTCTGAGGACCTTATCGTGGAGTGAGAATAACCCCTCTTTTTCCTGCTACTTCCTGGGGAGGGGTGACAGAATATCTCCCTATAGAGAGTTGGATCAAAGAGTGGTGGCACGGAATGCTCCTCCTTTCCTCTTGCCGTAACGGGGGAATTTCCCCGGGCGGCACGCCGCCCATCTGAAAAAGACCTGCGTGATTCCCAATGAGACACATGTATACAGAATGAAAATCGCGGATGCGATTTATATAAAGAGGAAAATCAGGATCTTCTCATCCCAAATGGGAGAACATCATATTGACCCCCCGTTAGCGTGTGTGTCCTCCAGGGAATGCGGGTATTGCCGTTCCTTCATGCTCATGATTCCGGTCCTTCTCCCAGCACCGGAATTTCCCGAATCCGTCCCCGCTGCAGCACCCGGATGAGCCGGTCTGCACCCTCCTGCACTTCGGGACTCAGGCCCTCTCCCGTTTCGACCACCTTCGGCTGGATGCCTATGACGATGATTTTCCCGGCACACTCCTCAATAAAACCGATGAGAAAGTCAAGCGGGAGCTGGTGAGTCCCGATTCCCACATCCCTTATCCTCTCCCTCGGGATGACCGCATACTCCCCGGGGGCAAGTCCCATGTCGGCAGCGTCCACAAGGACGAGGAGACCAGGATGCTGTCGCCTCACCAGGCCGGTGAAGTTTTCCGGCGCGGTCCCGCAGTCTGCCACACTCCATCCGGGGGCGCGGAAAAAGGAGGCCACGTAATTCCCTGCGCCATCGTCCCTCCTGAGAGGGTTGCCGATGCCGAGGAGCAGGTTCCTCATGTGATCGCATCCACGAGGGGCATGATTACATCCCCTCTCCGCCGGCATCTCCCCCTTTCCCTTCCCGGTCCAGGTTCATCCGGATCACTCTCCTGATCTCCTGGAGACGTGCTCTCATCGCGTTCTGTGCAGACTCCATGCACCCGATTGCCTCAAGAAGATCCCCTTTCCGCGGATCTCCCTCCACGATCGTGCGAAACACGTTCCAGAGAAGAAGGAGGAGCCTCTGGTGTACCTCGATATCTCTCGAGAGGCGCCGGAACTCATCCAGAACCCCGGAATCAAGCCCCGACATGCGGGCTCTCTCCACCTCGTCCCCTATCTCGGACTCTTTTTTAAAGTAGTGCCGGATAACCCTGCAGAGCTCTCTCCTGGTGATGGGCTTCTGGATGTAGTCCTCGAACTGCGCGGTATGGGCCCGGATCTCCGCGGGATCGAGGCTCTTGGCTGTGATCATCATCACCGGAATATCGGCAGTCGCCGGATCCTCCTTGATCCGGGAAAGCGTCTCCCACCCGTCCATGGGCTCCATGAGGATATCGAGGAACACGAGGTCAGGGTGCTCCCGGCGGATTACGGCAAGCGCCTCCTCGCCCGAGTGGGCCTCAAATGCCTCCAGCCCCTCGTGCCTGACCATCCTTGCAAGGATATCGGTGATGGCAGGGTTGTCGTCAACGATGAGTATTCGATACATCAGGAGGTGCCCCTCCCATCGTCGGCCATGTCAGGGATCTCCTTCAGGATCTTCCGTATCTGGCCCAGGTTCACCCCGGGACTTGTAAGAATGCAGAGGTACTCATTAAAATACGGGGCGACGATCACCTTCCCGGAAGGGATCTGCAGTGTGAGGTGGACGAACGAGCCGGTACGCATGACGGAACTGATCTCTTTTGCAGCATGTAGCATGTCCTCGGCAAGCACTACGAGTGAATCAAGCTCCACGTTCCCGAATGAGAGGACCGATTTTCCTCTCCCGAATATGGAGACTGCCTGGACTCCCGGGAGCCTGAGGATGCGACCCAGGAGGAGGTAGGCGAGGTCCTCGAGATTGAGGCCGCTCGGGAGAACCACGGGAGCCTCTTCGGCAGAGAACTCAGTGCTCTCACCGGCCATATCCCGTGAGGGAAGGTTCTTCTCTGCAGGGGGGTGCGAAACCGCTGCGCCGGGAGCAGTGAGAGGAGGCCCCTCCACGGCTCTGGCGGTGACAGCAGGAAGAGTGTCAACTCTGTTGGGTCCGGGCTCTGGTATCATGTCCCTGCCGGTGCAGATCGAGCCTGATTCCAGGAGGATACGGGTGGCCTCGTCCATCTCCTCGCCCGTGTACCGGTAGATGGAGAGGTCGACCACGGGAAAGCTGAGAATGTGCCGGTACGCAGCCTCTCCTCTGAGTTCATCCCTTCCCCTCCTGAAGCTGCAGCCCATGGGAGTGCCCTTCAGAACGAGGACATGCCCCTCCCCATCCGGCGTCTGCACGCGGATAATCCCCTGGAAGCGTGCGGCGTGGATGAGCATCCACCGAAACGGCGCCTGCATCTCCCCAACAAAAAACCCCGTGGGCAGCGGTCCAGTCATAGGAACGACGAGATGATGTCCTGGTGCTTCTTCATTTCATAGCTGACCTGGCCGATATTTGCCCCGATCTCAGTAATTACGACCAGGAAATAACCATTTCGAAGAGGGACAGAGATCAGCGCCAGTTCCCGGAACTCCACAAAGACCATCGAGATCTGCTCCTGGCCGAGACGCGTGGCCATTGCCCGGGACTCGGCCATTACGAATGAGACCACCGCGGCAAGCTGTTCCCCTCGAATATTGGATGCCCCCATCTCGTCGGCAACCCGGCCCTCGGGGTCGATGACAATTGCCATCCTCACCCCTTCAAGAGAGAAGAGGTGCTGGAGTTGATTTTTCAGCATCCGATGAGTTCCTCCCTTCTCAAGGCTGGACAGGCGTTCACTCCGGCTCTTCCTTTGCCAGGGTATCCAGAATCCGGTAGGTATTGATCATCCTGTTGAATGCGGCCACGAGTTCCCCGATCTCGTCCTGTGAGCGGACCTCCATCTCACGGTCCGGCAGATACCCCCTGCTGATCCTGGTGGCGATGGAAGAGAGTGCGACGATGGGCCGGGTGATGCGTGAGGCCACGAAGTAGCTCCATAGGAGTACCACGAGGACAGTGCCTATGGTCAGAAGCAGTACCGTGGCAGGGGTACCGATCGTGGCCACTATACTGGCAGTTCCTCCCATGGAGACGATCGAGAGGAGCAGGACCGGGATGATCGCGACGAAGATCATGCTCACCAGCACCTGGTAAAAGAGGGGGATTGTTACGCTCTTTCTGGGCTGTCTGTCTTCAACTGCCCCCAATGGCTGTGCCATGCATGAGTACTCCACCCCAGCTTCCCTTAAACCTTTTCCGCGTGGGATCCGTCGATTGCTCATCTCCTCACAAACTTCACACTGGGGGCGGGAATCGCGGCCCTCAACACCTCAACGGGGATCTGATCAGGTTAACCCATATCGCAGGGGAGTTCTGGGGAGATAGCGTGGGACAGGATTGCCCGGCATCTCTTTCCCCGATGAAAACATCCATGATGCGCTCCTTGTCGGGCCAGGTTAAATGAAATGCCGGAGGCATTTCTGACAGGTGATGGGTGCCCCATTTTCATACTCCCGTATGCGTGATCCTCGAAGAGAACCAGGTAGTTTTACTGAGGTGGGGGTATCCAGAAAAGAAACCTGCCAGGTGAAGGGTGTGGGGGGAAGGCCTCCTGATCAGAAGCCGGCTCCTGCGAGCATGGCGAGGACCCCGACGATCAGGATCGAGACCACGATGACCACCCACGCCGGACGGACACCAAGCATCTCAGGGACCGTCTCCGCGGGGAATATTCCCCGGTTCAGGATCACCCGTTCAAGGTACGGGAAGAGGCGTGCGAAGAGACCCGCACCGATCACGATCCCCGCGATTCCCACGGCTGCATCCAGGGCTCCCGACCCGAATGCCCCGGCGGCAGTCCCGGGACAGTACCCGAGAACGGCAAACCCCGCGCCAAAGATCAATCCCCCCACGACCGTTGCACCTACGGATCCGGCCTTGCAGTGGAGGCGGACGAGCCCCCTGGCCTTCATGACATGGATCCCGATCATTCCCACGAGGATCGCGGAAAGCATCACCTTCACGACGGTGAAATCGGTGAGGAGGAGCTGGCCGATTATCACGCTGTATTCTGTCACTCCCCCCTTCTGGAGGAGAAAGCCAAACGCGATGCCAATGAGAAGCCCAAGAACGATCTGCAGACGGGCATTCGACCTGATTGTGTCAAGCGACATCGTTTCAGCCCCCCGGAAGAAACGGGAATCCAAAGATCAGGCCGGCGACCAGGATCCCTCCAACAAAGAAGCAGACCACCGCGACCCAGCTTGCGACCGAGAGCTGAAGCGTCCCGGATATGCCGTGCCCTGATGTGCAGCCGCCGGCCCACCTTGCCCCGATCCCCATCAGGATACCCCCAATGAGCGCCACGACAATTCGGAGAGGCGGATCCGAAGAGAATATCCCTGCAAAGAGGGGTGGCACAACAAACACCGAGAAGGTCCCTGAGAGCCAGGCAGAAAGGAACGCTCCGACCGCAATACCAACAACGATCATCCACTGCCAGTCAACAGTTGGCGTAAACATCCTGTAATATGGCATCGCCGCTGCCTTTTTTCTCGAGACTGCCAATTCCACCATCCCGGCAGTCTTTGCATACGCGGTCGATGCACCGAGCGGGCGGTCAGAGAGGAGGAAAGACACCCATACGAGCACCCCAATCCCCGCTCCGACGATATAGGGCGACCATTTCGCCATCGCAAGCCATGTGAACATGCACGATCTCCGTTATGAGGGGAGCTTTTTTGGTCTTCCCGTGATAATATCTTCTCTTAAGGCATAACACCCGCCCGCTGATAGGCGAGGAATCCGCCCGCGAGGTTCGAGACCTTCTCAAAGCCATGCATCTTCAGGATGCTTGCCGCGATGCTCCCCCTCTGTCCCCCCTTGCACATCACGATGGTGTGCCTAGATGGGTCAAGTTCGGCATGCCGTGTCCTGAGGTCATGCCAGGGGATGTGAACGGCCCCATCGGCATGGCCGGCCTCCCATTCCTCCCGTGACCTGACGTCAACGAGGACCGCCTCCCCTGAACTGAGATGGGAACGGGCCTCCCCGGCCGAGATGACCGGCACCCTGCTGATCGGGAGATTCGATGATCCCCATGCAAGCATTCCTCCCTCGAGAAATGCCGGCACCCTGTCAAAACCGACGCGGCGAAGCTGGAGCGCCGCCTCTTCGGCCTGGTCCCATGACTCAACGACCAGGAGAATGTCTTGCCCTGGCGGGAGTACCCATCCAGCCTGGGTTGCAAAGTTCCCGGACAGGTCGATGTGCCACGAATGGGGAATATGCAGCCCTGAATATGCCGGGTAGCTCCGGGTGTCGAGGAGGACCACATCGTTCCGTCGCATCCACTCTGAAAAGGCTTTCGGATCGACAGGGGCAGGTTGCGGAAGCGTCCTCATGAGGGCCGGCCCTGCCCGGTTGATCTCGGAACAGCGGGCAAAGTGATCCGGCGCAGCGGGCATATCTGAGGTGAGGGCGCGGACGAACTCATTCCGGTCACCTATCCTGAGGGCATAGTTGTACTTCTTCTCGTAGCCGACAGTGCTCGTCCTCTTCGCTGCCATCGCCCTTCCACAGAGCGAGCCCATCCCATGGGCGGGATAGACCTCACACTCGTCGGGAAGGGCCATGATCTTTGTATGAAGGTTGTCGTAGAGGGCTGATGCAAGCTCCTCGGCCTTTCCGGGAAAGAGGTCAGGACGGCCGACATCCCCGACAAAGAGGGTATCGCCGCAGAAGAGGGCAACAGGGGTTTCGCCGCGGGACGTATCGGTTGCAACGTATGAGATATGCTCGGGGGTGTGGCCGGCCGTCTCAATTATCCTGAAGCGGATATGCTCAAGCGGCACTTCGTCACCCTCAACGAGTGCGGTATGGGGGAATTCGCATCTGCCGGCCTTGGGCGCATATATCTCTGCGCCGGTTGCCTCGGCCAGGTCAAGGTGGCCGGAGATGAAATCTGCATGGAGGTGGGTTTCCAGGATATGCGTGATCCGAAGCCCCATCCCGCGGGCAGCAGAGATGTATCCCCCCACATCGCGCGAAGGATCGATCACCGCGCAGGTCCTGCTTCCCGCAACGATATAGGAACTGTGGGCAATACCGGGGATGAAAAACTGCCTGATAATCATATACTCTCAACGGTCTATGCGATGAGGAGATAGATGAGTGTTACTGCGGTCCCGATGAAGATCACCGTCATGACACTCCCTGCCCTGATGAAATCCCTCGTGGAATACCCTCCCGGACCCATCAGGAGTGCATTGACCTGGTGGGTGGGGAGGATGAATGAGTTCGATGCACAGACCGCGACCAGGAGGGCGAGGGCACGGGGATCCACGCCGGTCCCGGCCCCGGCAATCATCACCAGCGGGACGAGCAGGACCGTCGCGGCAACATTGGAGATGACGAGGGAGAGCACGGTCGCGAGGACTGCCACTGCACACATGATCACGAGTGGGTGCGCACCTCCGAGGCCCTCGATGAGGGACCCCGCGATGAGTGCTGCCGCCCCGGTCTTCTCCATTGCGATGCCGAGCGGTATCAGGCCAGCGATCAGGGCGATTGTCTTCCATTCGATTGCCCGGTACGCCTCTTCGATGGTCAGCACCCCGGAAACGACCATCGCTGCCGCACCCGTAAGGAGGGCAAGTGAGAGGGGAACACCGGTCATGGTGAGGGCAAGGGCCGCAGCGAATATCAGCACCGCGAGGTGCGCCATGCCGTGCCGCACCGCGTCACCTTCGGGATGGGTGAGAAGGAGGAGGTCCTTGTGGCCGGCAAGGAGGCGGAGTGTGTCCCAGGCACCGAACGCCACAATCACATCTCCGGCTGCAAGGGGCATGTGCGAAAAGTCGGCGCGCGTCTCGGTCTCTCCCCTCTGGTGAACGATAGGCTCGATCGAGAACAACTGCCTGAACCCTATCTCGCGCATTGTCTTGCCGGTGATCGAGGCCTTCGGCCTTACTATCAACTCCGCAAACCCATATCCTTCCCCTTCGAGGATCTCTTTGAACCTGCTTTCGGGCCCCGTGGGGATACAGCCGGATTCCCTGATGAACTTTGAGAACCCCTCCTCAGGCCCGATGAATGCGAGTTCCTGGCCTTCCTCAAATCGTGTCGCACGCGAGGGTGCAACAGCGATCTCCCGCAGGGACCGGATGGCGAGAAGGTCAAGGTCGTACTGTATCTTGAAAAACGCCTCCTCCCGGGTCTTTCCCACAAGGGATGAGGAAGGAGGTATGGTTGCAGTCCTGACTGGATGATCTATTCCCCAGATCTCTGCAATAGTCGTCTTCCTGTCCACCTCCTCCCTCCTCGGGAGAATGCGATCCCCGGCGAATGCAAAGAGCAGTACCCCTGCAACAAGGAGAGGCACCCCTATCGGCGTGACCGCAAAGAGGGAGAATGGGGCTGCGTCGGACTGCCTGAGGAGGTCGTTTAAGACGATCAGGGGACTTGACCCGATCATCGTGATACTCCCGCCGAGGATCGCGGCAAACCCCATCGGCATCATCAGGCGTGAAACGGGGATCCTGGTCTGTTTTCCAATCCTCCTCACTGCGGGCAGAAAGAGCGCCGCCGACCCGATGTTCTGCAGTACAGACGAGAGGAGCCCCACCGTCATCGAGGTGGTTGCAACGACCCGCTGATCGCTCGTCCCGGCATGCCGGATGATGGCATTGGCGATACGGGATGTGACGCCCGTCCGCTCGATGCCGTACCCGAGGATCATCACCGCCGCCATCGCGATGACCGCATTCGACGCAAATCCAGAGAACGCATCCATTGGGGAGATGAGGCCAAGCCAGGCAAGGGAGAGGCTTGCCAGGATGGCGACCATGTCGATCCTGACCCATTCGCTCACGAAGAGGGCGATCGTGACCGCAAGGACTGCCCCAAGAAGGAGAATTCCGGTATCCATGGCGTCATTAGGCAGATGTGGCCGAAGAGAAAAAAAAGATTGCCCATATTGTCGGGAAAAGAAAAAATCCCTTCATGCAGGGAAATACAGGGGGCTTTGGGGAATCCTCCCTGACCCATGGGCGCCAAAAAGATGCGGAAATGGAGGCGATGCCTGCGTATCAGATGGTTTTGTCCCTCCATCTCCTGGCACTGCATGGATCGTCGGTGACAAACCCATCAACTCCGAGCTCCCTGGCACCCTCCCACTGAACTTCTGAATTCAGGGTCCAGGGGATCACAAGGATACCCCGCCGTTGAGCATCCGCGACAAGGTCCTGATCAAGGAGGTCTTTCCTGGGCAGGATGGCATTGATATTCTTAAGGGCAGCCGTGGTCGAAACGCCAGGGAGAGGTTGCGAATAAATCAGGCCGGTGTGTGTGCCGGAGAGGATCTCTGAAGCCATCTCGAGCGATGCGCGATGGAATGAGACCACCATGAGCGGGGATGGGGCCTCCCTTTCAAGGATACGGCAGACCTCCATCTCGGACCCGGGCTCCTTGATCTCAACGAAGAGCCCGCACTGTCCCCTGACCTCCTGGCATATTTCCAGAAGCGATGGGACATGCTCCCCATCCCCCGCATCAAGGGCTGCCAGTTCTTCCGCGGTCAGGTCCGATACGCGTCCAGCCACGTTGGTGGTGCGGTCAAGGGTGGGATCATGCATGACGACCGGGACCCTGTCACGGGACATCCTGACGTCCACCTCAACGAAATCAGCACACTTCATGCCTGTGCGTATTGCCTTGCAGGTATTCTCGGGGAGGCCAAGCCCTGCTCCCCTGTGGCCCACAATGAACATGAGTGGGGGTTTTTCCCCCACTGGTTAAAATAATCGACGGGTCTGCCGCACCGTTCGCTGAACAACCATAATGTAATGTATTCGCGTGATGACATGTCAACACAAGAGCCTCAGAAAACCCAGCGCATTTACCTACCTCCGAGCCGCATGCCCCTCCCCATCCGTATACCTTATCTGGACATCTGCCCTTACAGGGAGGTCTCCCTCCCTGAGCGTATCATCCGCCTTGTTCTCCCTTTTCTCATTGGCGGAGCGTATTTCGGGATCTGCCTCCTCATGCTCCCTTATGAGAATGCGCTTCTCCTTGGCGGCCTGATGCTTGCATACGTCTTTCCCCCCGCAGGCAAAGAGAGTGTCATCCCTCTCGGGATTGCAATCGGGTTTCCGTGGTGGCTGATGGCATGGTCGATTGCCCTCATGGACATACTCGCGGGGATATTCATGGCCCTGAACTGTGACCTGGCGCTCAAGATCCCCCTTCTGGGGAGATGGATACAGCACTTCATGGAGAGAGGCGGTGATTTTGTGAACAGGAGACCATGGCTCGAACGCTTTTACTTCGCCGGCGTGGCCCTTTTCGTGATGTTTCCGCTTCAGGGAAGCGGGGGGATCGGGGGGACCCTCGTGGGAAGGATGATAGGGCTCTCGGCAGGACGAACACTCGCGGCAATATCACTTGGGGCACTTGCGGGATGCACACTGATCGCCGTCGGGGCCCAGTTGATAAAGGAACTCATATCCATGAACCTCCTTCTAGGGATTGGAGTAATGATCGCAGTCCTTTCTGTCCTGGCTGTCGCATATCTCCTGTATAAGAGGAGGATCCAAAAATGAAAAGGCAATGCGCTGCCATCTCTTCCTGGACGGCCGGGGGCAGATGCAAGGGCCCCGGGCACTCCGCTGCTTCTCGGAGAAGGATGATCCGCATGCAGGACAGGATCGCCGGTTGCGCCATCCCCCATCGCCTGATGCGGGGGGATAGGAGCATCTCTGGAATTCCAAAAGGGGGGCGTGCGGTACTGTGAGCCTGGTGATGACGTTTTCGGGGATGACAGGTGCGGTGATGGCGGGGGACCAGAGAGAGATCACCTTCCAAGGTGATGAGTCCCGCATCAGCCTGCTCGAATCCGAACTCAACTCGAACCTGCTCACGAACGATGAACAGCTGCATTCCCGCGCGAAGGAGCTCGGCATCGCGATCACCATAAGGGACGACAAGTGCAAAATACGGGCGCACAACGGTATCCTCATCGGGGAGGTAACCGAGACGGACGGTCCTGTGATCAAAAGGAGGCGTCTCTGTGTCTCCTGCGGACAGTATGCCATCATCGAGAAGACGGGCCCCGAATGGACTGTCCGGTCCCGTGGAGAGGGAAGCCACTTCCTTGTCCTTGGAAACGATGCAACAAAGGCCATCGCATATGCCTGCATACAAAAGCACTGGAGGCCTTGTGGAGGATCGCAGGAGGACGCGGTCAAGGTGCTTATCCTGTCGATGCAGGAGGCAGCAAGGAGGACTGCATCAGTGAGCAGGTCGTTCTCCATCATGCAGACCCAAACGAGGGCCGGCGTGCCGGGTAGCGCCTGCCTGTGAACGTGTTGGTCCATCGTGATCACCCGCGGCACACCTGGCAGATAAAGTGCGCGACTTTTCACACCATATTTACACGAATTATCCCCTTCCAGGACGACCCAGCAGGCGATTCAGAGCGCGCTCCTGATAGATCCATTCCTGGCACGTGGATTTTTAGCCACACGCAGCAGAGTGGGAGAGGCTGTGCATTTCCGCCGGATCGTCTTCATTCCCAAAAAGAGACATTTATAGGGAGAAAAGGAGAGACTGATGGGACAACATTATGGAGAGAGAATGAACCCGAAAGTGCGCATGATCGTCGAAGAGTTCTTCCCAAAGATCATTGAGACACATATACGGACCAGGTCTTCGGTCGAGACGGCACGGTTCAGCCTGGACCGCTACCGCACCATGGGACTGCAGGCAGTCAGGAACCTCCCCCCTGAAGTGCAGCAGGAGAACAGGGATGCACTGGATGAAGCATACCGGCTCGCAATCGAGAGGCTTGAAGAATTCCATTCAAGGGAGGTATCGCAAGCGGGAACTGCAGTTCCGAAAAAGACTTCCCAGTCGCACTGACAGGCTCTTCTTTTGCTCTTTTCCCTCTATTAAGGGCAGGACCGATAAACTGCCTTCATTTTACCGGGGCTGTCCGCACCTGCACCCACCTGCCTGATGCAGCCGCCGCCCTTCCATCATTGCTGCGAACGTGTTACCAATCCATCCGGGAGGCGGCACCTCGGCCGCCAATGGCGCGTTCGAGCGGGCAAGAACAGGTTCTGAACCATGAATCAGGTCGCAGAAACGGCGGCGGTCCATCAGCTGATCCGCAATGAAGACAGAAATACAGATCCAGTCCCGCATACAAAACGGCGAAGATTCATTTTTTTCACCCCCTGGTATCTCACATTGCTTCCCCTGCCGGTTTTCTTGACCTGGCATCTCCCATCCGTGCGAACAACATCGGAAATCCTATTAACTACGGCATCGCAGTCTTTAGTGTGTCATGCTATGCCATAGCATGGTGAGTCTCCATGAAGCGCGAGAGTGTTTTATTTGTATTTCTGGCGATCTGCCTTACGTTCCTGCTGTTGAGCTCAGGCTGCACCGAGCAGCAGCCTTCCGGTGATGGCGGAGAGGTCAGGATAGGAGTGGTCGCTTCCATGACCGGCGCTGCCAGCACGACCGGCAAGGATATCTGGCAGTCCGCAGAACTGGCGGCGGAGGAGATCAACGCGAAGGGCGGCATATACGTGAAGGAACTCGGGAGATCAGTCCCTGTCCGCCTTGTGCAGGGTGACGATGAATCCACCCGCGAAGGCGGTCAGAAGGCGGTATCCAAGCTGATCACCCAGGACAAGGTGGATGTCCTCGTCGGCGGCTATTCGAGCGCGGTAGTCTCTGCGCACCAGGCCATCGTCGCGGAGTACAGAGTGCCCTATATCATCTCCGGCGGTTCGAGCACTTCGGTGTCGCACCGAAACGACATCGACACGAGCTACATGTTCTTCCACCGCCCGAACACTGATGATTCTGGTGAGGCGAGCATCCTGTTCGTCGACGAGGTGGTCAGGCCCGCTCTCATTGGCAAGTTCGGGTTCTCCGAAGACCGCCCGCTGAAGCTTGCCGTCATCTACCAGGACAGCCCGTTCGGGAAGGGACAGCTTGATGCCGTGAAGAACGTCATCGCGGCGCGCAACCTCAGAATAGAGATCATCGCAGAGGAGCCGTTCAAGATGGGGGAGTCGGACTTCAGGACTGTACTCACCTCGGTGAAGGCAAAGAACCCGGATATGATCTACTCTGTCACGTTCCTGAACGAACTCGTTCCCATGACCCAGCAGGCAAGGAGAGACGTCGGCCTCAACACCCTGATACTGGCAATCGAGAACAATGATGACCCCGATTATTACAAGGGCGTCGGGGTATACGGTGACGGCCAGGTGATGGAGAGCCGGTTCTCGCCCTATGCTGTCCCGAGGGGTTCGACCGAAATGGCCACGAGGCAGTTCCTCGCCAACTTTGACAAGAAGTACGGTGGCTTTGCGGGAATGATGGGTGCTGCGACGTATGAATCCGTGTACATCACGAAGGAGGCGATCGAGAAAGCCGGGAGCCTTGACAAAGCAAAAGTCAGGGATGCACTGGCGACCCTTTCCATGCCCCAGATGATGGAGATCATGAAGGGAGGGGTCATCTCGTTCTCCCCGGATTTCAGGGAGAGCAAGTTCGACCTCTATGTCGTGCAGCTGGCGATGGACCAGGCATCGGGAGAGCCGAGGCCCTTCATCGTCTGGCCTGACAACTTAAAAGACAGGGAATTCGTGGTGCCTGACTGGTATTCTCCTGGATCCTCCTAAATCTTTTTTAAGGACTGGAGAAGGATTACTGTATGGACGGGACCATCGGGATACTCAGCCAGGTTGCCTTCTGGGGCCTTTATTCGGGGTGCATCTACATCCTGCTGGCAACGGGTCTCAACCTCATCTTCGGGGTCATGAAGATCGTGAATTTTGCCCACGGCGAGTTCCTGATGCTTGGGACCTACATCACGTTCTTCCTCTTTGTCATCAGCGGCTTCAACCCGTACGTCCTCCTGGTAGGCTCAATTCCCATTCTCATCATCGTCGGAGTCATCGTTGAGCGTCTCTGCTTCAGGCCTATTCTCGGGACCGGAAAACTGAACGAGATCTTCATCAGCCTTGGGTTGATCTACATCTTCCAGAACCTGGTAGCACTCATCTGGACCGATGAATGGAGGTCTATGAGGAGCCCGTTTGCGGATATCCTCATCAATCTCGGGCCGCTCCAGCTGCCTCTCGATTACCTGATCATCATCACGGTCACGGCAATGATCCTCGTCTCACTCTACCTCTTCCTCCAGAAGACTGCGCTCGGCAGGGCGATTAGGGCAGCAAGTCAGAACCGCAGGGGCGCCATGCTCATGGGAGTCAACGTGGAGAGGGTGGACATGCTCACCTTCGGCATCGGTGCAGGACTCGCCGGTGCGGCGGGCACTCTGTGGGCGGTGAGCGGACAGGTCTTCAACCCGTACATGGGTTCCATCCCTGCCATCAAGGGTTTTGCCATCATCATCCTCGGCGGACTCGGGAGCATCCCGGGGGCCATCATCGGGGGCCTTGCCATCGGCATGGTCGAGAACTTCACGGCGTTTACTCTCGGCGGTTCCTGGAAGGATGCCGTGTCCTTCATCCTGCTGATCGTGGTCCTCGTGATCAGGCCGACGGGCCTCTTCGGGGAGGCTGAGGAATGAAACTCTTCAACCCGCACGATCCCCGCCACCTTCTCACTTCGGCACTCCTCGTGCTCGCATTCCTGATCCCTTTCGTTATCGGATCGAACCTCTATTACCTGACCATCCTCATCCTGATGCTGATCTTCATCATCTACGCATCAGCCTGGAACTTCCTCACCTTCTCCGGACAGGGCTCGCTTGGGCATGCAGCATTCTTTGGTCTCGGGGGATATGCCGCATCGCTGATGGCTGTAAAGTTGGGTCTCCCGCCGCTCGTCACCCTCTTGTTCGGTGGCTGTTTCGCCGCGCTGATCGGGGTCCTCATCGGGCTCACGTGTGTCCGCCTGCGCGAATGGTTCCTCGCCATGGTGACGTTTGGGTTCGCGGTGATCATCCAGACCCTCATCGTGAGCCAGCTTGCTCCGGTGACCGGCGGGTGGGACGGGTTCCCTGTCCCAAAACTCGTCCCACCCTCCTTTCCCGGGTACCTTATGATCGAATATTACCTGGTGTTGCTGATCGCGATCGTGATCATCCTTATATTCCGGTACCTTCTCCAGTCGAGAATAGGGCTTGCACTGGCAGCAATCCGGGAGAACGAGGTAGAGGCGAGGGCTGCCGGGATCAACCCCGTGCCTTTCAAGCTCTTCGCGTTCGGGGTCAGCGCGTTTGTGACGGGGATAGCCGGGAGCCTTGAGATATTCCACTTCGGGTACATCACGCCCGAGATATTCGGGATCGATCTCTCGTTCTGGCCCATCATCTATTCCATCACAGGGGGACTCGGGACGCTTGCAGGGCCGATCGTGGGGACGATCGTCGTCACGCTGCTCTGGGACGGCCTGAACTCATTAGGCCTGACCTATGCCCGTTTCATCATCATCGGCGTCCTCCTCGTGCTCATCATCATCTTCCTGCCGCGGGGGCTCGTCTCGCTTCCTGATGAGATAAAAAAGAGGCTCAAAAAAAGGAGATCCTGACCCTTCTCCCGGGGTGAAGGTGGACCTGCAACGCTGGTAACACCGTTCAGGTTATGGAGAAACTCCTCTTCCCCCCTCTGAAAGTTCCGCTTGCACGCATTCTGGCCGGTGATTCGCGATGCGCCATTCGGCGGGAATGAGCGCAGGGTCCCTGACGCCGTTGAGGCGGGGGGCAGGGCCGGGGGTGCATCACCCCCGGAAAAAAAGAGTCCTGAAGATCCAGAAAAAAAGACTACATCCCGAGATACGCTTCTTTTATCTGATCGTCGTGAAGAAGATCGTCAGCGGGTCCGGTTCTCGTGATCCTTCCGCTCTCGAGGACGTATGCCCGGTGTGAGATCTCAAGCGCCCTTCGCACGTTCTGCTCAACGAGCAGGATTGTCAGGCCTTCCTCGTTCAGGCGCTGCACGGTGCCGAGCACCATATGGACAAGTTTTGGGGAAAGGCCAAGCGATGGTTCGTCGAGGACAATGATCTCGGGGTCTGCCATGAGGCACCTTCCAATCGCAAGCATCTGCTGTTCCCCCCCGCTCAGAGTCCCCGCATTCTGCGCCTGCCTGTCTTTGAGCAGGGGAAAGAGCTCAAACACATGGTCCAGCGCATCACCATCCCTGCGCACATACGCGCCGAGCTCCAGGTTCTCTCTCACGGTCATCCGCGGGAAGAGCTCCCTCTTCTCGGGCACGAGTGAAAGGCGGCGGCGAACGATCTCATAGGTGGGAAGCCCGAGAATGTTCTCCCCGCGCAGGAGGATCCGCCCTGTGGGGGATGTGTTGAGCCCAAAGATGGTTGAAACGAGGGTGCTCTTTCCCGCACCGTTCGATCCGATAAGCGTGACCACCTCTCCCCTCGAAACCTGCAGGGAGACGTCCCACAACACCTGGAGGTGTGAATACGATACGTTCAGGTTCTCAATGGCGAGCACGAGATTCTACTCCCGTTAGAAGTGATAGCGCTCGCCAAGATATGAATCTATGACCTGCTCGTTGGAGGCGATCTCTTCCGGCGTCCCCTCGGCTATCTTCTCTCCATGGTCAAGGACGACGATGCGATCTGAGACACCCATGATGATGCGCATGACATGCTCGATGATGAGGATGGTCAGGCCGTCGTTCCTTATCTCCTGGATGAGACGCATCGCCTCTTTTCCTTCGCTCGGCGTAAGGCCGGTAGTGAGTTCGTCAAGGAGAAGGAGTTTCGGGTGGGATGCGAGGGCCCTTGCAAGCTGCGACCTCCGGAGTTCGATTGTATTGAGGCTGCTGATGGAGCTGTCGATCTTCGCATCTGGGAAACCGACCCTGATGAGGCATTCCTCTGCCTCGTCATGCGCCTCCTTCACTGACGGGCGGCGGCCGTTGCCGTAGAGCGCGCTTATCATCACTGCTTCCCGTGCAGTAAGCCCAGGGAACGATCGCGGGTGCTGGAATGTCTTTGCGATCCCCTTCTTGCAGACGGCATCAAGGGAGAGGCGGGTGATATCTTCCCCCCCGAATATGATACCCCCTGAATCAGGGCGGTATATGCCTGAGATGAGGTTCATCAGGGTTGTCTTTCCTGCGCCGTTTGGGCCTACCAGGCCCAGGATCTCCCCCTCGTTGAGCGAAAGGTCGACCCTGTTCACCGCGGTAAGACCGCCGAAAGATTTTGTCACTCCGTTGACCCTGAGCATCCTGTGCACCCTGCTAACAAATAGCATGATATATGTTAGCATGTAACAATATAAGCGTATCCTTCGGGGTGAATTGAAGCGATGAAGTATTATTACCTGTGCGTGGCGCTCCTCCTGGCCCTGGTGCTCTGTGCCGCATGTACGGAACAGAAGCCCGTGCCCCAGGAGACAGTGAAGATCGGGGTGGTGGCCTCAATGACGGGGCCGGCCAGCACCACCGGGAAGGACATCTGGCAATCTGCCGTGCTTGCCGCCGATGAGATCAATGCCCGGGGCGGCGTCTTTGTGAAAGACCAAAACGCAAGGATTCCCATCACCCTCATCCAGGGGGATGACGAATCGACAAGGGAGGGAGGACAGAAGGCAGTCTCAAGGATGATCACCCAGGACAAGGTGGACATACTGGTTGGCGGCTTCTCAAGCGCGGTGGTCTCGGCACACCAGTCCATCGTGGCCGAGCACGGCGTCCCCTATATCATCACAGGGGCTTCCACTCCCACCATCACGCAGAGGACGGATATTGATACCGGGACCATGTTCCACTACTGCCCTACAACCGACGATTACGGGGAACAGACGACTCTCTTTGTCGATGAGATCATCAGGGACGCAGTGAACATGCGCTTTGAGTACCCTGACACAAGGCCCCTCCGCATGGCACTCCTCGTCCAGGACAGCCCGTACGGAAAAGGCGTGCAGAAGGCAGTAAAAGATACCATAATGAAGAGGAATCTCAACATCGTGATCGTTGCCGAAGAGACGTTCAAGATGGGGGAGACGGACTTCCGGACCGCACTCACCTCCATAAAATCCACACAGCCGGACGTGGTATATCCTGCCGCATTCTTGAACGAGCAGATCCCGATGGTGACCCAGGCAAGGAGGGATGTCGGGCTGAACACCATCTTCCTTGCCGTTGAGTGCAACGACGATCCCGATTACTACGAGGGTCTCGGAAGATACGGGGAATACTCCATAATCGAGACCCGTTTCAGCCCGTATGCAATACCCAGGGGAGATATCGCTGATGACATGGCCGCATTCAGGGAGAACTTCCAGAAGAGATGGGGATCATACCCCGGGATGATGGGGGCGTCCACCTACGAGGGGGTCTACATCGCAGCCCGTGCGGTTGAGGAGGCAGGGACCAGGGATAAGGTAAAAGTCAATGCCGCACTCGATGCACTATCGATGCCGCAGATGATTGAGGCGATGAAGGGAGGAGTGATCACCTTCACAAATGATTATCGCGAGGCAAAGTTCGATCTCTACATGGAGCAGCTGGTATGGAACGAGACCCTCCAGGAACTGCGGCCCGTAATCGTATGGCCCACCCACATGAAAGAGGCTGATTTCGTGCTGCCCGGGTGGTATGTGCCGGGACCGGCGTCAACGTGAACCCTCCCTTCCCGCCCTATTTTTGGCCCGGGTAACGACTCCTTGCATTTTCATGGGTCGGGCCTGTAGCGGAGCGTATCATCATTGTTTTCACTCTGTATGCATGGGTCCCGACCAGTTGATCATGTGATTTTATGCGCCCGGGACCCTGAAACCCCGGTACATCCCTTTCGGAACCCGTATCTCGAACCGTGCCCCTTCTCCCGGGA